>NZ_CALRWL010000036.1:0-60577 GCF_943371865.1 Azorhizobium sp. AG788 | reverse complement strand
CGGCATCCCAGAGGATGCCGCGGGCCAGGCGGACTACTTCTTTTTGGCGGCGTTCGGGTTGTCCAGGCTGGCGGAGCCTTCCACCTTGATCTGGAGCTTCAGCACGGCCACGCCGCGTTCGATGGCATGGGCCTGGGCCACCAGGGCGTCGACGCCGTCCTGGATCATCTTGTTGCCCTTTGCATTTCCCTCGGCGAGCATGGCGTCGTAACGCATCTCGCCGCTGTCACCGCTGGTCTTGATGACCTTGAGAGCGGCTTCGGCCGCCTTCATCTTGTCGTCGATCTCGCTGGCGATCTTCGGATTGGCCGCGCGAACCAGATCCGCCACGGAGGGGCCACTGAACACGGTGCCGTCGTTGCGGGTGGTGCGACCGTAATAGACGTCGGTGATCCCCACTTCGTCAAAATAATGCGAGTTGTGGGTGTTGTTGGAGAAGCAGTCATGGGCTTCTTCGGGATCGTGCAGGATCAGGCCGAGCTTCATGCGCTCGCCGGCCAGTTCGCCATAGGACAGCGAGCCGATGCCGGTGAAGATGACCGCAAGGCCGGCCTTGTCCGTCTTCTTGAGCAGGGTGGCGCGGGCGGCGCCCTTCGGCCCCCAGGCCTCGGACATTTCCTTCAGATCCGCCACCAGTGTCTCGGTGGCAACCTTCAGAAACTGAGCGCGGCGATCGCAATTGCCGTTGGTGCAGGCCTTGGTATCAAAGTCGGTCCAGGGACGCTGGCCGGCCCCCTGGGCTGCCACATGCAGGTTCTGGCCCCACAGCAGGAATTCGATGGCATGCCAGCCGCTGGCCACATTGGCCTCGACACCGCCGGCGGAATTGAGCTTGTGCAGCATAGCCGGGGTGATGGTGGTGGTATCGATCGTCTTCTTGCCGATGCGGATCGACTTGTTGGCGATGATGTTGGCGGTGTAGAGCGGATTTTCGTCCGACTTGGTGCCGTAGCTTTTGGTATCGACATAGTCGATCAGGCCTTCATCCAGCGGCCAGGAATTCACATTACCTTCCCACTCGTCGACGACCTTGTTCCCAAATCGGAATGCCTCGGTCTTCGAATACGGATCGCGGGCCTTCTTCCAGGCGGCCTGAGCGGCCTTCTGGTTTTCGGCGCTGGGGGCGGCCAGGAAGGCTGCGATCGCCGTCTGCATCTCCTGCGCCGCGCCATAGGCATCCGTATACATGGCCTGGGCCAGATCGGCGTAGTGGGCAATCACGGCGCGCTGCGCCGGAGCGACCTGTGTCGCGGCCGTGGCGGTGGTCGGCTTGCTGGTCTGTGCAATGGCCGGCCCGGCCAGACCGAGCGCCAGGACGACGGTGGCGGCGGCAATATGCGCGCGCATGGATGAACACTCCTGATAAATCTTTGACTGGCACCGCAGCGGCGCTGAAGACGGCGACATGCGAAGCGATGCCCGCGCGCCCTGAGGTACCCTAGCCCCGAGCAATGCGGCACCACAAGAAGCTGCTGCGACAATGGAATTGTTCCATTCAAGCGTGTGTGTTTCCGATGTCCGGCCACAGCAGCGAGAAACTGCACATTACTCCGCCGTCGTTGGTGGCGCAGAGTCGATAATGACCAGATCGTGATTGTTATTCTGCGTCGAGATGATGCGATAGACGCACAACAACCTGACGTTACGTCCGCTTATACTTGTTGAGCCGTCATGCGCCTCCGCGGCCCGTGCTCGGCCCGCTCGCCAGCCAACGTTAAAGCAATTCCAGATTTGAGGAGTTCTAAACGTGCTTCCGTCTGGATGACAGGTCCGCAGGGCGGGTGTACCAGCAAATAACCAGTAAGCAGTGTCAGGTCATGGCCGCATGTGCGCCGTGACGTTACACCGCCTGTGCTGACTGAGCCATTCCTCGCCCGAGACGTGAGCCCGGGCCGTGCGCCTCCCGCGGGGGCGTTCAAATCGCAGGGACAGACCGATGCTGGCAGCCTTCATCATCGTGTTTCGGGAGGTCCTGGAGGCCGGCCTGATCGTCGGCGTGATGCTGGCCGCGTCCGAAGGGATCCGGGGCCGCGGCACGGTGATCGCGCTGGGGATCGCCGGCGGCATCGTGGGCAGCGGCATCGTCGCCGCCTTCGCCGAGCAGATCGCCAATCTCTTCGAAGGCTCCGGCCAGGAAATGCTGAATGCCGCCATCCTGTCGGTGGCTGTGGTCATGCTGGTGTGGACCGTGGTGTGGATGGCCAGCCACGGCCGCGAGATGGTCTCCGAAATGCGCGCGGTGGGGCGCGATGTGAAAGACGGCCGTCGTCCGCTGGCCGCGCTTGGCGTGGTCGCCGGCATGGCGGTGCTGCGCGAGGGGGTCGAAGTGGTGCTGTTCATGTACGGCATCTCGGTGAGCGGCGGCGAGTCCCCCCTGAACGTGGCGCTGGGCTTCGCTCTTGGCGTGGGCGCCGGGGCGATCGTGTCCTTCCTGCTCTATCGCGGGCTGGTGGCGATCCCCATGAAGCACCTGTTCAAGACCACCAGCGTGCTCATCGCCTTGCTGGCGGCCGGATTGGCGGCCCAGGCCGTGGGCATCCTCCAGGATGCCGGCTTCATCCAGAGCTTGGCAGACCCGCTGTGGAATTCCACATGGCTGTTGGCGGACGATAGCGCCATTGGCCGCGTGCTGCGGACCCTGGTGGGATATCGCGCCCAGCCCACGGGCATGCAGCTGATCGCCTATTTCGCCACGATCTTGGTTATTGTCGCGCTTTCTCGAACGGTAAATATGCGCCTGCAGCGCACCCGCCAAAGCCCGATCAACGCCCGCGTCGCCTGAGGCCTGCGCACCGCTCCCCCATGGCCGCCTGTCCTGGCCCGGTCTCTGCATGAGGCCGGTGATGGCTGCTCTTCCGTGTCGCGAACCGTGACTGCGAGGGACCGCCACAGGCAGCCTTGCGCAAGCAGGGCCAAGGGGAGGCCGTGATCGTGCCGCTGTTCAGCTATCATTGTGCGCAATGCGACACCGATGTCGAATTGCTGGTCCGTGGGTCCGATACCCCGGTCTGTCCCGGCTGCGGGGCGGCGAACCTGGAGCGCCTGATGTCGCGGGTGGCGCCCGGCGGCAAGAGCGCCGGCATCATCAAGTCCGCCCGTGCGCAGGCCGCCCGGGAAGGCCATCTCAGCAATTTCAGCCGCTCGGAACGCGGACGCTGAGGCGCGGCCGTTCGCCGCTGGCCCGTCCCGAGGCAGGCCGGTGGGTCATGCGAACCGCTTCGCACCCGCGACGCAGAGCACGACCAGCGCGCTGACCACGACCATCTGCCAGGCGACGGGCTCGCCGAGAAGCACGCCCGCCAGCGCCAGCCCGAAGAAGGGCTGGAGCAATTGCAACTGGCTGACACCGGCGATACCGCCCAGGGCCAGTCCGCGATACCAGAACACGAAGCCCACCAGCATGCTGAACACCGACACATAGGCGAGCCCGATCCAGGCGGGGAGGGCGATGCCGCTCCAACCATCCGGCACGGTCACGGCCGCGATGATCGCCATGGCCGGGAGCGCCAGCAGCAGTGCCCACGAAATCACCTGCCAGCCGCCGAGACGCCGCGACAGGACGGCGCCTTCCGCATAGCCCAGCCCGCACAGGACGATGGCCGCGACCATCAGCAGGTCACCGGTGAGCGAGGTGGCCCCGCCCTGCGCCAACGCAAAGCCGGCCACGGCGGCGCTGCCGATCACGGACAAGAGCCAGAACGCCGGCTTCGGCCGCTCCCCCCCGCGGATCACCCCGAAAATCGCCGTGGCCAGTGGCAACAGGCCGATAAAGACGATGGAATGCGCGGAGGTGACATGCTGGAGCGCCAGGGCCGTCAACAGCGGAAAGCCCACCACGACCCCAAGGGCGACGATGCCAAGCGAAGCCATGTCGCTGCGTGCGGGCGACCTCTGTTTCAACAGCACCAGCAACCCGGCGCCCAAAAGCGCTGCGATCACCGCCCGCGCCGAGGTCAGGAACAGCGGCGTGAACCCGCCAACCGCGACGCGAGTCGCCGGTAGCGAGCCGCTGAAAATGACCACACCGAGCAGCCCGCTGCCCCATCCGCTCGTCGCCTGCCGCATGTCGCCTCCACGTGAACGAAGGGCATACGGCATTGAACCTGGATCAAGACAGGAACACTTCCATACAGTTTCGCCGAACTGTATGGTCCAGTGTCCCCATACGGTGTGAGCGAGAGTCGCAATGCGAGAGGATGCCTCCACGCGAACAGGCGACGTGATGGAGGCCATTCGCCGCCGCATGGCCACGCGCGCCCTGACCGAAGGCGAGAAGCTGCCGTCGATCCGCAGCTTTGCCGCCACCATGGGGGTCTCGCCCTCGACGGTCGCCGAGGCCTATGACCGTCTTGCGGCCGATGGCGTCATTCGGTCCCGGCCGGGGTCTGGCTTCTACGTGGCCGGGGCCTTGCCGCCGTTGGTGCTTGCGGCGGTGGAGCCCCGCCAGGACCGGGCCATCGATCCGTTCTGGGTCTCGCGGCAGTCCCTCGATGCCGGCGCGGACTTCCTCAAGCCCGGCTGCGGCTGGCTGCCGGCTGACTGGATGCCCACCACCGCCCTGCGGCGCGCCCTGCGTGGCCTTGCCCGCGCGGACGATGCGGTGCTGACCGACTATGGCACCACCCGCGGATCGCTTGCCCTGCGCCAGATGCTCGCCCGCCAGTTCGCGGGCGAGGGAATCGATGTGGGGGTGGACCAGATCCAGCTGACCTCATCGGGGACCCGGGCCATCGATCTCGTCTGCCGCCTGTTCCTGCGACCCGGGGACACCGTGCTGGTGGATGATCCCTGCTATTTCAATTTCCAAGCGCTTCTGCGCGCCCATCAGGCGACCCTCGTGGGCGTGCCCTACACCCCAACGGGCCCCGATCCGGTTGCGTTTGCAGCGGCGCTGGCGAGCCATCGTCCCCGGCTCTACATCACCAATTCCGCGCTCCATAATCCCACCGGGGCAACGATGTCGCCGCAAACCGCCCATCGATTGCTGAATGCCGCGGCGGCGCATGATGTGACCATCATCGAGGACGATATCTTCGCGGATTTCGAGCCGGCGCCCTCGCCCCGTCTTGCGGCGCTCGATGGGCTGTCGCGGGTGATCCGGATCGGCAGCTTCTCCAAGGCACTTTCGGCGTCGGTGCGCTGCGGCTACATCGCCGCGCGTCCCGAGTGGATCGAGGGGTTGATCAACCTCCAGGTCGCCACCGAGTTCAGTGGCCCAAGCCCCATCGCCACCGAGCTGATCTCGTCCACCTTGCGCGATGGCGGCTATCGCAAGCATCTGGAGGCCCTGCGTCGGCGCTTGTCCGGGGCACGCCGGACCGCCGCGTCACGGCTGGACGCCTTGGGCATCCGGCCATGGATCCAACCGCGCGGCGGATTTTATCTGTGGTGCGCCTTGCCGGAGGGCTGTGACGCCGCCGCTGTGGCCCGTGCCGCGCTGCGCGAGAGCATCGTCCTGGCGCCCGGCAACGTGTTCAGCGTCTCGCAGACGGCGTCCGGCTTCATGCGCTTCAACGTGGCGCAGATGGAGGCTCCGATCGTCTTTACGGCTCTGGAGCGCGCGCTGACTGCGTCACGTTCGCTTTAAAGGCGGCATGCCTCATCCGAATGAGACACCGCCGGGCGCGGGGCGGTGTTCAAGGGCAGCGCATCCTGCGCCGCGCCCGCTCAGGACTGGGTGTTGGCGCTCCAGGTGGCGTGGTCCACGTCCGCATGGGCTTGCAGGCGCTCCACCACCGCGTCGAGATCGGCGCCCTCCACTTCGGTGCTGGTGAGGGTGGCGACGATTTCCACATGCTCCTCGCCCCGCTCCACCACCTCGATCTCGGCGATGGGATAGCTCGCCACCTCCAACTGAGCTTCCAGCAGGTCGCGCATCACGCCCGCATGCCCGACGGCGGTGGTGAGGCTGACCGCATAGGTCGCCTCCACGCTTTCCGCCTCGATGGGGATGCGGTTGATGGCATTGACCAGCGGCCGCAGCAGGGTGTTGCCGGCAATGACGAAGAAGGTAAGCAAGGCGGCTTCCGCCAGCCGGTCCACGCCCGCGCAGGCGCCTACGGCGGCCGAGCACCACAGGGTCGCGGCGGTGTTGAGGCCGCGGACGTTCAGCCCCTCCTTCATGATGACGCCGGCGCCGAGAAAGCCGATGCCGGAGACCACGTAGGAGATCACCCGCACCGCCTCCGCATCCCCGGCGAGGCCCTGGGCGAGATCGACGAAGCCCGCCGCACCCACCGCCACCAGGACGTTGGTGCGCAGGCCCGCGGTGCGCTGGCGATACTGCCGCTCGGCCCCGATCAGCGCGCCAAAGAGGAAGGCGGCCACATAACTGACGACGGTGTCGAGAAAGGGCAGGAGGTGGAAGGAAACGATGAACTTCATGCCGCCCGATAATCCCGCTGCGTGACCGGAAGATTACCGCCGGGCGCCGGCCTCCATGCCCCTTGCCGCGGCTTCTGGCAAGCGCGTGACCGTGGCCGCGAACAAAAAAGGGCGCCGCTTGCGCGACGCCCTTTCCTGCAAGCCCATTGTCATGAGCCTTTTCGACGTCGAAGAGACCTCAGAAGTCCATGCCGCCGCCCGGCATCTGGGGCGCAGAGCCGCCCTTCTTGGGCAGTTCGGCGATCAGGGCTTCGGTGGTGATCATGAGGCCGGCCACGGAGGCCGCATCCTGGAGCGCCGTGCGCACGACCTTGGTGGGGTCGATGATGCCCGAGGCAACCATGTCGACATATTCGCCGGTCTGGGCGTTGTAGCCGAAGTTGTAGACGTTGGACTCGAGGATCTTGCCGACCACCACGGAGCCGTCATCACCAGCGTTGGCGATGATCTGGCGGGCCGGGGTCTGGATGGCGCGACGGATGATCTCGATGCCGGTCTTCTGGTCGGGGTTTTCGGTCTTCAGGCCAACGAGCGCCTGGATCGAACGCAGCAGAGCCACGCCGCCGCCGGGGACGATGCCTTCTTCCACCGCAGCGCGGGTGGCATGGAGGGCGTCATCGACGCGATCCTTCTTTTCCTTGACTTCGATCTCGGTGGAGCCACCGACGCGGAGCACCGCGACGCCGCCGGCCAGCTTGGCCAGACGCTCCTGGAGCTTCTCGCGGTCGTAGTCCGAGGTGGTCTCCTCGATCTGCGCCTTGATCTGCGACACCCGCGCCTCGATATCGGCCTTTTCGCCCGAACCGTCGACGATGGTGGTGTTTTCCTTCTCGATGATCACCTTCTTGGCGCGGCCGAGCATGGACAGGTCCACGTTCTCGAGCTTGATGCCGAGGTCTTCCGAGATGGCCTGGCCGCCGGTCAGGATGGCGATATCCTGCAGCATCGCCTTGCGACGATCGCCGAAGCCGGGGGCCTTGACGGCTGCGACCTTGAGGCCGCCGCGCAGCTTATTGACCACCAGGGTGGCCAGAGCCTCGCCTTCCACGTCTTCGGCCACGATCACCAGGGGCTTGCCCGACTGGACGACCGCTTCGAGCACCGGCAGGAGTTCCTGCAGGTTCGAGAGCTTCTTCTCGTGGATGAGGATATAGGGGTCTTCGAACTCAACGCGCATCTTCTCGGCGTTGGTGACGAAGTAGGGCGACAGGTAGCCGCGGTCGAACTGCATGCCTTCGACCACTTCGAGCTCGGTCTCGGCGGTCTTGGCTTCCTCGACGGTGATGACACCCTCGTTGCCGACCCGCTCCATGGCTTCCGCCAGGAACTTGCCGATTTCGGCGTCGCCATTGGCGGAGATGGTGCCGACCTGGGCGATCTCGGCGTTCGAGGTCACCTTCTTGGACTTGGCGGCCAGGTCCTTGATGATGGCGTCCACGGCGAGGTCGATGCCGCGCTTCAGATCCATCGGGTTCATGCCGGCGGCAACCGCCTTGGAGCCTTCCTTGACGATCGCCTGGGCGAGCACGGTGGCGGTGGTGGTGCCATCGCCGGCCAGATCGTTGGTCTTGGAGGCAACTTCACGCACCAGCTGCGCGCCGAGGTTCTCGAACTTGTCTTCCAGTTCGATTTCCTTGGCGACGGTGACGCCGTCCTTGGTGATGCGCGGAGCGCCGAAGCTCTTCTCGATCACCACGTTGCGGCCCTTGGGGCCGAGAGTGACCTTTACGGCGTTGGCGAGAATGTCGACGCCGCGGAGCATCTTCTCACGCGCATCGCCGGCAAATTTAACTTCCTTGGCAGCCATGTGGCTCTTCCTTCAGTTATTTCGATGTTCACGAATGGAGCGCAGGGCGCGCGATCACGCGGCCTTCTTGGCTGCGGAAACGCCTTCGACAACGCCGAGGATGTCGCTCTCCTTCATGATGAGCAGATCCTGGCCGTCCACCTTCACTTCGGTGCCGGACCACTTGCCGAACAGCACGCGATCGCCAGCCTTCACGTCCAGAGCGACCAGATCGCCCTTGTCGTTCCGCACACCGGGGCCGACGGCGACGACTTCGCCTTCCTGCGGCTTTTCCTTGACGGTGTCGGGGATGATGATGCCGCCGGCAGTCTTCTGCTCAGCTTCGATGCGCTTCACGACCACGCGGTCGTGCAGAGGGCGGAAACCCATCGGGAACCTCCATTTTTGCTTGATTGAGCACCAGTCCATGGTGTCGGAGCCCGGATCATCACCGCCGTATAGACGTGCGCCATCCAAGCCCCTCCTGCCATCTAAGGGTCCATGGGGCCGGTCACAAGGGGAGGGAGATAAAAAATTGGCACTCTCGATAAGGGAGTGCCAAAGCGCCGGAAACGCCGGGACGGGACCAGGGCAGGAGTTGTTAGCAGTCGCGATCCATCGCTGCTAACGATCTGAATTTACTCAGATAAACCATTCTTTAGGCTTGCTCCGCGCAAGCTTGGTAGCCGACAATCCTTTTGACCGTTCCAAGGCTCATACGGAGGTGTCACTCATGGTGTCGTCCGATTTTGCCAAGCAGATGGCCGGCTACGGGCTCGTCACAGCCCACATTCTGTATCGTTTGCCAGATCATCCCAGTTTTCTCCAGAGCTATATCTGGCAGGAATACGATATATCGCCGCGCTTTCCGCAGCTGAACAAGTTTCTGGAGTTCTGGCAGCGGGAACTGGACGGTCCCTTGCATGAAGTGACGGTGGTTCATCAGAGCCTGATCAAGCCGGCGGAACTGCGGCATGTGGGCGGGGTGTTCCTGCTTCACTGAAACGCCTTGCGCAGTGTCGGGGCGGACTGTCATGCACAGGGCGCCCTGACACCGCCGCTTTATCGATGTTAAAGAAGGGCCGTCATGATCGAGGCCCCGTTGGACCATCGCACTCCCCGCACGTCTGAACTACTCGCCGCCGTCCTTGCCGCCCATACCGAGCCACGCGTGGCGGTGGGCGATCTCATTGATGCGCTCCGCAATCGTGCATTCGGCATTACGTTCCTGCTGTTCGGCATCCCCAACTGTCTGCCGATGCCGCCTGGCATCCCAGTCATTTGCGGCATCATCCTCGGCCTGATCGGCCTGCAGATGGCCTTGGGGCGCCAGGAGCTTTGGCTACCGCAGTCCATCGCCAAGCGCACGTTCTCGCGCTCCATCCTGGAGACCATCGTCAGCCGCTCCAGTTCCTGGATCCAATGGTTCGAGCGCTGGTCGCGGCCGCGCCTGGAGGTGTTCGCCGGCCCCACGGCCCGCCGGGTGGTGGGCGCCATGGTGGTGTTGCTGGGCTTCGTGCTGCTGCTGCCGATTCCTTTTCTGGGCAATCTGCCGCCCGGTATCGCGGTCTGTATTTTCGGGCTTGGGCTGGTGGAGCGCGACGGCGCGGTGATCCTGGCGGGCTTCTTTGCCACCGCCCTGGGAACGCTGATCACCGCCGGCATGACCTGGGCCATCTGGCAGGGCGCGATCGCCATCTTCTGAACCGGCTTTGCATCAGGCTTCCCTGACGCCGCAATCGTCCTTAAGAGGCGGGCCGCCGCACGTGCGGTGACGTTGAGGTTCCATGCGCGTTGACGCTTTCGATTTCCATCTGCCACCGGAGCAGATCGCGCTGCGGCCCGCCCAGCCGCGCGAAAGCGCCCGGCTGTTGATTGTGCAGCCCGGGGCTGCCGTCGAGTTGCGGGACGCTCATGTGGCGGATCTGCCCGGGTTCCTGCGCCCCGGCGACGCTGTGGTGGTGAATGACACCAAAGTGATCCCCGCCCGCCTGAACGGCACCCGTGCCCGCACCGGCGGCGTCACCGTTGCTTTTGAGGCGACCCTGATCCGCCGCCTGAGCGCCGATAGCTGGGCGGCATTCGCCAAGCCGGCCAAACGCTTGGCCCCGGGGGACCGGGTGCGCTTTGCCGGAGGCGGGCAGGGGGAAGATGGCCTGGAGGCCACCGTCACGGCGAAAACCGAGAGCGGCGAGGTCCATTTCGCCTTCGACCTGGCGGGACGCGATCTAGACGCTGCGATCGATGCCATCGGCCACATGCCGCTGCCGCCCTATATCGCCGCCCGACGGCCCGAGGATGCGCAGGACAGGGCCGACTACCAGCCGGTGTTCGCCCGCGTGGAAGGCTCCGTCGCCGCTCCCACGGCCAGTCTGCACTTCACGCCGGAGCTGCTGGCCCGCATCGCAGCGGTTGGCGTCGCCATCCACACGGTCACCTTGCATGTGGGCGCCGGCACCTTCCTGCCGGTGAAGGCCGAGGACACCGCCGACCATCGCATGCATGGCGAATGGGGCGAAGTCACCGCTGAAACCGCCGAGGCGCTGAATGCGGTTCGTGCCCGCGGCGGCCGGATCATCACCATCGGTTCCACCGCGACCCGCCTGATCGAGAGCGCCGCCGCGCCGGACGGGCGGATCGGCCCGTTCCTGGGCGAGACCGACATCTTCATGACGCCCGGCTACGCCTTCCGCGCCGTGGACGCCATCCTCACCAATTTCCACCTGCCCAAATCGACGTTGGTGATGCTGGTGGCCGCCTTTGTGGGGCACGAGGTGCAGAAGCGCGCCTATGCCCATGCCATCGCAGCCGGCTATCGCTTCTATTCCTATGGCGACGCCTGCCTGCTATTGCCCCCTTCCAGATGACTGACACATTCTCATTCCAGCTCCACGCCACCGATGGCGCCGCCCGTACGGGCCTCATCTCCACCCCCCGCGGGGAGATCCGTACCCCCGCCTTCATGCCGGTGGGCACAGCCGCCACGGTGAAGGGCATGTATCCCGAGCAGGTGCGCGCCACCGGCGCCGATGTCCTGCTGGGAAACACCTACCATCTGATGCTGCGCCCCGGCGCCGAGCGGGTGGCGGAACTGGGCGGCCTGCATCGCTTCATGAATTGGGAACGGCCGATCCTCACGGATTCCGGCGGATTCCAGGTCATGTCCCTGTCCGGCCTGCGCAAGCTGGACGAAAGCGGTGTCACGTTCCGCTCCCATGTAGACGGGGCCATGCATGAGATGAGCCCGGAGCGCTCGGTGGAGATCCAGGGGCTCTTGGGCGCCGACATCCAGATGCAGTTGGATGAATGCGTGCGCCTGCCCTGCACCGATGAGGAGGCCGAGCGCGCCATGCGCCTGTCGCTGCGCTGGGCGGAGCGCTCCAAGCGCGCGTTCGAGGCGCAGCCGAAGGGGCGGGCGCTGTTCGGCATCGTCCAGGGCGGCGCGGTGCCGCGCTTGCGGGTGGCCTCTGCCCAGGGCCTCGCGGATCTGGATTTTCCCGGTTATTCCATCGGCGGCCTTGCGGTTGGCGAGCCGCAGGAGGTCATGTTGGCCATGATCGAGACGGTGGAGCCGCATTTGCCGGCGGCAAAGCCGCGCTATCTCATGGGGGTCGGCACGCCGGACGATCTGGTGGAGGCGGTGTCCCGTGGCATCGACATGTTCGATTGTGTCATGCCCACCCGCTCCGGCCGCCATGCCCTGGCCTTCACCCGGTTCGGCAAGATCAATCTGAAGAACGCGCGTCATCAGAATGACCCGCGCCCCCTGGACGAGACCAGCGACTGCCCCGCACTGCGCGACTATTCCCGCGCCTATCTGCACCATCTCATCCGCTGCGAGGAGATGCTGGGCTCGATGCTGCTTACCTGGGCCAACCTGCATTATTATCAGGATTTGATGCGCGGCATGCGCGCGGCGATTGCCGCCGGCACCTTCGCGGACTTCAAGGCCGCCACGAAGGAGGGCTGGGCGCAGGGCGATATTCCGGCTCGGCCCTGACCCTGGCCTCACCGCAGACAAAAAGTTTCTCTTGAAGAAACTTTTTGTCTCTGCAATTGATCTGAAAGCCGTCGCATCGTCGCATGCGGTCTATATGTCTTGCGCCGGTCCTCCGTGCTGCACAGAACACCGCCCATGCTCCGCCGCCCACTTCGAAGGATCTCTCCGTGATCGAAACCAAGCCCATTGACGGAAAAGCCTTTGCCGCGGGCCTGCGTGCCCGCATCGCCGAACAGGTTGCGACGCTGGTGCGCGACCATGGCGTGACGCCGGGACTGGCGGTGGTTCTGGTGGGCGAAGACCCCGCCAGCCAGGTCTATGTGCGCAACAAGGCCGCCCAGACCGCCGAGGCGGGCATGGCCTCCTTCGAGCACAAATTGCCGGTGGAGACATCGGAAGCCGATCTCCTGGCGCTGGTGGCGAAATTGAACGCCGATCCCGCCGTCCACGGCATCCTGGTGCAATTGCCGCTGCCGGCGCACATGGATGCGAACAAGGTGATTGCGGCGCTCGATCCCGCCAAGGACGTGGATGGGTTCCATGTGGTCAATGCTGGCCGGCTCGCGGTCGGCCTCGAAGCCCTGGTGCCGTGTACGCCGCTGGGGTGCGTGATGCTGCTGAAGCACCATCTGGGGACGCTGGCAGGGCTTAAGGCGGTGGTGGTGGGGCGCTCCAACATCGTCGGCAAGCCGGCTGCGCAATTGCTGCTGCGTGAGGATTGCACGGTGACCATCGCCCATTCCCGCACCCGCGACCTTCCGGGCACCTGCCGGGAGGCCGATATCCTGATTGCCGCCGTGGGCCGCCCGGAAATGGTGCGTGGCGACTGGATCAAGCCGGGCGCGACGGTGATCGACGTCGGCATTAACCGGATCGCCAAGCCGGACGGAAAGACACGTCTCGTGGGCGATGTGGCCTATGACGAGGCCCAGGGGATCGCCGGCCTGATCACACCCGTGCCCGGCGGCGTTGGCCCCATGACCATCGCCTGTCTGTTGCAAAACACGCTCACCGCGGCGCGCCGCCAGGCCGGTCTTTAGACGCCGAGTTGGACGCGGTGCCGCAGGACGCCGCGTCGCGGCGTCCTTTTGCCCCAAGGTTCAGCGCGGCCCCGCGCTTGGAAACGCTCCAGGGAAGCCCATATTCTGAGCTGGACCATCGATCTGCCGGAAAGTGCAGAACGGCCCAGAAGGACCCGCTCATGAAATACGTTATGCTTGCAGTTCTCGCTCTGGCTGCCTCCACGGTCGCAGCCTCCGCTGATCCCGATGTGGCCAAGGGCGAGCAGTCCTTCAAAAAATGCCTGATCTGCCATGCGGTTGGCCCTGACGCCAAGCCGAAGGTCGGTCCCCCGCTCAACGGCATCGTCGGTGCGAAATGGGCGCATTACGACGGCTATTCCTATTCCGAGGACATCAAGGCCGGCGCAGCGGCCGGGAAGGTGTGGGATGCCGCGGCGCTCGACAGCTACCTCACAAACCCGAAAGTTCTGGTTCCCAAGGGCAAAATGGCCTTCGCCGGCATCAAGAACGAGGCCGAGCGCGCCGACCTGATTGCGTATTTGTCGCAGTTCAATGCGGACGGATCCAAGAAGTAGCGCCCCCGAACCGGAGGCTTCACCCATTCGGGTGATGCGCCCCTGGGCGTTCTGTGCAAGCTGTAGGTGCCGGTCAGGCGCGAGACCGCTAGGGGGCGGTCTTCGGGGCGGTGCTTTTGAGTGCCGCCCCCAGCTCCGCAGCCATTCCATGAATGATCCCGCTTCGGCGTTCCCCGCACCGGCCGCCCGCCCCAGAGGCCACAGGGGTCTTGTCTTGCGTCGCCCGCCGTGGTGAGGCTCCCGCATGGGAGTAAGCGATGCCTGATCATGATTTTCGCAGCCAGCGGCTGTTTGTTCCGCAGGATCTGGCGGAGGGCCAAGTCCTGGTGTTGGCCGCGGAGCAGGCCCATTACATCGCCAATGTGATCCGACTGCCCGTGGGCGGGGCACTGCTCCTGTTCAACGGCCGGGATGGCGAGTGGCAGGCCCGCCGCGTCGATGGCGGCAAGCGCGAGGTGCGCCTGGAAATCGGCGCCCAGACCCGTACGCAACCCGCGCCATTGACGCTCACCTATGCCTTCGCCCCGCTCAAGCATGCCCGCCTCGACTACATGGTTCAGAAAGCCGTGGAGATGGGGGCAGGGGTGCTGGCACCGGTGCTGACCCAGCATACCCAGGTGTCGCGGATCAATGGCGAGCGCATGATGGCCAATGCCATCGAGGCCGCCGAGCAATGCGGGATTCTCAGCGTCGCCGAGGTTCGCCAGCCGATGGCCTTGGCGGCCTTCCTGACGGCGCTTCCCCCTGGACACGCACTGGTCTTTTGCGATGAGGCAGCGCCATTGGCAGATCCGCTTCAGGCGCTCGCGCCGCTTGCCGGGCAGCCAATCACCCTGCTGATTGGCCCGGAGGGTGGCTTCTCGTCCGACGAGCGCAAGCTTCTGCTGCGGGATCCCCGTGTGGTGGCGATCGCCCTCGGACCCCGCATTCTTCGCGCCGATACGGCGGCCGTGGCCGCATTGGCGGTGGTGCAGGCGGTATGTGGGGACTGGCGGCAATAGTGCGAAGAAACGCGCGCCGTGCGAAAATGTTCCGCGCCGGTGTCCGCTTGTCTCTAAATAAGTGTTGATGAAATCGGTCCGCCTGATTTTCGTCTGTTCTGCCAGAGAGATGCGGTTTTGATTGGCATTGGTGAAAGTCCATAGGGCTGTCCTTGCCCCATTGCTGACCGATTTCCGCTCATCCTCGCGCAACCCGGCAGCAGCCCTCAGCGTTACCTGAGCACGGGGTCGTCGTCGGTCGGGAGGGTGGACATGTCAGGACAATATCGCTTCGGCATCGAAGAGGAGTTTTTCGTTGTCGACGCTGCCACCCATGCG
Source organism: Azorhizobium sp. AG788 (assembly GCF_943371865.1). Classification (GTDB taxonomy): domain Bacteria; phylum Pseudomonadota; class Alphaproteobacteria; order Rhizobiales; family Xanthobacteraceae; genus Azorhizobium. Next base: position 45,491 of record NZ_CALRWL010000036.1, on the reverse strand, counting down.
GTCCAGCGCCGGATGCCCGCGGGGTTTTTCGAGCATTTGCGCGAGCAGCTCGGCGAGTCGGTGACGGTCGAGTTGCTCCAGTCTCAACTGGAAATCGCTACCGCACCGGCAACCGAGGTGGGGGACGCGCTTCAGGAACTGCGCGACCTGCGCTATCGGGCTGGTCGGGTTGCTGCCTCCCATGGTCTTGGCTTCATCGCTGCCGGAACGCATCCGACCGCGAACTGGGACAGCGTGCGCGCCACCAAGGCCAACCGCTATGATGGTCTGATGCAGGACTTGCAGATGATCGGCGAACGCAACATGGTGTGCGGCCTGCATGTGCATGTGGAACTGCCCGATCCGGACCAGCGTGTGGACGTGATGCGGCGCATCCTGCCCTATCTGCCGCACTTCATTGCTTTGGCCACGTCGTCCCCGTTCTGGGGCTCCAAACAGACCGGGCTGATGGGCTATCGCCTTGCGGCCTATGACGAACTCCCGCGCACGGGCCTGCCGGAGCTGTTCGAGGACAATGCTGCATACCAGCAATATGTGGACGCGCTGGTCGGGGCCAGGGCCATCACCGATTCCAGCTATGTCTGGTGGGCGATCCGCCCGTCACAGAAGCACCCGACCCTGGAACTGCGGGCGCCAGACGCCTGCACCCGGGTGGAAGACGCCGTGGCGATCGCCGCTTTGTATCGGTCGTTGGTCCGCTATCTGGTGCGCAATCCCGGCCATAACGCTGCCGTGGGCGGCGTTCACCGCGCCATTGCCGTTGAGAACAAATGGCGCGCCCAGCGCTACGGCATCCACGGATCGTTCGTGGATCTCGAGTCGCAACAGGCCATATCCGTCCGCGATGCGGTCGAGGCGCTGATTTCCCTGGTGGCGGATGATGCGGATGCCTTGGGATGCCTCGATGCCCTTTTGCATCTGCGCACCATCGCCGATGCGGGCACCAGTGCGGACATGCAACTGGCGGTGTTTCAGGAGGCACACCACCGCACCGGGAACAAAGGCGAGGCCTTGCAGGCGGTCCAGAACTGGCTCGCCCACACCACGCTGCAATAACGGCGGCGACCCCCAAGGATCGCCGCCGGCCTGTCAGAGCTTGAACGGCACCACGGTCTGGCGCTGTTCGCCCATGCCGTCGATGCCAAGGCGCATCACGTCGCCCGCCTTCAGGAACCGGGGCGGCTTGAAGCCGAGGCCCACGCCGGGCGGGGTGCCGGTGGTGATGATGTCACCGGGATCCAGGACCATGAACTGGCTGATGTAGGACACCAGGACCGCGACGCCGAAGATCATGGTCTTGGTGGAGCCGTTCTGGACCTTCTCACCGTTCACTTCCAGCCACATCCCGAGGTTGGTGGTGTCAGGAATCTCGTCGGTCGTGACCAAATAGGGTCCGAGCGGCCCGAAGGTTTCGCTGCCCTTACCCTTGGTCCACTGGCCGGCGCGCTCGATCTGGAAATGCCGTTCGGAGACGTCATTGCAGATGGTGTAACCGGCCACATGCTTCAGCGCATCGGCCTCGTCCACATAGCGGGCGCGGGCGCCGATGACGATGACCAGTTCCACCTCCCAATCGAGCTTCAGCGAGCCCTTGGGAATCATCACGTCGTCGTTCGGCCCGACCACGCAATTGGGGGCCTTGTTGAACAGGACTGGCTCTTCGGGAATGGGATTGTTGGTTTCAGCCGCGTGGTCGGCATAGTTCAGCCCGACGGCGATGAAATTGCCCGGCCGCGCCACGCACGAACCCAGGCGCACCCCTTCGGGGGCGAGGGGCAGGCTGGTGGGATCGATGGCCGCAATGCGCGCCAGTCCCGCCGGGGTCAACACCTCTCCCGCAATGTCCGGGACATGAGCGGAGAGATCGCGAATCTTCCCGCTTGAATCGATTAGACCCGGCTTTTCGTGGCCGGCGGCGCCGAAGCGGACGAGCTTCATGGACTTCTCTCCCTGGGAATTATGCCGCAGTAGCCTTCGGCCCCTGCGGGTGGGGCAAGCTGGCGCGGGCGGGCGAAATGGTCAATGGTGCATGGGCTTGCCGTCGCGCCGGGCGCATCGCGGCAGGTGCGTTCGATCCTGCCGTTCGCAGTTGCGTCATAAAATGGATACACGACTCCGGCTAAGTCCGGCATCATGCTATCCGATAGCATATCCGGACGAGGCCATCCGCGTGAGCGACAGCCCTGAAGAACGCCGGTTCCGCGCTTTGTTCATCTCCGATGTCCATCTTGGGACAAAGGGATGTCAGGCGGATCTATTTATTGATTTTCTCAAGTACCATGATGCCGACACGATCTATCTGGTCGGCGACATCGTGGACGGGTGGCGGCTGCGCTCGTCGTGGTACTGGCCGCAGAAGCACAATGACGTGGTCCAGAAGCTGCTCCGCAAGGGCCGCAAGGGCGCGCGCATCGTGTATCTGCCGGGCAATCACGACGAGTTCCTGCGCGACTATTACGGCACGCATTTCGGCGGCATCGAGGTGGTGGAAACCGCCATCCATGAAGCTGCCGACGGCAAGAAATATCTCGTCATCCACGGCGACGTGTTCGACGTGGTGGTGCGACATGCCAAGTGGTTGGCATTCCTCGGGGATGGCGCTTATTCGCTGGCCCTGACGGTCAACACCTACGTCAACCTCGTGCGCCGCAAGCTTGGTCTCACCTATTGGTCGCTCAGCCAATGGGCCAAGCTGAAGGTGAAGAACGCCGTCAATTATATCGGCAAGTTCGAAGAAGCGGTGGCGGACGAAGCCAAGCGCCACAAGGTGGACGGTGTGGTTTGCGGCCATATCCACCATGCGGTGATCCACGATCAATTCGGTGTCCGCTACGTCAATTGTGGCGACTGGGTGGAAAGCTGTACCGCCGTGGCCGAGATGGACGACGGACGGCTTGAGATCATCTATTGGGCCAAGCAGGTGCGGGCGGCGGAGCAGGGCACGCCGGCCATCGAGGGAGCGCGCGCGGCGGCCTGATGCGGGTTTTGGTGGCGACGGATGCCTGGCATCCGCAAATCAATGGCGTCGTGCGCTCCCTGGAGCACACGGCGCGGGAAGCGGCCAATCTGGGCGCGGAGCTGGAATTCCTGACGCCGCAAGGCTTTAGGACCATTCCGCTGCCGTCCTATGGCGAGATCCGGCTGTCGCTGGCGACGCCGGGCATGATCATGCGGCGGATCGAAGCCATCAAGCCGGACTTCGTCCATGTGGCCACCGAGGGGCCCATCGGCATCCTGGTGCGGCGCGCCTGCATCGCGTCAAAACGCACGTTTACGACGTCATACCACACGAAGTTCCCCGAATATTTGTCCGCGCGGATGCCTGTTCCCGAGCGTGTGACATATGCGTGGCTGCGCAGCTTCCACAATGCCGGCGGCGGGGTGATGGTCTCCACCAATACCCTGGAGCGCGACCTCGACCAGCGCGGCTTCAAGCGCCTGATGCGCTGGACCCGGGGCGTGGACGCCGAGCTGTTCCGACCGCGCCCGGAGGCCAAGCTCGATCTTCCCGGCCCGATCTTCCTGTTCGTGGGGCGGGTGGCGGTGGAGAAGAATATCGAGGCCTTCCTGGCCCTGGACCTGCCGGGGTCCAAAGTGGTGGTGGGCGGCGGGCCGGCCCTGGCCAGCCTGAAGGCGCGCTACCCCGATGCCCATTTTCTCGGTCCCCTGGAGGGGGAGGCGCTGGCCACCGTCTATGCCGCCAGCAATGTGTTCGTCTTCCCCAGCCGCACCGACACCTATGGTATCGTGCTGCTGGAGGCGCTGGCCTCCGGGGTTCCCGTGGCGGCCTATCCGGTGACCGGTCCGCTGGATGTGATCGGCGAGGAGAATGGCGTGGTGGGGGTGCTCGACGAGGATCTGCGCACCGCCTGCCTCAAGGCGCTGGACCTCTCCCCCAAGGCGGCGCGGGACTTTGCGTTGCGCCACTCCTGGCGGGAAAGCGCGCGGCAGTTCCTGGACAATGTGCTGATCGCCCATGACATCGGCCCGATCGCGCGACGGTATCGCCTGTTGCGCCGGCCTCGGATAATGTCGCGGGCATGAACGCGCAGACCCCCTCGATTCCCACCGCCGCCGATGTGGATGCCGCTGCCGAACGCCTGAAGGGCGTGGCCGTGCGCACCCCGTTGGTATTCTCCCCCATCCTCAGCGAGCTGACCGGTGGGCGCATCTTCATCAAGCCGGAGACGCTTCAGCGCACCGGCTCGTTCAAGTTCCGCGGTGCCTATAACCGCATGGTGCAGATCGCGCCGGAGCAACGGGCGGCGGGCGTCGTGGCCTGCTCCTCGGGCAACCATGCCCAGGGGGTCGCCGCCGCGGCCAAGCTGCTGGGCATGCCTGCGATCATCGTCATGCCCAACGATGCGCCAGCCCTGAAGCGCGCGCGGACCATCGCCCTCGGCGCCGAAGTGGTGGGCTACGACCGGGTCACGGAAGACCGGGACGCCATAGCCGCCGCCATTGCCGCGCGCAACGGCGCCATCCTGGTGCCCCCTTATGACGATCCCCACGTGATCGCCGGGCAGGGCACCGTCGGCCGTGAGATCGTGGAAGACCTGGTGGCGCTCGGCCTGGATCTGGATGTGGTTTCCGCCAATGCCTCCGGCGGCGGCCTCATGGCCGGCATCTCGCTGGCGGTGAAAGCGCGCTTCCCCAACGCCCAGCCCATCGTCGCCGAGCCGGCGGACTTCGACGACCATGCCCGCTCGTTCGTCAGCGGCGTGCGCGAGCGCAATGCCGCCCCCTCCGGCTCGTTCTGCGATGCGCTGCTGGCACCGACTCCGGGGGCGATCACCTTCGAGGTCAACCGCCTGCTGACCGGCGGGGCCGTCTCCGCCAGCGATGCGGAAGTGGCCGCGGCGGTCGCGTTCGCCTTCCTGGAATTGAAGCTGGTGGTCGAGCCCGGCGGCGCGGTGGCGCTGGCGGCCCTGCTGCAGGGACGGATTGCGGCCAAGGACAAGACCGTGGTGATCGTCCTGTCCGGCGGCAATGTGGAGCCCGAGACCTATCTGGCCTGCCTGAAGACCCTGTGATCCGGCTTGTCGGCGGGGCGCTCGCGCCCCGCCCTGACGGACCACTGGCCCGTCCGGCGCCTTGAGGGGACGGTGCCGCCCGTTGAACCGGGCCGCACCGCGTACCTCAGCGGCCGATGGCCGGTCCCGCGGAAAAGTCCGTGGCCGAAATGATCTGTTTCAGCACGCTGAGCTCCTCGCCGCTGGTCGGCGTGGTTTGCGTGACGAAATCGAACACTTTCCCGTCCTTCAACCCGTAGTTGGCGATGCGGGTGACGCGGCGGTCCTTGCCGAAATAGACCGCAAGAACGCGCTGGTCCGTCACCTCGGGCTTGAGGAACGCCACCCGCTTTTCGGTCTGCGAGATGTAATAGAAGGTATCGCCGCTCACGGTGGAGACCGTGGAGGGGGTTCCCAGCACCAGAAGCGCCTGCTCCTGGCTGGAGCCGACCGGCACCTGTTCAAGGGCGCCTTCACTCAGCACATAGCCCCTCTGGTAGGTGCGCACGATGCCGCTGACGCTGGTGCCACTGCCACCGGGGATGTTTGCGCATCCCGCCAGCGTCGTCGCGGCCAAAGCCAGAGCCAAAGCTGCGCGGGGGCGGCGCGCCGCCCCGTGGCTGAAGGCAAACCTTTTTGCAGACCGTCCTGGTGCCACGCTGTTCCCCTCGGTTCCAGCCACTGCCCTGGAGCCTTATCCGATCAGGTGTACCAACCTGATCGGATAAGGCTCCATTGAATTGATAGAGAACGTTCGACCCATCCGGTTGCGACGCAATCCGATCGTAACGTGCCCTTGCGAATCGCCCTGGTGCTTCCCCCGGCGGCCCGCGCATCCGTCGTCCTTATCACGTCGCGCCAGCGAGGCACCCTTGCCAGGGCGCCCGTCGCAGGCTACGCCGCTGGTCGATCCCCGCGTCAGGTATCACGGCCGACGCACAGACCCGCAAAACATCATGCTGAAACTGTTCCGTCGATCAAAGACGCGCGAGACCATTGAGCGGCTGTATGGCGCGATCGTGGCGCAGGCGCGGCAGCCGGCGTTCTACACCGAGTTCTCCGTGCCGGATACGGTGGAAGGGCGGTTGGAATTGCTCATGCTGCACATCTTTCTGGTCTGCCGTCGCCTCAAGGGCGAGGCCGAGGAGGGGCGTGCCGTCTCCCAGGAGGTGTTCGACGCCTTCCTCGACGACATGGATCGCACCATGCGGGAGATGGGGATTGGCGACTTGTCCGTCCCCAAGAAGATGAAGAAGATCGGCCAGGGCTTCTATGATCGTACCGCCGCTTATGACGCGGCGCTGGCAAAGCCCGGCGAGGATTTGTCTGAGGCCTTGGCCCGGAACATCTTCGCCCGCTATGAAGGGGCATCTGCCCCGCAGGGGGCGCCCGTGGCGACCGACGCGCTGGCCGCCTATGTCAGGGCGACGGCGGCAGCCCTTGCTACAACACCTACCGCGGATTTCGCGCGCGGTGAGGTGACGTTTCCCGCGTTGTTCGCCGAGGAGAAGTGAGGCCGTGTCTGACCTGCCTTATTCCCATGTGATTTCCGTGGCGGATCTTCCCGCCCACGGGCTGGATCTGAAGTTCGCGCCGGGGCCCGAGATTTGGGCCGCGCTGGCGCGGCATTTGAATGTGCCCCAGGTTGATGCCCTGACCGCCCATCTGCATGTGGCGCCCGAGCGCTCCGATGGCGCCCATGTCACCGGGGAGGTACGCGGGCGCGTCAGCCAGATCTCCGTGGTGTCGCTGGAATCGTTCGAGACCGATGTGGTGGAGCCCGTGGACGTGCGATTCGCCTCGGCGGAGACCATCGCCCGCATCATCGCCAATGCCCCCGAGGACAGCGATATCGATCCGCCCGATCTCATTGTGGATGGTGGGATCGATCTTGGCCTGCTGATCACCGAATTCCTGGCGCTGGGCCTTGATCCCTATCCCCGCAAGCCGGGTGAGGTGTTCGAGCCCTACGAAGAGAGCGTGGAAACAGACGCGCCGGTGTCGCCTTTTGCCGCTCTGGCGCGGCTGAAGGATCCCACTTGAGACCCGTGCGCAGTTGCGATGGCGCGGTGAGCGGCTATTGTCCGGCGGCCGACGCGAACATCATCCCGCGCATGGCGTATCCGGGACCGAAGGGCTGATGACCGTACCTGTTCGTATTGCCATCGACGCCATGGGCGGAGACCACGGGCCGGAGACCATCCTGGCCGGCGTGGAAGTCGCGCGCGTGCGCCATCCGGACACGGCCTTCGTGCTGTTCGGCGACGAGGCCCGGCTGCGTCCGATCCTGGAGAAGTATCCCGCTTTGGCCGCGTCCGCCCGCATCGTCCACACAGATGTGGTGGTGGGCATGGACGACAAGCCCAGCCAGGCCCTGCGCCGTGGGCGCTATCGCTCGTCCATGTGGCGGGCCATCGATGCGGTGAAGGTCAACGAGGCCGACGCGGCGGTATCGGCGGGCAATACCGGCGCCCTGATGGCCATGGCCAAGGTCAACCTGCGCACCATGCCCGGCATCGGGCGTCCGGCCATTGCCGCCATCTGGCCGACGCTGCGGGGCGAGAGCATCGTCCTGGATGTGGGCGCGTCCATCGGCGCCACCGCGCAGAGCCTGATTGAAATGGCGATCATGGGATCGGCCATGGCGCGCACGGTGTTCGACATCGAGCACCCCACCGTCGGCCTGCTCAATGTGGGCGTGGAAGAGATCAAGGGCGTCGAAGAGGTCAAGGAAGCCGGGCGCATCCTGCGCGAGGAGGGCGTGCCGGACGTGCGCTACTTCGGCTTCGTGGAAGGCAACGACATCGGCGCCGGTACGGTGGACGTGGTTGTGACGGAGGGCTTCTCCGGCAATATCGCCCTCAAGACCGCGGAAGGCACCGCCAAGCAGCTTGCCGCCTACCTGCGCGCCGCCATGGGCCGGACGCTGCGGGCGAGGCTCGGATATCTGCTGGCGCGAGATGCGTTCGCGGTTCTGCGGCAGAAAATGGATCCGCGCCGGTCCAACGGCGGCGTCTTCCTCGGCCTCAACGGCGTGGTGATCAAAAGTCACGGCGGCGCCGATGCGGAGGGCTTCGCGGCGGCGGTGGATCTGGGCTACGACATGGTGCGCCACCGTCTCCTGGCGCGCATTCAAACCAGCATCGTCAGCCGGCCCGCGTCCGTTGCGACCATCGGGGCCGAGGCGGCGGAAGCGGAAGGGCAATCGTGAGCGGTATGAAGTCTGTGGTTCGAGGCGTGGGGTCTTATCTTCCGCAGAAGGTCCTCACCAATGCCGAACTGGCGCAATTGGTCGATACGTCGGACGAGTGGATCGTCCAGCGCACCGGCATCCGTGAGCGTCACATCGCGGCGGAGGGAGAGTTCACCTCGCACCTCGGGCTGAAGGCGGCCCAGGCGGCGCTGGCTGATGCCGGTCTCACCGCGGCCGACATCGATCTCATCGTGCTGGCCACTTCGACCCCGGACCAGACCTTTCCCGCCACTTCGGTGGTGATTCAGAACGAGCTGGGCATCACCCGCGGGGCGGCATTCGACCTTCAGGCGGTCTGCTCGGGCTTCGTGTTCGCGCTCTCTACCGCCGATGCCCATCTGAAGACCGGCAGCTTCAAGCGGGCCCTGGTGATCGGCGCGGAGACCTTCTCGCGCATCCTGGACTGGACCGACCGCGGGACCTGCGTGCTGTTCGGCGACGGCGCCGGCGCCGTGGTGCTGGAAGCGGTGCCTGAGGCCGAGGCGGGTGGGCGCGGCATATTGACCTCGCATCTGCGTTCCGACGGACGCCACCGCGCAAAATTGTTTGTGGATGGCGGTCCGTCCTCCACCCAGACCGTCGGCCATCTGCGGATGGAGGGGCGGGAGGTGTTCAAGCATGCGGTGGGCATGATCACCGACGTGATCACCGATGCCTTCGCCGCCACGGGCGAGTCCGCGGAAAGCATCGACTGGTTCGTTCCGCATCAGGCAAACCGACGCATTATCGACGCCAGCGCGCAGAAATTGGGCATTTCTCCCGCAAAAGTTGTGACAACCGTAGAGTTGCATGGCAATACCTCTGCCGCCTCAATTCCGCTGGCGCTGGATGTGGCGCGGCGGGATGGGCGGATCCAGCGCGGCGATCTGGTGCTGCTGGAGGCCATGGGCGGCGGCTTCACCTGGGGTTCCGCGCTTCTGCGTTGGTAAATAAAGCATAAAGGGCGTTGACCGTGCTGACCCCGAATGGCTAGGGTCACATATTGGTGTCCTCTAGGGGCCGGGAAGACACATGGCTGGACGGACCGTGACGCGTGCCGATCTGTGTGAGGCGGTCTACCAGCAGGTAGGCTTGTCGCGCACCGAGTCCGCAGCGCTGGTGGAAATGGTACTGCGCGAAATCGCCGATTGTCTGGCGACGGGTGAAACCGTCAAGCTGTCGTCATTCGGATCGTTTGTCGTCCGCAGCAAAGGTGAGCGGGTTGGGCGCAACCCCAAGACCGGCGAGGAGGTTCCCATCGAGCCCCGCCGGGTGATGGTGTTCAAGCCGTCCAGCATCTTGAAGAATCGCATCAACGGGCGCACAGGGAAGGTCGCAGAACGCGATTGAAGGAGCCGTAAGGCGTGGTTGACGCGAGGCATCTCGACAAGTCTCCAGACGCCTTCCGCACCATCAGCGAGGTGGCAGACGATCTTGAGCTGCCCCAGCACGTCCTGCGGTTCTGGGAAACCCGATTTACCCACATCCGCCCGGTCAAACGGGCCGGGGGCCGGCGCTATTACCGTCCCGACGACGTGGAACTGCTGCGCGGCATCCGCCATCTGCTGTACAGCGAAGGCTACACCATAAAGGGCGTGCAGAAGATCCTCAAGGATCAGGGCGTGCGCCATGTCCAGGCCATCGGCTATGACGATGGCGAGCCCGTCGCCGCCGCCCCCGAGCGACCCGCTGCGCCGCCGTCGCCGCCCGCGAGTGAAGACGGCGGGGGCTTCGGTGGGCTGCTCGGCCTGTTGCCCCGCCGCCGCCCTCGGGCGGAGAGCGACGATCACGCCCGCGCCCAGCCGGCCTTCGATGAGCCGCCGCTGCCGTTTCCCGATTTCGCCAGCTTCACGCCCCGCACCGAGGACGTGCCCGAGCCCCGCCGCCCGGCGCCGCGCGCGAGCGAGAGCCCGGGGCGCGCGGCCGCGGCCAAGCCGGCACCGTCCCGGCCCGCCGCCCCCGCCACACGGGCCGAGCCGGTGTTCCGAACCGCGGAGCGTGACGACGATCCCTACGCGCCGGAGGCGGCTCGGCACGATCCCTCGTTCGAGGCCATCCCGCGCCGTCCGGTCGCCGCGCCGCCGCAGCGGCCCAGCCGCGGCCCGGCGTCGCGCCTGCCGGAGCCCCCGGCGGCGCGCGAGCTGGAAGACCCGTTGCTGCCGTTCTTCGACGACGAATTGCCGCCCGCCGAGCAGATTTCCGAACCGCTGGATGCCCGCATCCGGCGCATGAAGGACGCCGCACCGCCCGCACCGCCGCCGCTGCCCGGTCCGCCGGAAGAATATATCCCAGCGCGCGCCCGCAAGCGTCCAGCCGCCGCGCCCGAGACGCCGCGCGCGCGCGATGATCTGGACGACGAACTGGCCGGTCAAGGCGACCTCTATGGGGATGACGATTCCATCTGGCAGCGGCCGGTGCGCGGCGCGCCGTCGGCCATGGACCATGATGACTTCCCCGATGACGACCGCTTCGCGCCGCCCCGTGCCCCCCGGCCGCGCAACACCGGAGATGACGACCCGTATCGGAGCCGCGAGGCCGAACCTTATATGGACGCTCCCCGCGCCGCGCCGCCGCGACCGGCGCGGGATGAGGGGGCGTTTTCGCCATCGCGTGAGCACAGCTCGTCGGGGCAGCCAGCGACATATGGCGCGGTTGCCGGTGCGGCCGGTCGTGCACGGCCGGAATGGTCCGCGCCCGAGCGCGGTTTCCCTGATCCGGCCCCCGTCCCGCCGGTGATGGGGCAGCGCACGGCGCGCGATCCCTTCTTTGACCCGCCGCCGCCGGTCCAGGCGCCCCTGGTGGCGCCGCCGCGGCTGGGCCCGTTTCTGGGGCCCATGGAGGAATACGATCCCGATGAGCCGGAGTCGCACGCCTCCTATCGCGCCGGCTTGGAAGACCGGCGCGCGGCCGAGCGCCGGTTGGCGCGGGAGACGGGGCAGGGTGGCCGGCAGTTTGATGACCGACCCGCGCCGCGCGAGCCGTGGAATGATGCCGGGCGCGCCGCAGATGAGCGGGCCTATGGGCGCGCGAGCCAGCGCGACCCTCGGTCCCGCGCCCGGGACACCTGGCCGGACGACGAGGGGGACGATCAGGGGGCACGCCGCATGTCGCGCGGTGCAAGCGAAGGCTGGCGCGAGCAGCCTGAGGATTATATGCCGCCGGAGCCGCATCGTCCGGGGCCGCCCGAGCAGTATCTCCCGCCGCATCTGCGCTCGGAACCGCGCATGACCGGCGCGCCGGTGCCGCCGGCGCCGCTTCTGTCGCGCGATGATATCAGCCGCCTTCAGGCAGCACTCTATGAACTCTCGGAATGCCGCCGTCTGATGGGGGCGGTGCTGGCGGAAGAGAGCGACGATTCCGGCGCGGACTGAGCCGTTTTCCGTTCCCTCAGAAAAGCGTCCCTCCCCCGTAGACATGGGTCCGCCGGGCAACGGGCTCGTGGGGCGCTTGACAGCGACTGTGCCGGCCTAGCGTCGGCGTGTTTGCCGCCAGGACGCTTTGCACTGTCTCGCCGCGCCCCCCGCGCCTGCTGACAGGGGTCATCACGCGGATGGCTATGTTCGCGGCCGGGCGCGGATCAGGGTCGGGCACCGATCTGGCGCGTTGCCATGGCCGGAAGGCGGCGGCGGAAGGGGAACCAACCGCCGCTCGCATCGTTGACGGGGTAGCGATGCCATGGACATCAGCAACGCCCCGGATCAGTGCTGGACCTCAGTCGACGACGGCCAGGGCGACCTTGGTCAGCCCGCTGCCGTGAAAGCCCAGTTCTGAGGCTGCGGCGCGGGAGACATCGATGATGCGTCCGCGGACAAACGGGCCACGGTCATTGATGCGGACGACGATTTCGCGTCCGTTCTTGAGGTTGGTGACGCGAACCTTCGTACCGAAGGGAAGCGAGCGATGGGCTGCCGTCAGGGCATTGGGGTTGAAACGCTCGCCACTGGCTGTGCCACGCCCCTGCCAATAGTAGGACGCGACGCCGGTCTGTTTGGGTTCCGCCGCAGCGGGTGTCCCGAGACCGGCCATTGTCAGTGCTAGCGAACCAAGCAGAAATCCCTTTCGGATCTCCATTCCCGCAACCTCCATGATTGTTGATGGAGATCGGCCAATGGCCACCTAATGCGGCGAGAATGTCACCCGCTAGGGGCGAGACAAGGATGAACTCAACCTGGGAGGTATGGTGCGACGGAATGGCCGCACTTATCCCCAGGCCTGTGACAGAAGTGTCACGCCTTTATCTTGACGGATTTTTGCGATTCTCGCGCCCGTGAGGCGGGGCTGTGGGCCTATTCCATTGGGCCGGCGATGCGGGTCGAAAGCAACTCGCCTTCACGCTCAAGCACCGGATAGGCGGTACCGCTGACCAAATGCGCATTGATGCGTTTCAGATCCCGCATGACGTCGAGATGCAAGGTGCTGGTCTCGGCCGACGCGACCTGCCCGGCGCGCATGCGGTCGAAATGGCTTTGCGTCGCTTTCGTCTCCAGGTCGCGGAACACCGCTTTTTCTGCGGCAAGCTGGCGGGCGGTTTCCGCATCATTGGTCATGAAGAGGGCGCCGGCTGTACGCAAATTGGCGATCACCCGATCGATCATGGTGGCGATGTCGGCCTGCCCGTCGGCGGAGAAGGCAAGGCCGCGCTTCAGACGCTTGGCCGCCAGCGGCAGCAGCGAATTATCCAGAACATCGCCCGCATGTTCCATGTTGGTGGCAAAGGCAAGGATCTCCGCCAGGCGGCGATGATCGTCGGCGCTGAGCGTCTCGGGGTCCAGCTGCATCAAATAGGCCTGGATGGCGGAGTTCAGCCGATCGAGCACGTCATCGAGGCGCTGGGCCTCGGTGACGCGGGCACGGTTGTCCTTCTCCAGCGCATCGCGGGTGCAGGAGAGCATGGTTTCCAGGATGTCCGCCAGCCGCAGCGCCTCCCGCGCGGCATTGCCGAGGGCGACCACGGGCGTGCTGGAGGCGAGGGAGTCCAGATAGAGGGGACGCGCCGGATCGCTTTCGAGAATTTTCACCGGGAACAGGGTGCGCAGCAGATCCGCGAACGGCTTCAGCACCGGCAGGAACAGGACCGCGAGCACGAGATTGAACAGGGTATGAAAGTCGGCGACGGCACGGGCCGCGTTCGGCTCGAACTCCAGCAGCAGCCGGGAGAGGGGATCGAGCAGCGCCAACGCCAGGACCGTGCCCACCAAGCGGTTCAAGACGTTGCCGAACGGCAGCCGGCGGGAGGCGGGATCGGCGGCGGAACTGGCTTCCAGCAGCGGGTTGAGCGCGCTGCCCAGATTGGCGCCGATGACCAAAGCGAGCGCGGCCTCCGGCGCAACCACCCCCTTGGCGGCCAGCGACATGGCCAGCAGCACGATGGCCACGCTGGAATGGGCAACCCAGGTGAGCACAGCCGCCACCGCGACCGCCACCAAGGGCTCCGTCGAGACCGCCCCCATGAGCATGCGCAGGCTCGGCGCGTCCTCATAGGGCGTAATGAGTTCGATCAGTTGGTGCAGCGACAGCAGCATCAGGCCGAGCCCGATGGCCACCTTGCCCACATCGCGCGGGGTGGGGCTGGCGGCGCGGCGGTACATCATGACGCCGATGAGGATCAGAGCGGGCGACAAAGGCGAGATGTCGAACGACAGCACCTGCACCACCAAAGTGGTACCCACATTGGCGCCCAGCATCACCGCCAGCGCTGGGACGAGGTCCACCAGCCCCGTGGCCGCGAATCCCGCCACCATCAGGCCGGTGGCGGTGCTGCTCTGAAGCACGGCGGTGACGCCGAGCCCGGCGAGAAAGGCGTGGAACCGGGTCTTCAGGGCGCCGGCGAGGAACGTCCGCAGGCGCGGGCCGAAGGCGCTTTGCACGCCGCTCTGCACCATATGGGTGCCCCATAAGAGCAGGGCGATGCAGCCGGCAAGGTCCAGGAGAGTCACAGGAAAGGTCACGCGCGCGCTCCCGGTGTCCGCCACCGGCGCGGAACATGGCATGGGGGCATGGCACGTCAAGCCAAAGCTGTGAGCCGGGGAAAAGTCGGATTATGGCTTGTCGGCTGAGAAGTGATGGTCTAACAGTCCGCCTCAAGTCGGAGCGTAGCGCAGCCCGGTTAGCGCACTAGTCTGGGGGACTAGGGGTCGGAGGTTCAAATCCTCTCGCTCCGACCATTTCTGCCCCACCGGCATTTCCCCACCATATCTCCATATCCCGCGGATCAGATGCCTTGAGCCGGGTGGTTGCCACCCCGTGCGGTCGGCGATTGATTGGGCGCGCTGTCGAACGTTCGCGCACCTAAGGCTGGGCCAGGTGTCCTCAGGGCTGCGGGCGACGCAGCCCGACCCGCCATCCCAATTCGGAACTGATGGCCGCGGTCACGGCTGTCACTCGCTCCGCCAGGGCCGCCATGCGCGCATCGTCCATGTAGTGCGAGGCGCTGGAGACGCTGATGGCGCCCACGGTCTGGCCGACCGCGTCGCGGATGGGCGCCGCCACGCAGCGCACCCGCGGCTCGTTCTCTTCCAGGTCGAAGGCGTAGCCCCACTGCGCATAGCCGCGCATGCGGCCGAGCCACGGGGCGCGCTCATGGTCGCGATTCGGCCCCAGAGCGGTGCCGATGGCGAAGAACCGCTCCCAGAGAGCTTCGTCTCCATCCAGAATCAGCGCCTTGCCGAGACCGGTGGACCAGACCGGGTGCCGCTCGCCCACCTTGGATGAAATCTCGAATCGGCGGCGGCCGGGGATCTTGTCGAGATAAAGCGCCCAGTCGCCCTCGAGCACGCCGAGATGCACCGTGTCCTCGGTCTCCAGCGCCAATTGGTCGAGATAGGGCCGGGCCACCCGCGTCAGCGGACGCTGGGTGCCGGCCTGCGCGCCCAGCTGGATCAGCTTCGGGCCGAGCGAATAGCCCTCGCCGGGCGCAAACCGCAGATAGCCGCGCGCCACCAGACCGCTGGCCAGACGATGGGCGGTGCTGCGGGTCAGGCCCACCGTTTTCGCCAAGCGCATCAGGTCTATGGGGCCGTCGCCCGCCGCTTCGATCACATCTAGCGCCCGCATCACCGCCTGGCTGCCGGCGGGCGGCGTCGCGGCGTCTTCGGGTGGCTCAACAGCCGTTTTGTTTGTCGAAGCTCCAAGCTCGGCCATGCGGATTGACTCCCCCCAAAGGCTTCAATATCAGATCATCCTACATAATAAGATGAAGTACCACAATATGGTACTCGCTCCTGCAGACTTCAAGCACCTGAGGAAATGCCATGGTGGACAATCCGACCCTTGACCGGGCGATCGCGCGCACGCGCCGGCGTCTCGTACCCTTCCTGCTGCTCATGTATGTGCTGTCGTTCCTCGACCGCGCCAACATCGGCTTTGCCAAGGACGCCTTCCAGGCGGCCACCGGTGTGTCCGCCGCCGCCTATGCCCTCGGGGCCGGCTTGTTCTTCCTGACCTATGCGGCGTTCGAGATCCCCAGCAACCTGATCATGCATCGGGTCGGGGCCAAGATCTGGATGTGCCGGATCATGGTCACCTGGGGCCTGGTCTCCGCCGCCACGATGTTCGTGACCGGCGAGAATTCCTTCTACGCCATCCGCCTGCTGCTCGGCGCGGCGGAGGCCGGCTTCTTCCCCGGCGTGATCTTGTACGTGACCTATTGGTTCCCTCAGGCCAAGCGCGGCCAGATCCTCGGTCTGTTCTATTTCGGCGCGCCCTTGTCCTTCATTCTCGGCGCCCCGCTCAGCGGCCTGCTGCTGGAATTCCACGGCGCGTTCGGCCTTGAGGGCTGGCAGTGGATGTTCCTGATCGAAGGCCTCCTGGCCAGCGTGGTCGGCATCTGGGCCTATTGGTATCTGGACGACAAGCCGCAGGATGCCCGCTGGATGCCCGCCGACGAGCGCAAGGCCCTGGCCGATGCCATCGCCGCCGAGCAGAAGGCCAAGGAAGGCGCGGGCCACGTCGGCCTCAAGGCAGCCTTCGCCAATCCGCGCATCCTGCATTTCGTGCTGATCTATTTCCTGATCCAGATGAGCGTCTATGGCGTCATCTTCTACCTGCCGACGCAGGTGGCCGCCCTCCTGGGCAAGAAGGTCGGGCTGGAAGTGGGCCTCGTCACTGCGATCCCGTGGATCTGCGCCATGGCCGCCACATTCTTCCTGCCGCGCCTGGCGGACCAGACCGGCGCGCACCGCATGCTTGCGGCGGCTACCCTGGCGGTATCCGGCCTCGGCATCGCCGTGTCTGCCGGCAGCGGCCCGGCCATCGCCCTGGTGGCGCTGTGCTTCGCGGCCGCCGGCTTCATCGCCGTGCAGCCCATGTTCTGGACCTTCCCCACCCGCTATCTGGGTGGCGTCGCGGCGGCGGCGGGCATCGCCTTCATCAATGCGCTGGGCGCATTGGGCGGCTTCGTCGCCCCGAACGTCAAGAACTGGGCCGACGCTTCCTTCGGCGCCCCCACCGGCCTTTATGTGCTGGCCGGCACCACCTTCATCGGCGTGATCGCCATCATCGCGCTCGGCAAGGCGCGTAACCCTGCGGCTAGCGTCCCAACCGGCGCCGCATCGACCCCCAAAGCGCGAGGAGCCCGTTCATGACTGTCCCTACCATTCGTGAAGTCCGCGCCTTCGTGGTGCGCGGCGGCGGCGGCGATTATCACGACCAGACCGGCACCCACTGGATCGACGATCACATCGCCACCCCCATGTCCAGGTATCCGGCCTATCGCGAGAGCCGCCGCACCTTCGGCATCAACGTGCTCGGCACGCTGGTGGTGGAAGTGGAGGCCTCCGACGGCACCGTCGGCTTTGCCGTGACCACCGGCGGCGAGCCCGCCGCCTGGATCGTGGAGAACCATCTCGCCCGCTTCATCGAGGGCGCCAAGGTCACCGACATCGAATTGATGTGGGACCAGATGTATCGCTCCACCCTGTTCTATGGCCGCAAGGGCCTGGTGGTGAACACCATCTCCGGCGTCGATCTGGCGCTATGGGACCTCCTGGCCAAGTGGCGCAAGGAGCCGGTGTTCCATTTGCTGGGCGGCGCGGTGCGCGACGAACTCCAGTTCTATGCCACCGGCGCCCGGCCGGACCTGGCCAAGGAAATGGGCTTCATCGGCGGCAAGATGGCCCTGCACCATGGCCCGGCGGAAGGCGAGGAGGGGCTGAACAAGAACCTCCAGATCCTCGCCGACATGCGCGACAAGGTCGGCCCCGACTTCTGGCTGATGCAGGATTGCTGGATGGCGCTGGACGTCAACTACGCCACCCGCTTCGCCACCGAAGCCTGGCATGAGATGGGCCTGAAGTGGATCGAGGAGGCGTTGCCGCCGGACGATTACTGGGGCTATGCCGAGCTCAAGCGCGACGTGCCCAAGGGCATGCTTGTGACCACCGGCGAACATGAGGCCACCCGCTGGGGCTTCAAGATGCTGCTGGAGATGGAATGCTGCGACATCATCCAGCCGGACGTGGGTTGGTGCGGCGGCATCACCGAGCTGATCAAGATCTCGGCGCTCGCCGACGCCAAGGGCGCGCTGGTGGTGCCCCATGGTTCCAGCGTCTACAGCTACCACTTCGTCATCACCCGGCATAACAGCCCGTTCGCCGAATTCCTGATGATGCATCCGGTGCCCGACCAGGTGGTGCCGATGTTCACGCCGCTGCTGCTGGACGAGCCGGTGCCGGTCAATGGCCGCCTCAAGCTGCCCGAGACTCCCGGTTTCGGCGTGCGCCTGAACCCGGAGTGCAAGCTCCACCGTCCCTATACGCACTGACCGGAAGGCACTGTCATGAAACTCCTGCGCTTTGGCCCTGCGGGCCAGGAACGCCCCGGCCTGCTGGCCGATGACGGCACCATCCGCGATCTGTCCGGCGTCATCTCCGACATCACCGGTGCCGTGCTTGCCCCCGAAAGCCTCGCCAAGCTGGCGGCGCTCGATGTGGCCAGCCTGCCGGTGGTGGAAGGCACCCCGCGCTATGGCGCGCCGGTGGCCGGCGTGCCGAAGTTCATCGCCATCGGCCTGAACTTTTCCGACCATGCGGCGGAATCCAACCTGCCGATCCCGGCCGAGCCCGTCGTGTTCATGAAGGCCACCTCCTGCATCCAGGGGCCGAATGACGACGTGGTCATTCCGAAGGGCTCCACCAAGACCGACTGGGAAGTGGAGCTGGGCATCGTCATCGGAACCCGCGCCTCCTACGTGGAAGAGGCGGACGCCCTCGATCATGTGGCCGGCTACGTCTGCATCAACGACGTGTCGGAGCGCGAGTATCAGATCGAGCGCGGCGGCACCTGGGACAAGGGCAAGGGCTGCGACACCTTCGGCCCCATCGGCCCCTGGCTGGTGACCAAGGACGAAGTGGGCGACGTGCAGCAACTCGGCATGTGGCTCGACGTCAATGGCAAGCGCATGCAGACCGGCAGCACCGCCACCATGATCTTCGATGTGAAGGTCATCGTCAGCTACCTGTCGCGCTTCATGACCCTGATGCCCGGCGACATCATCACCACCGGCACCCCTCCGGGCGTCAGCCTGGGCATGAAGCCGGTGCCGGTCTATCTCAAAGCCGGCGACGTCATGACGCTGGGCATCGACAAGCTCGGCCAGCAGAAGCAGACCTGCGTCGCCTGGGAGAAGAAGTGATGGTTGATACGACACGCTTTTCCGGCCGCGTCGCGGTCGTCACCGGCGGCGCGGCGGGCATCGGCCTCTCCGTTGCCACCCGCATCGTCGCCGAAGGCGGCAAGGTGGCGATCTGGGATCGCGATCCCGCCGCCATCGCTGCCGCCACCACCACACTGGGCGCCAACAGCCTCGGCGTGCCGCTGGACGTGTCCGATTGGGACTCGGTCGACGCGGCGGCCAAGGCCACGGTCGCAGCCTTCGGCGGCATCGACATTCTGGTAGCCAGCGCCGGCATCACCGGCCCCAACACCAACACCTGGTCCTACCCGGTGGAGGAGTGGCGCAAGGTGATCGACGTGAACCTGAACGGCGTCTTCTACTGCGACAAGGCCGTGGTGCCTTACATGCTGGAGAAGGACTACGGGCGCATCGTCAACATCGCCTCCATCGCCGGCAAGGAAGGCAACCCCAATGCCCCGGCCTATAGCGCCTCGAAGGCCGGCGTGATCGGCCTCACCAAGTCGCTCGGCAAGGAACTGGCCAAGAACAAGATCACCGTGAACTGCGTCACCCCCGCGGCGGTGCGCACGGCGATCTTCGATCAGATGACCCAGGCCCATATCGACTTCATGCTGTCCAAGATCCCCATGGGGCGCTTCGGCCAGATCGAGGAAGTGGGCGCGCTGATCTGCTGGCTGGCCTCGGAGGAATGTTCCTTCACCACCGGCGGCGTGTTCGACGTGTCCGGCGGCCGCGCCACCTACTGAGCATTTGGCTCTCCCACCGGTGCTGCTCCGCGGCACCGGTCCTCATGTATCGCGCCCGACGCCGCGGTGGCGTGCAGAATTCTTCTCACCATGCGCGCACCCCCATATCCCGTGCTTGCCTTCAGTGGGGGGAGGGTCGAAAAGCCGGGCGAGATGGTGGCGGCTCGGCTGCTTCCTGCCCCAAAACTCCCCTGTTTCATGGAAGGGCCAGTCGATGGCGCCCGTCACCTCAATTGCGGACCTGCGCAGCATCGCGCAGCGGCGGATTCCCCGGGCGATCTTCGAGTATGCGGATCGCGGTTCCTATAGCGAGAGCACCCTGCGCGACAACAGCGCCGCTTTGGCCGCGCTCAAGCTGCGCCAGCGGGTGATGATCGATGTGTCCGAGCGCAATCTGGCCACCACCATGATCGGCCAGCCGGTGACCATGCCGGTGGCCATCGCCCCCACCGGACTGACCGGCCTGTTTCACGCCGACGGGGAAATTCTCGGCGCCCGCGCCGCCCAGGCGTTCGGTGTGCCGTTCACGCTCAGCACCATGTCCATCTGCTCCATTGAGGACGTGGCGGGCGCGGTGGGCAAGCCGTTCTGGTTCCAGCTCTACGTGATGCGCGACCGCGGCTTCTCCAAATCGCTGGTGGAGCGCGCCATCGCCGCCAAGTGCTCGGCGCTGGTGCTCACCCTCGACCTTCAGATCCAGGGGCAGCGTCACCGCGACATCAAGAATGGGCTCAGCGTGCCGCCGAAGCTCACCCTCGCCAACATGCTCGACGTGGCGACCAAGCCCGCCTGGGCGCTCAAGGTGCTGCGCGGCAAGCGCCGCACCTTCGGCAATCTGGCCGAGCGCGTGCCGGGGGCGGACAGCCTCTCCACCTTGTCGCAATGGATCGCCGGGCAGTTCGACCCATCGCTGTCGTGGAATGATGTGGCCTGGATCCGCAGCCTGTGGCCCGGCAAGCTCATCCTCAAGGGCATTTTGGACCTTGAGGACGCCAAGATCGCCGCCGACACCGGCGCCGATGCCATCGTGGTCTCGAACCATGGCGGCCGGCAATTGGATGGCGCGCCGGCGTCCATCACCGTGCTGCCGGCCATTGCCGAGGCGGTGGGCCACAAGACCGAGATCATGTTCGACGGCGGCATCCGCTCGGGCCAGGACGTGCTCAAGGCCATCGCTCTCGGCGCCAAGAGCTGCATGATCGGCAAATCCTGGCTTTACGGCCTCGCGGCGGGCGGGGAGGAGGGGGTGCTCCAGACCCTCGACATCATCCGCCGCGAGATGGATGTGAGCATGGCGCTCACCGGCACGCGCGACATCCGCGCCGTGGATCGCTCGATCCTCTACCCGAGCGCGTGATCGGCGGCGGCTGGGGTGATCTCAGCCGGGCTCGCATCCCGCGCCGCCGCGGTTCCGGCTGCTTCGCGCCGATCGGACCGGGCCATGGCGAGCGCCGCCGCCAGGGCTTCCTCAATGGAGGTGGCGCCGGCATCGCCGGCCTCCTCCAGGGCGCTGCGCGCGACGCGATCCTCCGAAAGGCCCCAGGCCCCCAGGAGGATCGGCACATTCGGCAGGCGCCGCCGCAGCCGGCGCGCCGAATAGCGCAGGTGTGCCGCGCTGCCCCCATCCAGCGAGGACACCACGATCAAGGCCAACTCCGGATGGTCGAGGGTCGCCAGATTGGTGCGCTGAAGCCGCTCGGGCCCCTCCACCCGGGTGGTCAATCCGTATGCAGTGAACACCAGCGAAAGCAGCAATGCGGCTGCCTCGTCTAGGCCCGAACTTGCGCTGATGCACAGGACCGGCGTCGGTGCGGCCCAGGCGGCGGGCAGGGTGCTGCGATCCAGCCGCGCGTAGGTTCGGCGCTGCGGTGCGGTGGTCGCCGGCTCCATGTCGCCGGAACCTTGGCGGGTTGCGGGGGGCACCGCCTCGTCGCCGGGCGCGAGATTGTCCACCAATTCGCCAACGCTGACGCGGATCCGTTCGATGCGCTCCACATCCAGCGCCCCGCGCGTGGCATCGCGCTGTGCCAGCCGCAAGGCGGGCAACGCCACCTCGTCCACATAGGCCAGCAACGGCTGCTGCTTGAGATATTCCTCCGCCTTGGTGGTGGCCTCGATGGGATCTCCCGCCAGCATGCGCTGGTAGAACAATTCCGGCGCGCTCAATGGCGGGCGATCACCGAACATGACGTCGAGGAATTCCAGCTGATCCACATGGCGGCCCAGCACCACCAGGCACAGGGTCAGTGGCGTGGCCAGCACGAGGCCGATGGGTCCCCACAGCCAGGTCCAGAAAGTGGCGGAAGCGATGACCGCCACCGGCGACAGCCCGGTGCTGCGGCCATAGAGCAAGGGCTCGATGATGTGGCCGACCAACGGCTCGATCACCACGAACAGCGCCACCGTGGAGACCACCATGGCCCAGCCGGGATCCACCGCCAGGGCCAAGGCCGAGGGCAGCACCGCGGCGATGATCGCGCCGATATAGGGCACAAAGCGCAGCACCGCCGCGAGCAGGCCCCACAGGATCGCGCTGGGCACGCCGATGAGCCACAGGCCGAGACCGATCACCGCGCCAAAGCTGGCATTGAGCACCACCTGGGTCAGCAGGAAGCGCGAGAGCCGGCCGCCCGCGTCATCCAAGGCCGCCGTGGTGCGCTGGATGTCATGGGCACCGGCGAGGCGGATGAACCGGTTCCGCAGGTCTTCCCGCTGCAGCAGGATGAAGATCAGGAAGATGAAAATGATGCCCGTGGTGGCCAAAGGGTGGATCAGGGGCGAGATCACCGATCCCAGCATCCCCAGGGTGCCTGGCTCCGGCTGGCGGATTTCCACCGGGATCGGCTTCTGCACCGCAACGCCTGCCGGCAAGGCATTGGTCTGCGCCGGCTGTGGCCGGTCCAATTCCGTGGAGAGATCCTGGAGCATGTTGGCCACCCGCTCCATGCTGCCCGAGCCGGCGGTGGCGCCCTTGAAGGAGCGGATCTTCTCTTGCAGGTTGGCCTGATAGCGGGGCAGGTCGATGGCCAGTTCGGCAATCTGGCTGGCGACCACCGCGCCCAGCGTGGCGAGGCCGAGGAACGTTACCAGCACCACCGTCACCACGGAGAGCGTGCGCGGAAGCCGGATCCGGCGCAGCACCCGCAGCACCGGCGACAACACGAAACTCAGAAGGATGGCCAGGGCCACCGGCACGAACACCTCGCGACCGAAGAACAGCACCGCAATGATCGCAATGGCCGCGATCAGTTCCAGCACCCGTCCCTCCCGGGAGGCAGGTCTCGTCATGCGGGCGAGGCCCGGATCGTTGAACATAAGGGTGTCCTGGGCCAGCGGGGGAAGCGCGGATCGTGCCTGATCCCTGGCAGCACGGCAGCGCTCATGCCGGCACCAACGCTGCCGCGCCGCGAAGGTTGCGGGCCGTAAGAGGCAAAGTTTCCCCAGCGCCACGCCCGCGTGGGATGCCGGAGCCATCCCGCTGCGTCGCGGCTCTTGGTGAATCTGCCCTGCCCGCGCTAAGGGTCGATGCTGCGGTCGCCCGCGGCGCTATGCGAGTCTCCCCATGACCCTCACATTTACGATCCTTGGCTGTGGTTCTTCCGGCGGGGTGCCGCGGGTGGGGCAGGGGTGGGGCGACTGCGATCCGTCCGAGCCACGCAATCGCCGCCGCCGGTGCTCGCTGCTGGTGCAGCGGCATGGACCGGGCGGCACCACCACCGTCCTGGTGGACACCTCCCCGGACCTGCGCGAGCAGTTGCTCGATGCGGATGTGACCGACATCCAGGCCGTGCTGTTCACCCATTCCCATGCCGACCACACCCATGGGATCGATGATCTGCGCCCCCTGGCCATCCTCCACCGTCGGCGTCTGGACATCTATACGGACGAGGACACCTCCGCCGCCTTGCACGCCCGCTTCGGCTATTGTTTTGAAACGCCGCCGGGCAGCGGCTACCCCCCCATCTTGACGGAACACCGGTTCCGGGAGGGGAGGGAGGTCAGCATCTCGGGGCCGGGCGGGGAGATCGTCGCCCTGCCGTTCCGCCAGCACCATGGCGACATCGATGCCTTCGGATTCCGATTCGGCAACGTGGCCTATGCGAGCGATGTGAACGGATTTCCCGCCAATTCCCTGACATATCTCAAGAATCTGGACGTACTGATTCTTGATGCACTACGTGACAAACCGCATCCATCTCACTTCAGCCTGGCGGAAGCGCTGGCCCATATTGCGATCCTTCAGCCCCATCGTGCGGTATTGACAAACCTTCATACCGATCTCGACTACGGCCGCCTCGTCCGAGAGTTGCCGGACGGTATCATTCCGGCCTTTGACGGCATGACTTTTGATGCCTGAGGGCGATTCATCGGTTGCAAATCACCGCACAAGCCTATGATTAATAAAGATAATTAACCATATCTGAAGTGGCGCTTGAGGCTGGCATCCTCACCTGTTCCCTTATCGAACCCCTGACGCTGCTTATGCCTTAGCGGTGGCTTATTCCCTCAAACCTTGGCGTGGCATTGGCCACCAACGACTTCTCCGAGAGGGGTTGGCGCGGCTGCTCTGGCGGCCTAATCCAGCCAGTCAGACATGCCCAGTCGGATATGCTGAGCGGCCGCCTCCGGCTCCGGGCCGACGTTCCGCTGCTTGCTGCCGTGTCCACCGTTGTCTCGAGAACGCTGGCTTGGCCGCAGGCGGCCGGCGATCTCAGCCCGCAGACCATGCTGGCCTTCGCCAGCGACTCAATGCCATTCACGGTCTCGAAGCCGCGCTGGCGGCGGATGTTTGGTGTTCGGTGCGGGGATTTCAGGCCATCTCGGCGATGCAGTGGAGGTGAGCGTCCTCCGGCCAACGGCCCCCAACACCAATCAGAGCGCGGTCAACGGCACGTGGGCGTCGATCTCAGTTCCAGTCCCATCAAGTGCCGGGTTCCGGGTACCGCCACAAGTTGCGCTGAAATTAAGTTCCATAATATATCTTCTACGTATTATGGATTGGGCGCGAAAAGGCTGCCGGATGATTGGGCTTGGCATGTCCGCGAATTCACAATGCCGGCTGCGCTGGCAGTCGCCCTCGCCCCAAGTCGAGGTCTCGCCCCGCCCGGCCCTGGCGCTGCTCCGCGTCGGGGGACGGATCCTGGTTGAGATGCCGTGGCCGGGCTTAGTCTCAGCTCGGCTTCATAGGCCGTAGTAGCCGCGGTACCAGTCCACGAAGGCCGGGACGCCGATGCTGACCGGCGTGGCCGGCCGATAGTCCACCAGGGCTTCCAGCAGGGCTGACGAGGCGTAGGTGCGCGGCACGTCGCCCGGCTGCATCGGCAGCATGCGGCGGATGGCGGGCCGGCCGACGGCCGCCTCCACGGTATCGACGAAGTCCAGCAGGCCTACCGGCTCGCCACCGGCGATGTTGACAATGCGGAATGGCGCCACGGCGGAAAGGGAATCCAGGCCTTCCGGCCCAACGGCCTGTCCCTGGCATGGAATCACCGGGATCAGCCGCGTGACAGCCTCCACCAGATCATCCACATACGTGAAATCCCGCGACATCTGACCCTGGCCGTAAATGTCGATGGGCTGGCCCGCCAGGGTGCCGGCGACGAATTTGAACAGCGCCATGTCCGGCCGGCCCCAGGGACCGTAGACGGTGAAAAAGCGGAATGCCGTGGTCGGCACGCCGAACAAATGGGCATAGGAATGCGCCATGACTTCCATGGACTTCTTGGTGGCCGTGTAGAGCGTCATCGGCTCGTCGGTGCGGTCGTTTTCCGCAAACGGGATCTTGGTATTGGCCCCATAGACCGAACTGGTGGAGGCCAGCAGCAAATGCGTGGGCTTCAGGCGGCGTGCCAGTTCCAGCACGTTCCACGAGCCATTCAGATTGGCATCCACATAGGCCTTGGGGTTTTCCAGGCTGTAGCGCACGCCCGCCTGGGCGGCGAGGTGGATGATCACGTCCGGCTGGGCCAGGTCGGCGGCCTGGGCGAGGGCATCGGCATCCTCAAGCATGCCGATCACCGCGGTGAATTGATTCGACCGTTCCAGGATCGCGTGGCGCGCCCGCTTCAGCGAGACATCATAATAAGGCGTGAGGCCATCGAAGCCGACCACCACATGTCCCTCTTCCAGCAGGCGACGGGCCAAATGGAAGCCGATGAAGCCGGCCGTGCCGGTTACCAGGAAACGCATATTTCACCGCAAAGCGCCAAGAGAGCGGCTGTCGTGCCGCCCTGCCCCCAAAGATGTGACGCGAGATTGCGCAAGTTGTAAGGCATTCCGGTAGGGGGTGTCAGAGCCCGTGCCGATGTTGGCTGCCGCGATCAAACTCGCCCCGTCCAACGCTCTCATAGGCGAACCCCAGCGCCGCAATCTCATCGGGGCGATAGATGTTGCGCAGGTCCACCAGGATCGGCTGCGCCATCACCTCGCGGAGCCGCGTGAAATCCAGCGCGCGGAAGGCATCCCACTCGGTAATGATCACCAGGCAATCCGCCCCCTCGGCAGCCTCATAGGCCCCGGTTGCATAGTGAACGGCGGCGGGCAGCACCTTGCGCGCCTCCTCCATGCCTTCGGGGTCGTAGGCCTGGATCTTCATGCCCTTGTCCAGCAAGGCGTTGATGATGGAGATAGCCGGGCTTTCGCGCATGTCGTCGGTATTGGGTTTGAAGGTGAGGCCGAGCACCGCGGCGGTCTTGCCGCGCACGTCGCCGCCCAGCACGCTGGTCACCTTGCGGGCCATGGCCAGCTTGCGCACGTCGTTAACTGCGACCACGGTTTCCACGATGCGCAACGGCGTCCCGGCCTCCTGGGCGGTGCGGGTCAGCGCCAGCGTGTCTTTTGGGAAGCAGGAGCCGCCGTAACCGGGGCCGGCGTGCAGGAATTTCGAGCCGATGCGGTTGTCGAGGCCGATGCCGCGCGCCACGTCCTGCACGTTTGCGCCCACCTGCTCGCACAGGTCGGCAATCTCGTTGATGAAGGTGATCTTCACCGCCAGGAAGGCGTTGCCGGCATATTTGATCAGCTCAGATGTGCGTCGGCCGGTGAAGACCATGGGCAGGCTGTTCAGCGCCAGCGGGCGATAAAGCGCGGTCATCACGTCGCGCGCCTTGGGATCATCGGTGCCGACCACGATGCGGTCAGGCCGCTTGAAATCCTCGATGGCGGCGCCTTCGCGCAGGAATTCGGGGTTGGAGACCACGGAGATCTGCGCGTCCGGGCGGGCTTCGCGGATCACCCGTTCCACCTCGTCGCCGGTGCCCACCGGCACCGTGGATTTGGTGACGACCACCGTATAGCCCTCGGCGGCTGCGGCGATCTCGCGTGCGGCGGCATAGACATAGGACAGGTCCGCATGGCCGTCGCCGCGCCGCGACGGCGTGCCCACGGCGATGAACACGGCGTCGGCCTCGCGCACCGCCTGGGTCAGGTCGGTGGCGAAATCCAGCCGGCCGGCGGCGCGATTGCGCGCCACCAGATCGTCCAGGCCCGGCTCGAAGATCGGGATCTCGCCGCGCTCCAGCATGGCGATCTTGCCGGCGTCCTTGTCGACGCAGGTCACATGGTGCCCGAAGTCGGCGAAGCAGGCGCCGGACACCAGACCCACATACCCCGTGCCAATCATTGCGACGCGCATGGCGTTCCCACCCTCTTCGCCGGACCTCAGTCACCCGGAGGCGCTATCTCGCACTTCGACGTGAGAAAATGAAGACACTTCCGCCGCCGGGCGGTCCATGGCAGGAGGCTTTGCATTCGCTTTCGCTCCCAAGTCGCTCCAGACGCAGGGGCAGCCGCGTCACTTCTCCCAGTCCGAGGCCCCATGGCGTTCGATCTCACCTGCGTCGCATTGCTCGTGGAGGGCGGTGCCGGCTACCCGCCGCGCCTGTTCGCGGCGATTCGGCATCCGGTGGTGTGGGCCGGATGGCTGATTTCCGCCCTCGATCACCGGCTGAACCGGGACGCCCTGCCCGCCTCCCGCCGCCGGGCTTATGGCATCCTGGCCGTGGCGATCCTGCTGGCCTGCGCCATGGTGCCTGCCGGTCTGCTGGAGGGCGCATTGCGCGCCCTGCCCTTCGGCGTGGTGCTGGCCGGCATCGTCGGCAGCAGCCTCATTGCCCAACGCTCGCTTTATACCCACGTGGCCGCAGTGGCACAGGCGCTGGAACAGGATGGCCTGGAGGCCGGTCGGGTGGCGGTGTCCCATATCGTCGGGCGCGATCCCCAGAGCCTGGATGTGGCCGGCGTGACCCGTGGCGCCATCGAAAGCCTGGCGGAGAACTTCTCCGATGGCATCGTCGCGCCCACCTTCTGGATGCTGGTCGCAGGCCTCGCGGGTGGGGCCGGCTACAAGGCGCTGAATACCGCCGACAGCATGATCGGCCACCGCACCCCGCGCCACGAGGCGTTCGGCTGGGCCGCGGCGCGGCTGGATGATCTGGTCAATCTGCCGGCCTCGCGGCTGTCCGGACTGCTGATCGTGGTGGCCGCCGCCATGATGCCGGGGGCGTCGCCGCAGAATGCGTGGCGAGCCATTTGGCGGGATGCGCGGCATCACCGCTCGCCCAATGCGGGCTGGCCGGAAGCGGCCATGGCCGGGGCGCTGGGCATTTCCATCGCTGGCCCGCGCTCATACGGCGGCGTGCAGGCCAATGCCGCCTACATGGGCGACGGGCGCCGGGCGATCGATGCCGCCGACATCCGCGCCGCCTTGCGGCTCTATCTGTGGGCGGATGGGCTCATGGTGGCATTGATCCTGGCCGGTACGCTGGCGATCATCGCGCGAGGCTGAGCAGGCGGTCGAGATCGATGTGCGCGGCCAGATGGGCGGCGAGGGCATCCAGGGTCGCGTCCACCTGGTGCTCATAGGACACCTGCACCGGCCCGGCCCCGAGCAGTTCGAGCAAAGCGGCGCGCTGGGCATCGTCCGCGAACAGCCCATGGACATAAGTGCCCATGATGCGACTGTCCGCCGAGACGGCTCCCTCGCAGGTGCCATCGGAGAAGCGGGCGAACGGCCGCACCCGGTCCGGCCCCTCGGTGGCGCCGATATGCATCTCGTAGCCGGCAAATGACCTGCCGAGTTTCGATGTGCCAGCGACGGCCACCAACCGCTTGTCGCCGGTCATGACCGTGTCCACGCGCAGCAATCCGAGCCCCTCGACGGTGCCGGCTGGGCCTTCGGCGCCTTCGGGATCGGCGAGGGAATCGCCCAGCATCTGGTAGCCGCCGCAGACGCCGATCACCCGCCCGCCGCGGCGCGCAAAGGCAAGAATGTCGTGGTGCAGGCCGCCGCGCTTCAGGGCAGCCAGATCGGCGATGGTGGCCTTCGACCCCAGCAGCAACACGAGGTCGGTGTCAGGCGGCAGCGCATCGTCCGGCCGAAGGCGCCGGAGATCTAGAGCCGGCTCTGCATCCAGCGGATCCAGATCGTCGAAATTGGCGATGTGCGGCAGGATCGGCACGGCGATCCGCACCTTGGCGTCGGGCTTGGGGGCTTGTGGGCCGGCGAGGCCGAGGGCGTCTTCCGCCGGCAGCCGGCTGGCGGCCGCGAAATAGGGCACCAGCCCCAACGGTGCCCAGCCGGTATGTTGCGCAATCAAGCTCATTCCGTCAGCGAACAGGCTGGGGTCGCCGCGGAATTTGTTGACCAGGAAGCCCCGCACCATGGCCGCGTCCTGCGCCTCCAGCACCACCTTGGTGCCCACCAGGCTGGCGATGACGCCGCCGCGATCGATGTCGCCGATCAGCACCACCGGCACGCCCGCCGCACGGGCAAAGCCCATGTTGGCGATGTCGTTGGCGCGCAGATTGACTTCCGAGGCAGAGCCGGCACCTTCCACCAGGATCAGATCCGCTTCCGCTTTCAGATGCGCGAAGCTCTCCAGCACCGCCGGCATCAGCCCGGCCTTCATCTGCTGATAGGCGCTGGCCTTGGCGGTGCCCACCACCCAGCCCTGCACCACCACCTGCGCGCCGACCTCGCTTTGCGGCTTCAGCAGCACCGGGTTCATGTGCACGCTCAACGGCACCCGCGCCGCCCGCGCCTGAAGCGCCTGGGCACGGCCGATCTCGCCGCCATCCGCTGTGACGGCGGCATTGTTGGACATGTTCTGCGGCTTGAACGGACGCACCCGCAGGCCACGGTCGGCAAACGCCCGTGCCAGCCCCGCCACCAGCAGCGATTTGCCCACGTCGGAGCCGGTGCCCTGGAACATCAATGCGCGGGCGGGAGGCAACGCCATGAGCTAGAACTCGATTCCCGCCTGCGCCTTCACGCCGGCAGCGAAATGGTGCTTCACCAGGGTCATTTCCGTCACCAGATCGGCGGCGGCCAGCATCTGCGGCTTCGCATTGCGGCCCGTGACCACCACATGCAAGGCGGGACGACGGGCCTGCAGGGCGGCGACCACCTCGTCCAGATCCAGATATTCGTAGCGCAAAGCGATGTTCAATTCGTCCAGTACCACCAGCGACAGGCGCTCATCGGCCATCAGCTCTCGCGCCTTGTCGAAGGCGCGGCCGGCGGCGGCCATGTCGCGGGCCAGATCCTGGGTCTCCCAGGTGAAGCCCTCGCCCATGGTGTGCCATTGCACGCGCTCGCCGAATGCCGCGAAGGCATCCTTCTCACCGGTGTGCCAGGCGCCCTTGATGAATTGCACCACGCCGACGCTGCGGCCATAGCCCAGCATGCGCAAGGCGAGCCCGAATGCCGCCGTGCTCTTGCCCTTGCCGGGACCGGTGTGGACGATGAGCAGGCCCTTTTCCACGGTCTTGCCGGCCACCTCGGCATCCTGCACCACCTTCCGTTTGGCCATTTTGGCCCGGTGGCGATCGGCGGAGCGCGGGTCGATGGGCTCGCTCACATTGGGCTCGGTCATGGGGCGTCCTTCACAATCATGGGGAGCCCGGCCACCACGAACACCACCCGCTGCGCCTGCGCGGCGAGGGATTGGTTCAGGCGACCGGCCGCATCCCGGAACCGACGGGCCAGCGCATTGTCGGGGACAATGCCGAGCCCCACTTCATTGGCCACCAGCACCACCGGAGCAGCGCGGCGGGCCAGCGCGGCGCGAAGCTGCGCGCCTTCGGCGGCGAGATCATGGTCAGCCAGCAAATGGTTGGTGAGCCAGAGCGTCAGGCAATCTACCAGAATGGGCAGGTCCGCAGGCAGCTCATCCAGGGTCGCGGCGAGCGCCAGAGGCGCATCGAACGTCTGCCAGCCAGCGCCCCGCCGACTCCGGTGCAGGGCGATGCGCTCGGTCATCTCGTCATCGTACGCCTGGGCGGTGGCGATATAGCCCCAAGGGGCCGGCATCTGCTCCAGCAGCCCCTCCGCATAGGTGCTCTTGCCCGAGCGCGCGCCGCCCAACACCAAGGTCACGCCCATTGGGTGCTCCCCTCCCTAACGGGAGACATCCCGGCGCCTGTCGTGGCTGGCTGCAGCGTTCCGGTCATCGGCTGGCCCATTCCTCCCGGCCCGCCGGCACCGGCGCACGGGCGCCGCGGCGATGGAGACTGCGGCCCGTCATAGGACAGTGCCTGCCGCGCGGCAACGCACCGCGCCTTCGGTGGCACCACCAGTGGTGGCAGACGACGCCTCGGCGCGGAAATGCCCAAGAAAATCCCCCGCTGCGACAGAGCTCACGGCTGCGTCGGGCGGAAAGGCGGTATATGTGCATTGCGGTACAGCTGGCCCGACAGACTCGGCGCCACCCGCATCAGAATGAGTCCGGAGCCTGCGCCATGCCCAACGCCCTCACCCTCGACTGGCTTGCGCGCCTGGTCGCCTTCGACACCACCAGCCGCAACTCGAACCTGCCCCTCGTCGCAGCGGTGGAAGCGTTCCTGACCGCGCATGGCATCCCCTTCGACCATGTGGAAGATGTGGAGCAGGGCAAGGCCAGCATCCTGGCCACCATCGGCCCGCGCGACGTGCCGGGCATCGTCCTTTCCGGCCACACCGACACCGTGCCCGTGGACGGTCAGGACTGGACCTCCGACCCCTTCACCCTCACCGAGCGGGGGGACGGACGCCTGTTTGCCCGCGGCACCTGCGACATGAAGGGCTTCCTCGCCGTGTGCCTGGGCATGGTGGAGGAGATGCAGGCCCAGCCTCTCGCCAAGCCCATCCACCTTGCCTTCTCCTATGATGAGGAAGTGGGCTGCGTCGGCGTGCGGCCGCTGATCGACCATATGGTGGAACACGGCTATCGCCCCGAAGCCTGCATCGTCGGCGAACCCACGAGCATGCAGGTGGTGATCGGCCACAAGGGCAAGCGCAGCTGGGCCACCACGGTAACCGGCGTCGGCGGCCATTCCTCCCGCGCGCCGGAATTGGTCAATGCGGTTGAGGCGGGCGCCCGCCTTGCGGTCAAGGTGGCGGATCTCGGCGTGCGCCTGGCCCAGAGCGGCCGGCGGGACGATCTCTATGACGTGCCGCACAGCACTGCCCATGTGGGCGTGTTCCACGGCGGCACTGCGCTCAACATCGTGCCCGATCAGGCGAGCCTGGACTGGGAAATCCGCGGCCTGCCAGAGGACGACATCGACGCGCTGGTGGCCGAAGTCGTGGCCTATGCCCATGACGAGCTGGAGCCGGCCATGCAGGCCAAGGCCCCCGGCACCGGGTTCGAATTCAAGCTCAAGAGCGCCTTCCCCGGCCTCTCCACCGCCGCCGATGCGCCGGTGACGGCGCTGGCCAAGCATTTCGCCGGCCGCAACGATCACGCCAAGGTGGCCTATGGCACCGAGGCGGGATTGTTCGTGGAAATCGGCGGCATTCCCACCGTGGTGTGCGGGCCGGGCTCCATCGTCCAGGCGCATCAGGCCGACGAATATGTGGACATCAGCCAGCTGGAGGCCTGCGAAGCCTTCATCCGCCGCGTCATCGCCTACTGCGCCGCCTGAAGCTGCTGATTGCTGAGGTCCGGCAATCGCCGGACCTCAGATGGCTCAAGAGGAGCTGCGCGCCTTAGCTGCGGGCCTTGGCCACCAGGCTGGAGGTGGATTGCCCCGCCACCAGGGACACCAGCACCAGTTCGCCGCCATGGGCGGTGACCACGTCGGCCCCCACCACCTCGTGCGGCGCATAGTCCGCCCCCTTGACCAACACATCCGGCAGCAGCGCGGTGATGGTCTCCAGCGGGGTGTCCTCATCGAACAGCACCACCAGATCCACACAGCGCAGGGCGCCCATGACCCGCGCACGGGCAATTTCGTCCTGCAACGGGCGGGTCGGCCCCTTCAGGCGCTGCACCGAGGCATCGGTGTTCAGCGCCACCACCAGCCGGTCGCCATGCCGCGCCGCCTGCTCCAGCAGGCTCACATGGCCGGGATGCAGCAGATCAAAGCAACCATTGGTGAACACCACGCGGGTGCCGTTGGCCCGCCAGGCGGCGACGATCCGCGCCGCATCCGCGCGAGAGACCAAAGCGCCGGGATGCTCCACCCGCGCCGCCGAGCGCTCCAGCGCCGCACGCAGTTCCGCGCGGGTCACCACCGCCGTGCCGAGCTTGGCCACGGCCAACGCGGCGGCCGCGTTGGCGATGCCCACGCTCGCCTCCAGGCTCTGGCCGCCGGCCAGGGAGACGGCGAGCGCGGCGAGCGCGGTGTCGCCGGCGCCGGAGACATCGAACACCTCGCGGGCTTCGGCAGGCACATGCAGCACGTGCCCATTCTGCCGCCACAGGGTCATGCCTTTTTCCGCCCGCGTCACCAGCACATCGCCGCCGAACTGACGGCCCGCCGCTTCCGCCGCTTTGGCCGCATCCGCGTCGGTCTCGTCGGGCAGGCCGGTGGCTTCCGCCAGTTCGCGACGGTTTGGTGTCACCAGGCTGGCGCCCGCATAGGCTTCGAAGGTGCGGCGCTTGGGATCGACGATCACCGGCACACCTTTGGCCTTGGCCGCGGCCATGACCGCGGCGATCACCGCGTCACTGAGCACGCCCTTGGCATAATCGGACAGCACCACCACCGCGCTGCGGGCGATTGCGGCTTCGGCGGCGGCAATCAGCGCCACTTCTATATCGGCGCCGGGCGGGCGGGTCTGTTCCGCATCGATGCGGACGATCTGCTGCCGGCCGCTCATGACGCGGGTCTTAGTGATGGTCGGTCGCGCCGGATCGGTGACCACCGTATCAAGGGCAATGCCGGGGTAGAGGGCCAGTGCGCCGCTCAATTCCTCCGCAGCGGCATCCGCGCCCACCAAGCCGACCAGCACCACCGGGGCACCCAGCGCCGCCGCATTAGCCGCCACGTTGGCGGCGCCGCCCGGCACGATCCGGTCGGCGCCATGCACCAGAACCGGCACCGGAGCTTCGGGAGAGATGCGCGATACCGAACCGACGATATAGCGATCCACCATCAGGTCGCCGATGACGGCGATGGTTCCCGGCTGGGTTTCAGCAAGCATGAAGGTCTCCCGGTCCCGTGCTCACGCACCGGCCGTATTGCTGCCCCGCAGATGCTGCGTGACATATTGGGACACGCCCTCCTCCAGGGAGGTGAACGGGCGCGCATAGCCCGCGGCGCGCAGCTTGGTCATATCCGCCTCGGTGAAATACTGGTAGGCGCCGCGCAGCGTCTCAGGCATGTCCACATAGGTGATCTGCGGCGGCAGCCCAGCGGCGGCGAACACCGCGTTGGCGAGATCCTCGAAGCTGCGCGCCTCGCCGGTGCCCACATTGAAAATGCCCGACACCGTGGGCGTCTCCAGCAGCCAGCGCACCACGTTCACGCAGTCGGCCACATAGAGGAAGTCGCGCAGCTGCCCGCCATCGGTGTAGTCGGGGTGGTGCGACTTGAACAAGGTCACCGCCTCCCCCGCCGCGGCGATGGGATAGATCTTATGGATTACCGAGCGCATGTCGCCCTTGTGGGTCTCGCCGGGGCCATAAACGTTGAAGAAGCGAAGCCCCGCCCATTGCGGCGGGGTGGGCCGGCCGGCGGCCACATCCGCCACGAAGCGGCGGTCGGCCATCAGCTTGGACCAGCCATAGGCATTGAGCGGCGCGAGGCGGGCCAGGGCCTCGGGGGCCTCGTCATCGCGGAAGCCATGGCTGCCATCGCCATAGGTAGCGCCGGATGAGGCATAGATGAAGCGGATCCCCTTGCGGGCGCATTGCTCCCACAGATCCAGGGTCGGCCGCACGTTGCGGGCCAGGATCCTGTCGCCGTCGCGCTCGGTGGTGGCGGAAATGGCGCCCATGTGGATCACCGCGCCGATCCGCCCGCCTTCGCGCTCGACGAAATCCCCGATGGCTTCGGGGCGCAGCACATAGTCCAGCAGAATGTCGGAGATGTTGCGCCACTTCGGCCCGGTCTCCAGCCAATCGGCCACCACCACGCGCCACCCCTCGGCGGCGAACGCCCGCGCCATGTTGGAGCCGATGAAGCCCGCGCCCCCCGTCACCAGGAGTGTGTCGCGGGTAACAGGTGCGGACCGGGTCATCGTTACGACCTCTCAGAGAATCAGCGCTCCTTATCCATGCCGGCTCATAGCTTGTCCATGGCATCCGCATGGCCATATCGGATGAGACTGACGGCCCGCCAGGCATCGCGAGCCTTGAAGTCCAGCAGGCAGGGCGGCCCCTCGACCGTATCCGGGGCGATGCGGCAACGCTGACGCTCGCATGGCGCGCAGGGGCGCATGGATTTCAGCTCCAGCACCTTGGGGCCGAACAGGCCGGTCAGGTGGGGATTGGTCGGCCCATAGAGTCCGACGGTGGGCACGCCCAGTGCCGCCGCCAGATGCCCGAGCCCGGTATCCACCGTGACCACCGCCTCCGCGCCCGCCAGCAGCGGGGCAATGCGGTCGAGACCGAGGGGCGGCGCCAGTTCCACGCCGGGCAGGTCCGCCGCAATGGCCGCCGCCCGCGCCTCCTCCGCCGCGCCCTGGGCGAACACCAGCACCCGCCGCCCGGCCCTGTCCGCCCGCATCGCCAGTTCGCGCCAGTGCCGCACGGTCCAGGTCTTGGTGGGCCACGTGGTGCCGTGCAGGAACACCCAATAGGGCGGGCCCGGCGGAGCGGATCCGGTGGGCACCAGACCAGCATCCTCCGGCAGGCCGTCGAGGGAATATCCCAGCGCGGCGGCAAACAGGCGGCGAATGCGCACCGCCATATGCTCGGTCTCGGGCAGATGGTGGCGCGCACTATAGGCGAGGCTCGCCATGCCCTCCCGCGCGGTAGCGCGGTCGAAGCCGTGGCGCCGGCCCCGGGCGGTGAGCGCGACCACCGCGCTTTTCATCAGCCCCTGGGCATCGATCACCAGATCATAGGCTTCGCTGCGCAGCGCGGCGCGCACCGCGCCAGCCTCGCCGCTGCGCCACGCGGCGCGGGGCGCCTTCTTCAGGCGGCGCAGGGGCACGGGGATGACGCGGCGCACGCCGGGATGAAGCGCCACCAGCGGCACGAACGCCTCCTCCACCGCCCAGTCCAGGGTCAGGCCGGGGACGGCGCGCAGCGCATCGGTGACGGCGGGAAAGGTGTGCACCACATCCCCAAGGGATGAGAGCTTCACCACCAGAACCTTGGGGCCGGCTTCGGTCATGGGCGGCTCACGCGGCAGACGATGCTCATGCCTGCACGGCCATGGCGGCGGCCAGCACCTCTTGCGGCGGGATGGATTCCAGGCAGGCCAAGGTCCCCAGCGGGCATTCGCGCTTGTGGCAGGGCCGGCATGACAGCTCCCGCGACACCGTGGCCGAGCGCGGCCCGGTGGGCGGGGTCATCTTCTCGGAACTGGCGCCATAGAGCACCACCAGCGGGCGATCCAAAGCGCCGGCCACATGCATCAGGCCGGAATCGTTGGAGATGACCACATCACTGGTGGCGATGATGGCTGCGGCCTGCACCAGATTGGTGCGCCCCACCAGATTGTCCACCGGCACGCCGGACACGGCGACGATCTCGTCTGCCAGGGGCGCATCCTTCGGGCCGCCGAGCACCCGCACCCGATAGCCGGCCGCATGGGCCTGCGCCGCCAGCAGCGCAAACTTCCGCGCCGGCCAGCGCTTGGCGGGGCCATATTCGGCGCCGGGGCACAGGGCCATGATCGGCCCCTCCCCGGCCAAGGGAAAGGCCTGCGCCACGGCCAGGCGCTCCGCCTCGGGAAGCTGCAGGATGGGGCGGGCCGAAGGGGGCGCCTCCCCAAGAGGCGCCCCCAGCGCCACGAAGCGGTCAATGGTGCGTGCGGTCTTGCGCGCCGCGTCCGGGCGGGCATCGGTCAGCAGGATGCTGCGGCCCTCGGCGGCATAGCCCACCCGCTCGGGAATACCGGCGGCAAAGGGGGCGATGGCGGCCTTGAACGCCCGCGGCAAAATGATGGCCTTGCCATATCCCTCCCCGCGCAAGGCGCGCCCGGCGTGCCAGCGCGCCATCAGGCCCAGTTCGCCATGGCCGAGACCGAGGGGCAGTGTCCGGCGCACGCCAGGGATCAGTTTCGCGATGGGCAGCGCCGCGGGCGGCGCCAGGACGTCCACCGGACGACTGGGCTCGCGATCGCGCAAAGCGGCCACAAGGCTTGCCGCCATCACCATGTCGCCGACCCAGGACGGGCCGACCAGGAGAATGGGGGAATAGGTACCGATGGCACGCATGAACCACTCGCTGAGCACGGCCGCCGGGCAGAGCGCTGCCGGATCTCCGGCACCGAGCCGAAGCGCAGAACGGAAGGTCGTGCGGATGCAGGGTCTTCGCAAGAGCCGCTGGGCGCGTCAAGGCGGGCCGGACCGTGGCTGCGGGGCCGGCCATGAAAAAAGGGCTCCGGAAACCGGAGCCCTTTTTCCTGAAAGGAGAGGAAAGCGCGGAAATCAGGCCGCGGTGCGGAAGGTCTTCTCGACGCCGCTCTTGATCGGCTCGGAGGTCTCCGTGGCGATCTTCTGGGCCAGGGACGACAGTTCCTTGGCCTGCTCAGACAGCGTCTCGAACTGCGACTTCAGGTGGCTGCTGGACAGTTCCACCGCCTCGGCGGGGGTCTTGGCCGCAAGCACGGTCGCGAAGAATTCGAACGCGGTGTTCACATTGGTGCGCAGGATTTCCAGGGACTTCAGATTGTACTCGGCCACGCCCTTCGACGCGGTGGAGTAGCTGCCTTCCAGCAGATCGGAGGTCTGCTCGGCGGCGGTCTTCATCTTCTCGAAGTTGCCGCGATAGCCCTGCACGCTCTTTTCCGCCATCTCGCGGAACGCGGCCGGAACTTCCATGGACGAGAACGCGCTGGTGGCGGACTTGAACTGATCCTGGAACGCTTTGACGAACTG
This sequence comes from Azorhizobium sp. AG788, assembly GCF_943371865.1. Taxonomy (GTDB): domain Bacteria; phylum Pseudomonadota; class Alphaproteobacteria; order Rhizobiales; family Xanthobacteraceae; genus Azorhizobium. Next base: position 7,612 of record NZ_CALRWL010000036.1, on the reverse strand, counting down.
GTCAGACATGGAAATCCCTCGATGCGCTGGCGTGGACAAAAACATGTCGCGAAGCGTTGGGACACGCATCGCCCATGCCGCGACATTCGCCGCGGATTTCGAGACATTATAGCGCAGTGCAGTGCAATACGCAAAATTATTTTGCGCCGCACAATCGCCAGGCGATGCGCGACGCAATCGGATGCCGCACTGTGATCAGTAGGTGCGGTTGGAGTCGTAGGTATTCTCCGCCGCCTGCACGACGCTCTCTCCGGCCGCCTTGGCATCGGCCGCAGCGGTCTGCGCCTGCTGGGCCGCCAGGGTGCCGAGCGCCTTGACCCGTTCGGCCAGTGCGCGGGTATGCTCATCGAGGGTGCGCACCGTGGTTTCCCCCAGCGAGCGGGCATCGCTGCCCAGGGCCGCCGCCTGCTCGGACACCGACTGCATCTGGCGGGTGAGGAATTCCGTCTGCAGCGTCAGGACTTCCTGCGGGCTTTTGGCCTGCACCAGCTTGTTCATGAAATCGAAGCTGGCGTTGAAGTTCGACTCCACGAGACCCAGCGTCTTCTGCCGCAGGGTGCGAAGGCCGGTGCGGACCTCCTCCAGGCGACCTTCGGAGTCACCCACCGCATCGCGGGCGGTATCAAACAAGGTGTCGAAGGCCTGGCGGGCTTGGGCCACATTTTTTTCCGCGATGGCGCGCAACTCCGCGGGCAATTCCAGATCGGGACCGAATTTCGAGGTCATGCTGGCTACTCCTCGGGACAGGGGAAGGGCCAGAACGGCACCAACCCAAGGCAATTTAGGCCTTTTTGGCCTATGTTCCGCAATATGAAACATTTTCACGACGCGGATACGATTGGCGCCATGTTAATCTTTCTTCGGCACGTTGGCCGTGTAGAAATTGCCGCTCCACTCGGAGCGCGCATGTCGCGGACTTCCAGCGATCCATCGAGGCAATGACCGAGCCGACGCACCGTATGCCGCCGCACCAGGAGGCGCTGTTCGCGCCTCTGCGGCGGGACGATCTGCCGTCCTTCCTGGTGGTCCTGCCCGATATGCTGATCCTGGCGGCCACCCCCGCCTGCACCGCACTGGGCATCGAGGCCGGTTCGCCCGCGCCGCTCGGAGTGAAGATCGTCGCCAAGCGTGTCGGCATGTCACTGCGCCATGCCCCGCGCCTGGAGCGGGTGCGCCTTCCCTACAGTTTCGTGCCGAAAGCCTTCGCCTGCATCGCCGTGCAGGCGCCCGCCGGCCATCTGGTGGTGTTTGCCGATCCGTTGGCCCTTGCCACCGGCGCCACGGCGGCGAAGGCCCTGCCGGGCCTGACGCGCCTTCCCACCGTTACCACGCCAGCCTCCAGCGCCCGCAGCGCGGCCCGGTCCGTGCGCTTCACCTGGGAAGCGGATGAGGCAGGGCGGCTTCAGCGCCTCTCCCCCCATGCGGTGGAGGTGCTGGGCAGCGCGCTGGATCAGTGGCTGGGTCGGGATTTTGATGAACTGGCCGAGGACGGCCTGCTGGTGGATGGCGCGCCCATGCGCGCTGCCTTGCGCAGCGGCGGGAGCTTCTTCGGCCTCACGCTTTTGAGCGGGGCGCGTCCGCCCCGCCGCATCGAATTCGGCGGCGTCCCTCTGTTTGACGCCGCTCGGCGCCGGCTTGGCACCCGCGGCTTCGGCTTGATCTGGGGCGATGGGGATGGCGCGGCTCGTCCCCGCCAGACCGCGGATCGGGCGCCAGCGCCTGCGGAGCCGGCAGAGACCCAGGGCTTTAATGTGGTTCCCCTGCGCGGCGGTGCGTTGAGCGCACGGGAACGCTCCGCATTTCACGAAATCGCCCGGACACTGACCGAGGCGATCGAGGAATGGCCCAAGCCTCCGGCCGCCTTGGCACCGCCCGAGGGCAGCCGAGACGAGGCTCCTGGCCAGATGGAGCCGCCTGCGTCCCCCATGACTGCCGCGTCCAACGCCGCCGCGAGCACCACTTCGGCTCCTGGAGGCGTTCCGATGCCGCAGCCCCAGCCAGAGGCTGCGGACAATGCGGCGGCTGCACCGTCTCCGTCCCCGTCGCCGGCGTCGGGCCAAGCCACCGACGGTCTGGGCGAGGAACATCTGCTGGACCGGCTGCCGATCGGCATCGTGGTGCAGCAGGGCGGCGTCACCGTGCGCGCGAACAAGACCCTGCTCGGCTGGCTGGGCCTCAAGGACACCGCGGACTTCATCGCCTCCGGCGGGCTGTCGCCGCGCCTGGTGCGGGACGGGCGAACCGGGGGCCTGGATCTGGAATCGCTGGACGGGGATCGCCTTCCCGTCGAGGTTCGGCTGGTGTCATCGCCCTGGAACGGCCGACCGGCGCTGGTGCATGTGATCCGCACCATCGAAGGGGCCGTGACGCCCTCGCAGCCCGCCGGCCCTGAGGTGGTCCCCGGCCCCGCCCCCGCTGCTCCGGCGCCCGTGCCATCCGTCTCGCCTCAGGCGGCAAAGGCGGAGACGGCGGCCCTGGTGCGCGCCGAACGCGTCGCAGCGCGAAGGCAGGCCCTGGACTTCATTCCCTTTCCGGTGCTGCTGCTGGATCGCAACGGCACGGTCGAGACTGCGAATGCCGCTGCCGTCGACGTGGCAGGCTTTGCCGCGGAGGATGTGGAGGATGAGCCCTTCACCCTTCTGTTGGGGCAGGACAGCCATCTGACCGCGGTGGCCATGCTGGACCGGGCGTGCGCCAGCCCTGAAATGGGGGTCCAGGAAGCTCACCTCACGTTGCGCCATCGCGCGGGCGCCCGCATTCCGGTGGAGGCCGCGCTGGCGCCGACGGGCGAGGCCGGCCGTCGCTTCTGCCTGGTGATGCGGCCGATCTCGGACCAGCCGGCCGCGGTCGATCCCGGCACCGACGGTCTCCCCGCCGCCTCCATTTCGGAGGAATCCGCAGCCCGGCTTGACGGTTTGGTGCGGCGGATCTCCCATGACTTGCGTGAGCCTCTGACCACCGTTCTCGCATTTGTCGACAGCGTGAAGCTCGGCATCTTCGGCCCGGTGGGCAATGCCCGCTACACCCGGCAGGCCGAGACCGCCGGCGCCGCCGGCGAGATCTTGCTGGCGGCGCTCAGTGATCTCGACGGCATGACACTGATGCCGTCCGCCACGCCCGACCGCATCCTGCTTGCGCCGGTCATCGAGGAAGCGCTCGGCCATTGCGCCGCGGCCGCCCAGCGGCGCCGGGTGCTGCTGCGCTCCTCCCTGGCCGAGCATCTGGCCGCCCCTTGCGATGCCGCAGGGCTCGCCCGCCTGTTGCGCCTGCTGCTCGAGGAAGCCCTGCGTGCGACCCCGGCGGATGGTCAGGTGATCGTCACCCTCGCCGCGGATGCCCAAGACGCATCCCGCGCGGTCGTCCAGATCCGCGACGGCGGCCCGGCGCTCGGGGAAGACGAGATCAACCAAGCGCTGGATCTCTCGCGGTCGGCGTCTACGTCGGATCGATTTAGCCGCGCCGGCCGGCCGTTCCGCATGGCGCACCTGGCGTTGCTGGCCCGTGCCCTGGGAGGCACGCTCTCGCTCGGGCGGGGCCTGGACGTCGGGATGCTGGCGCGGCTGGAACTGCCCCGCTAACCAGCAGCGGCGGACCCGTGCCGCGCGCCGGTGGCTTTACACCAGCAGGATTCGAAGCGTCCGTCGTCATCCGCCGTTGTTGTGCTCGATGCCATCCCGGGTCGCGATCGCCGCGGCGCCGTGTATTCACATGACCCGATGCCAACGCAGAATGGAACATATCAAAAGAAGCGGTTCCACTTCAAAAACGAACATTACGATGCCGTGTGCCACACCCGGCGCCATTGACGGGCACCGGCCCGATCTGCCAGAAATAGACAGTAATGAGGTTCTTTAGAAGCAATCTAATCTAGCGATCACCGGGCCACACCATGATTGTCTGCTCATGCAACGTCTTTTCCGACACCCAGGTGCGCGACGCCCTGGCGGCGACGGAAGGCGTGACCTCGCCGGGGCAGGTGTATCGGTGCCTGGGATGCTCGCCCCAGTGCGGGCGGTGCGCGCGGACCATCAAGGCCATTCTGGATCAGGTCCAGGCCAATGCCTGCGCCGCCTGTCCGGCGGTGTGCCCCGCCGCCAATCTATCCACACGCATGCTCGCAGCGGAGTGACCGAGGCCCTCGCGGGGCTCGCGGGGGGCGCTTGTGTTGCGATCAGTTTAGAACTAGTCTAAGTGCAGTTCCAGAGTTGGCGGATGGCGGCCACAGGCTGTCTCAGGGAGACCCACATGAAGGGCGATCAGAAAGTTATCGAGTACCTCAATCGGGGACTGCGCTCGGAGCTGACGGCGATCAATCAGTACTGGCTGCATTACCGCATGCTCGACAATTGGGGCTACAAGGTTCTCGCCAAGAAGTGGCGCGCCGAATCCATCGAGGAAATGGTGCACGCCGACAAGTTCGTTGATCGCATCATCTTCCTCGACGGTTTCCCCAATCTCCAGGTGCTGGACCCGCTGCGGATCGGCCAGGACGTGAAGGAAATCCTCGAAGCCGATCTGGCTGCCGAGCAGGAAGCGCGGTCGCTCTATCAGGAAGCTGCCGCTTATTGCCATTCGGTCAAGGACTTCCCCACCCGCGACCTGTTCGAAGAGCTGATGACCGACGAGGAAGGCCATATCGACTTCCTGGAGACTCAGCTCGATCTCGTGGACAAGCTGGGCGTGCAGCTCTATGCGCAGCACCACATCGGCGAGATGGACGAACACTGAGGCGTCTGCCTCCGGCACCCGAAAAGCCCGGCCGGTGCCGGGCTTTTTTTATGGCGCAGCCGCAGCTCTTTGTACTTGTTCCAACCTATTGAGATCACACCGTGTTTCGTTGACGCTGCCATTGCCTGCCGCTACGGGAATGCCACACGCTGAGGCTGCATGCCGAGGCTGAAGCTTCCAGGGAGACGCCAATGTCCCGTTCAACGAGCCGCCGGCTCTTCCTTGCGGCCTGCGCGGCCGCCACCGTTCTGTCGCTGCCGGCCTCCGCCGAGCAATTGGTGAATGTCTACACCACCCGTGAGCCGGCGCTGGCCGCTCCCCTGTTCGAGGCCTTCACCAAGGCCACGGGCATCACCGTCAACAGCGTGTTCGTCAAGGACGGCCTCGCCGAGCGCGTGAAGGCCGAGGGGGCAGCTTCCCCCGCCGACGTCCTCATGACCGTGGACGTGGGCAATCTGCTGGACGTGGTGGATGCGGGCGTGACCCAGCCGGTGGACAGTGCGGTGCTCTCCGCCGCCATCCCGGCCAATCTGCGCGATCCGGCCGGAAACTGGTTTGCGCTCTCCCTGCGCGCCCGACTGATCTACGCCGCCAAGGACCAGCCCAAGCTCACCAGCTTCCAATATGAGGAGCTTGCCGATCCCAAGTGGAAGGGCAAGATCTGCATCCGCTCGGGCCAGCACCCCTACAATATCGGCCTGACCGCCGCCTATCTCGTGCACTATGGCGACGCCAAGACCGAAGCCTGGCTGCGGGGCCTGAAGGCCAACCTCGCCCGCAAGGCCACCGGCGGCGACCGCGAAGGCGCCCGCGACGTGCTCGGCGGCATCTGCGACATCGCCGTGGGCAATTCCTATTATGTGGGCCTGATGCGTTCCGGCCAGGGCGGACCGGACCAGAAGAAGTGGGGCGATGGCATCGAGGTGCTTCTGCCCACCTTCGTCGGCGGCGGCACCCATGTGAACGTCTCCGGCGCCGCGGTGGCGAAGAATTCGCCGAACAAGGCCAATGCGGTGAAGCTGCTGGAGTTCGCGGTCTCGCCGGAGATGCAGGCGGTCTATGCCAAGCAGAACATGGAATATCCGGTGCTGGCCAGCGCCACTGTCGATCCCATCATCGCCGCGCTCGGCCCGCTGAAGGTTGACCCCATCTCGCTGGTGGATATTGCCAAGGCCCGCAAGAAGGCCAGCGAGCTGATGGACAAGGTCGGCTTCGATAACTGATCCATCCCGCGCGTGACCGATCTCGCCCTGCTGCCCACAGTGACCCGCCCCGCGCGTTCAACGCGGCGGCGGGGCGGGATCTTGTTGGCGGCAGCGGGGCTGGTGGCCGCCTTGGTGCTGCTGCCGATCGCGGCATTGATCGAGATTGCCGCGCAAGGCTCCGGCGATCTATGGCCGCATCTGCTGGAAAATGTCCTGCCCGTGGCCCTGCAGCAGACCTTGGTGCTGCTGCTGGGCGTGGGCGTGGTGACCACCGCCATTGCGGTGCCCTGCGCCTGGCTGGTGTCCACCTGCGCCTTCCCCGGACGGCGGCTGCTGGAATGGGCCTTGCTGCTGCCCCTGGCGGTGCCCAGCTATATTGTCGCTTATTGCTATCTGGATGTGCTGCATCCCCTGGGCCCGGTGCAGAGCGCCGTCCGCTTGCTGCTGGGCATTTCCAGCCCGCGCGGCCTGCAGTTTCCGGACCTGCGCTCCACCGGCGGCTGCATCTTCGTCCTCAGCGTCGTGCTCTACCCCTATGTCTATCTCTCGGCGCGGGCGAGCTTCCTGGTGCAGTCGGCGGCAGCGCTGGAAGTGGCGCGCACGCTGGGCGCCGGGCGGTGGCGGACCTTCGTGCAGATCGCCTTGCCCTTGGCCCGCCCGGCCATCGTCGCCGGCGTGACCCTGGCGCTGCTGGAGACCCTGGGCGATATCGGCGCCTCCGAGTTTCTCGGCATGCGCACCCTTACCGTCTCCATCTATACCACCTGGGTCAATCGCTCGAACCTGCCCGGCGCGGCGCAGATCGCGCTGGTCATGCTGATTCTGGTGCTGGTGCTCATTGTGGCGGAACGCGCCGCACGGCGGAGCCGGCGCTATGTGGCCACCGGCTCCACCCGGCCACAGGCGCCGTTGCAGCTCACGGGCGGCGCGGCCGCGGGGGCCATCGCGCTGTGCGCGGTGCCGGTTCTGCTGGGATTCGGGGTGCCGATGCTGCACCTCGCGTCGGCGGCGGTGCAGCGCATCCAATTCTCCGGCGTCTCCCTTTCCATCCTCACGGAGGCGCGCAACAGCGCGCTGCTGGCGCTGGCCGGCACCGCCGTTGCGCTGGGCCTGGGCCTGGTGGTGGCGGTGGCGCAGCGGTTGAACCGGGGACAATGGGCCACCGCCTTCGCCCGGGTGGGGAGCCTGGGCTATGCGGTGCCGGGCACCGTGCTCGCCATCGGCCTGCTCACGCCCCTGGCCGGCTTCGACAATCTGGTGGACCAACTGGCCCGGCAGACGGCGGGCATATCCACTGGCCTGTTGATTTCCGGCTCCGGCGGCGCGCTGGTGATTGCTTATGCCATCCGCTTCCTCACCATTCCCATCGGCGGGTTGGAGGCGGGCTATGCCAAGCTCTCCTCGCATCTGGACATGGCGTCCCGCAGCCTGGGCTGCTCCGAACCGGCCACGGTGCGGCGCATCCATCTGCCGCTGCTGCGCCCGGCCTTGGCCACGGCGGCGCTGATCGTGTTCGTGGACGGGATGAAGGAACTGCCCGCCACCTTGCTGCTGCGGCCGCTGGGGGTGGAAACGCTGTCCACCCACATCTATGCGGAAGCCGCGCGCAGCACCTATGAGGACGGCGCTCTGGCGGCGCTGCTCATCGTGCTGGTGGGTCTGTTGCCGGTGATCCTGCT
>NZ_CALRWL010000035.1:0-62645 GCF_943371865.1 Azorhizobium sp. AG788 | reverse complement strand
GGTGCCGTTGCCGCACGCGCCGGATTCGGAGCCATCCGAATTCAGGATGCGCACGAAGCCGGCACTGCCTTCGGAACGGGGCGGATACAGCACCATGGCCTGGTCGAACGGCAGCACGCCGGGCCGGGCCAAGGCGCGCGCCGCCGCCGCCGACACCTCTTCGGGATCGGAGCGCAGATCAAGCACGAGGATCTCGTTGCCGAGACCGTTCATCTTCACGAAGGGGCGATGGGCGAGCATGGGGCCTGGAAATCGAGCAGGGGTCAGCCCTTATATGGCGGGACAGGGCGGCAGCGCCACCCCCTCGCGGCGGGGCAAGCCTCACGTCTGCCGTTCGGGAAGTCGCACAGGTCGCATAGGGCGTGGGGCAGAACATGCTAAAAGCATGCAACAAAACGGCATTCGCTGGCCTAGCGGCCAGCCAGGAAAGGCATCCCATGGGCAGGATCGGTGCGATGCGGTGGTCTGGGCGTGGACAGACCAGGGTCCCGGGCCCGGCCCAGCCGGCGCTGCGCGCCGGTCTCGTATTGGCGTGCCTGTGGGGCCTGATGGTGCCAGCCGGCGCCCAGACGCCGCCCGCGCCCCAGTCCCCGGCAACCAATGCTCCGCCCGCCGCGAGCCCGCCCCCGGCGGAAGCACCGGCCGCGGGCCAGGCTCAAGCCCCCGCCGCGCCAGTGCCTCCCGCCCCAGCCCCCACCTCCCCCGCTCCCGCGGTACCGCCGCCGCCGACCATGCACGGCGCGCCACAGACGGTGTTCACCGGCGAGGGTATCGTCATGACCCCGGTGCCGGTGCTCTCGAAGTCCGGCAGTTCCAGTTGGGATGAGGGCTATGATTCCATCGTCGGGTCGCTGAAGGCCATCCAGGTGGAGATGGACAAGCTCGGCCTCACCCAGGCCGGCCAAGTGTTCGTGGTCTACACCCAGAGCGACGACGCCGGGTTCGAGTATGAGGCCCAGATCCCCTTCTCCGGCGCGACCTCGGACAAGCCCGGCAACAATGTGCGCCTCGCTGCGTCATTCAATGGCAAGGCATTGAAATTCATGCACAAGGGCTCGTTCGCGGACATGGACGACACCTATGAGCAGATCGCCAATTATCTCGATGCCCGCAACGTGACGGCGTTGGAATTCTACATCGAGCAGTATCACACCGACCCCCGCACCACCCCGCCCGACCAGCTGTTGCTGGATATTCTGGTGCCGGTGCGCTGAGGGGGGAGCTTCCCACGGGGCCGCGAATCTCATTCACTGGCCCGGTCTTGTTCTCGGCGCGCGGGGGTTCAGATGCCTCGGCTGTTTACGGCCATCGAAATTCCCGAAGAGGTGGGCTCCGGGCTCACGCTGCTGCGGGGCGGCATTTCCGGAGCGCGGTGGATCAACCCGGAATTCTACCATGTGACCCTGCGCTTCGTCGGCGATGTGGACGATGCGCTCGCCCGCGACATCGCCCAGATGCTGGGGCAGGTGCGCCGCAAGGCGTTCGATGTGGTGCTGGACGGGCTCGACCAGTTCGGTGGGCACAAACCGCGCGCAGTGTTCGCTTCGGTGAAGGCCAACACCGCGCTGCTGGAGTTGCAGGCGGAGCATGAGCGCATCATGCAGCGCCTCGGCCTCTCGCCGGAGCGCACCTACAAGCCGCACGTGACCCTGGCGCGGCTGCGGGATGCCTCCACCCGGCAGGTGGCGGATTATCTGGCGTTACGGGGGCTTTATCGCAGCACGCCGTTCCACGTGCCGCGGTTCGTGCTGTACTCCTCGCGGGATTCGGTAGGGGGTGGCCCCTATATCGTCGAGGCGGAGTATCCGCTGACCTGAGCGGCAGGTGGCGGCGATCACCGGTCCCAGTGGAGCCGCGCACGGGGCGCGAACAACGTGCAATTCCCCCCTTTCACCCACCTGCCGAACATCACCCGTAACGACCCCCAACCCGCTGGCCTCACATGACATCTCGGCGGAGCATGCAACCGGGCTGGGATTGTTACACGTTCCGTTCGGGAACAGTTCCTCCCGTACCCATTAGTCATTAGACAGCATCAGGGGTCCGTCCAGACAGCCCGGTCTGCGGCGGGTTCTGCCGGGGCCGCGCCGCGGCGAACTCGCGCCGCCTGCCAGGGGATATGTCCGTGACCAGCCTTGCCGCCGCCTCCGACCGCCTGTCGCGCCACCCGGCGTTCCTCGGCTTCTGGATCTCCCGCGTGCTCACCGCCATGGGGTTCCAGATCGCCTCGGTCTGCGTGGGCTGGATGGTCTATGAAAAAACCGGCAGCGCCTATGATCTCGGCCTCGTGGGCCTGTTCCAGTTCCTGCCCATGGTGCTGCTGACCTTCGTCGTCGGCACGGTGGCCGATCGGGTGGACCGACGGCGCGTTGTCATCGTGTGCCAGAGCGTGGAGGGCCTCACCCTCGCCGGTCTGGCGCTGGGCGCCGCCACCGATACCCTGAGCCTGCCGGGCATCTTCGTCGCCGTGGCGGTTCTAGGAGGCGCGCGGGCGTTCGAGCACCCCACCTTGTCCGCTTTGCTGCCGGGGCTGGTGCCGGAACATATTCTGCACAAGGCGATCGCGGTGTCGTCCTCGGCCATGCAGACTGCCACCATTCTCGGGCCGTCGCTGGGGGGCCTGCTCTATGTGCTGGGCGCGCGGGCGCCGCTGGCGGTGTCGGCGGCCTTCTTCCTCTGCGCGGCCGTCGCCATGGCGACCATCAAACTGGAGCGAACGCCACCCAAGCGCGAACCCATCACCTTGCGCTCGGTCTTCCTGGGGGTGAGCTTCGTGCGGACGCGGCCCTTGCTGCTGGGCACCCTGTCGCTGGACCTGTTCGCGGTTCTGCTGGGTGGGGTCACGGCGCTGCTGCCGATTTTTGCCGCCGACGTTCTCCACACCGGCCCCTGGGGTCTGGGCCTACTGCGCTCGGCCCCGGCGGTGGGGGCGCTGGCCATGGCCTTCGTGCTGGCCCGAATGCCCCTGGACCGACGGGTGGGGCTGAAGATGTTCGCCGCGGTCATCACCTTTGGGGTCGCGACGGTGGTGTTCGCCGCCTCCACGAATCTGTTTCTGTCGCTGGGTGCCCTGTGCGTGCTGGGCGCCTCCGACAATGTGAGCGTGGTCATCCGCCACTCGCTGGTGCAACTGGCCACCCCCGACGACATGCGCGGGCGGGTGAACGCCCTGAATTCCCTTTTTATCGGCACGTCCAACCAGTTGGGGGAGTTTGAATCGGGCATGACGGCTGGCCTGCTGGGCGCGGTGCCGGCGGGCATTCTTGGCGGGGTCGGAACGGTTCTCGTCGCCCTGGCCTGGATGCGACTATTCCCGGCCCTGCGCGAGGCGGATACCCTGTCCGGGCACCCGCGCAGTCCCACAGGCAAGACGTGACCGGAGCCGATTCCCCCCGCCGCTCAGCGCGATGGCGCACCGAAATCGGGACCGACGAACAGCCCGGAGATCCAGTCCACGAACACCCGCAGCCGGTTGGAGAGGTGACGGTTCGGCGGATAGACCACATGCAGCGGCATGCTGGGCACCGCCCAATCCCCCAGCACCGGCACGAGCGCACCGGACTGAAGATGCGTATTCAGCATGAAGGTGGGAACTTGAATCACCCCGAGGCCGATCAAGGCCGCCGTCATGTAAACATTGCCATCGTTCACCGCGAGGGCGTGGTGACCCAGGATGTCGATCTCTGCCCCTGAGGAATCATAAAAGGAGAATGGGTGGGTGCGCCCGGTGCGCGCATTGAGATAGCCGACGACGCGATGGGACTCTCGCTCCAGATCGGCCGGCGTCGCTGGCATGCCGTGACGCGCCAGATAAGCCGGGGCTGCGGCGGTCCGCAATTGCATGTCCCCCACCCGCCGCGCCACCAGCGAGAGATCGGTGAGCGTGCCGGCTCGCACCACGCAATCCACATTCTCCGCCAGCAGATCCACCGGCCGGTCGGTGACGCTCAGGTCGATCTGAATGTCGGGGTAGCGGGCGTGAAAGGCAGGCACGGCCGGGACGATGATAGAACTGGCCAGGGATGGGCTCACATCCACCCGCAGACGGCCCTTTGGCGTCGCCTGGGATTGCGCCATCGCCCCGTCCAATTCATCCAGATCGCTCAGCAGCCGCAGCGCGCGCTCATAGTAGGCCGCGCCATCGGGCGTGACCGTGACCCGGCGGGTGGTGCGGTTGAGCAGCTTGGTGGCGAGATGCGCCTCAAGGGTCTGGATCTGCTTGGTCAGGCTGGGCTTTGGTACGTCCAGCACCAGCGCCGCCTTGCTGAAGCTGCCCACCTCAGCCACTTTTACAAACCCCCGCATTGCGGCAAGTTGGTCCATCGCGGTGCTCCATTCGGCCACATTCCGCGCCAAAATCGCGAGATTATTCCTTCACAGAAATAATGTAGTCTATTTTTGCGACTTTATTCGGATAATTAGCGCATCTATGGTTGCCGCACTGCACAAGACCGTTGAGGTCTCTTCGCGCCGCAGCCCGTGGCGCGAGCGCTATTGGTTTGCCCGATGCCCGCTCCAGCCGCCGCCAATCTGATGGAAGAGCGCGTCACCACCGGCCCCGCGGCTGGAACGGTGGTGCGCATCTATCGCGCCCATGGGGCGCGCCGGTCGGCGCCGATCGCCCTGCATCTGCACGGCGGCGCCTTCGTCAGCGGTTCGTTGGAATGCGGCGGCATGATTTCCTGCCTGCTGGCCAAGGCCGGCGCGACCGTGGTGTCGGCGGCCTATCCCCTGGCCTGCGAGCAGCCCTTCCCCCACGGACTGGACGTGGCCTATGGCACGCTGCTCTGGCTCTATGAGAACCGGGCCCGGTTCGGCACCAAGAAATCCTCCATCTTCGTGGCCGGTGAGGAAGCCGGCGGCAATCTGGCCGCCGCCTTGGCGCTGATCGCCCGCGACCAACGGATGCCGCCCTTGGCCGGCCAGATTTTGCTCTCCCCCATGCTGGACGCCTGCCTGGCCACCCAATCGCTCCGCGCCGCCGACGCCGGCTCGGTGGGGTGCAAATGGGCGGAGGGCTGGCGCACTTATCTGGGCACCGCCGACAAGGCGGCCCATCCCTATGCGGCCCCCATGGGCGCCTCCCGGCTTGCCGGTATTGCACCGGCCCTGGTGGTGACCTCGGTGGACGACCCCATGCATGACGAGGCGCTGCGCTATGCGGCGCGGCTGCGGGAGGCGGGCGTGCGCGCCAGCGCCCACACCCTGCCCGGCCCCACCGGCTGGCCCGAGGCCATGGCCGATCCCTTGCCGGAGGACGGCGTACCCCGTGCCTCGTGGGCCAGCGCGGTGCAGGCGCTGTTCTCCGCTTTCCTGTCCGATCCGCTCGCGGATTTTTCATCCTGCGCCACGGCCGCCCAGACGGCCGGGCCCGCACCCACCAATCTTTGATCGTCCGGCCGAGGAGGCCCGCCATGCTCCGTTTGTCCCTACGCGCCCGTTTGCTCGGTGCCGCCGTCGCCCTCACTGCGGTTGGCGGCGCTTATGCGCTCGTCTCGCCCACAATGATCTCCCGCGCCGTGGCCAGCGATGCTGCCGCCAAGGCGCCCCCCGCCATGCCGGTGGCGGTGGCGATCGTGGAAAGTCGCGACGTCACGCCGTTTGATGAGTTCTCCGGCCGGCTGGAAGCGGTGGAGCGGGTGGAAGTGCGCGCCCGCGTCGCTGGCGAGATCCAGAAGGTGCATTTTCGCGAAGGCGAACTGGTGAAGGCCGGCGACTTGCTGTTGACCATCGACCCGGCCCCCTATGCCGCCGAGGTGGATCGGCTGAAAGCCCAGATGGCCGCCGCCCAGGCCCGCGTCGCCCTTACCAAGAGCGACCTGGAGCGCGGCCAGCGGCTGTTCGAGACCAAGATCAGCGTCTCCCAGCGCGTGCTCGACGAGCGGGAGAATGCCAGCAGCGAGGCCGACGCCAATTATGCCGCCGCACAGGCGGCGCTGAAGGCGGCGCAGCTCAATCTGGATTATACCCAGGTCCGCGCGCCGGTGTCCGGCCGGGTGGGCAAGCTGGAGATCACCACCGGCAATCTGGTGGCCTCCGGCGCCACCGCGCCGCTGCTGACCACGCTGGTGTCGGTGGACCCCATCTATGCCAGCTTTGCCGCTGACGAGCATGTGGTGCTCAAGGCCCTGAAGGCGCTGGGCGGCGGCACCCTGGCCCAGACCCAGGTGGCACGCATCCCGGTGGACATCCTCACCGCCGCCGACGGTGCCGTGACCCGCCACGGCAAGCTGCAGCTGATCGACAACCAGATCGACGCCAAGAGCGGCACGGTGCGGGTGCGCGCCGTGTTCGACAATCCCGATGGCGAGTTGATCCCCGGCCAGTTCGTGCGCGTGCGCATGGGCCAGCCCAAGGCGGAGCCCACCTTGCTGGTGAGCGAGCGCGCGGTCGGCACCGACCAGAACAAGAAATATGTTCTGGTGGTCGATGCCGACAACAAGGCGATCTATCGCGAAGTCACCCTTGGCGGCGCCCTCGGCGGCCTGCGGGTGGTGACTGGCGGCCTGAAGAGCGGCGAGCGCATCGTCGTCAACGGCTTGCAGAAGCTGCGGCCGGGAGCCGTGGTTGCCCCCGAGGTGGTGCCCATGACCGTGGCGTCCGCCGATGCCGCCAAAGGCGGCGCGGACGTCGCGCAACGCTGATCAAAGGATCGGACCCGGCGCCGGGACTGCCCCCGCGCCGCTGAGTCCGGCCTGAACCTGACTATGAGCACGCCGCAACCGACCTGCCCCGCAGGCCGGCCAAGGCGGCTTTGACCCGCAAGGGTGCGAGGGCGACATGAACTTATCCAAATTCTTCATCGATCGGCCGATTTTTGCCGGTGTGCTGTCCGTTCTGATCTTCCTGGGCGGCCTCATCGCATTGCGGGTAATGCCCATTTCGGAATATCCCGAGGTGGTGCCGCCGCAGATCGTGGTGCGGGCCACCTATCCCGGCGCCAGCCCCAAGGTGATCGCCGAGACCCTCGCCACCCCTATTGAGGAATCGCTCAATGGTGTGGAGGGCATGCTCTACATGACCAGCCAGGCCACCACCGACGGCCTGATGACGCTGACCGTCACCTTCCGCCTCGGCACCGACCCCGACAAGGCGCAGCAATTGGTGCAGAACCGCGTCTCGCAGGCCGAACCCCGCCTGCCGGAAGAGGCGCGGCGCCTGGGCGTGACCACCATCAAGAGCTCCCCCGACCTGATGATGGTGGTGCATCTGCTCTCGCCCAATGACCGCTACGACATGACGTATCTGCGCAACTATGCGGTGCTCAACGTCAAGGATCGCCTCGCCCGCATCGACGGCGTGGGCGATGTGCAACTGTTCGGCTCCGGCGATTATTCCATGCGGGTGTGGCTGGATCCGCAGAAGGTGGCCGAGCGCGGCCTCTCCGCCAGTGACGTGGTGGCGGAGATCCAGGCCCAGAACGTGCAAGCAGCCGCCGGCGTGGTGGGCGCTTCGCCCGGCGTGCCCGGCCTCGACGTGCAGCTCACCATCAATGCCCAGGGCCGCCTTGCCACCGAGGAAGAGTTCGGCGAGATCGTGGTCAAGACCGGCACCCGTGGCGAGATCACCCGGCTGCGCGACATCGCCCGCATCGAATTGGGCGCCGCCGATTATGCCCTGCGCTCGCTGCTGAACAACAAGTCGGCGGTGGCGGTGCCTGTGTTCCAGTCCCCCGGCTCCAACGCCATCGCCATCTCGGACAAGGTCCGCAAGGTGATGGACGAGATCAAGGAGAACATGCCGGAGGGCGTGGAATATGCCATCGTCTACGACACCACCCAGTTCGTGCGCGCCTCCATCGATGCGGTGATCCACACCCTGCTGGAAGCGGTGCTGCTGGTGGTGCTGGTGGTGATCCTGTTCCTGCAGACCTGGCGGGCGTCCATCATCCCGCTGCTGGCGGTGCCCATCTCCATCGTCGGCACCTTCGCGGTTATGTATGTGCTGGGCTTCTCCATCAATGCGCTGACCCTGTTCGGCCTGGTGCTGGCCATCGGCATCGTGGTGGATGACGCCATCGTGGTGGTCGAGAATGTGGAGCGCAATATCGAGGCCGGCCTTGCCCCCCGCGAGGCCACCTACAAGGCCATGCGCGAGGTCTCCGGCCCGATCATCGCCATTGCTTTGGTGCTGATCGCGGTGTTCGTGCCGCTGGCCTTCATCACCGGGCTGACGGGCCAGTTCTACAAGCAGTTCGCCCTCACCATCGCCATCTCGACGGTGATCTCGGCCTTCAACTCGCTCACCTTGTCCCCGGCTCTGGCAGCGTTGCTGCTGAAGAGCCACGACGCGCCCAAGGACCGCCTCACCCGTATCCTGGATGCGACGCTGGGATGGCTGTTCCGCGGCTTCAACAAAGCCTTCAACCGCGGTTCAACGGCCTATGGCAATGGCGTCAAGGCGGTGATCTCCCGCAAGACGCTGATGATGGTGCTGTATCTGGGCCTGGTGGCGCTCACGGTGGGCATGTTCAAGACCGTGCCCGGCGGCTTCGTGCCCGGCCAGGACAAGCAGTATCTGGTGGGCTTCGCCCAGCTCCCGGACGGCGCCACCTTGGACCGCACCGAGGAGGTGATCCGCCAGATGAGCGACATCGCCCTGAAGACGCCGGGCGTTGAATCCGCCATCGCTTTCCCCGGCCTGTCCATCAACGGCTTCACCAACTCGTCCAATTCCGGCATCGTCTTCGTCAGCCTCAAGCCGTTCGAGGAACGCACGACACCGGACCTGAACGGCGGCGCCATCGCCATGACGCTGAACATGAAATATGCCGGCATCCGCGAGGCCATCATCGCCATGTTCCCGCCGCCCCCGGTGCAGGGGCTGGGCACCATCGGCGGCTTCAAGCTCCAGATCGAGGATCGTGCCGGCTTCGGCTATGAGGCCCTCGACCAGGCCACCAAGGCCTTCATGGCCAAGGCCACCCAGGCGCCGGAACTGGCGGGGCTGTTCTCCTCCTATCAGGTCAACGTGCCCCAGCTTTATGCCGACATCGACCGGGTGAAGGCCCGCCAGCTGGGGGTCGCCGTCACCGACGTGTTCAATACGCTGCAGATCTATCTGGGCTCGGCCTATGTGAACGACTTCAACACCTTCGGGCGCACCTACACCGTGCGGGTGCAGGCCGATGCGCAATTCCGCGCCCGCCCGGATGATGTGGGCCAGTTGAAGGTGCGCTCGTCAAATGGCGAGATGATCCCGCTCTCTGCTCTGCTCAAGGTCAAGCAGGCGGCGGGTCCGGAGCGGGCGATGCGCTATAACGGCTTCCTCTCCGCCGACGTGAACGGCGGCGCGGCGCCCGGCTTCTCGTCCGGCGAGGCGCAGGCGGCGGTAGAACGCATCGCGGCGGAAACCCTGCCCAAGGGCTTCAGCTTCGAATGGACCGAGCTGACCTATCAGGACATCATCGCCGGCAACTCCGCCATCTGGGTGTTCCCGCTGTCGATCCTGCTGGTGTTCCTGGTACTCGCGGCTCAGTACGAGAGCCTGACCTTGCCGCTGGCGATCATCATGATCGTGCCCATGGGCCTGCTCGCCGCCATGGTGGGGGTCTGGTACACGGGCGGCGACAACAATGTCTTCACCCAGATCGGCCTGATCGTGCTGGTGGGACTGTCGGCAAAGAACGCCATTCTCATCGTGGAGTTCGCCCGCGAACTGGAGTTCACCGGCTACACCCCGGTGGCCGCCGCCATCGAGGCCAGCCGGCTGCGGTTGCGGCCGATCCTGATGACGTCCCTGGCTTTCATCATGGGTGTGGTGCCGCTCGTCACCTCCACCGGAGCAGGCGCGGAAATGCGCCATGCCATGGGCGTCGCGGTGTTCGCCGGCATGATCGGCGTGACGGTGTTCGGCATCTTCCTCACCCCGGTGTTCTATGTGCTGCTGCGCCGCCTCGCCGGCAACCGGCCGCTGGTCCACCACGGCGCGGTGGAGCCGTTGGAGGGGCCCGGCCCGCACCCGGCCCCGCCGGTGCCCGCCCCGCACCACTGAGAACAAGGCCTTCCGCTTGAGGGGGGCGGGAACACCGCCCGGTTCCTGTCATCCCTCAACCCGGCACCGGCGGTTCGCCGCCGGTGCCGGAGACGCCTCTGATGGCGTACATTGATACCTATGCTGTGGTCAGCTTCACACAAGGATTCAACCCCAAGGTGCCGAAGACTGTATTCACACACTAGGCACCGTCATGCACCTGTCGATCAAGACAACGCTGATCTCGATGTTCGGCATTCTGAGTTTGATCCTGGCCGGACTGTGCTCCGTCGCCTTGCTCAATGCCTACCGCGCCTATGACGCTGCCTCTGAGGTCTCCGAACTGGCGGATATCGATCGTTACCTGTTTAACGCATTGTCGCAATTCCGCTTCGAGCGTGGCAACAGCATGACCGGCCTGAAGGCGGAGAATTCCGCCACGCTGGCGGCGACTGTGCGGCCCCAGCGGGCCGCCACCGACGCTGCCCTGGCGGCCGCCTTCGCCAATTTCGACAAGGTGGACGTCCCCGCCTTCAAGCCGCAGGTGGCCAAGCTGCGCAGTGACTACGAGATCATCAAAGCCCTGCGCCCGCAGATCGAGCGGGATTTCAACCTGCCTCTCTCCCAGCGCGACCCCGATGTGGGCAAGACAATCGACGCCGAAGGTCAGAAGATGCTGACCACGCTGGAGCAACTCTCGTCCACCGTCGAAGACGAGATCCTGCTGCATGATGCCTCCCTAGCTCCGATCATAACCGCACGGGTCATGGCCTGGGCCGCCCGCAGCTTCGGCGGTTCCAATGGGCTGATGATGAACTTCGCGGTGGCTGCCGGTCGCCCATTGACGCCGGAAGAAGTGAAGACCCTTACGATCAATGAAGCGCGCACCCAGTTTGCCTGGAACCAGGTGCGCAGCATAGGCAATCGCGTCAACACGCCCCAGTCTCTCAAGAGCGCCATCGACAACGCCCATGCGGTCTTCTTCAGTGGCGACTTCAAGGCCTTGCAGGACGCTCTGGTGGCCAAGATCGCCAATGGACAGAAGACCGAATTGACCTTTGACCAGTGGAATGGGCCGCTGACCACTAACCTCATTCCGCTCGGCAAGGTTGCCCTGACAGCAGTGGATGCTCTGAGCGAAACTGCGGCCGCCACGCGCGCCGAGGCCCAGCGCATGCTCGCGCTCTACAGTGGCGCGCTGGGAGTCTCTGTGGTCATTGCGGTCGCCGCTTTGCTCATCGTGCTGCGTCGGATCACCGGCCCGCTCTCGGCCCTCACCCGGGTGATGACCGAAGTCTCCGGCGGTGACCTCACGGTGGAGGTGCCCGGCGCCCGGCGACATGACGAGATCGGCTCCATGGCGAAGGCCCTGCTGGTGTTCAAGGACAGCCTGTTCCGCAATGCCCAGATGGAGCAGGAGGCCAAGCAGGCCCGCTTGGTGGCGGAAGAGGAACGCCGCCGCGGCATGCTGGCGCTGGCAGACCAGTTCGAGGCGGCAGTGGGTGGCATCATCGGCGGCGTATCCACCGCCTCCGGCGCCCTGCACCAGACGGCCCAGAAGATGACCGCCGCCGCACAACTCACCTTGTCCCAGTCCACGGCTGTGGCCGCCGCGGCCGAACAGGCGTCCACCAATGTGGTGATGGTGGCCTCCTCGGCGGAAGAATTGGGCGCCTCGGTGGGCGAGATTTCCCGCCAGGTGGAGCAGTCCTCGCAAATGTCGGCGATCGCGGTGGCAGAAGCCGCCAAGACCGGCGACGTGATCCGGGAACTGGCGCAGGCCGCCACCCGCATCGGCGACTTCATCGGCATGATTTCCACCATCGCCTCGCAGACCAACCTGCTGGCGCTCAATGCCACCATCGAAGCCGCTCGCGCCGGTGACGCCGGCAAGGGCTTCGCGGTCGTGGCCTCGGAAGTGAAGGTCTTGGCCACCCAGACCGGCAAGGCCACCGAGGAAATTGAATCGCAGATCAGCGCCATCCAGCAGACCACCCAGCAGGCGGTGGCGGTGATTGAGGGCGTCGGCGCCCAGATCCGCCGCATGAGCGAGGTGGCCGCCGGCATTTCGGCGGCGGTGGAGGAACAAGGCGTCGCCACCGGCGAGATTGTGCGCAATGTGGAGCAGGCGGCCACCGGCACCAGTTCCGTGACCACGCATATCGCCGACGTGGCGAAGACCGCCGACGAGACCGGCGCCGCGGCGGGACAGGTGCTGAACGCCTCCGCCGCTCTGACCGACCAGTGCAACCTGTTGCAGCGGGAGATGAAAATCTTCCTCAGCACCGTCCGGGCGGCCTGATCGCACATCGCAATCCTCCCAGACTGGCCGCGCGGAGCGATCCGTGCGGCCATTTTCTTTTGCGCGGGCGCCATCCACGCCCTTCCCGGGTGAGATGACCGCCCGGCCGGCGCTCGCCTGCTCTTGATCCAGTCATCAATAGCGCAACAGCGCGCCCCGTCCGGCTATGGCGACCAAAGGGCGGAAGGCCTTCCTGTGCCGCCGCGAGAGGCCTGCCGGCACGGCGGGCGAAGATCCGTCCATGGTGCAGCGCAAGATGAGAAAGGGTTTAGCGACCCTTGACCAAAGTCGAACTAGCCAATAGCCTGATGATAATGAAATGACGTTTCATTATTCAAAATGAAACGCACCGGAAACGCCACGAGGAACGGACCGTGCCAGCACGTGCGACCCCGCATGCCCAAAGCGATGCGGCGCCCTCTTCAGCCACTGGCACCAGCACGCTCGACCTCGCCTTGCGTATGGTCGAATACCTGGCGCTACAGAGCCGCCCCGTGCAACTGGCACAGATCGCGACGGCGTTTTCCGCCTCCAAGGCCACCGTCTATCGCCATTTGGTCACGCTCCAGCGCCATGGTTTTGTGCGACAGGATCCCGACACCGGGCGCTATGAGGCGGGCGTCAAATTGATGGTGCTGGGCGAAGCCCTGCGCGCCCGCTTCGACGTACTCTCCGCCGCCCGCGAAGACCTGATGCGGCTGCGCGACCAGACCGGCCAGGCGGTCACGCTCTGCGCCCTCATCGATGCCGAACTGGTGGTGCTGGAACTGGTGCAGGGCCGCACCCTGATCGAATTTGCCACCCGCCCCGGCACCCGGCTGGATTTCCACGCCAGTGCCCATGGCAAGGTGTGGCTGGCCTTTGGCCCGGCAACGTTGCGCGACACCGTATTGGCCGGGCCGCTCAAGGCCTGGACTGCAAGCACCATTTCCGAGTCCGCCGCGCTTCGCACCGAAATCGCGGCTGTCGCGACTCGCGGCTGGTCCACGGCCCCGGACGAAGTGATCACCGGCGTCAACACCCTGGCGGCCCCGGTGTTCGACCATCGCGGTGATCTTGTGGGATCGATCGCTATTGTCGGCGCCACCCAGTTCATTCCCCCCGTTCCCGATGACGCGCAGGTGGTGGAGGTGGTCGGCGCAGCCGGCCGCATCTCCAAGAGCCTGGGATGGAGACCCTGACCCCATGACCTATTCCCTCGCCGTCGATATTGGCGGCACCTTCACCGATATCGTGCTGCGCCACGCCGATGGCCGCCTCCAGGTGGACAAGACCCTGACCACCCATCACGATCTACTGGAAGGCTTCTTCCGCGGCGTTGACCAGGTGCTCGGCAAGGCTGGCGTCTCCGCCGACGACGTCAACGGCGTGGTGGTGCATGCCACCACCGTGGTCACCAATGCGCTGATCGAACGCAAGGGCCTGCCCACCGCTCTGGTGGTGACCGAGGGTTTTCGCGATGTGCTCGCCATCCGCAACGAGCACCGCTACGACATGTACGACCCGCAGATCGAATTCCCCGAGCCGCTGGTCCCCGCCCACCTCACCTTCGGCCTGAAGGAGCGGGTGCTGGCCGACGGCACGGTGCAGCTGGCCCCCACCGAGGCGGACATCGCCGCGCTGGCTGACACGCTGCGCGCGTCGGGCGCAAAGGCGGTGGCCATCTGCTTCCTCAACAGCTTCGCCAATGGCGCCAACGAGACTCAGGTGGCGACCGAGTTGCAACGGCTGCTCAACGACACCTTCATCTGCACCTCGTCCGACGTGGCCCCCCAGATCCGCGAATATCAGCGCGCCTCCACCGCCACGGTGAACGCTTATGCCATGCCGATCTCGCAGCCTTATCTGCGCCGGCTGAGCGAGCGCCTGCGCGATGAAGGCTTCTCCAACACCCCGCTCATCATGCTGTCGTCCGGTGGCGTGGTGGGGGCGGAGACCGCCGGCCGCAATCCGGTGCGCATGATCGAGAGCGGCCCGGCCGCCGGGGCGCTGGCCGCCTGCCATTATGCGGAAATGCTCGGCATCGACCGGCTGATGAGCTTCGACATGGGCGGCACCACCGCCAAGGCCTGCCTGATCGAGAACCGCACCCCGCTGGTCACCGGCCTGTTCGAGGTGGATCGCCGCTACCGCTTCAAGGAGGGCTCCGGCCTGCCGGTCACCGTGCCGTCCATCGACCTGATCGAGATCGGCGCCGGTGGCGGCTCCATCGCCCATGTGGATGATCTCGGCCTGCTGAAGGTCGGTCCCGAGAGCGCCGGCTCCAATCCTGGCCCCGCCTGCTACGGCCGCGGCGGCAAGGGGGCCACCGTCACCGATGCGGATCTGGTGCTGGGCCTGATCGATGCGGAGAACTTCCTCGGCGGCGACATGCCGCTCGACCTGCCCGCCGCCAACGCGGCCATGACCCGGCTGGGCGAAGACCTCAAGGTCTCGCGCATCCAGGCGGCGCGCGGCATCTATCGCATCGTCACTGAGGCCATGGCGTCCGCCGCCCGCACCCATGCCACCGATCGCGGCGTGGATTATCGCGGCTTGCCGCTGTTCGCCTTCGGCGGCGCCGGCCCGCTGCATGCCTGCGGCGTGGCGGACCTGTTGCAGAGCACGGCGGTGATCGTGCCGCCGCAATCCAGCGTACTGTCCGCGTTCGGAACCCTGGTGACGCCGGTGCGGCTCGATCTGGTGCGCTCCGACCTCACACGCGTGGACGGGCTGGATTGGGACCGCGTCGCCCGCATCATCGGCGATCTGGAAGCCGAGGGGCGCGCCGCCTTGCGCGAGGCCGGTTGCGCCAGCGCTGACGTCACCATCCTGATCGGCGCCGACATGCGCTATCTGGGCCAGCAGCATGAGGTCAACGTCACCTTCGACGCCGACCCGCGCGAGGCCCGCGACAGCGCCGCCATCGCCGATCTGTTCGCCGCCGCCTATCACCATCTCTATGGGGTGAACCCCTCCCATGTGCCGATGGAAATCGTCACCTGGCGCGTCACCGCGCGCGGCCCGGTGGTGCCCTTCCACGCCACCGCACGCACCTCGCAGGCGCCCGGCACGCCCAAGGCGTTCCGCAAGCTCCACGCCTGGAACGATGACCAGGACGCGGCGGTCTATGAGCGCATGAGCTTGGCCACCGGCCAGAGCGTCACCGGCCCCGCCATCATCGAGGAACGCGAGACCACCACCGCGATCCCGCCCGGCTGGACCGCCACCATCGACCGCTTCGGCTGCATCGTCGCCACCAAGAATTGAGGAAGAGAAATATGTCCGAACTCAAAATGGATGGCGTCGAGCTGGAAATCCTGTGGTCGAACCTGATCGGCGTGGTCACGGAGCGGGCCAAGGCCCTGCAGCGCATCGCCTTCAGCCCCATCGTGCGCGAGGCTGGCGATCTCGCCTGCGCCTTGTTCGACAAGCGCGGCCGCATGGTGGCGCAGGCCAATACCGGCACCCCCGGCCACATCAATTCGCTTGCCTTCGCCGGCGCCCATCTGGTGCGGCTGTTCGAGGGAAAATGCAGCCCCGGCGACGTGCTGATCACCAATGATCCCTGGCTCTCCGCCGGCCACTTCTTCGACATCACCATTCTCACCCCGATCTTCGACGGTGAAAATCTGATCGCTTATATCGGCTCCACCATCCACCACACCGATATCGGCGGCTACGGCATCGGCGCCGGTGCCCGCGACGTGCATGAAGAAGGCCTGTGGATCCCGCCGCTCAAGCTCTATGACAAGGGCGAGCCGGTGGAGGTGCTGCACGCCATCATCCGCCGCAATGTGCGCACGCCCGATGCGGTGTTCGGCGATCTCTCGGCGCAGGTGTCCTCCGGCCAGGCGGCCGCCGAGCATCTGATCGCGCTGTGCCGCCGCGCCGGGCTCTCCGACATCGAGACCCTGTCCGACGAGATCATCCAACGCTCGGAAGACGCGACCCGCGCGGCGATCCGCAAGCTGAAAGCCGGCACCTATCATGGCGAAAGCCAGTTCGACGTGCCCGGCGGCGAGATCATCACCCTGAAGACCGCTGTGACCGTGGATGCGGAGACCGGATCCATCATCGTCGACTTCACCGGCTCGTCGCCGCAGACCGCCACCGGCATCAATGTGGTGCTGAACTACACCCACGCTTATTCCACCTTCGCCATCCGCTCCTGCCTCAATCCGGACCTGCCGAACAACACTGGCTCGCTGGCCCCGATCGAGATCCGGGCGCCGGAAGGCTCGATCATCAATTGCAGCTATCCGGCGCCGGTGAATGCCCGCCATGTGGTGGGCATGTATGTGCCCATGCCCATCCTCAAGGCGCTCTATCAGGTGATGCCGGAACGGGTGCTGGCGGAAGGCTCCGGCGCGGTGTGGACCATGCAGGTGCAGGGCAAGCAGGCGGACGGGCGCCCGTTCACCTCCTCCATGTTCAACTATTCCGGCGGCATGGGCGCGCGGGCGGAGAAGGACGGGCCGAGCGCCACCTGTTATCCCACCGGCGTCGCCGCCGTGCCGATCGAGATCCTGGAAGCCGCGATGCCCATCGTGTTCGATCGCAAGGAATTGCGCCGCGGTTCGGGCGGCGCCGGCCGCACCCGCGGTGGCGACGGCCAGACCATCCAGTTCCACATGCGCACCGAGCATCCCTGGCTGCTCAATGCGGTGCCCAGCCGGCTGGAGAATGGGCCGGACGGCCTCGCAGGCGGTGCACCAGGGGCGGCGGGACGGTTCCTGGTCAATGGCCAGCCGGTGAGCGAAGCCAAGAAACTGACCATGCAGGCCGGCGACGTGGTGACTCTCGAAACACCGGGCGGCGGCGGCTACGGCCCACCCAAGGCCGCCTGATCCGACCTCCGGCGCATTGCGCCAATCCGACAGTCGCGTCCCGCTTCGGCGGGGTGCGGTGGACGCAGAACCGGCCGCAGCCAAAGGCCGGACAGTGATGACGCCAAACGCATCAAAAAAGAACCTCGGGAGGGACGCCGTGACGTTTCGCACTTTCATTGCCGCCGGCCTGCTCAGCGCCGTGTCGGTTCTCGCCGCCGGCGCCGCCGCGGCGCAGGAGACCTACAAGGTCGGCATTTCCGCCGGCCTCACCGGCTATGCCGCCACCGTGGATCGCGCCTGGCGCGACGGGGTGGAACTGGCCGCCGAAGCGCTCAACGCCCGTGGCGGCGTCATGGGCCGCAAGATCCAGGTGATCGTGGAGGACAACCGCTCCGAACCGCAGGAAGCGGTGACGGTCTATCGCAAGATGCTGTCCTCCGACGGCGCCCAGGTGTTCGTCTCCGGCTGCGTCTCGGCGGGCAATTTCGCCGCCGCCGGCCTGCTGGTGCGGGCCAAGGTGCCGATGATGCTGTGCTCCATCCTGCCGCAGCAGCCAGACCAGTTGAAGTGGGCCTTCTCCACTCTGCCCCCGGCGGGCTTCGAGGTGGAGAAGCGCCTGGAATATCTGCGCGACAAGACCCAGATCAAGAAGGTGGGCATCCTGCATGACCCCACGCCCTACGCCAATCTCCAGAAGAGCGTGGCGGAGAAGGTGGCGGCCAAATACGGCATCGAGATCGTCGCCATCGAGCAATACAAGCAGGACGATGCCGACCTCTCGGTGCAGATCAGCAAGATGCGCGCAGCCGGTGCTGGCGCGGTGCTCAAGATCGGGCTGGGTGGCACCACGCTCACCGCCGCCAAGAACATCAAGCAGCTGGGCGCCGACATGCTGCTGATGACCAGCCTGGAAGACCTGGCGGTGTTCGGCCCGGTGGCCGAGGTGCTGGGTGACAAGTTCTTCTTCGTCGCCTCGCCCTCGCAGGTCTATGACGCCTTGCCCGAAGGCCCGCTGAAGGCCGAGATTACTAAGTTCCTCGGCCCCTGGAAGGCCAAGTATGGCGATCGCGATCCAAACTGGGCCTCGCGCGGCTGGGATGGGCTGATGCTCACCGCCGCCGCCTTGGAGAAGGGCAAGTCGTTCGAGGGCTCAGCGGTGCGCGATGCCTATGAGGGCATCACCGGCTTCCAGGGCACCACCGGCGTCTACAATTTCTCCCCCGAAGTGCACCAGGGCATCACCATCAACCCGTTCGTGCTGGCCACCATCGTCAACGGCAAGATCAAGGTGGTGCAGTGAGCATGGCGCTCGCCCCGCAGCGGGAGGCGGCCTCCGCCGCGCCCGCCCCCGGCAGCGTCCCGATGCTGGAGGCGCGCGGGCTGTCCGCGCGCTATGGCCATGTGGAAGTGCTCCACCCCACGGACCTGTTCGTGGGCGAGGGCGAATTGGTGGCGGTGCTCGGCCCCAATGGCGCCGGCAAGTCCACCTTGCTGCGGGCCATCCTCGGGCTGGTGAGCAATTCCGGCAGCGTGCATCTGCGCGGCACGGCGCTGCCCCGGCTCGATCCGGTGGCGGTGGCCTCGCGCGGGGTGGTGCTGGTGCCGGAAGGGCGCGGCATCTTCGGCCCCATGAGCGTGGCGGAAAACCTGGAGCTGGGCGCCTATCGCCTCAAGGATCGCCACGAGTTCCAACGCCGCCATGAGAAGGTGATGGCGCTGTTTCCGCGCCTGAAGGAGCGGCTCACCCAGATCGCCGGCTCCATGTCGGGGGGCGAGCAGCAGATGCTGGCCATCGGCCGGGCGCTGATGGCAGGACCCCAGGTGCTGCTGCTGGACGAGCCCTCCCTCGGCCTTGCCCCGCGCGTGACCGGAGAAATCCTGGAGACCCTCGGCCGGCTGAATGGCGAGGGCCTCTCGATCATCCTGGTGGAGCAGAAGGCGCCGCTGGCGCTGCAGCTTGCCAATCGCGCCTACCTGCTGTCGGTGGGCCGCATCGTCGCCACTCTCGATCCACGCGAGATCACCTCTTATGACGAGCTCGCTCAGCATTACTTCGCCTGACACGAAGCCCCGCCAAGGCCGCCGCAACTGGCGCGCCGCGCTGCCTTATGCGGCGGTGGCGGGCGTGGTCGGCTATGCCGCCTTCGCCGGCGGCTATCCCGCCACCGTGGTGTCATTCGCGCTCATCTATGCGGTGTTCGTGATCGGGCTCAATTTGTTCATGGGCTTCGCCAATCAGGTGTCGTTCGGGCAGAATGCGTTCGCGGCCATCGGCGGCTACACCTCCGCCGTGCTCACCGCCACCTATGCCTGGGAGCCGCTGCCGGCCATGGCCGTGGGCATGGCTTTGGCCATCGCCGCCGCCTGCGCCATCGGCTATCCCACCTTGCGCCTGAAGGGCCATTATCTGGCCATGGGCACGCTGGCCATCGGGCTCATCGTCTATGAGATCACCGTGGAATGGCAGTCGGTGACCCAGGGTTATATGGGCCTGTCCGGCATCCCGCCCATGGGGGCACTCGGCTATGAGATCACCTCCGATCGCGGCCAGTTGCTGATGCTGGCGGGCGTGGTGGCGGGTGCCACCTTCCTCTCCGCCCGCCTGCGCACCTCGCGCATGGGCCGGGCGCTCTCCGCCGTGGCGGGCAGCGAGGAGGCGGCCCGCGCGCTGGGCATTCCGGTGGCGCGCTACAAGCTTTTGGCCTTCATCCTGTCGGCGGCGCTGGCCTCGCTCTCCGGCACGCTGTTCGTGCATGTGGTGGGCTTCGTCAGTCCCGAAGTGTTCGGCCTGCACATGGTCATTCTCACCTTCACCATGCTCTATGTGGGCGGCATCGGCACCATCGCCGGCCCGG
Source organism: Azorhizobium sp. AG788 (assembly GCF_943371865.1). Taxonomy (GTDB): domain Bacteria; phylum Pseudomonadota; class Alphaproteobacteria; order Rhizobiales; family Xanthobacteraceae; genus Azorhizobium. Next base: position 42,705 of record NZ_CALRWL010000035.1, on the reverse strand, counting down.
TGGTGGGCGCGCTCATCATCAGCCTGCTGCCGGAAACGTTCCGCGGCTTCAAGGACTATCAGGACCTCGCCTATGGCGCGGCTTTGATCGTGATGCTGATCTACGCCCCCAAGGGCCTGTCCTCCCTCTTTGCCGCGCGGGGGGACAAATGAGCCGCCTGGTTCTGGAAAACGTCACCCGCCGATTCGGCGGGCTGGTGGCCGTGGACGATGTGAGCTTCTCGGTGCCCACGCAGGGCGTCACCGCGGTGATCGGGCCCAACGGCGCCGGCAAGACCACGCTGTTCAGCCTGATCTCCGGCTTCCTGCCCCCCTCATCCGGCCGCATCCTGTTCGACGGCACCGAGATCACCGGCCTGGCGCCGGAGAAGGTGGCCGCGCGCGGGCTGGTGCGCACCTTCCAGTTGGTGAAGCTGTTCGAGGATCTCACCACGCTGGAGAATGTGAAGGTGGGACGCCACCTGCACACCAAGGCCGGCCTGTTCGCAGCGCTCGCCCGCACACCCGCCGCCCGGCGGGAGGAGCGGGAGGTGGAGGCACGGGCGCGCGATCTGCTCGCCTTCGTAGGACTTGCTGCCAAGGCGGACGCCCACGCCTCGGGCCTCTCCTACGGCCAGCAGCGGCTGCTGGAAATGGCCCGGGCGCTCGCCGCCGATCCGCGCCTCGTCCTGCTGGACGAGCCGGCGGCGGGGCTGAACGGGGAGGAATCCGAACAGCTTTCCCGCATCATCCGCCGCATTGCGGAGGCCGGCACCACCGTGCTGCTGATCGAGCATGACATGACCCTGGTGATGAACACCGCCGACCGGGTGGTGGTGGTGGATTTCGGCCGCAAGATCGCCGAGGGCACCCCGGCGGAAGTGCGCGCCAACCCCGCCGTCATCGCCGCCTATCTCGGCGGCACCGAGACCGCTCCCACCCGCAGGACGGAGGCCGGCCGTGGCTGACTTTTCCTATATTCCCCAGGTGCTGGTGTCCGGGCTCGGCATCGGCTGCGTCTACGGGCTGATCGGCATCGGCTTCTGCGTCATCTACAACGCCTCGGGCATCGTGAACTTCGCCCAGGGCGCGTTCGTCATGCTGGGCGGGATGATCACCCAGGCGCTGCTCAACCGCTACGGCCTGCCCCTGCTGCCTGCCGCCCTCATCGCCATCGCCTTCGTCGCCTTGGTGGGGGTGGCGCTGGAGCGGGTGGTGGTGCGCCCGCTGTGGGACCGCAAGGCCACCATGTTCGCCATGATCCTGGCGACGCTGGCGGCGCAGATCGTCATCGAGCGCCTCACCCTGCTGGTGGGCGGCGACCAGCCGAAAACCCTGCCCATGTTCACGGACAGCCCGCCGATCCAGATCGGCGGCGTGGCGGTGAGCTATCAATTGCTGTGGATCGTCGGCTCGTCCCTGCTGGCGGTGGCGGCGCTGGCCGCCTTCTTCCGCCTGACCCGCACCGGCAAGGCCATGCGGGCGGTGGCGATCAATCGCGAGGCTGCCGCCCTCCAGGGCATCCCGGTCTCGCGCATGCTGGCGGCGGCCTTCGCCATCAGCGCGGCGCTGGGCGCCATGGCCGGCATCCTCATCACCCCCACCCAATATACCGCCTTCAACGTGGGCGTACCGTTCGCCATTTCCGGCTTCATCGCCGCCATCGTCGGCGGCTTCGGGCGGCCGTTCGGGGCGTTCCTGGGCGGGCTGATGCTGGGGCTGATCCAGTCGCTGGCCATCCTCGGCTTCGGCGCCGGCCTCAAGACTGTTGCGGCGCTCTCGGTGCTGCTGCTGTTCCTGTTCATCCGGCCATCCGGCATTCTCGGCGCCGCCAAATAACCCTATCTCCAGGAGCTTGCCATGGACATCACCCGCATCAATTGGAACGAGATGGAATGGACCCCGGTGCGCCAGGGCGTGGACCGCAAGGCGGTCTCTGGTGATGGCGCGACCGTGGCGCTGCATCGCCTCATGCCCGGCCACGAGCCGGTGCCGCACAGCCATCCCAATGAGCAGATCGCTTATATCGTCTCCGGCACCATCCGCTTCTTCGTGGGCGAGGACGAATATCTGGTCGGCCCCGGCGGCGTCATCGTCATTCCCCCCAACGTGCGCCACTGGGGCGAGGTGGTGGGCGATGAGCCAGTGATCAATCTGGATGTCTTCACCCCCCGCCGCCCCGAATACGCCTGAGCGCACCGCGCGCCAGGCCCCGAAGAGGTAGTCCCATGAACCTTGCGCTGTGGCTCGCCCGCGCCGGCCGCGAAAGCCCCGATGCCCCGGCCGTGGGCTTTGGCACTGCCACTCTCCTTACCTATGGGGCGCTGGCCGAGCGCGCTGCGCGCCTGGCCGGTGCCCTGCGCGGGCCCCTTCAGGTGCCGGTGGGTGGGCGGGTGGCGGTGATCGCCAAGAACGTCCCGGAATATCTGGAAATTCTCTACGGCATCTGGCTGGCCGGTGCGGTCGCGGTACCGGTCAATGCCAAGCTGCACGGCTCGGAATTCGGCTATATCCTCGAGCACTCCGGCGCCACCGTGGCCTTCGCCTCCAAGGACCTCGATGCCGCGCTGGCGCCGTTCGCGCCCGACAGCCTGCGCCACGTCCTGCCCATTGGCGGTGCCGCTTATCAGCAATTGCTCAGAGCAGAGCCTCTCGCCGTCCATCCCAGCACCGATGACGATCTGGCGTGGCTGTTCTACACCTCCGGCACCACCGGCCGGCCCAAGGGCGCCCTGCTCTCCCACGGCAATCTGGCCGCCATGTCCTATGCTTATGCCAGCGAGGTGGACCCCATCGCGCCCGGCGACGTGCTCTATCACGGCGCGCCCATGAGCCATGGCTCGGGCCTCTACATCATGGCCCATGTGATGCGCCGGGCGATCAATGTGGTGCCCGAAAGCGGCGCCTTCGAGCCGGACGAAATGCTGGCGCTGGCGGCTCATTGGGGCCGCACCTCGCTGTTTGCCGCCCCCACCATGGTCAAGCGGCTGGTGGCCTCCGGGGTGGCGTTCGATCCCGCGCGCCTGCGCTCCATCGTCTATGGCGGCGGGCCGATGTATGTGGAGGACACCATCGCGGCGCTCGACGTGTTCGGCGACCGGCTGGTGCAGATCTACGGCCAGGGCGAAACGCCCATGACCATCACCACGCTCGGCCGCGAGGACATCGCCAACCGCGCCGATCCGCGCTGGCGCGAGAAGCTGGGTTCCGTGGGCCGGCCCTTCGCCATGATCGATGTGGCGGTGGCGGATGGCGACGGCACGCCTTTGCCCGCAGGCGAAGTGGGCGAGGTGATCTGCCGTGGCCCCACCGTCATGTCCGGCTATTGGAACGACCCCGCCGCCACCGCCAAGGCCCTCAAGGACGGCTGGCTCCATACCGGCGACGTCGGTGTTCTGGATGAGGCTGGCTATCTCACCTTGAAGGACCGCTCCAAGGATCTCATCATCTCCGGGGGCACCAATATCTATCCCCGCGAGGTGGAGGAGGTGCTGCTCACCCATCCGCAGGTGCAGGAAGTCTCGGTGATCGGCCGGCCCGATCCGGAATGGGGCGAGGTGGTGGTGGCCTATGTGGTGGGCACCGCCCCGCCCGAGCCGCTGGATGCGCTCTGCCTGTCGCGCATCGCCCGGTTCAAGCGGCCCAAGCACTATGTCTATGTGGAGGCCCTGCCGAAGAACAATTACGGCAAGGTGGTCAAGACCGAGCTGCGCGACCGCGACGCCAAGAGCCTCACCGAACCCCAAGGCGGAGCCTCCGCATGACAGCGCCAGAAGCCTTCCGCGATCGTCTCAAGCGGCCGCTGATCGGCACCTTCGTGAAGACCGCCGCTTACCAGAACATGGAAATCCTTGCCCTGGCCGGGCTCGATTGCGTGGTCATCGACGCGGAGCATGCGCCCTTCTCCCCCGGCGATCTGGACCGCATGATCCTGGCCGGCCGGGCCGGCGGCCTGCCGGTGCTGGTGCGGGTGGCGGGGCTGGAGCCCGGCCCCATCGCCGCCTGCCTCGACATGGGCGCCACCGGCATCGTGGTGCCCCATGTGCGCAGCGTGGCCGATGCGCAAGCCGCGGTGGCGGCGGCCAAATATGCCGGCAGGCGCGGCTTCTCGCCCTCGCCCCGCGCCGGCGGCTACGGCACCCGCGGCGCCACCGCCTATCTCGCGGCAGCGGACGGCGAGACCTCGGTCTGGTGCCAGATCGAGGATGAGGAGGCGCTGGCGCATCTGGACGCCATCGCCGCCGTGCCGGGGGTGGACTGCCTGTTCGTGGGGCGGGCGGATCTGTCCTTGTCGCTGAAGGTGGAGAGCACCGCCGATCCCAAGGTGACAGAGGCGGTGCGCGCCGTGGGCCGCGCCTGCCAAGGCGCCGGCATCGCCGCCGGCCTGTTCGTGCCCGGCACGGCGGAAATCCGCGAGCGGATGGCGGAAGGCTATGATGCCTTCATCTGCGGCTCCGACCAGAGCTGGCTGCTGGACGCCGCCAAGGCGAAGAAGGCGGGGTTTCCGAGCTGAGACGCCCGCCAGAAATGGGACCACGCACCTGTGTTCAACCTCACAGGGGCTGGATGCCATTCTGCGCCTTTGAGGCCGCACCGCTGGGGACCAGCCGCGCTGCAGCGCACAAAGCGCAAGCAACTGCCCTCTCATTCTGCCTGAGATCCACGCAGAAGCCGACATGCCGCTTTTTCGCTCTTTCTAGAATGCGAACAATACCAGACGCTTAGGAAAACCTGCCATCTGGCACGTCTCTTGAATGGAGAAGGCGTGCCGTCAACGCTGATGGCGCACCCTATTCGTCCCAATGACGGGACCCGCAGCAGAGCCGCTGACACCGATGGCGAAACCGCCGTCCGGTTGTCCGCGGCTTTTTTCGTTTCTGGCCTCCGTCATCGCCGACCCGAACACCTAACCAGACGCCGGCTCAACGACAGCCGATCCACAGGGGAACAGAATGAGCGACGCGATCAAGTCCGGTTCCGCCCAGCCCACCACCGCCGGCGTCTCCCGCCGTTCGCTGCTGAAGGGCGGCGCCGCCGCGCTCGGCACCGCGGCCCTGTTCGAGGCGGCCAAGGTCGCCTTCCCCGGCGGCGTGCCCTCGGCCCATGCGGCGGCGCCGGAAACCACCAAGGCCATCCTCGGCTATATCGCGCTCATGGATGCCTCGCCTTTGGTGATCGCCAAGGAGAAGGGCCTGTTCGCCAAGCATGGCGTGCCGGATGTGGAAGTGGTGAAGCAGGCCTCCTGGGGCGCCACCCGCGACAATCTGGTGCTCGGCGGCGCCGCCAACGGCATCGACGGCGCCCACATCCTCACCCCCATGCCTTACCTGATTTCCACCGGCAAGGTGACCCAGAACAACGCCCCCACCCCCATGTACATCCTCGCCCGGCTCAATCTGGATGCGCAGGCGATCTCGGTCTCCAACGAATACAAGGACCTGAAGGTCACCGCCGATGCCTCGGCGCTGAAGAGCGTGTTCGCCAAGAAGAAGGCGGACGGCAAGGAAGTGAAGGTGGCCATGACCTTCCCCGGTGGCACCCACGATCTGTGGATCCGCTACTGGATGGCCGCCGCCGGCATCGATCCGGACAAGGACGTCTCCACCATCGTGGTACCGCCGCCGCAGATGGTGGCGAACATGAAGGTGGGCAACATGGACGCCTTCTGCGTCGGCGAGCCCTGGAATGAGCAGCTGGTCAACCAGGGCATCGGGTTTACCGCCTGCACCACCGGCGAGATCTGGAAGAACCATCCCGAGAAGGCCCTCGGCATGCGCGCCGACTTCGTGGACAAGAACCCCAACGCCACCAAGGCCATCGTCATGGCGGTGCTGGAGGCCCAGCAGTGGTGCGACAAGTTCGAGAACAAGAAGGAAATGTCCGAGATCGTCGGCAAACGGCAGTGGTTCAACGTGCCGGTGGCCGACATCTACGGCCGCACCATCGGCGACATCAATTACGGCAATGGCCGGGTGGTGAAGGGCTCCGACCAGTACATGAAGTTCTGGAAGGACAACGCCTCCTATCCGTTCAAGAGCCACGATGCCTGGTTCATCACCGAGGACATCCGCTGGGGCAAGTTCGAGCCCACCACCGACATTTCCGCTTTGGTGGACAAGGTGAACCGCGAGGACATCTGGCGCGCCGCCGCCAAGGAATTGAACGTGGCCAGCGCCGACATTCCCGCCACCACCTCCCGCGGCGTGGAAACCTTCTTCGACGGCAAGAGCTTCGATCCGAAGAACCCCACAGCCTACCTGAAAAGCCTCGGCATCAAGCGCGTGGAAGTGTGAGCGTGGGCGGGTCTTTCGTCTTCCACGCAACGCGGGTCATGCCCGGACTTGTGCCGGGCATGAGGAAACTCTCAGGGCGTGCAACCGGCGCCCTTTCACCGAACGCCTGAAATGCCTGAAGGGAACCGCAGCCCATGCCCGTGACCGCCCTCAAAGAGGCCCCGCAGCCCGCCCGCCTCGCCGGCGCTGCCCATCCGGCACCCGCCCAAGGCAGTGCCGCCGTGGTCCGGCTCAATCGGCCGAAGACGCCCCTCGCCAGCCGGGCGCGGGCAGCCGGGCATTGGCTGGCGGTGAGCGTGCTGCCGCCGCTGGTGGTGGCAGCACTGCTGCTGCTGCTGTGGGAACTGCTCTGCTCCGGCCCCGGCGCCACTTTGCCGCCGCCCAGCCGCATCTGGGCCGACAGCAAGGACCTGATCCTCGATCCGTTCTTCGTCGCCGGGCCGCAGGACATCGGCCTCGGCCTGCGGGTGCTGGTGTCGCTGCAGCGGGTGGCGGTGGGCTTTGGCCTGGCTGCCGTGGTGGGCGTGCTGGTGGGCGCGTTGATCGGCCAGTCCGTCTGGGCCATGCGCGGCCTTGACCCCATCTTCCAGATGCTGCGCACCGTGCCGCCTTTGGCCTGGCTGCCGCTGGCGCTGGCCGCCTTCCGCGACAGCAATCCCTCGGCCATCTTCGTGATCTTCATCACCGCAATCTGGCCGATCATCATCAATACGGCGGTGGGCATCCGCAACATTCCCCAAGACTATCGCAACGTCGCGCTGGTGCTGCGGCTGAACCCGATCGAATTTTTCTGGAAGATCATGCTGCCGTCGGCGGCGCCTTACATCTTCACCGGCCTGCGCATCGGCATCGGCCTTAGCTGGCTGGCGATCGTGGCGGCGGAAATGCTCACCGGCGGCGTCGGCATCGGCTTCTTCATCTGGGATGCGTGGAACTCCTCCCGCCTGCCCGACATCATCGTGGCCCTGGTCTATATCGGCGTCGTGGGCTTCGTCCTCGACCGTCTCGTGGCCGCTGTGGGTGGCTTCGTCACTCGCGGCACCTCGGCATCCTGAAGGAGGCTCCCATGTCCGCCTATCTCCAGCTCAGCCAGGTCGGCAAGACCTTTTCCCGCGGCGCCGCCAGTACGGAAGTGCTGAAAGAGGTGTCGCTCGACATCGCCAAGGGCGAATATCTCTCCATCATCGGCCATTCCGGTTGCGGCAAGTCCACCTTGCTCAATATCGTCGCCGGCCTCACCACCGCCACCACCGGCGGCGTGATCCTGGACGGGCGGGAGGTCAATGCCCCCGGCCCCGACCGGGCGGTCGTGTTCCAGAACCACTCTTTGCTGCCCTGGCTCACGGTCTATGACAATGTGCGCCTCGCCGTGGACAAGGTGTTCTCCGGCACGCGCTCCCGCGCCGAACGCCACGACTGGACCCTGCAAAATCTTGATCTGGTGCAGATGGGCCATGCCAAGGACAAGCGCCCGGCGGAAATCTCCGGCGGCATGAAGCAGCGGGTGGGCATCGCCCGGGCGCTGGCCATGCAGCCCAAGGTGCTGCTGCTGGACGAGCCGTTCGGCGCTTTGGATGCGCTGACCCGTGCCCATCTCCAGGACAGCGTGATGCAGATCCACGCCACGCTGGGCAACACCATCCTCATGATCACCCATGACGTGGACGAGGCGGTGCTGTTGTCCGACCGCATCGTGATGATGACCAACGGCCCCTCCGCCCGCATCGGCGAGGTGCTGGAGGTCAATCTGGTGCGCCCGCGCAAGCGCCTGGAGCTGGTGGCCAACCCCACCTATCTGAAAGCCCGCGAGGCGGTGCTGAAGTTCCTCCACGAGCGCCACCGCTTCGTGGACGCCGCCTGATCTCGCGCACCCATAACAATAAGGAAACGCCCCGTGAGCGAACCGCTCGTCATCGTTGGCAATGGCATGGCCGCCGCCAAGCTCTGCGAGGAGCTGAGTGCCCGCGCATTAGGGCGCTATGCGGTGGCGGTCATCGGCGCCGAGCCGGGCCTCGCCTATAATCGCGTGCTGCTCTCCGACGTGCTGGCGGGCAAGGTGCCCGCCAGCGACATCCAGATGAAGCCCGCCGCCTGGTGGCGGGCGCAGGGCGTCACCCTGATTCAGGGCCGCCCCGTGGCCGCCATCGACCGCCCCGGCCGCGCCGTGGTGCTGGCGGACGGCTGCCGCCTGCCGTTTGCCAAGCTGGTGCTGGCCACCGGTTCGCACCCCATCCGCCTGCCCTTGCCAGGCGCGGACCTGCCCGGTGTCACCACCTTCCGCGATCTGGCCGACGTTTCCGCGCTGCTGGCGGCCGCCAAGCCCGGCACCCGCGCCGTGGTCATCGGCGGCGGCCTGCTGGGGCTGGAGGCCGCCAGCGGCCTTGCGGGCGCCGGTGTCGCCACCACGCTCGTGCACCTCATGGAGCGGCTGATGGAGCGCCAGCTGGACGCCCCCGCCGCCGCCTTGCTGCGCCGGGCGGTGGAGGCCCGTGGCATCACGGTGCGGCTGGAGGGAGCCAGCGCCGCCATCGAGGGCGAAGGTCATGTCACGGGCCTGCGCCTGGCCGATGGCGAGGTGCTGCCCGCCGACCTCATCGTCATGGCCTGCGGCGTCAAGCCTAATGCGGATCTCGCCCGCGCCGCCGGGCTCACCTGCAATCGCGGCGTGGTGGTGGATGACGCCCTCGCCACCGACGATCCCGCCATCTTCGCCCTGGGCGAATGCGCCGAGCATCGTGGCGCCACCTATGGCCTCGTCGCCCCGGCCTATGAGCAGGCCCGCGTGCTGGCCCGCCGGCTGGCGGGAGGGGACGCGACCTATGCCGGCAGCGTCGTCTCCACCAATCTCAAGGTCTCCGGCGTGCATGTGTTCTCCGCCGGCGACATCTCTGGCGGCCCCAGTTGCGAAGACATCGTGCTCACCGACCGGGGCCTGTGCCTCTATCGCCGGCTGATCGTCAAGGACGACCGGCTGGTGGGCGCCGTTCTGTTCGGCGACACCGTCGACGGCCTCTATTATCTCGATCTCATCACCCACCGCCCCCCCATCACCGCGCTGCGCGCCGAGCTGGCCTTCGGGCGACCGGCGCTGGCCGCGTGAGGAGAGACCCATGAGCGGCGATTTCACCATCGATCAGAAGCGCTATCTGGAAGGCTTCGTCTCCGGCGCCCAGGTGGCCCGCGTGGCTCGCGCCCCCGGCGCGGCCGCCGCCGCCGAGCCCGCCGGGCCGGATGCCGCCAGCCTGAAGGCCATGGCCCGCACCGAAGCGGAAGGCATGAAGCTCACCCCCGAGGAGAAGGCCAAGCGCGAGGAAATGGGGCTAGACGCTTATAGCCGCATGGAAGCCGCGGCCGTCGAAGGCGTGTTCCCCAAGGGGCCGGACATCCTGCGCTGGAAATATCACGGACTGTTCTATGTGGCGCCGGCGCAAGACAGCTTCATGTGCCGCATGCGCATGCCCAACGGCATCCTCACCCATTGGCAATTGCGCGGCATCGCCGACATCGCGCAGACCCATGGCGGCGGCTATGCGGACGTGACCACCCGGGCCAATCTCCAGGTGCGCGAGATCCCCGCCACCGATGGCGTCATCCTGCTGGAGAAGCTCGTTGATCTGGGGCTCACGGCCAAGGGCGCGGGCGGCGACAATATCCGCAACGTCACCGGCACCCCCACCGCCGGCATCGACCCGCAGGAACTGCTCGACACCCGGCCCTATGCCAAGGCCTGGCACCACCACATCCTCAACACCCGCGCCATGTACGGCCTGCCGCGCAAGTTCAACGTCGCCTTCGATGGCGCGGGGATGATCGGCGCGCTGGAGGACACCAACGACATCGGCTTCCAGGCCATTGAGGTTAAGGACGGCTTCGGCGTCGCGGCCGGCGTGTGGTTCCGCCTCGCCCTGGGCGGCATCACCGGCCACAAGGACTTCGCCCGCGATACCGGCGTGATCCTCCCCCCCTGCGATGCGGTGCGGGTGGCCGATGCCATCGTCCGCGTCTTCATCGACAGTGGCGACCGCACCGACCGCAAGAAGGCCCGCCTGAAATATGTGTTGGACGCCTGGGGCTTCGAGAAATTCTTAGGCGCCGTGGAGGAGAAGCTGGGCGCCAAGCTCCAGCGCCTGCCCGCCGAGGCGGTGGCGCCCCGTCCCGAGCCGGACCGGCTGGCGCATCTGGGGGTGCATCCGCAGAAGCAGGCCGGGCTGAACTGGATCGGCATCGGCCTGCCGGTGGGGCGCATGAGCGTAGCGCAGATGCGCGGCCTCGCCGACATCGCCGCCCAGTATGGCGACGGCGACGTGCGCTTCACCGTCTGGCAGAACCTCCTGCTCTCCGGCGTGCCGGATGCCCGCGTGAGCGAGGCGAAAGCGGCCATCGTCGCGCTGGCGCTCACCGCCGAGCCGGACGTGCTGCAGGCGGGCATTGTCGCCTGCACCGGGGCGGCGGGCTGCCGCTTCGGCAATGCGGACACCAAGGCCACGGCCCTCGCCATCGGCGTCCATTGCGGGCCGAAACTGACGCTGGACAGCGCGGTGAACATCCATGTCACCGGCTGCCACAACAGCTGCGCCCAGCATTATATCGGCGACATCGGCCTGATCGGCGCCCGCGTCGCCATCAATGACGAGGGCGACACTGTCGACGGCTATCACGTGCTGGTGGGCGGCGGCTTCGGCAGCGAGGCCGCCATCGCCGAAGAGCTGCTCCAGGACGTGAAGGCACCCGATGCCCCGGGGGTCATCGAGCAATTGCTCAATCTGTGGATGGCCCAGCGCCTGCCGGGCGAAGCCTTCGCCGCCTTCAGCCGCCGCCTCGGCGCGCAGGCGCTGAAATCCCACCTCACGCTAAATGCCACGCCCGCCTTGGAGCGCGCCCAATGACCCTCCAGACCCGCGTCCCCCTGGTGCCCTTCCTGCCGGAGAGCGCCCCCTTCTCCCCCGAGCAGCGCGCCTGGCTCAACGGCTTCTTCGCCGGGGTGTTCTCCGCCGACGCCCCGCCCGGCGCCACCGCTTTGTCCGCCGCCGACAGCGCCGCCTTTCTGCCCGCGCCGGCGGACGACGATGATGCCCCCTGGCACGACGCCGCCATGCCCATCGACGAGCGTATGAAGCTGGCGGAAGGCAAGCCGCTCGCCCGCCGCATGATGGCGGCCATGGCCCAGCAGGATTGCGGCCAGTGCGGCTATCTGTGCGACACCTATTCCAAGGCTATCGCCTCGGGAACTGAGCCCAAGCTCAATCTGTGCGCGCCCGGCGGCAAGGAGACGGTGCGCATGCTCAAGCAGCTCGCCGCCGAGCTGGACGGCGCCCCCGCCCCCGCAGCGGAGGCAGCCGCAACGCCTGCTGCCGCGCCCGCGCCGACCACCCCCGGCACCCGCGACCATCCCGCCGACGTCACCTTCCTCGGCCGGTTCCGGCTCAATGGCGAAGGCTCCGAGAAGGAGACCTGGCATGTGGATTTCGATCTGGAAGGCTCCGGCCTCGAGTATGCCGTGGGCGACAGCTTCGGCCTGTTTCCGGTCAATGATCCCGATCTGGTGGCTCAGGTGCTGGCCGCTTTGCACGCCCCGACGGATTTCCCCATCGGCGAGAGCACGCTGGAACAGGTGCTCACCCGCAATGTGTGCCTGAAGTCCCCGCCCGACACGCTGTTCACGCTGATTTCCTACCTCACCGGCGGCACCCGCCGCGCCACCGCCAAGGCCCTGGCGGGGGGCGGCGATCCCGATGGCGATGCGGCGCTGCTGGATGTGCTAGCGGCACTGGTGAAATTCCCCGGCATCCGGCCCGATCCGGAAGCCTTCATCGAGTGCCTGGAGCCGCTCCAGCCCCGGCTCTATTCCATCTCCTCCAGCCCGGTGGCGACGCCGGGCAAGCTCTCCCTCACCGTGGATGCGGTGCGCTATGACCATGCCGGGCGCACCCGCCATGGGGTGTGTTCCACCTTCCTCGCCGGCCGGGTGGCGCCGGGCACGCGCATGAAGGCCTATGTGCAGAAGGCGCACGGCTTCGCGCTGCCGCCCGATCCCGCCACCGCCATCATCATGGTCGGACCCGGCACCGGCATCGCCCCGTTCCGCGCCTTCCTGCATGAGCGCAACGCCACCAAGGCGCCGGGCAAGAACTGGCTGCTGTTCGGCCACCAGCGCGAAGCCACCGACTTCTTCTATGCGGACGAACTGGCGCAGATGCAGGCCAGCGGCACCTTGACCCGCCTCGACACCGCCTGGTCGCGCGATGGCGCCGCCAAGGTCTATGTGCAGGACAAGATCCGCGCCGCCGGTCCCGATCTGTGGGCCTGGCTGCAACAGGGCGCGCATTTCTATGTCTGCGGCGATGCCAAGCGCATGGCCAAGGATGTGGAAGCCGCCGTCACCGAGGTGGCGGCCACCCATGGCGGGCTCCCGCCGGAGGAAGCCGCCCGCTTCGTCGCCGGGCTGAAGAAGGCCGGACGCTATCAGGCGGACGTCTACTAGCCGTGGCCCCCGCACCCGCCACGCTCCGGCTTTACAGCTGCCCCGGTTCCGGTTCAGCTTCCGCTCCGTCGGCGCCGGGCCGGTTGGAGCGCGCGGTTCCCTTATGGCTCACAGGACCTCGTCCATGAATGCGCCGCTGACCACGCCTCAGGCGATCGCCACCACCTGTCCCTATTGCGGCGTCGGCTGCGGCATCACCGCCACGCCGGATGGCATGGGCGGCGCGCGGGTGGCGGGGGATGAGACCCATCCGGCCAATCTCGGCCGCCTGTGCTCCAAGGGCGCGGCGCTGGGGGAAACCATCGGCCTCGACACCCGCCTGCTGCACCCCATGGTGCGCGGCGCCGACGGGGCGCTGGCTCGCGCCAGTTGGGAGACGGCCCTGGACCGCGCGGCGGAAGGGTTCCGCGCCACGCTGGCCGAACATGGGCCGCAGGCGGTGGCCTTCTATCTCTCCGGCCAATTGCTGACCGAGGATTATTACGTCGCCAACAAGCTGGCCAAGGGCTTCCTCGGCACCGCCCATGTGGACACCAATTCGCGCCTATGCATGGCCTCCTCGGTGGCCGGCCACAAGCGCGCCTTCGGCTCCGATACGGTGCCGGGCAATTATGAGGATCTGGAGCAGGCGGACCTGCTGGTGCTCACCGGCTCCAACACCGCCTGGTGCCATCCGGTGCTGTTCCGCCGCATGGTGGCAGCGCGGGTGGCGCGCGGCACCAGGATCGTGGTGATCGATCCCCGCCGCACCGCCACGGCGGATGAGGCCGATCTGTTCCTCCCCGTGGCCCACGGCACCGACACGCTGCTGTTTTCCGGCCTGCTGGTACATCTGGCCGATGCCGGCGCGCTCGATCCGGCCTACATCGCCGCGCACACGGAAGGGTTCGAAGACGCCCTCGCCCACGCTCGCTCTGTCGCACCGGATCTGGCCGCCACCGCCCGCGGCACCGGCCTGACGCTGGAGGACGTGGCGCGCTTTTTCGATCTGTTCCGCGCCACGGTGCGCACCGTCACCTGCTATTCCCAAGGGGTGAACCAATCGGCGCAGGGCACCGACAAGGTCAGCGCCATTCTCAATTGCCACCTGGCCACCGGGCGCATCGGGCGGCCGGGCATGGGGCCGTTCTCCCTCACCGGCCAGCCCAACGCCATGGGCGGGCGCGAAGTGGGCGGGCTCGCCAATCAATTGGCCGCCCATATGGGCTTTTCCCCCGCCGAGGTGGACCGGGTCCAGCGCTTCTGGGATGCGCCGCACATGGCGACCCGGGAAGGGCTGAAGGCGGTGGACATGTTTGCCGCTATTGAGCGCGGCGATATCAAGGCGCTGTGGGTGATGGGCACCAACCCCGCCGTGAGCTTGCCCCGCGCCGATGCGGTGCAGGCCGCGCTGGCCCGGCTGGATCTGTTCGTGCTGTCGGAGAATGTCGTCGGCACCGATACCGCGCTCGGCCGCCCGCACGTGCTGCTGCCCGCCGTCGCCTGGGGCGAGAAGAACGGCACGGTCACCAATTCCGAGCGCCGCATCTCGCGCCAGCGGCCCTTCCTCGCCCCGGCCGGGGAGGCCCGGCCCGACTGGTGGGCGCTCTCGCAGGTGGCCGCCCGCCTCGGCCACGGGACGGCCTTCGCCTATCAGGGACCGGCGGAGATTTTCCGCGAGCATGCGGCGCTCTCCGCCTTCGAGAATGACGCGGAATTCGGGAGCCGCCGCGACTTCGATCTCTCCGGTCTCGCCACCCTGTCGGATGCTGCCTACGAGACCCTCGCCCCGGTGCAATGGCCGGTGCGGGCGGCGGCGGACGGCGCCGGCGCGCCGGTGGGCACCGAGCGGCTGTTTGCCGATGGCGGCTTTTTCACCGCGAACCGGCGGGCGAAATTCATCCAGCCGGCGCCGCTGGCACCGCCGCAGGTCACGGCGGACTTTCCGTTCCTGCTCAACACCGGCCGCATTCGCGACCAGTGGCACACCATGACCCGCACCGGCCTCTCGCCCCGCCTGGGCAGCCATGTGCCGGCCCCGTTCGTGGCGGTGCATCCGGACGATGCGGCGGCGCTCGGCCTCACGGAGGCCCTGCTGGCCGCCGTCACCTCCGCGCATGGACGGGCGGTGCTGGAGGTGCGGCTCGATGCCGGGCAGGCGCGCGGCACGGTGTTCGCGCCCATTCATTGGAGCGCGGCCACCTCATCCGGCGGGCGGGTGGGAGCGCTGGTGCATCCGCGCACCGATCCGTTTTCCGGCCAGCCGGATGCCAAGGCGACGCCGGTGGCGCTGGCACCGGTGGCGGTCGCCGCCCAAGGCTTCCTGCTGGCGCGCACGCGCCTGGCGCCGCCGGACGGCATGGACTGGGCGCGGGCGCGGCTGGAGGGTGGCCATGGCTGGCGCCTCACCGGGCCGGCGGATCCCGCCGCCTGGGCCGCCTTCGCCCGCGCCACCGCCGAGGCGGCTGGCGTGATGGACACGCTCGCCGAAATCACCGACACCCATGGCCGGCGCTATCGCGCCGCCGCCTTCACTCCCTCCGGGGCGCTGGCCTTTGCCTTGGTGCTGGCCCCGCCGGGAGAGGCCCCGCCCTGGGATGCCCTCGCCGGACTGCTGGCGCAGGATGAGGTGAGCACCGCCGACCGCCGCGCCATCCTCTCCGCCCGCCGCGCCGATGGCTCGGCTCCCGGCGGTCCTTTGGTGTGCGCCTGCTTCGGCGTGCCTTATGGCGCCATCACGGCGGCCATCGCCGCCGGCGCCCGTGACACCGGCGCCATCGGCACCGCGCTCAAGGCCGGCACCAATTGCGGCTCCTGCCTGCCGGAACTGCGGCGGATGCTGTCCCAAGCCGCCGCAGAGGCTCCCGTTCCCGCGTAGGGCTGGGCCGCCCTTCCGACTCAAAAAGGGCCGGATGCTCGCGCATCCGGCCCTTTCTTATTCTGCCCTAAGCCGGCGCCATTGGCCGTCGGCGTGGGCGCGCGGCTCAGGCCTTGGTCTTGGCGCGCTCGATGCCTTCGACGATCAGCTTCTGGGCTTCCTCGGCATCACCCCAGCGCAGGATCTTGACCCACTTGTTGGGCTCCAGGTCCTTGTAGTGGGTGAAGAAATGCTCGATCTGCTTCAGCGTGATCTCGGCCAGATCGGTGTAGGACTTCACCGCTTCGTAGCGCTTGGTCAGCTTGGAGCCGGGGACGGCGATGATCTTCTCGTCCACGCCGCTCTCGTCTTCCATGAGCAGGACGCCCACCGGACGCACCGCCATCACCGCGCCCGGCACGATGGCGCGGGTGTTGGCGATGAGCACGTCGCACGGGTCGCCGTCGCCGGAGAGCGTGTGCGGGATGAATCCGTAATTCCCCGGATACCGCATGGCGGTATACAGGAAGCGGTCTACGAACAGAGCGCCGGATTCTTTGTCCATCTCATACTTGATGGGCTCCCCGCCAATGGGAACCTCGATCACCACATTGACTTCGTGGGGCGGGTTCTTGCCGATCGGGATCGCTTCGATACGCATGTGTCAGCGCTCACTTGCCGCGTCGAGCCGTTCCACACCGCCTGCGGGCACGGAACGAACTCTCGTTGAAAATCAGAGGCGGTATCAACGTCCAGAGCAACACTCTGGCCGGCGCCGGCCCTCAAGGATGTGCCGTTGGTGGCGGCGGTGCTACCGCTGCCAACCGAAAGCGGTCTTGTCCAGGGTTTTTGCGCCGAAACGTTCAGTTGAGGCTGCGACCGGTTGCCCTCCCAAGGCCTCATAGAAGCCGATGGCGGGACGATTCTCCGCCAGCGCCCACACCACCAGACCGTTCAGACCGGCCAATTGCAGATCCCGCCGCGCGGCGGAAAACAGCCGTTGCCCAAAGCCGAGGCCCTGATAGACGGGCTTGAGATAAATTTCGTAGATCTCGCCGCCATAAGCCAAGCTTTTGGCGCGGTTACCACCATAATTGGTGTAGCCCGCCACATCCTCACCCACCAGAAGCACCGAAATGCGGCTGCCGCGGCGGATGGCCGACTGCCACCACTGCGGGCCGCGCCGCTCCACCATCTGCTCCAGTTCCACACCGGGGATCAGGCCACGATAGGCCGTGCGCCATGCGTCGTCATGGATGGCCGCAATGGCGGGAGCATCTTGCGGTTTGGCGCGACGGATCTCAATGAGGCCTGTGCTCATGGGGCAATGGAAGCAAGAACCGGCCTGCTCTTCAAGGGGCGTGAACATCACGAAACCGCCTCATCCACCGCCCACGCCCGGGCCAAACCGGCGGAACGGTCACAAACAACAGTGAAAACACATGCATGGACAAACTGTTAGCCAGAGAGATACCGACGGTGTTCACCTCGCTTCGAACTTGCTCTAATGAAGGGCATTGAGCCCCGCCCCGCCTCTCCGGCCCATCAGCGAGCCGCCATGATCCGCTTTCTGTTCCGCTTTTCCGGCTTCTGGCTCATGGCCGGCGCATTCGTGGCCCTGGTCGTGGACGGCACTCGCTCCATCGCCGGCTCGCAATTGATCTTCACCTCCGCCCTCGATTCATGGACCGCCGTGTCACCCAACAGCCTCGACATGGCCCAGGCGAATCTGCGGGCGCTCTCGCCTTTGGCCTGGACCGGCGTGGCGGCGCCCGTACTCAGCCTGCCGC
This sequence comes from Azorhizobium sp. AG788, assembly GCF_943371865.1. Taxonomy (GTDB): domain Bacteria; phylum Pseudomonadota; class Alphaproteobacteria; order Rhizobiales; family Xanthobacteraceae; genus Azorhizobium. The sequence goes on along the minus strand of NZ_CALRWL010000035.1, from coordinate 25,327 downwards.
TGTTTCTGCTCCTGGGCGTGCTGGGCGTGGCACTCCTGGCCATCGGCCGGGCGCCCGAGCGCTCGCCCTTCGATGCCGACTGAAGCGCACCTGACAGGCATCCCCTCTCGCAACCGGCCGTGGGCATCCCCATATCTGCGGTCGAGATAAGGAGCGCTGCCATGTTCTGGTCGAAGAAGCCCCTGGACCTGCCTACCGCCGAGAGCGCCCTGAAGGGCCGCCCGGATGCCCTGCCCACCGCCCGCCTGCATCATGTGAACCAAAATCCCCTGAAGGGTCCGTATCCCGACGGATATGCCACCGCCATATTCGCCCTCGGCTGCTTCTGGGGCGCCGAGAGGGTGTTCTGGCAGACCCCTGGCGTGTGGGTGACGGCGGTCGGTTATATCGCCGGCCACACCCCCAACCCCACCTATGAGGAAGTGTGCAGCGGCCGCACGGCTCACACCGAGGCGGTGCGTGTCGTCTATGACCCCGCCAAGGTGAGCTATGGGGAGTTGGTGCGCCTGTTCTTCGAGAGCCATGACCCCACCCAGGGCATGCAACAGGGCAATGATGTCGGCACCCAATACCGCTCCGGCATTTATGGCGGCAACCCTGCCGAGGTTGCGGAGGCCAAAGCGGTGCGCGATGCCTATCAGGGCGCGCTGAAGGCCCGTGGCCTTGGCCCAATCACCACTGAGATCATCGACGGCGGCCCGTTCTATTTCGCCGAAGATTACCACCAGCAGTATCTCTCCAAGAACCCGCGCGGCTATTGCGGGCTCGGCGGCACCGGCGTCACCTGCCCGATCGGGGTCGGGGTCGCCGCGCAATGACTTTCGTGGCCGGGCAACCTCCGGCCGCGCTTCCCTTGGGGAGCCGATGAAATCGGCGTTTTCGGTTCCGAAGACTGATGGGCGCTTCAACTGGCGCCCAACTTGCTCTAAGCGGGAACGTCCGTTTCAGGAGCCCTCTCAATGGCCAATTCCACCTTTGTCATTTCGGCCCCGCCCGTCCCCACCTTGCCGGTGACGGGCTCAGACGCGCTGTTCCCCGTGCATCGCATCTATTGCGTCGGGCGCAACTTCGCCGACCATGCCATCGAGATGGGGCATGATCCCAATCGCGAGCCGCCCTTCTTCTTCCAGAAGAATCCGGACAATCTGGTGCTTTCGGGCGCCACTATCCCCTATCCCAAGCGCTCCAGCGACGTCCATTACGAGATTGAGCTGATCGTGGCGCTGAAGTCCGGCGGCGAGGACATCCCGCTGGAGAGCGCGCTCGACCATGTCTACGGCTATGGGGTCGGCATCGACCTCACCCGTCGCGACCTCCAGGGCGAGGCCAAGAAGCTCGGCCGGCCGTGGGAAGTCGGGAAGGCGTTCGAACAGTCCGCCCCCGCCACTGCCCTGGTGCCGGCGAGCCAAATTGGGCATCCCGATGCTGGCCGCATCTGGCTTTCTGTCAATGGCGACGTGAAGCAGGATGGCGACCTGAACATGATGATCTGGAAGGTGCCCGAGATGATCGCCACCCTCTCCACCTTGTTCAAGCTGGAACCGGGCGACCTGATTTTTGCCGGCACGCCGGCTGGCGTCGGACCGCTGAAGACCGGCGATGTGATCAAGGGCGGCGTAGCAGGCGTTGCCGAACTGGACATCACCATCGGTTGATCGTCAGGCGGTATCCCGGCCGGGCGCATCCGGCAGGCGGCGCACGAAGTCCGCGAAGGCTTCCGCCGCCTGCGGGCGCAGCGCTCCGCATGGTGCAGTACAGGGACATCGCGCGGCGGGGCTCGCATCGGCAGTACCCGCGCGTTCCCGCCGCGCCCACCACCAGGACAAATTCGTCCCGTACTCCAGGCAATCCAGAGCTGCTCTACTCGCCCTTCCACACAGCAGAGTTGGCAAGCCGAAAACCCAGCATCAGGGCGAACGTGTCGCCAGCCCTTCCGTCGATGGCCACTGGCTGTCACCCAGCCAGAAGGATAGATGCTTGCAAACACCCTCAAGCGCGCCGCTCAAGCTATCATACTGATACCATTGCATATTTTTATGATACTCCGCGGGAACGCACCCGCGGGCTCCTCGTTGGTCTCTTAAGGGCATGGGGAAAACGAGGAGACACACCATGGCAAACGAACAGCGTGACAACGAGCAGCGCGGCGGCTCCGGCAATTTCGCCAATGATCCGCAGCGGGCCGCTGAAGCCGGCCGCAAGGGTGCCCAGCAGGGTGGCCAAGCCCAAGGCGGTCAGCAATCCCAATCCGCGGGCGGCGACCAACAGCAGCGCGGCGCCGGCGACTCCAGCCAGGATCCATCCCGCGCTGCGCAGGCGGGCCATAAGGGCGGCCAGAGCGTACCCGATGACAAGCGCAGCTTTTCCCAGGACCCGGATCTTGCTTCCGAAGCCGGGCGCAAGGGCGGCCAGCGCTAGGTCCACGGAGCGATAGGTTCATTGATCGGGCCGATGGGGCCGATTAGTGGCTGCTCTTCGAACATCGATTGAAAGATGCCGGCCCGGATTTGACCGGGCCGGTCCTTTCGCCTCTCCGCATCGCACCGAGATATAGGTAAAAACCACCGCGTTGCAGCGACAGCCTCGTTCAAGCTCAACATGGGATTGAGCTGCCGGAGCAAGGGGCTCGCGAAACGAATTTCCGACTGACTCACTTTTCGTTTTCTTTGGAACGAAGGTAGAGGACGTGCGTTCCTATCGGGCGACGGTTTTCAAGGGAGATCCGCGCTTCGGCTACAGCGGCGAAGAGCCATGAGCCTGAGACGAGAGTGGCCGGGGAACACGCCGACGTCGGGCATAGAAGCCATCGCCGGTGCAGAAAGTGAGAGCCCGGTTCGGACGACCGTCGATCGGGAGGATAAAATGACATTGGAAGTGAAAACGCCACAAGCTCTCGCCCCCCCTCTCTGCATCTGGTTGGATGGTCATCGCCATGTCGTGCGTTCCCTTGGCGATGCGATCGATCTGTTGAACCGCGGCACCGGGCACCCGCTTGCGCGCTATTCTGAGCTGCTCGTTCACCAATTGGAAACCGCCTCCACCGCCGAACTCCAGGCCCGCGCATGGCAGGCGTTCCAAACCTGGATCGAAGCCTTGCGGGCAACGGCCATGATCGGCACGCGCTGCGCGGCCTGAAATCGTCGCCGGGACGGGGCAGAGATGCATTACGCTGCAGGCGCCACGCTCATCGTCACAGGCCCGGACATCGCCCGGGCTCCTCCCGCGATCTTGATTGGGCCTCACGACGACGCTCTGCTGAACGCGTCTCTTTGCGCTGCACCTACACTGTTGCACTTGGACGACCGATGCCCATCAGAGCGACTTCCGATGGCGAGTTCCGACGGAGAATCGTGCCCCGGAGACCCGCGTTCATAGCACCGTCAATGCCGCCGAGGCCGCCAGTACCGTCATAGCCGCCAGGATCACCACCCAGAACCGCATCGTGGGCAAGGCACCTGGCAGCGGTTGGCCGTTGGCTTCGCGCATCGCCGCCGCGAGTTGATCCAGTTCAACCTCGCCATCCACCGGGCGATCGCCCGGCTCCGGCGGCGTCGCGCTCAGGCGACTGGCGCGGTAGGATCGGCTCGGCTCGGCGTTGGGCGGAAAACCCCAGCGCGTCGACGCAGGAACGAGATCCTCACCGTCCGGCCTCATTGTGGCATCGAGGCTGAAGCGCCCCGCATAGGCCTTGGACATGGCTTCTCTCCATACATGTTAAAGATGCAACGGCAGGAACTGCCCAGAGTTCCCTGCCCGGCCCGAATCAGCCCATGTGCATACAACCCACAGGCGTGCACCCACTGTCGCGGCGCGGCCGCATCCATAGCCAGCGCCCGAGACCGATCGCTCGGCGCGCGAGATCGCAAACGGTGAGGGCCCCGGTGTGGGACCTGTCGCGCGCCGGCTCCTGGTGGGAACTCATCTCGGTGGAGGCGGTTAAACTGCAATCTGGGGCGCAGCAACGTCACTCGGTGCGATCCACGCAGCGCATTGCGTGCTACCGATCACGCAGGACGGCGGCCAAGACAACGCCAGCCCCCTCCGAGAGGCACGTTTCATGAGCGACCGCGACCCGGTCTTCGGTCAAGTCGATCTGACCAATTGCGACCGTGAGCCCATCCACATCCCCGGATCCATCCAGCCGCACGGCGTACTGCTGGCGCTGGATTCCAGCCATGCGGTGGTCGAGCAGGTCGCCGGCAGTACCGAACGGCTTCTCGGTGTTCCGCCCGAAGAGATCATCGGCCAGCGACTGGACAATTTACTCGGTGCCTCCGCGCTCTATCGCCTCCAGGCCGTGGTGGCGCAAAGCATCTGCGTGCCGCATCCCCAGTTCGCCTTCGAGGCGTTGCTCCAGACCACGGGGCAGATGCTCGACGCCGTGGTCCACATGAGTGGAGGCGGCATCATCGTCGAGCTTGAGCCCCGCCTGGAGATGCCCCAAGGCAATCCGCTGGTGCTGGTCCAGGAGATGATCCAGCGCCTCCAGGCATCTCAGGGGGTTGATGATTTCCTCGATGGCGTCGCCCACGCCGTCCGTGGGGCCACCGGCTTCGACCGGGTAATGATCTATCGCTTCCTGGAAGACGACAGCGGCGCGGTGGTCGCAGAGGCGAGAGGCCCCGAGATCGAGAGTTATCTGGGGCTGCGCTATCCCGCATCCGACATCCCCGTCCAGGCCCGGGCCATGTATCTCAAGTCGTGGATTCGCCTGATTCCCGATGCGCGTTATACGCCCGCCCCGCTGCAGCCCCCGTTGAACCCGCAGACGAACCGGCCTCTGGACCTGACCCACGCGGTCCTGCGCGCCGTCTCCCCACTGCACCTGGAATATCTGGCCAACATGGGGGTCGCCGCCTCCATGTCGCTATCGCTCGTGGTCGGCGGGAAGCTGTGGGGGCTAGTGGCCTGCCACCATCAAACTGTGCGCCACCTTCCCCACGGCGTGCGCGCCGCCTGCGAATTGTTCGCCCAGATGGCGAGCCTGCACCTGAGCGAAAAGCTGATCCAGGCGGAACAGGCGCTGCGGCTGCGGGCCAAGACCACCCTGCCGAAACTGATTGAGATCATGACGCAGGACGAGGACCTCGCCTCGGCCCTGACCCAGTATCAGCCGAATTTGCAGGACTACATTCCTGCAAATGGTGTGGTGGTGTGGTGGGAGGGCAAAGCCACCAGCAAGGGCGTCACCCCCAGCGGACATGAGATTGCCGCTCTGGTGGCGTGGCTCAACGCAACGATGCGCGAGGGCGTGTTCATCACCGATCGGCTATCGGAGTTGTATCCGCCCGCGGCAGCCTATGCGGCCATCGCCAGCGGCCTTGTGGCTTTGTCCATCTCTCGTGATCCCAAGGACTACGTGCTCTGGTTCCGGCCCGAGTTGTTGGAAACCGTCACCTGGGCGGGCAACCCCGCCAAGCCGGTGGAACCAGGAGATGACGGCGAGCGCCTGAGCCCGCGCAAGTCGTTCGCCGCATGGCGCGAGACCGTGCGCGGACGCTCACGCGCCTGGAATCCGGGCAAGCAGCAGGCCGCGCAGGACTTGCGACTTGCCATTCTTGAAATTGTGTTGCGCCGCCTGGACCTGATCACCCGGGAGCGCGAACGCGCCCGGGCGCAGCAGGATTTCCTGATGGCCGAGCTGGACCACCGGGTAAAGAACACCCTGGCCACCATTCAAGCACTGGTACTCTATTCCGCGAGGCATGCGCAGACGCTGAGGGCCTTTACCGAGACCATCCAGCAGCGCCTGCATGCCCTCGCGCGCACCCATGATCTTCTGACCCGAGGCCGCTGGGCGGGCGCCGATCTCAGTGCTCTGGTCCATGATGAGATGGATATGTACGGAGCAGCTCGCGTAACCATCGCCGGCCCTGTGGTGACGCTGAAGCCGAAGGCAGCCCTGAGCCTGTCTCTCGCGGTTCACGAGTTGGCTACAAACTCGGTTAAGTACGGTGCTCTGTCTGCGGATGGCGGCCAGGTGACGATTTTCTGGAAGGTCCCACCCGGCGCGGACGCGGCGCCCGCGCTGGCATTCGCCTGGATCGAGCGGAACGGCCCGGAGGTGACGCAGCCGACCCACAAGGGCTTCGGCCGCACGGTGATCGAACAGATGCTGGCGTTTGAAGTTCGAAGCACCGTTGACCTCCGGTTTTCGCCGGACGGCGTCACCTGCACCGCCATCGTGCCCGCAGACCTATTTGAAATGACGCAGTCAGCCTCGGCCGAACCGCTTCCGATTTCGCCAAGAGCGTTGCCGGATCCCGCACGAGAGCTGACAGGCCGTCGGGTCCTGGTGGTGGAGGATCAGACCCTGATCGCCATTGAGCTTCAGGATCTTCTGGAGCGCGATGGACTGGTCGTCGTTGGGCCGTTCGGGCAGCTGGACTCTGCCAGGGCTGCGGCTACCAGCGAAGGCTTCGACGCCGCTTTGCTGGACGTGGACCTCGACGGCGAGCGCAGTTGGGACGTGGCAGACATCCTGATCGAGCGCGGCATACCGTTCGCATTCACAACCGCCTATCAGCGAGAGGCGCTTTTCCCGGCTCGGTTTGACAACGCCGTGGTGCTGGCAAAACCCTATATGGAGGGGGTGGTCTTGGAGGGGATCAACCGGCTTCTGGCCCAAGGGACACGGGCTTGAGGTGCGTTCCGTCGGCAGCGATGCCACATGCGGTTGTCCATGGTGCGCTCCCTGCACGCTATTCCTCCCTCAGAAACCCTGCCCGCTTCAAGAATGAGGACTGGCCGACGGAGATGCCCGTTACGCCTTCCGCCAGCTCGATGTCTCCGGCGGAGAGCCGCGTGATCTCGTCCAGCGCCTCGGCAATGCAAGGCTGACCCACCTGCATCGCATTGCCCGACCGACCGCACATCCGATGGCAAAGAACCGGATCACATTCAATCAAAGAAGCCACGAGCGTTCTCATGCCTAAACGGCATAGCTTGATATCGCCCGATTGATTTGGACATGGCAGAGCTGAAGTTGGTGTAATCACCCGCGATAAAAAGGCGTGGCAAAGCTCGCCCGATCAGGGAGCACCATCGAACATGGCACGCCTTCGCCAGCTTTACGTCCAGGTGCTCATCGCCATTGCATTCGGCATCGCATTGGGTCTGCTCGCGCCGGCAACTGCCATCGAGATGGCGCCGTTGGGAGACGGCTTCATCGCCCTCCTGCGGATGCTGCTGGGGCCGATCATCTTCTGCTCCGTGGTGCTGGGCCTCACCCACGTGCGTGACATGCGCCGATTGGGCCGGCTGGCGTTCAAGGAGCTGCTCTATTTCGCGATCCTGACCACCGTGGGCATGGCGCTGGGCTTTGTCGCGGTCAACGTCTTCGAGCCGGGTGCGGGCCTGCATGCCACCAACCTCGTGATGAATGATAGTGTTACCAAGATCTCCACCACCGCCAGCGACTTCACGGCGGTCGGCTTTTTCATGTCGATCATTCCCCTCACCATCGTGGATGCCTTCGCCAAGGGCGAGATCCTCCAGGTGCTGCTCGTCTCGATCCTCACCGGCGCGGCGCTAAGCGTCGGAGTGAAGCAAGATTCCGCCATTCTCCGCGGCATTGAGGAGGCGCAGACCATTCTGTTCCGCATCCTCGGCTACATCATGATCGGCGCGCCCATCGGCGCGTTCGGCGCCATCGCGGCGGCAGTCGGCGCCGACGGCTCGGGCACGCTGATCTATCTGGCTCAATCGGTGGCGCTCTATTACGCGACGTCCCTGGTGTACGTGCTGGTAATCCTTGGCTCAGTCTGCGCGGTCGCCAACTTGCCGATGTTCAAGTTGATCCGACTGGTGCGCGAAGAACTGCTGCTGGTGTCGGGCACCGCGTCGGGCGAAGTGGCGCTGCCTCGGCTGATGCAGAAGCTGGAGAAGGCCGGGTGCGACGAGGCCGTCGTCGGCTTCGTCCTGCCGGCCGGCTACAGCTTCAATCTGGACGGTACCGCCATCTATATGGCCATCGCCGTGGGCTTTATCGCCCAGGCCACCGACACGCCGTTCTCGCTGGGTCAGCAGATTGGTGTTCTGGCCATCATGCTGCTGACCTCCAAGGGCGGCACGACGGTGGCCGGTGGCGCCTTCATCAAGCTGGCCGCCACGCTCCAGACGGTACGGGCACGGCCCCTCACAGGGCTTGGCATGCTGTTTGGGGTGGATCGCCTGATGGCGACCTGTACGGCGCTGACCAATGTCGCGGGCAACACTGTCGCCGTGTTTGTGGTCGCGAAGTGGGAAAACGCGTTCGATGCCGCGAAGTTCGCGTCCTACATGGCCGAACGCGCGGCGCTTCCGGGGGCCATATCCAGCGCGCTCCCGCTCTCCACTCCCGCTATAGCAAAGGCCGGCAAATGACCGCACGGGCGTCAGCGGATGTAGTCGTCCACCACCTTAGCGCCGAACCACGCCCCGGCCGCGACGCGTTCGACAATGACGCCGCGGACCACCTTGAACAGTTCATCCTTAAACAGGTCATCGGTGAAGCCGGCGGACTGGCCCTCCCGCGGCATGCCAATAGCCACCGTAGAGAGGAGCGGCGGCCGATCAATGATGCGCACCTGCATCTCGCCGCGCGCCGCCTCGCCCGCCACCGCCGCATGGGCCAGGATGGTCCAGCCCAGCCCACGTTGCACCATGGCCTTGGTCACGGAGACGCTGTCCACCTCCAGCACCACGTTGAGGCGGGCGCCACGCTGGATCGCCGCCTGCTCGATCATGCGGCGGTTGCTGTGGGGCAGCGACGGCAGGATGAGCGGCAGAGCCGACAGATCGCGCCAACGGATCGCCCGGCCATTGCCCTCGCCCTTGCCGATGGGCCCAGCCGCCACCATCCGCTCATGGAGAATGGGCGTGAGTACGATGCCATCCAGCGGCGGTGGATTGTAGAGCACCGCGAGGTCGAGGCGTCGGTCCAGCAGCCATTCCTCCAGCGAGGAACTGATGCCTTCGCGTACATGGATAGAGGCATGCGGCCAGCGCTCGCGCAGCGTCTCCACCACCAACGGTGCGACAACCAGACCCGCCGCTGGCGGCACGCCGAAGACCACATGCCCGGCGAAGCTGGTCTCCGGCGCCCGCACCAGCTCGGAAATCTGGTCCACCTGGCGCAACACCGCATTGGCGTGTTCCAGCAGCGAACTGCCGGCGCGTGTGAGGCGCACGCCGCGGCCATGACGCAGCAGCAGGCTGACGCCAATCTCCTCCTCCAGCTTGATGAGCTGACGGCTCAAGGCAGGCTGCGCGATGTTCAGGATGGTCGAGGCGCGGCTGATGCTGCCGGCGCGCGCCACCTGCACGAAATAGCGAAGGCCTCGGATATCGATGGTCGGTCTCCGTCATCAACTGGGGCCGGGGGCGCGAACGCGTCGGACAATTCTCTCGCAGGCGCTTCCGGTCCCGTCAAATCTCCATTTGGACCCGTTGCCGCATGAGTTGGATTGGCCTCGAAGACGTTATGCTGCGCTACGAGCTTTCCGGGCGTGGGAGCCCCGTTCTCGTGCTGCTGCACGAACTCGGGGGAAGTCTGGAGAGCTTCGACGGACTGATGCCGCAGTTGGAGGCTCACTTCCGCGTTCTGCGCTACGATCAGCGCGGGGCCGGTGGATCGGAGAAGCCGCGCCTTCCATTCTCGATGGCTGATCACGCCGACGACTTGGATCAGTTGGTGACGGCCCTCGGCCTTCCAACGCCGCTATTCCTGGCGGGTGTCGCAGCAGGCGCGGCGATCGCAGTGGCCTATGCGCTCGATGCGCCGCAGGCGGTCGCGGCGCTCGCCCTATGCGCACCCGCCCTGACGGTGGAGCGCGACCGTGTTGACTATCTCGCAGCGCGCTCTGAACTGGCCGTCACCGAAGGCATGGCCGCCATCGTCGACGGCAGCCTCGAGCGCTCGTATCCGCTGATTATGCAGCGCGATCCCGCCACTTATGCCGCCTATCGCTCACGGTTCCTGGCCAATGATCCTGTGGGCTATGCCCATGCCAACCTCGCCCTGGCCCATGTCCAACTGGAGCCCCGCCTGGAAGAGTTGCGCCAGCCCTGCCTGCTGCTGGCCGGCACCCACGATCTCCTGCGCCCGCCGCAGACCGTGGCACCGCTGGCGGCACGGATCGGGCATGGATCGTTTGACGTCATTGACAGCGGCCATCTGATGCCGGTGCAAGCACCGGAAGAGATGGGCCGCCAACTGGTGAATTTCTTTGCCGCTGCCAGGCGCAACGCCCTGGTGCGAGCCTCGTGAAAGCCGAACGCCCATGACTGCAAAGACTGCCAAGGGTCTCCTCCTGGTCACCATGGAGCCGCCGGCCGGCCTCGAGGAGGAATTCAATGACTGGTACGACACTGAGCATTTCCCCCAGCGCCGCGCCCTGCCCGGCTTCGAGAGCGCATCGCGCTGGATCTGCCTCAATGGCTGGCCGCGCTGGCTTGCGGTCTATGACCTCGCCTCCACTGCAGCTTTGGCCACAGAGGCCTATCATGCCGTCTCCGCCGGCAATTCGACGCCGTGGAGCAAGCGCATCCTGCCGCGCACCATAGGTCGGCAGCGGATCGTCGCGGACCAGATGCTGCCGGGCGATGCCCTCACCGGCCCCGCTGGAGAGACCTCCGCCCTGCTTCTGGCATGCTATCGGCCACGCTCTGAGCACGATGACTTTGCGAACCAGGCGAGGGCCGCGACATTGACACGGCACGGACTGTGTCAAATGCGCCTGTTCCGGCAAGAACAGGGAGGCGAGGCCGCCATCTGGTTGGTCGCGGAGTTCGCCGGGCCCGTATCGTGGGACAGCCTGTCCACCTCCCTGGGCGTGATCGCAGGCGTCGGCGCCCATCCCTTCAATCTCTATTCCCGCTATTTCCGCGGGTGACGGCCATGTCCACCACAACAATCGCCTCCCCCGGCGATCACATCATCACCTTGGACGGTCTCGCCTTTCGCTGCAGGATCGAGGGGGCTGACGGGGCGCCGTGGCTGGTGTTCAGCAATTCACTGATGACCGACCTCACCCTATGGGACGCGCAGGTTGCAGCCTTTGACTCCCACTTCCGCATCCTGCGCTACGACCAACGTGGGCACGGGGCAACCGGCGTGCCCACGGAGGATTGCACCATGGCGCAATTGGCCGGAGACCTGCTTGGCATCATGACCGCCTGCGGCATTGCTCGCGCCCACCTCGTGGGGATTTCCATGGGGGCGGCCACCTGCCTGGGCGCGGCCCTGAAATCCCCGGAGAAGGTCGCCCGGCTGGTGCTGGCGGACGGGCAGGCAGCAACACCGCCCGGTGGCGCGCAGGCCTGGGAGGAGCGCATCGCTGTGGCCCAAGGCCAAGGCATGGTCGGCCTTCGGGCGCCCACCCTGGCCCGATGGTTCACGCCGGCTACACTGGCGGCGAACGGCGCGGATGTGCAGCGCGTAGCCGCCATGATCGCGGCAACGCCGCTATCCGGCTTTCTGCGGGCGGTGCGAGCGCTGCAAGCCTTCGATTTTAGCGGCGACCTCGATCACTTGCCCTGCCCGGCCCTGATGCTGGCGGGTGCCGAAGACGGTGTCTTGCCTCGGACCCTTCGCACCCTGGCGGCAGCGGTGCCGGACGGCCGCTTCATTGAGATCGCCGGCGCCGGCCACCTCCCCAATATCGAGCAGCCGGCTGCATTCAATGCGGCCCTCGCCGATTTCCTCCTGTGAGAGCCGCCATGCGCATCAAGGACCTGACCCTCGACGAGATGACGCCGGCCCAGCGGGCCGTCGCTGATGAGGCCATCGCGGGCAAACGAGGCCGAGTTCCGGCACCGCTGCGGGCATGGTTGCACAGCCCGGAACTGGGCCGTCGCGCGCAACATCTCGGCGCGTTCGTGCGCTATGACACCAGCCTGTCGCCGGCTTTGTCGGAACTGGCCATCCTGGTGGTGGCCCGCTTCTGGACCTCCCATTTCGAATGGTACGCCCATGCGCGCGAAGCCCTCAAGACGGGCGTCTCGCCGGACGTGATCGCCGCCATCGCCGCCCGCGCAACACCGCCCCTGGAGAGCGAGGCGGACCAGATCGTGTTCGACTTCAGCACCGCGGTGGTGACCAGCGGCCGGGCATCCGACGCCCTCTATGCCCGCGCCGTCGCCGCCCTCGGGGAGAGCGGCGTGGTCGAGCTTGTAGGCATCCTTGGCTACTACACCCTGGTGGCCTTCACCCTGAACGTCTTCGACATCGGCCTGCCCGACGGAGAGACCTCCATTCTGAAAGCTTGAGGACCTCGCCATGACCGGCAGATTGGCAAACAAGATCGCGATCATCACCGGGGCCGGCTGCGTCGGCCCCGGATGGGGCAATGGCCGCGCGGCGGCGGTGCTGTTTGCCCGTGAAGGGGCGAAGATATTCGCCGTCGACAAGAACATGGCCAGCATGGATGAGACGCTGGAACTGGTGCGCGCGGAAGGCGGCTCCATCACCCCTCAGGCTTGCGACGTCACCGATAGCGCGCAGGTGGCCGCCATGATCGCCGCCTGCCGGGAGGCATTCGGCGGTATTGACATATTGGTCAATAATGTCGGCGGCTCGGCCCCCGGCGGGCCGGTGGAACTGTCCGAGGAGCAGTGGGACCGGCAGATCGCCGTCAATCTCACGAGCGTCTTCCTCACCTGCAAGCACGTGCTGCCGGCGATGGAGGCGCAAGGGGGCGGCGCCATCGTCAATACCGCCTCCACCTCCGGCATCCGCTGGACCGGCGCGGCGCAAGTGGGCTACGCCGCGGCCAAGGCCGGCATTATCCAGTTTTCCCGGGTCACGGCGGTGCAATATGCCGCCCGCGGCATCCGGGTGAACACCGTCATACCCGGTCAGATGCACACCCCCATGGTGGAGGCCCGGCTTGCGGGCCAGCGGGCGGGCGGTGACGTGGACGCGCTGCTGAAGACCCGTCTTGCGCGCATCCCCCTCGGCTTCATGGGCGACGGCCGCGACACCGCCGCCGCCGCTTTGTTCCTGGCCTCCGACGAGGCGCGCTTCGTCACCGGCACCGAGATCGTGGTGGACGGCGGCATGAGCGCGCGGTGTGACTGACATGGCATTGAACCTTACCCCCTGCCCGCCACCGCATCCCGCTCCCCACCCACCCGCGCGACGCCCGCCCGCGCGACGCCCGCCCGAGGACGCGTGCGATTCCCACTGCCACATCTTTGGCCCGTTTGAGCGCTTTCCCCTGCCGGACGATCGCAGCTTCACCCCCTCCGAGGCCCCAGAGCCGGCCCTGCGCGCCTTGCACGACACCCTCGGCTTCTCCCGGGCGGTGATCGTCCAGAGCCAAGGCCATGGCGTCGATCATGGTCCGCTACTGGAGGCCCTGGCGGGCAATCCCGAACGCTATCGCGGCGTGGCGTTGCTCAAGTCCTCAACACCGCAAGCGGACATCCTGCGCCTTGATGCCGCCGGTGTCTGCGGCGTCCGTTTCAATTTTCTCAGCCATCTGGGCGGGACGCCGGACCTGGATGCCGCAGGCATGGTGGCACGGCGGGTGGCGCCACTTGGCTGGCATGTGGCGATCCATGTGGCGGGAACGGATCTGGTGCGCCACGCCGATTTCATCACCGGTCTGCCAACGCCAGTGGTGATCGACCATATGGCGCGCCCCGATCTGGACGAAGACCTGGACGCCATCCGTGCCACTCTGTTCCGGCTCCTGGATACCGGCCGGGTCTGGGTCAAGCTCAGCGGCGCCGACCGCCTGTCGAAGGCGGGGGCGCCCTATGCGGACGTGGTGCCCTATGCCCGCAGCCTGCTGGACCATGCGCCCGAGCGCATGCTGTGGGGCAGCGATTGGCCCCATGTGAACCTCCACGGCGCCATGCCGGACGACGGAACCTTGGTGGACTGGATCGATGCCATCGCCCCAAGCGCGGATCTGAAGCGGCGCCTTCTGGTCGACAATCCGCAGGCCCTGTTCGGCTTTCCAGCCTCAGGCAATCCTCTCCGGCCAGAAAGGTAACGAGGACTTACCAAAACGCCCATTCCAGAATCCGCATTTTACCTTCGCCCGCAGCCTTGCTGGCATCTGGCACCACGCATTTAATCGATCCGGAGAGCGGTATGTTCAAGCGATTGTCCGTCAGCACGCTGTTGACGTCCGTCATTGCCCTTCTGGCCACGGCAACGGTGGGGATCCTGGCGCGCGGCGCCTGGGAATCCTCGCAGGCCCTGGCGGAGGCCACACGTATCGCGGCGGTGACCCGCGTTTCGGGTGACCTGTTTACGTCGCTGCACAACCTGCGCCTCGACCGGGCCTCATCCCTGCGCGACCTCCCGGCTGATCGGGTCTTCACATCGCTGACGCCGCAACTTGAGAGGTCGCGCACCGCGGAACTCCCGGCCCTGAAAGCGAGCGTGGCGGGGTTGCGGGCGTTGGACTTCCCCGGTCACGACACCGTTGCGGAGGAACTCGATCGTGCGGTGAAGCGGCTGGTGGCCCTGCACGGGGAATCCGTGACCGCTCTCGGCCGCCCGAAGGCGGAACGGCGTGCCGGGCTGCTCGCGGACTATTCAAAGGAAACCGCTGCCCTGCTTGAATTCCTGGACCGCACCTCGGCGCAATTGGTCAAATCGGTGAAGCTTCAGGATGCTTATGTGGATCAGATGCTCGAGCTCAAGCAGTTGGCCTGGGTCACGCGCAATGCCGCCGGTGACACCGCACTCCTGGTCTCCAATCCCCTCGCCGGCCAACCGCTGGTGAAAGACCCGCTGATCACATACGCCGCGATGGTCAGCAAGATCGATAGCACCTGGGCGGTACTGCTGGATCTCGCCGCGGGCATGCGGCTGTCGCCGGATCTGAGCGCCGCCATTGAGACAGCCAAGCGGGAGTTCTTCGCCCCCGCCTTCTCCGATCTGCGCCTGACCACCCTGAAGGCCCTGATCGCCGGCACGCCGCCGGGGATCTCGGGCGAAGACTGGACCCCGCTGGCAGTGTCCAAATTGACCTATCTCCAGGCGGTGGCGCAGAAGTCGCTCGACGACGCGACACGCTATGCGGAGGACCAGCAGGCGGCGGCGACCCGCGCGCTGTGGGTCCAGCTCGGTCTCCTGGCCACCGCGGCGGTGTTTGGCATCGCCATGATCGTCGTCGTGACCCGACGGGTCATCCGCCCGCTGGTCCGCCTGACCGGGGTCATGAAGGTTCTGGCGGGCGGCGACGTCAGCGTCACCGTGACCGACACCCGGCGCTCGGACGAAGTGGGAGCGATGGCGCAGGCTGTCCTGGTCTTCCAGCAGGGCATGGTGCGCAACAACCAGCTGGAGCAAGAAACCGCCCAGGCCAGGCTCCGGGCGGAAGAGGCGCGCCGAAACGGCATGCATGCGCTGGCCGACGAATTCGAGCAGGCGGTTGGCGGCATCATCCGCAACGTGTCGGCCTCCTCCGGGGCCCTGCACGAAACCGCCCAGACCATGACCGCTGCGGCGCGCAAGACCTCCACCCAGTCCACAGCCGTCGCGGCAGCAGCGGAGCAGGCGTCCACCAATGTGGTGATGGTCGCCTCCTCCGCCGAAGAACTGGGCGCATCCGTGGATGAAATCTCGCGGCAGGTCGAGCAGTCCGCCGATCTGTCCTCCACCGCGGTGGCGGAGGCCGCCAAGACCGGCGACGTCATCCGCGAACTGGCCCTGGCCGCCGCGCGCATCGGCGACTTCATCGGCCTCATCTCCAACATCGCCAACCAGACCAATCTGCTGGCGCTCAACGCCACCATTGAGGCGGCCCGCGCCGGCGATGCCGGCAAGGGCTTCGCGGTGGTCGCCTCCGAAGTCAAAGCCCTGGCCGCGCAGACAGGAAAGGCGACGGAAGAGATCGAAAGTCAGATCAGCTCCATCCAGTCCACCACCGATCATGCGGTGAAGGTGATCGACGGGGTGAGCACTCAGATCCGCAAGATGAGCGACGTGGCCACCGGCATCTCCGCCGCGGTGGAACAGCAGGGGGTCGCCACCCGCGAAATCGTGCGCAACGTAGATCAGGCGGCCACCGGGACCAACAGCGTCACCAGCCACATTGCCGACGTGGCCCGCACCGCCGATGAGACCGGCACCGCCGCCGCCCATGTGCTCACCGCATCCGCCGCCCTTTCCGAGCAGGCGCAGCAATTGGAAACCCAGATGCAGCGCTTCCTCACCACGGTCCGCGCCGCCTGAGATCAACGGCTCGGTCCCCAATCACGACAGCTGCGGGTGACCGGTTCACCCGCAGCTCCAAGCGACTGAGGACGGCCATTCGCTGTCGGATACCGCTCGCCCGTAGGAGCCTGAATAAGGACTTAGCTCTGGCGCCGCCGGTCCCAGAGCACCCGACGATACAGCGTACTGCGATCGATGCCCAAACGGCGGGCGGCGCGGGAGACATTGCCGCCGCACGCCTCCAGGGCGGCGCGCATGGCCTCGCGGGTCACGTCCGACAGGGCCCCCTCTCCGGTGGGAGGGACCGTGGGGAGTGCCGCTGCCTCCGGCTTCTCCCGCAGGAACTCGGACGGCAAGGCGGAGGCGTCCAGCGTCTGACCCGGCTCCGCAAGCGCCAGCATGGCCCGCAACAGGCCTGACAATTGCCGGAAATTGCCCGGCCAATCATGGTCCGCCAGCAAATCCTCCACCCCTGGCGACAGTGCCACGTTCAGTCCCGCGCCCCCGAGGCGCGACCAGATGGTGCGGACCAGATCCCGGCGGTCCGGCAAGGTGCGCAGCGCCGGCAGGTCGATCACATAAGGCGCAATGCGGAAATAGAGATCCTGGCGGAACTGCCCCGCCGCCACCAGATCGCCCAGAGCGCGATGGGTGGCGCAGACCAGAGCGAAATCCACCGGCACTGGCCGCCCGCTGCCCAGCGGCGACACGGCCCTGTCCTGAAGCACCCGCAGCAACCGGGCCTGCAGCCCCAGCGGCATGTCGCCGATTTCATCCAGGAACAGCACGCCGCCATCGGCCTGACGCAGGAGGCCCTTCTGCCCCTGCCGGCGGGCGCCGGTGAAGGCTCCTTCCTCATAGCCGAACAGTTCGGCCTCGATCAGGCTCTCCGGCAGGGAGGCGCAGTTGATCGCGATGAAGGGCTGCCCCGCGCGGGTGCTCCGGCCATGGAGCGCGCGGGCGAACATGTCCTTGCCGGTCCCGGTCTCCCCCTGGACCAGAACAGGCACATTGGCCTCCAGCAACCGCACCGCTCGCGCCAGCGCTGCCTGTGTCTGCGCCGACAGCACGGGCTGGGGCTCCTTAGAGGAGCGGGCGGACTGCGGGCTTAGCGAACTCTTCCCGCCACCGGTGATGCTGTGCGTGCGGGGGGCGATCACCCGGCCTATGACCTCGAGCCCCGCCTGGGTCCGCATCTGGCGCGGCGTCTGCGAAGGTTCTGCCTGCCCGAACACCTCTGTTGCGGTCACCTGATCCAGCGCGGACCAGTCGAGCTGGATCAGGTGCAGCCCATATCGATTGGCTGCCACCAAGCGCTCGCCCTCGAACACGAGGATGCCTTCACGCGCGGTACCCAGCAATTCCCGCTCGCGATGAAAGCGGAAGACGGTGCAATGGTCGAAACCGTGCTCGAACAGCCGATGCTCGATCTGCTCCACCGCCAGCCGCACCAGGCCGAGCGCATGCAGATGGCGCACGCCCGCATGGCCGGACATATCCAGCACCCCGGCGAGAGCCCCGCGCGGATCGAGAATGGGAGCGGCCGCGCAGGCCAGGATGCGGTGCGGATGGAAGAAATG
Organism: Azorhizobium sp. AG788; assembly: GCF_943371865.1. Lineage (GTDB taxonomy): Bacteria > Pseudomonadota > Alphaproteobacteria > Rhizobiales > Xanthobacteraceae > Azorhizobium. The sequence goes on along the minus strand of NZ_CALRWL010000035.1, from coordinate 7,588 downwards.
CTCGGCGCCATGCACCGCGATCGGGCGCTTCTCCACCAGCGCCGTGCCGATGGCATTGGTGCCGGTGGCCGCCTCGCTCCACGGCACGCCGGGGCGCAGGTCCACCTTGGAGGCGCGGTCGGCGAAGTCCGCATTGCCGGCCATGTCGAGCACGAGGCCCGCGGCATCGGTGAGAATGACCACGCTGTCGGTCAGCTTGGCATCCGCCCGCAACGCCTCGATTTCCGGCCGGGTCATCCGGCGCAGCAGATCGTGGCGCTGCTGCAGCTCGCGCAAAGCGGGCGCGCTGATGGGCTCGACCCGCGGGGGATCGGCAATGTCCAGCCCCTGCTGCGCGCAACGCTGCCAAGAGCGCAGGATCGGCGCCGCCACCAGCCCCTCGGCCACCTCTCCATGGGTGAAGAAGCGCTGCCGCGCCGAGCGCACAGTCTCCGTCGTCGCCTGCGGCGCCATGGGCTGCGTCCTCCGAACTGTGGCAATCTGCAACACATGTTGCAGTTGGCATCTCTGTGTTGCTCCAATTCTCGCATGCAACACCCAGGACCGTCTATGGTCTCAGTTCAGAACTGATCTCGACTATTTGACACAGCCTCGATTTGCAGAGACTTCCCGCATTGCAGCGCAGGTTTGCAATTGCGAAATCAGGCAATTGGCACGGCCGCTGCACAGCTCCCGGCATCACGAGGGAGGATAAAATGAACAAGCCTGCATTCCTGTCAGCCCAGTCGCGCTCGCCGTTCAAGCCGCGCTATGGCAATTTCATCGGCGGCCAGTGGGTGGAACCGGTGGATGGCCGCTATTTCGACGACACCACCCCCATCACCGGCGAAGTTCTGACCCAGATCCCGCGCTCGCAGAAGGAAGACGTGGAGCTGGCGCTGGATGCCGCCCATGCGGCCAAGGACGCCTGGGGCCGCACCAGCACCACTGAGCGAGCGCTCATTCTGAACCGCATCGCCGACCGGCTGGAAGCCAATCTCGAGCTGCTGGCCCGCGCCGAGACCTGGGACAACGGCAAGCCCATCCGCGAGACCATGGCGGCGGACATTCCCCTCGCCATCGATCATTTCCGTTATTTCGCCGCCGCCGTGCGCGCCCAGGAAGGCTCCATCGGCGAGGTGGACCATGACACCATCGCCTATCATTTCCACGAGCCGCTCGGCGTGGTGGGCCAGATCATCCCGTGGAACTTCCCCATTCTCATGGCCACCTGGAAGCTGGCGCCCGCCCTGGCGGCGGGCAACTGCGTGGTGCTCAAGCCCGCCGAGCAGACCCCGGCCTCCATCCTGGTGCTGGTGGAGCTGATCGCTGACCTGCTGCCGCCGGGCGTTCTCAACGTGGTCAACGGCTTCGGCCTGGAGGCCGGCAAGCCTCTGGCGTCGAGCCCGCGCATCGCCAAGATCGCCTTCACCGGCGAGACCACCACCGGCCGGCTCATCATGCAGTATGCCAGCCAGAACCTCATTCCCGTCACCCTGGAACTGGGCGGAAAATCGCCCAACATCTTCTTCGCGGACGTGCCGGCGGAAGACGATGACTTCCTCGACAAGGCGGTGGAAGGCTTCGTCATGTTCGCCCTCAACCAGGGCGAGGTGTGCACCTGTCCCAGCCGGGCGCTGATCCAGGAGAGCATCTATGACCGCTTCATGGAGAAGGCGCTGAAGCGGGTGAATGCCATCGTGCAGGGCGATCCGCTGGATCCGGCCACCATGATCGGCGCCCAGGCCTCTGGCGAGCAGATGGAGAAGATCCTCTCTTATATCGACATCGGCCGCCAGGAAGGCGCCGAGGTGCTGGCCGGCGGCGCGCAGGCCCATTTGGAGGGCGCTCTGGCGGGCGGCTATTATGTCCAGCCCACCGTGTTCCGCGGCCACAACCGCATGCGCGTGTTCCAGGAGGAGATCTTCGGCCCGGTGGTGTCAGTGACCACCTTCAAGGACGAAGCCGAAGCCCTCGCCATCGCCAACGACACCCTCTACGGCCTTGGGGCCGGGGTGTGGACCCGCGACGGCACCCGCGCCTATCGCTTCGGCCGGGCGATCCAGGCCGGGCGGGTATGGACCAATTGCTACCATGCCTATCCCGCCCATGCGGCGTTCGGCGGCTACAAACAGTCGGGCATCGGGCGCGAGAACCACAAGATGATGCTGGACCACTACCAGCAGACCAAGAACCTGCTGGTGAGCTACAGCGCCAAGGCCCTGGGCTTCTTCTGATCACGCCACCCCGCCCGTCCGCAACAGCCATCGCGGACGGGATGGCGCGCGGCGCTGAGGCTGCGCGCCTTGCCCTTCCAGCCATCAGGAGTTTCCATCATGTCCAAGACCATGAGAGCCGCCGTCGCGCGCACCTTCGGTCAGCCGCTGGTGTGCGAAGAGGTGAAGATCCCCGAGCCCGGCCGCGGCCAGATCCAGGTGAAGATCCAGGCCTCCGGCGTGTGCCACACCGACCTGCACGCGGTCGAAGGGGATTGGCCGGTGAAGCCCAACCCGCCCTTCATTCCCGGCCATGAGGGCGTGGGCTTCGTCTCCGCCGTCGGTGCGGGTGTCACCCATGTGAAGGAAGGCGACCGGGTAGGCGTGCCCTGGCTCTATTCCACCTGCGGCCATTGCGTGCACTGCCTCGGCGGCTGGGAGACCTTGTGCGAGGAGCAGCAGAACACCGGCTATTCGGTGAATGGCGGCTTTGCGGAATATGTCATCGCCGATCCCAATTATGTCGGCCACCTGCCGGCCAATATCGGTTTCGTGGACATCGCGCCGATCCTGTGCGCGGGGGTGACGGTCTATAAGGGCCTGAAGGTGACCGATACCAAGCCGGGGGATTGGGTGGTGATTTCCGGCATCGGCGGCCTCGGGCACATGGCGGTTCAGTATGCCAGGGCCATGGGCCTCAACGTGGTGGCCGTCGACATTGCCGATGACAAGCTGGACCTGGCCCGCCGGCTCGGCGCCAGCCTCACCGTCAATGCCCGGGAGCAGGACCCCACGGCGGTGATCAAGAAGGAGATCGGCGGTGCCCATGGCGTCCTGGTCACGGCGGTCTCCCCCAAGGCGTTCGAGCAGGCGCTCGGCATGGTGCGCCGAGGCGGCACCATCGCCCTCAACGGCCTGCCACCCGGCAGCTTCCCGCTGCCCATCTTCGACATGGTGCTGCAAGGCATCACCGTGCGCGGCTCCATCGTCGGCACCCGGCTCGATCTGCAGGAATCCCTGGACTTCGCCGCCGAGGGCAAGGTCAAGGCGACGGTGCAGACCGACCGGCTGGAGAACATCAATGCCGTGTTCGACCGCATGCGCCGGGGTGAGATCGAGGGCCGCATGGTCATCGATATGAACGCCTGAGGAGTCGGGGCGGGACGTCCCCGCCCCTTCCTCTTTGCGAAGTTAGCCTGTCCATCGCCCCCGTCACCACCACGCCCGCGGCCCAGAATTCTCCGGCGGAGATCGTCGCCGCACGGCGCTGCGCCATCAATCGGACGCCGCCGCGCACGACGAGAGCATCGCCGCGGTCGCCCGGCCGTACCACCATTCGCACACCCGATGTGGGGGGCCCCCGCGGTGGTCTCCCTGCGCGGGCGATGCATCTCTAAGTTATTAAATATATTGGGCCTTTGGCTGGGGGACTCGGCATTGACCTTTTCCCCAACTCCCATCCTGGAGGGGACGGCTCAAATCCATGGCCATGGATTGGCCCGCCCCCTCCGCCACGCGCCGATGGGCACGGCGCGCTTCAGCGCGCTACTTCTGGCTGGCATCCAGGGCGGCCGCAAAGCCGTTGAAGGAGACCGGGAGCTGGACCTTGCGACGTGAGCCGTCCTCGAAGGTGAGAACTCCGGGACCGCTGGCGCTCCGCAGCGCCTGGACCTGATCGGGCTTCAGCTCCAGCTCAGCAAAGCAGGACCGTGGACATGTCTGGAAGGCGAGGGTCAGGGGGGATGCCTTCTCCGAGGTCTGCACGGTCACGCCGGCGGGCAAGCGCACGCCGGGCGGCAGCTCGACGATCAGACGCATGGGATCCGTCTTCGTGGCGCGGCCGAGCGCGATCTGGGCGATGGCGCCCTGTCCGCCTTGGGCTTGAAACGTTTGCGCCACTTCGCAGGCTTTGGGCTGGCCCTCGGGACTGGCGCACCGCACCAGCCAATCCTGGTAGGTGGCCGTGGTGGTCTGCGGTGCGGGCGGCGTCTGCGCGCCCGCGCTTTGGCTCATGCCCGCAAGCGCGATGCCCACCATCCCGCATAGCGGCAACACCCGCGCCAGCGCGCGGGACCGTCCGGCCCACGACCAGACCATTTTCACACTCATCTCAGGTCCTTTTCCGGAAGATGGCACCCGCACGCGTGGCGATGCCTTGCTTCATCGCCCGCGCGAGGAAGCCGTTGGTGTTGAGGGACATCCCAAGTCGTCAGTAGCTCACATACACCCGGGCCTGGAGGTTGAAGTCTCCGGCTTTGGTATAGGTGGCGTCGGTCAGGGCGAAGCCACCCACCAGGGTGGCGGTGACGTTGCGGTTCAGCGTGTAGTCCACGCCGAGGCCGACACCGGCCAGGGAGGAATCGTTGCGCGGCACCGTGCCCAGCAGCCCCTCATAGCCATAGCTCCGCCCCCAGCCCAGGTCGAAGAAGCCGTAAGGCGAGACCTGGTCGCTGATGCCCTTCACCCCAAGCGTGGACAGGAGGGCGAATGTCGGGGTGCGCAGTTCGTTGCGCCACACCAGCCCGGTATCCGCCGTCGCATCATCCAGCGTATAGCCGCGGGTCGCGTAGAGGCCGCCCAGGCTCATCTGCTCGGTGTCCGGCAGCGGCTGGCCGGCGGCCAGCACGCTGAGGTCGCTCACCCAGTTGAAGCCCGCCGGCAGGCGCGTGACCCGATTGAGGTCCGCCAGGCCATAGACATATTGGACATCGGTGACCCGGCCACCGCTATAGGCGCTCCATCGCGCCGCATTATTGCCCCCGATCACCCCGCCGGGATTGACCACCAGCTTCACATCCAGGCTGGTGGTGCCATAGGCATCCCCGCGGGCCACCGACCATCCGGCGCTCATTTCGAACAGATCTGCAGTGGCCCCCCCAATATCCACGCCGGTGAAATAGCTGCCGCGGGAGGCGGTCTTGCCCGTGACGCCCAGGATCAGGTCCCCGGCATAGAGGCCGGGGACGAGGTTGGAGATCGCGGTGCGATAAGAGATCGGGATTTCCAGTGTGGTGGTGTCGAAGGCAAAAGACGTGGGCTGCCCGTTCTGGCGCGTGGCCACATAGTTCGGCGCGATCTCGATGCTCTGGCGCTCGCCGGTGGACAGGACGAGGCGCGCCGCCTGGCTGTAATAGCTGGGCTGCTCCGCCCCGGCGCCCACGCGACCGGGATCGGTCCAGAAGTTCGGGCTGCCGGTGACCTGATAGGACAGGAAGCTCTCCGGCACCCCGAGGAAGGCCGCGCCGAAGCCGGCGAAATAGCGGTCGAAACCGGTGGCATGGGTGCCGGTGTTGGACCAGCCGGCGAAGATCTGCCACGGCTTCTGCGGCGTCACTTCCAGGGTGAGGGTGCTCAGGCCCACATCGTCTCCGGGCGCGAATACGCCGGAGACCGAACGGTAGGGATAGCGGTTCAGCCAGACCAGATCCTCGTCCAGCGCATCGGCGGAAATCCGCTGGCCCGGCCCTGTGCGGACCCGACGCACCAGGGCCGCCTCGGTGCCCGCCTCGGCACCGGAGACCTTCACCGATCCGGTGCGGAACTCCACCACCCGCAAGGTCAGCACGCCGCTGGTGACCTCCTGCGGCGGCAGGGTGACGGAGACGAAAGGATAGCCCGCCTCGCGATAGACCTTGGCGATCGCCGCCTGGATGTCGCTGACCTGCTTGCGCGACAGCGGCTGGCCGAGGAAGGGGGCCAGCGCCCGCTCCAGCGCCGCGTGCGGGATATCACCGATGGCGCCGATGCGGATCCCGCGGCCGCCTCGGGTGAGCACACTCTCCTTGGCGCCGATGAGGGTGATGCCGGAGAGCGCCACGCCGAGCGCCGTATCGTCGGGGCTGCCGGCCAGATCCTGTGGCCCGATGACCAACCGTCCCTGCCCGGAGACCACCGGCGGCAGATTGCGTTCCACCGGCGCCCGCACCTGAGCGAAGGCGGGATCGCACACGAAAAGGCCAAGCGCCGTGGCGGTGAGGAGGCGGAGGTTGAAGCGGGACATCAACGGACGGCACCTGATTGCGCCAGCGCTGATTGCACTTGGAACGTCAGCCAGCGGCCATAATTCTGATTGTCGGGATGGGGCGAGCGCTCGCAGGCGGAGGAGAAGGAAGATCCGCTGCATCCGCTGCCGGAGGCGCTCGTCGAAGTTGAAGACGATGCCGTGCCGGTGTCTGACCCACTCTCCTGGATCAGCACCACGATCTGGCTGGTCTGGACCCACTGGTCAGTTGGAGGCTGTGGAACCAGAAGGGTGGGCAAGCTGGACACGATAACGGTCTGAGCGACTTGCGCTGGAGTTGCCGCCGTCCCTCCCCCGGCCGTATTTCCACCGCCAGGGGCAGGCGCGACTGTGAGCACCCCGCCCACGTAGGTGAGCCGGTAATTGCCGGAGGCCGCCAGCGTGTTTTGCTGGATCGCATAGGTGCCCGCCGGTGATGTGGCATCCGCCGACGTACTGAGAACGCCGGTCAGGCTGTCGCCATTGACAAGGTTGCCGCTGGAGACCGACCAGGTCAGCACCGGATTGGCGGCGCCGAAGGCACGGCTCTGATCATCCGCCGTCACCGTGAGCGGACGGGCCGTCACCGCGACGGTCGCCCCGATATAGGTGAGCGTGTAGTTGCCGGAGGCCGCCAGCGTCCCCCGGGTGATGCCGTAGCTCCCCACATTGGCGGTGGCGCTCGCGGTCGTCGCCAGGGCGCCGGTGAGGCTGTCGCCATTCACCAGCCCGCTGCCGCCCACGCCATAGGTCAGGGTCGGGACCACATTGCCATAGACCATGCTCTGGCCATTGGCCGTCACCGTAAGCGGACGGGCCGTCACCGCGACGTTCGCGCCGATGTAGGAGGTGATGGTGTAGTTGCTGTTGGCCAGCGTCCCCTGGGTGATGCCGTAGGTCCCCACATTGGAGGTGGAGCTGGCCGTGGTCGCCAGGGCACCGGCGAGGCTATCGCCGTTCACCAGTCCGCTGCCGCCGACGACATAGGTCAGGGTTGGCAGGCTGTTGCCATAGACCATGATTTGGGCATTGGCCGTCACCGTGAGCGGACGCGCCGTCACCGCGACGTTGGCGCCAGTATAGGTGAGCGCATAGTTGGCCGAGGCCGCCAGTGTGCCCTGGGTGATGCCGTACGTCCCCACATTGGACGTGGAACTGGCGGTGGTCGCCAGCGCGCCGCTGAGGCTATCGCCGTTCACCAGCCCGCTACCGCCCACCACAAAGGTCAGCGTCGGCAGGCTGTCGCCATAGACCATGCTCTGGCCATCCGCCGTCACCGTGAGCGGACGCGCCGTCACCACGACGTTGGCGCCGGTATAGGTGAGCGCATAGTTGGCCGAGGCCGCCAGCGTGCCCTGGGTGATGCCGTAGGTGCCCACATTGGAGGTCGAGC
>NZ_CALRWL010000034.1:0-68161 GCF_943371865.1 Azorhizobium sp. AG788 | reverse complement strand
ACGGTGAACTTCACCGGCGCCAGCGGCTATAACGGCGCCATCACCGTCGCCGATGCCAGCTTCGTGCTGGCCAGCGGCTCGGTCTCCAACTCCAGCTATACCATCGGCAATGGCGGCACGATCTCCGGCACCGGCACCATCGCCGGCCTCACCGTCACATCGGGCGGCACGGCGGCGCCGGGCTATTCGCCGGGCACGCTCACGGTGGCGGGCAATGTCACTTTCGCGGCGGGCTCCACCTACACTGTGGACGTGACGCCCTCCGGCGCCCATGACCTCATCATCGCCACCGGCACCGCCACCTTGCAGGGCGGCACCGTGGCGGTGAATGCCACGGCGGGAGGCTACAGCGGCTCGAGCACGCTCACCATCCTCCAGGCGGCGGGCGGGGTGAGCGGCACCTTCGCCAGCGTCACCTCCAACCTCGCCTTCCTGACGCCGCTGCTGAGCTATGACGCCAACGACGTCTATCTGACCCTGCGGCGCAACGACATCAGCTTCGTGAGCCAGGCGCTCACCGCCAACCAGCGGGCGGTGGCCGGCGCCGCCGATCCTTTGGGCTGGAGCAATCCGGTCTATTCCGCCCTCGCCAATCTGGCCGTGGGCACGGCGCCCGCCGCCTTCGACAGCTTGTCGGGCGAGGCCTATGCCTCGGCCAGCACGGTGATGCTGCAGCAGTCGCTCTATCTGCGCGAAGCGGTGGGCGCCCGCCTCGGCCAGGCGCTGTCGCCGTCCGCCAGCGCCGCCGGCCCCACCACCGCGGCCCTGGCCCCCGGCCTCACCCCGACCCTGTGGATGCAGGGCTTCGGCGCCTGGGGCAATGCCTGGGGCAATGGCAATGCGGCAACCATGAGCAGCGACATCGCCGGCGTGTTCGCCGGCGCCGACGTGGCCCTGGGCGACAATTGGCGCATCGGCCTCATGGGCGGCTACAGCCGCACCACGTTGGATGTGGAGGCCCGGGCCTCCTCCGGCACCATCGACAATTACGACCTGGGGCTTTATGCGGGCGCCCGCTATGGCGATCTCGGCCTGAAGGCGGGCGTGAGCTACACATGGCACGATGCCGCCATGGGCCGCACCACGGCCTTCACCGGCTATAGCGGCAGCAGCACCGGCGGCTATGACGCCAGCACCACCCAGCTGTTCGGCGAGGCGGGCTACACCTTCCGCCTCGACGCCGTGGCGCTGCAGCCGTTCGCCGGCCTGGCCTATGTGCATCTTGCCACCGACGGACTGACCGAGACCGGCTCCAGCTCGGCTTTGGCGGTGACTGTGGCGGGCATGGACACGGTGTTCACCAGCCTCGGCCTGCGGCTGGGCACCAGCCTGACCCTGGCGCCGGGGGTGAGCGTGACGCCCAACCTGAGCCTGGCCTGGCTGCATGCCTTCGGCGACGTGAACCCCGCCGCGACCATGGCCTTCGCCAGCGGCTCGCAGCCGTTTGCGGTGACCGGCGTGCCGCTGGCCCGCGACAGCGCGCTGATCGGCGCCGGCCTCGACTATCGGCTGACTGCCGCCACAGTGCTCTCGGCCAGCTACAGCGGCCAGTTCGCCGCCGGCCTCCAGGACAATGCGTTCAAGGGCGCGCTCACCATCGCCTTTTGAGGCGTCTTGGGTCTCGCGCGACACACCATCGCGCGGGGCTTCCCCGTGCCAGACAAATGGCGCGCGTCTCCATGCGCCAGACGCTGGCCGGCGGCCTGATCGCGGCCGCGGTGGAGATCGATGACGGTGTGTTCCTGCCGATCAAGACTCGGAAGTGGGATGTCCCGATCAAAACGAGCGGTCGGCCGGGGCCATGTCACGCTCTGCCGGCGGTCGCGATGATGAACCGCGCTGGTGGGGATGTCTTCGTGTGGCGCCGGTTGCCTGTCGCCTCTGCCCGCCACGGATTGGGAACGGAGAACCGGCTCCCCGCGCCCGCGGTACGCACAGATTCAGTCCCGACAAGGGGGTGGTGGCGACCCCGGCAGGGCTCGAACCTGCGACCTAGTGCTTAGAAGGCACTTGCTCTATCCAGCTGAGCTACGGGGCCGAAGCGGCGCTTCTAGCATGAAGGCCGCCGTCTGGAACCCTTCAGTGTCGCTGATCGCGCGGGCATGCTCAGGCTTGGGGACGTTCCCGCGCGGCTGAGCGCCACAGCACGCCGCTCAATGCGTCCACTGCCCCTGGCGGCGGAACGAGAAATTGTCGGAATAGGCCATCTTCCGGCGCGCCGGCTCGTGGGGCTCGGACACGCGGTACGCAATGTTGCGGCGCTCCGCGTAGGCGATGGCCTCTTCCTTGGTCTCGAAGCTCAGGTGGATCTGGCTCGTCATGTCGGTGGAGCTGGTGTAGCCCATGAGCGGCTCGACCGCGCGCGGCTGCGCCGGCTCGAACTCCAGCACCCAATGCTTGGTCTTCGCCACGCCAGACTGCATCGCGTTGCGCGCCGGCTTATAGATGCGTGCCACCATGATTCTTGCCCGATCGCCCCATAGAGGCGCACGCAATGCTGCGCGCGCCCCCGTTCTATAATCAGCCAGCGCGCCCCTGACAATGTGGCAGAGGGCCGGCGGGCCGGTTCCCGATCTCAGGAATTGATCAGCTTGATGCAGGTGCCGGCAGCTTCCGCCGCGGGCTTGGCCGCACCGCGGCTGAGGCTTCCGTTCATGACCATCGCCTTGGTCTGGTCGGTGATCACCGCGCGGGCATCCGCCCCCGGGGTGATCAGGGGCGCGCTGGCCTTGTAGATGGTCTGGGCGTCGGCGGAGAGCTTCGCTGCGCATTTGTCCGCGGCGGGGCGATCGGCCGAAGCGGCGGACGCCGCGCAGATCAGGCCGAGAGCGGCGGCAAGGGTGAGGATCTTCATGGTCGGTCTCCGATCTTCAGGGGTTTTAGCAGGCGTGTGAACGCGGTACATCCACCCGCAGCGCGTCGAGGCGCGCGGGCCGATTTCGTGCTACTATGGGACGTTACGCCATATGGGGGATGGAGCGGATGACACCCCTTACAAGCGCGACCCTGGTCGCGGGTTCAGCGCCAGCCGGCGCGGTTCACGGGGCCGCCGCCATTGACTCCGCCGGTCCCGACACCGGGCGCGCCCACGCCGGGGGCACCGACGCCGACACCGGGCGCAACGCCCACGCCAGCCGCACCGGCACCGGCACCGGGGTAAACGCCCACGCCCGTGCCATTGCCCTTGGCGACGCAACCGGCCGGATAGCCGGGACGGGTGCAATAGATGACCCGGGTCGGACGGGCGACACAGCCCTGGGGAACGCCGACGGTCTTACAATAGACCACCGCATGGCTCGGACTCGCGGAGATCAAAACTGAACCGAAGGCTGCAGCAGCCAACGCCAGGGACGAAAGAATAATGCGGGAATGCTTCGCCATTTGAAAAACCTTCCTGGTGCGCCATGCGCGTGCCACAGCTAGGATCGCTGCGGCACAGGCACAATGGCAATTTCTGGCCGCGTCCAGAGGGTCGTAAAACCCCCATCCGCGCGGCCTCGCCAGCGGGCGGCGGGTCGCGGCGGTTCACCGCGTGTGGATAGTAAACGTGTACGGAGTGCAAGAGGAGCATGTCGGATCAGAGCCAGGGGGCCGTTGCGGCGTACCATGAAGCGGCAGTCGCGAAAGATGCGGCACGCGTGGCGATGATCCGTACCCACCCGGCATTTCCGCAGGCCATGGCGCTGGCAGCGCGCAACCTCGTGGAGGCTTACGACGGCAACCGCCTGCTGAACCGCATTCTGAACGATCGCGAGCGCTCCGTCTTCGCCTTGATGGCCATCTACCTCCACTCCACGCCCGATGCGGCCGGCCGCGGTCTGACGGCCGGGCGAATCATCGACCTGTGCCGCGAGACCGGCTTGTGCAGCCGCGGCCGGGCCAAGGCGATGCTCGTGCTGATGCGCTGGGCGGGCTATGTGGAACCCAGCCAGGACCCGGTCAGCATCGCCGATCGCCGCCAACGCCCGCTGGTGCCCACCGATCTCTTCCGAAGCATGCAGACGGCCCGCTGGCGGAGCCAGTTCGAGGCCATCAGCCTGATGGATGCCTGCGGCGCAGCAGCGTTGGCGCGGCTGGAATCGAACGCATTCCGCACGTTGCTGATCCGCGCGCTGATGGCCCGGTTCCGCAGCGGGGCACGGGTGCTCGACCATGCCCCTGCCCTGCAGCTATTTGCGGCGCGTGATGGCGGCATGTTGATCGTCTTCCAATTGCTGCTTTCGGCCCCACCCGGCGATACCTTTCCGCCGGAGCAGGTGATCACCGTACCGGTGGCGGAACTGGGGCGCCGATTCCACGTCTCGCGCGCCCACGTGCTGAAGCTGCTGCGCGACGCGGAAACCGCTGGACTGATCGAGCGCCTGCCCGGTCCGCCGGGCGGCGTGCGGATGCTGAAGCCCTTGCGGGAGAGCCTGGCCGGATTTTTCGCCGCCGTCTTTCTCGCGCTGTCGGAAGCGGCGACGGACGCCCTCGCCGGCGAGGGCGAGGGATCGGAGACTCCGCAGAACATATCGCCCCTCCCGGTGGTCACCAGGCACCCCCGCAAGCCCTAGCTGCCCGCCCGCGAAAGGCCGGCCCCGCATTGTGCGCGACGAAAGCAGGGTTTGACCCGACTGCCTGACCGCACGGAATTGGCCGGAACATCAGCGCCTTGAGGGCCGGTTCGCGGAAAACCGCCGCGCACAACGCCCCGGCATGCATTAAGATCACGAAGAGACCTTGACCTCGTCCGCATCCGGCGGCGCGATACGTCGGAGCCTGCCATGACGCCCCGCCTGAGCGTGGTCATTCCGACCCGCAATTGCCTGCCCTATCTGCCTGCCGCCATCGCCAGCATCCGTGCCCAGACCTGCGGCCCCATCGAGATCGTGGTGGTGGACGACGGCTCGACGGACGGGACCGACGCCTTTCTGGCACAGGCGGCCGCAGCCGATCCGCTGCTGAAGCCGCTGGTCCATGCCCCCGCCGGCGTCTCCGCCGCGCGCAATGCGGGCATCGCTGCGGCCAGCGCGCCGATCATCGCCTTTCTGGATGCGGACGACCAATTCCTGCCCGACGTCCTCCTCGACCGGCTGGACCTGCTGGAGCGCCGGGCCGACATCAGCCTGACCTTCGCCGACGTGGTGTCGGTAACGCCGGAAGGTCGGGTGCTGGGCAAGCAGTTTTCCTATTGGCCGCAGTTCCGCCAATGGATCGGCGGTCGCACCGGGCTGCTCGACCTCGGCCCGGATGCCTTTGCCATGCTGCTGGCGGAGACCGTCTGCGGCACCTCCACGGTGATCGCGCGCAAGAGCAGCATCGAGCAGGTGGGCGGCTTCGATACCCGCTATCGCATCGGCGAGGACTGGGATCTGTGGCTCAAGCTGGCGCGGGTGGGGGGCGTGTGGTGCGACACCGTCTGTTCCACCCGCTATCTGGCGCGGCCGGGCTCCACCAGCCGCGACACCGCCGAATTGGTGCGCTCGGTGCTCCAGATCTACAAGGAGCATGTGCCCGATCCCTCGCGCATCCCCCAGCCCTACCGGTCGATCTCGAAAGCCCGCCTTCTCACCTCGAAAGCCATGCTCGCGCGGGAGCGGGATCAACGCCTCAAAGCCCTGATCCAGCAGGGCACGGCGCTGCTTCTGGCGCCGTCGGGCAATGCGGCACGGGATTCGGCGTTCGACCTCGCCCGCCTGCTGCGGCTGAAATAGCCCGCGCGGCTCGGTCGCGACCTAGTCGCGGTCGCCGCCTTCCATGGCCATGTCGCCCTTGGCCAAGGCCACGGGGTCGCGGCCGGGCACAAACCCGCCGTAGCACAGCGGCAGGGTGTCGCGCGCCACGAACCCCGCGCGCCGGAGTTGAGCCTGCGTCTCCGGATCGCTGGTGAACAGCGAGGCGGAACGCGCGCCCCGCTCCGCCCCGATCCGCACGATGGCGCGCAGCGCCTCCTGGCGATCTTCGGCGGTGATGCCCCGCAACAGATTGATGCGCAGCAGGGGCCGCCCGGCGGACTCATTCTCGTCAGGCACCATGTCGAAAATCACCACCGCATCGGGGGCCTTGGGATTGCCCAGCAGCACTTGCTCATAGGCCCCGCCCGGTTCGGCGCCATAGCGCCAGGCCAGCCAGTCGGGCGAGATGTCCACCCGGCAGCGCGCCCCCGCCGGTGCTGGCGGCGGCATGTGGAACCAGCTGGAGGATGTGATGGGCGTGACCGTCACCGCACGGCTGCCGGACCCCGACCGCGCCTGGGCACTCATGGCCGCATCCAGCAGCGGCGCAAACAGGCGCGGCACCTTGGAGGGCGCCGACAGCGGGCGGACGAAGCGGACCATGTCATCCAGCTTCAGCCAGCCCAGCTTGGTCATGAACATGGGATAGGAATTTTCGTTCGGGAGGCCATAGACCAGCCGATAGCCGCGGGCCTCCGCCTCCGCATAGCAATGCCGGGCCAAGGTCACAGACATGTTCTGGCGGCGGTAGTCCGGGTGGGTCATGGTGTCCACGGACTGGGCGCCCATCTCCCGCGCGCCATCCAGGGTCAAAGGCGTGGGGATGACTGCGTAGAGCCCCACGCACGCCTCGCCCGCCATGGCCACCGAGGCCAGCGAGCCGCAGGGGCCATCGAACAGCTTCCACTTCAGGAACGCCTCGGAAACCTCGCGCTCCCATACCAACTCATACAGGGCGCGGATCGCTGACAGGTGGCTTTTGCGGGCGAGCGCCGGCTGCCAGCGGGGAGATGTGTCCGTGCTCATGTCCCTCAATGCTTTCCGAACCAGCGGGGAAACGGCCAATAGGCCGTCCAGCCCCGCACCGCCATCTGGTAGTGCCGCCCATCCACCACTTCAAACCGGGCGGTGGCATCATAGGCATGCACGCCATTCATGCCGAAGTCGAACGCATTGACCTCGGCCACGGTCCGCTGGCGATAGCCGTGCGCGTCCACCTGTTCCACAGCGTAGAGGCCGAGACCGGCCCCATAGCCGCCGGCGCAATTCTGCGCCAGCCGCTGCAGCACGCCGTCCGCCCGCCACATGCGCCCGCCGGGCCGGGCGGCGCGCACGTCGGACAGCACCGGCTGGTCCCCCACCGGCTGCCACGGACCGCAGAGGGCATCGGCGGAAAAGACATGGAGTTCATCCCAGCCGGAGCCGCCGAAATCCAGCACGGCAGCGAACATCCACCAGCGATTGCCATCGTGGAACACGCAAGGATCGACGATATCCAGATCGTCCAGGGGCACGCAGTGCAATTCCCAGCGGGTGGGAAACTCCACCGCGCGATAGACCTCCACCCGCCGCGCCGCCAGGGTCTCGGGGATCATGAAAATCTCGCCATCCGCGGCGAACACCAGCGGATTGGACAGGTGATAGGCGGTCTCCAGCGCCGGGGAGACAGGCCCCAGCGTGCCGTCCGCCGCCAGTTCGGCCACGCTGATGATGGCCTTGCCCACCGCCCAGTCCCAGTCCTCGAAGAACAGGAAGGTGCGCCCGTCGCGCTCAAACAGGAACGGGTCCGCATAGAAGCGCTCAGGTGGCGCCTCGATGAAATGGAAGCCCTGCGCCCAAGCGCGCCTGCCCCACGGCGGATCGTTCGGCCCGCGCAGGCGGATGCCGATGCGCCATTGGTCGCGCACCAGAAAGTAAGGCACCAGGAAGCGGCGAAACAGGTGCCGCAGGCGGAACGCAGCAAAGGCACCGGCGGTGACGGGCGCCGGTTCCGTCGGCAGGCTCTGGTCATAGCGCGCCCCCGCCGCGGCGAAAAAGGCGGGCGCACCGTCCCGGCGCAAGGCGGCCAGTGCGCGCCGCACCAGCGCCCGTGCCTTCCAGACGACAGGTGTGCGGGTCCGCCAGAGCGAGCGGTCATTGACGTGGGAGGTGGTGCGGGCGATCACCAGCGGCGCGGCACCGGGCGACGCGCAGAGCAGCGCCAGATCGCACCAGGTGTCACCGCGGGCCACCTCCGGGAACAGGGCGGTGCTGTCTTTCAAAAGCCGCGCACCGCCAAAGCGGAACGACCAGGTGCCGCATTTCGAGGCCAGGGCCGGTCCGGACCCGCTGCCAAAATCCAGCACCAGATCGAGCGGCGGCAAGGTCGCGCTGCCGGTGCCCTCGGCATAGGTGAGCGGGCGCAACGCCATCGGGTCGGGGGCTTCCGCCACCCGGGACTGATCCTGGCGCATGTAAGCCACGAGAGCGGACAGCGGTGCATCCGCCGGCACCGCGTCGCGGACGACGTCCACCAGGTCCACATCCCCCGCCGCGCGCAAATCCCCGAGGATCCGCAGCACCCACTCCGGGGCATCGCCAGGCTCCAGGATAACGGCGACGCGCAGCGGCGATTCCATGGGTTCCGGCTCAGCCGACATGGGCACAGCGCGCGCCAAAGGCGGCTACACACATCGATCCGGCGGTGGACAGCATGAGACCTTTTCCAGAGCGGGGCCAAACAGACGCGGGCATGTGGAGGGGCGCCGAGCACAAACGCGTCAGCACGCGCCGCCCCACGCGCGGCGCACGCCGGTGGACGAGCCCGGCCGGGCACGATGCCCGAGCCGGACGGGACAGATGCAGATTTCAGTGATGGTCGCGCAGAATCTCCGCCAGGGCCTGCGCCACTTCGCGGGTGACCCGGCGCTTGTACTTGGAATGCACGAGTTGGCCGTTGTGATAGATGTCATGCTCCACATAGAGCTTCTCGCCATCCCAGCGCACCACGTTGTCGGTCTCCGTGGTCTCGATGACACCCAGGCCCTCGATCAATTGGCCTTCCTGCTGCTTGCCCAGCATTTTCGCCGTTCCTCCCATGGCCCGTCCTCTACGCACACGCGGCCAAGCCTCGGCCACCGGTGCAGGATAGCCGATGGCCGGAGCCGAACAAGCCAATGATCGCAGCTTGCAACCCAAGGCCACACCAACGCCCCCGATCGCCTGGTCCCCGTTCCTGCAAACTGGCCAAATATCGTGCACGGACTGTGAAAAGGCCGTTGCATGCAAGCCAAGCGACCTGCACACTCCTGATGCCTAAAATATAGGCTCACGCGCACTTTATGGAAAATTCGTTGATGATTTATCGGCGAAACCCATAGTGACGCAGGGTTAGATGAGTTGGCACAGCGGTTGCTAAGATCGCTGGAGAACCAGAGGGGACCATCGCCTATGCTGTCTATTCCCACGAGGCTCGACCGCCTGAGGCTCGACCGTCGCCGCAGCCCGTTGAAGGCGACCGCGCTCCTGCTGGCGGGCTGCTGCCTGTTCGCCGGCGCCGCCGCGGCCGAGACGACGCTGCGCATCGGGATGACCGCCGCCGACATCCCGCGCACCCTCGGCCAGCCCGACCAGGGCTTCGAGGGCAACCGCTTCACCGGCGTGACCATGTATGATCCCCTGATCAACTGGGATCTGTCCTCCGCCACCAAGCCCAGCGTGCTCATTCCAGGCCTTGCCACCGAGTGGAAGGTGGATGATGCCGACAAGACCAAATGGACCTTCAAGCTGCGCCCGGGCGTGAAATTCCATGACGGCTCGGCCTTCAATGCCGATGCGGTGGTGTGGAACGTGGACAAGGTGCTCAACCAGAGCGCCCCGCAGTTCGACGCCAGCCAGGTGGGCGTGACCGCCTCGCGCATGCCGACCCTGGCCTCGGCCAAGAAGATCGACGACCTCACGGTGGAATTGACCACCAAGGAGCCGGACAGCTTCCTGCCCTACAATCTCACCAATCTGTTCATGGCCAGCCCGGCCCAGTGGCAGAAATTCTATGCCGCGGCCGAGGGCGCCGATGCCAAGGCCAAGTCCCAGGCCGCCTGGACCGCATTCGCCAAGGACGCCTCCGGCACCGGCCCGTGGAAGATGACCAAGTTCGTTCCCCGCGAGCGGCTCGAGCTGGCCAAGAATGCCGACTATTGGGACAAGGCCCGCGTTCCCAAGACCGACAAGATGCTGCTGCTGCCCATGCCGGAAGCCAATGCCCGCACCGCGGCGCTGATGGCCGGCCAGGTGGACTGGATCGAGGCCCCGGCCCCCGACGCTTTGCCGCAGCTGCGCCAGCGCGGCTTCATGATCCGCTCCAACGAGCAGCCCCACGTGTGGCCGTGGCAATTCTCCCGCGTGGAGGGTTCGCCCTGGAATGACATCAAGGTGCGCAAGGCCGCCAATCTGTGCGTGGACCGCGAGGGCATGCGCGACGGCCTGCTCGGCGGGCTGATGGTGCCGGCCACCGGCACGGTGGAGCCCGGCCATCCCTGGCGCGGCAACCCCACCTTCCAGATCAAGTTCGATGCCGCCGCCGGCAAGAAGCTGATGCAGGAAGCCGGTTACGGCCCCAACAAGAAGCTCGCCGTCAAGATCCAGACCTCGGCCTCCGGCTCCGGCCAGATGCTGCCGCTGCCCATGAATGAGTATCTCCAGCAGGCGCTGGGGGAGTGCTTCTTCGACGTGCAGCTGGACGTGATCGAGTGGAACACGCTGTTCACCAACTGGCGCCGCGGCGCCAAGGACCCCACCGCCAACGGCTCCAACGGCATCAACGTGACCTATGCGGCCATGGACCCGTTCTTCGCCATGGTGCGCTTCCTGCAATCCTCCATGGCTCCGCCGACCTCGAACAACTGGGGCTTCATCAACAACCCCAAGTTTGACGAGCTGGTGAAAAAGGCCCGCTCCACCTTCGAGCCGAAGGCCCGCGACGAGGCGCTGGCGGAACTGCATGCGGCCTCCGTGGATGATGCCGCCTTCCTGTGGGTGGCCCATGACGTGGGGCCGCGGGCGCTGAGCCCGAAGATCTCCGGCTTCGTCCAGCCCAAGAGCTGGTTCGTGGACTTCTCCCCGGTGGTCATCGCCCCCTGATCCGACGGGCGTGGCCGTGGCCACGCCCGCGCGCCTCCCCCAACGGCGCGGAGCGCCCTGCCCCGCGCCGCCTTTGTCTCAACCGCCAGGGTGATCTCTTGCTCGCCTATATCGCCCGACGCATCGTCTATGTGATCCCCATCGTCATCAGCGTCGCGCTGGTGTGCTTCCTCCTGGTGCACATCACACCCGGCGATCCCTTGGTGGCCATCCTGCCCGCCGATGCCTCCCAGGAACTGGCCGCGCAATTGCGCGCCGCCTATGGCTTCGACCGGCCGCTGCCGGTGCAGTTCGGCCTGTGGTTATGGAAGGCGGTGCACCTTGATCTGGGCACTTCCATCGCCTCAGGCCGCCCGGTGTTCACCGAGGTGATGAACGCGGTGAAGAACACCTTCATCCTCGCCTGCGCCGCCTCGGCCATCGGCTTCACGCTGGGCGTGTTCTTCGGGCTGGTGGCGGGCTATTTCCGCGACACCTGGATCGACAAGGTGGCCACCTCCATCGCGGTGGCCGGCGTGTCGGTGCCCCACTACTGGCTGGGCATGGTGCTGGTCATCATCTTCTCGGTGACGCTCGGCTGGCTGCCGGCGGTGGGCGCCGGCCCCGGCGGATCGTCCGACTGGCACTGGGACTGGGCCCATATCCAGTTCCTGATCCTGCCGGCGGTGACCATGTCGGTGATCCCCATGGGCATCGTGACGCGCACCATCCGCGCGCTCACCGGCGACATCCTCAGCCAGGATTTCGTCGAGGCGCTGCGCTCCAAGGGCCTGCGCGAGACCCGCGTGTTCCGCCATGTGGTGAAGAATGCCGCCCCCACCGCCATCGCGGTGATGGGCCTGCAACTGGGCTATCTGCTGGGCGGCTCGATCCTGATCGAGACCGTGTTCTCCTGGCCCGGCACCGGCTTCCTTCTGAACTCCGCCATCTTCCAGCGCGACCTGCCGCTGCTGCAGGGCACGATCCTGGTGCTGGCGCTGTTCTTCGTCTTCCTCAACCTCGTGGTCGATATCGCCCAGGCGTCCATCGATCCGCGCATCAAGCGGGCGTGACCCCATGACCGCGATCGACACCTCGCTCCAGGTGGCCCCGGTGCGCAATGCGCGCGGCTACTGGTCCACCGTGATGCGCCGGCTCTCCCGCGACAAGGTCAGCATGGTCTGCGCCTTGCTGCTGCTGGCCATCCTGCTGGCGGCGATCTTCGCCCCCTATCTGCATCTGGCCGACCCCTACCAGGGCTCCATGGTGCGCCGGCTCCGGCACATCGGCACGCCCGGCTATCCGCTCGGTACCGACGAACTGGGCCGCGACATGCTCTCCCGGCTGATCTATGGCGGGCGGCTGTCACTGCTGATCGGCATCCTGCCGGTGGTGCTGGCGTTCGGCATCGGCACCACCTTGGGGCTGGTGGCCGGCTATGCGGGCGGCTGGCTCAACACCGCCATCATGCGCACCATCGACGTGTTCTATGCCTTCCCCTCGGTGCTGCTGGCCATCGCCATTTCCGGCGTGCTGGGTGCGGGCGTGGTCAATTCCATCGTCTCGCTCACCGTGGTGTTCGTGCCGCAGATCACCCGCGTGGCGGAGAGCGTCACCACCGGCGTGCGCAATCTGGATTTCGTGGATGCCGCCCGCGCCTCCGGCGCCGATGCGCTGACCATCATGCGTGTGCACATGCTGGGCAATGTGCTCGGCCCCATCTTCGTCTATGCGACGGGGCTGATCTCGGTCTCCATGATCCTGGCCGCGGGCCTGTCCTTCCTCGGCCTCGGCACCAAGCCGCCGGAGCCGGAATGGGGCCTGATGCTCAACACCCTGCGCACCGCCATCTATGTGAACCCGTGGGTGGCGGCCATGCCCGGCGTGATGATCTTCGCCGTTTCCATCTGCTTCAACCTGCTGAGCGACGGCCTGCGCAGCGCCATGGACATCAGGAACTGACATGCTGGAGCCCATCGAAGACTTGGGCGGCGTTGCCCAGCCGCTCCTGGAGGTCAAAAGCCTCACCAAGCATTTCCCCGTGGGCGGCGGCTTGTTCGCCAAGAAGAAGACCGTGCGCGCGGTGGACGACGTGTCGTTCGCGGTGGCCAAGGGCGAGACCGTGGGCATCGTCGGCGAGAGCGGCTGCGGCAAGTCCACCACCGCACGCCTGCTAATGCAGCTCATGCCCCGAAATGCCGGCGAGATCGTCTTCGACGGCCAGTTGGTCGGCGAGGCCATGAGCCTGCGCGAGCTGCGCCGGGCCATGCAGATGGTGTTCCAGGACAGCTATGCCTCGCTCAATCCGCGCCTGACCATCGAGGAGAGCATCGCCTTCGGCCCCAAGGTCCACGGCATGGGCGATGGCGAGGCCCGCATCTTGGCGCGCGATCTGCTCAATAAGGTCGGTCTCAAGCCCGAGACCTTTGCCAACCGCTATCCGCACGAAGTCTCCGGCGGCCAGCGCCAGCGGGTCAACATCGCCCGTGCCTTGGCGCTGAGCCCCCGCCTCGTCATCCTCGATGAGGCGGTGTCGGCGCTGGACAAGTCGGTGGAAGCCCAGGTGCTGAACCTGCTGGTGGATCTCAAGCGCGAGTTCGGCCTCACCTATCTGTTCATCAGCCACGATCTGAATGTGGTGCGCTACATCTCCGACCGGGTGCTGGTGATGTATCTGGGCGAGGTGGTGGAGCTGGGTCCGGTGGACGCGGTGTGGGACGGCCCCGCCCATCCCTATACGCGGGCGCTGCTGGCGGCCATGCCGGCCAGCGATCCGGACAACCGCACCCAGACCGCCCCCATCACCGGCGATCCGCCCAATCCAATCGACCCGCCCTCCGGCTGCCGCTTCCACACCCGCTGCGGCTTCTGCGAGGACGTGTGCATCTCCACCTCCCCCAAACTCTCGTCCGTGGATGAGAGCGGCCATCAGGCCGCCTGCCACATGGTCATTCCCGGTTCCGGCCACACGCGGGCGCCGTCTAACGAGAAGGCCGCCGCATGAGCCCCTCCCCGCTCGCCCCCACCACCGACGACGTGGCTGCCACCGCACGCACCGCCGGCCTCGCGCTCTCACCGGAGACGGCGGCACGCATCGCGGTCGCCATCACCCCGGCGTTGCAGACCTTCGCCCCGGTGACCGCACATCTGCCGTTCGATCTGGATCCGTCCGACTTTCTCGCCGCCCAGCAGTCGGTGGGAGCCGCCAAATGAGCCCCCGCTCACTTCCCACCGATCTCGCAACCCTGAGCCTCACCGAGGTCGCCGCCGCTATCGCCGCCAAGCAGGTGTCGTCCCGCGAGGCGACACAGGCCTGCCTGGACCGCACCGCGCTGTGGGAGCCCCACCTCAACGCCTTCATTTCGCGGGAGGACGAGGCCGCCCTCGCCGCTGCCGATGTGGCGGATGCGGCCCTGGCCAAGGGCGAAAGCACCGGCCCGCTGCATGGCGTGCCGCTCGCCCACAAGGACATGTTCTACGACGCCGGCAAGGTGTGCACCTGCGGCTCCAAGATCCGCTGCGACTTCGTGCCGGACACCACCTCCACCGCTCTGGCGCGGCTGAAGGCGGCGGGCACGGTGCGGCTCGGCACCTTGCACATGGTGGAATTCGCTTATGGCCCCACCGGCCACAATGTGCACTTCGGCGACTGCCACAATCCCTGGAACGTCGCCCATGCGCCGGGCGGATCGTCCTCCGGCTCGGGCGCGGCGGTGGCGGCGCGGCTCACTTATGCGGCGCTCGGCTCCGACACCGGCGGCTCGGTGCGCATGCCGGCGCATTTCTGCGGCATCACCGGGCTGAAGACCACGGTGGGCCGCATCAGTCGCGCGGGCGCCATGCCGCTGTCGCACTCGCTGGACACGGTGGGCGTGCTCACCCGGTCAGTGGAAGACGCTGCCTTGCTGATGAGCCTCATGGCCGGCGCCGACCCGCGGGACCCCACCTGCATCGGCGGCCCAATTCCCGATTATATGGCGGCGACGCGCGGCACCTTGGCCGGCATCACCATCGGCATCCCCACCGACTTCTATGTGGAAGGCCTCGACGGCGAAACCGGTGCGGTGCTGGACAACACCATCGCCACCCTGACGCGGGAAGGCGCCCGGGTGGTTCCCGTCACCTTGCCGGACCAGAAGCAACTCTCCGCCGCCTCGCAGGTGCTGCTGTCCGTGGAGGCCGCCGCCTTCCACAAGCCCTGGCTGCTGGAGCGGCCGCAGGATTACGGCGCCCAGGTGCGCGCCCGGATCGAAAACGGCTTTGCCTATGCGGGCGTGACCTACATGGAAGCGCTGCGCTGGCGCGGCCCGGCGCTGGCCGCCCATCTGGCGGCGGTGGCGGGCGTGGATGCGGTGCTGGCACCGGTCTGCCCCAGCCCGGCCCCGAGTCTCGCCGAAAGCGACGTGGGCGCCAGCCTCAATGCGGAAGCGGTGATCCAGGGCATCACCCGCTTCACCCGTCCGGTGAACTATCTCGGCCTGCCCTCGCTGGTGGTGCCGGCCGGGCGCGCGTCCAAGGGATTGCCCATCGGGCTGCAATTCATCGGGCGGCCTTTCGCCGAGGACGTGCTGCTGCGCATCGGCGCGGAATTCCAGCGCGCCACCGATTTCCATCTCGCCATGCCGGAGCTGCCCGCATGAGCCTCTCGCCCCTCGTCCCGACGCCCCCGCCCGCCCCGCTGGTGGAGCTGGAAAACCTCACCATCCGCTTCACCGGCGAACGCACGGTGCATGCGGTGAATGACGTCTCCCTCACTTTGCCGGAAGGCCAGGTGCTGGGCCTGCTGGGCGAATCCGGCTCCGGCAAGAGCGTGACCTTGCGCGCGCTCATGCGCCTCTTGCCGAAGAAGCGCACCCAGATCGCCGGGCGGGTCCGCGTGGCCGGGCAGGACGTGCTGGCCATGGACGACGACACGCTCTCCGCGTTCCGTGGGCGCACCATTTCCATGATCTTCCAGGAGCCGGCGCTGGCGCTGGACCCGGTCTATACCATTGGCGATCAGATCACCGAATCCGTGGTGCGCCACGAAGGCGCCAGCCAGGCGGCGGGCCGCGCCCGCGCGCTGGAAATGCTGGAACTGGTGCGCATCCCCTCCGCCAAGCGGCGGCTGGATGCCTATCCCCACGAGATGTCCGGCGGCATGCGCCAGCGGGCCATGATCGCGCTGGCACTCGCCTGCAAGCCCAAGATCCTGCTGGCGGACGAGCCCACCACCGCGCTCGATGCCACGGTGCAGATCCAGATCCTGCTGCTGCTGCGCGAGTTGCAGCGGGAACTGGGCATGTCGGTGATCTTCGTCACCCATGACATCGGCGTCGCCATCGAAATCTGCGACCGGGTGGCGGTGATGTATGCGGGGCAGATCGTCGAGACCGGCACCATGTCGGAGATCGTGCGCGCGCCCAAGCACCCCTATCCGCGCGGCCTGCTGGCCTCCACCGTCCATGGCGCCAAGCGCGGGGCACGGCTGGAGACCATTCCCGGCACGCCGCCCTCCTTGGCGGAAAAACCGAACGCCTGCTCGTTTGCTCCGCGCTGCACTTTTGCAATGCCGGTCTGCCAGGAACGCTTGCCTGCGCCGGTAGAACTCAGCCCCGGCCGGATCGTAAGATGCGTTCTGGCCCAAGAAACCGTTCCGGTGACCTGATGCGTGATGCGCCGTCCAATCTCCAGATCCATGCCGACCGTCTGTGGGGCACCATCCTGGAGACCGCCCAGTTCGGCGGCACGCCCAAGGGCGGCGTGCGCCGTCTGACCCTGAGCCCGGAAGACAAGACGGTGCGCGACTGGTTCCGCGCCGCCTGCGAAGCCGCCGGCTGCACCGTCACCGTGGATGCGCTGGGCAATATGTTCGCGCTGCGTCCCGGCCGTGATGGCTCCAAGCTGCCCGTGGGCTTCGGCTCGCATCTGGACACCCAGCCCACCGGCGGCAAGTTCGACGGCGTGCTCGGCACGCTGGCCGCGCTGGAAGTGTTGCGCACCTTGAATGACGCCGGCATCGAGACCGACGCGCCCTTGTGCGTCGCCAACTGGACCAATGAGGAAGGCTCCCGCTTCGCCCCGGCCATGATGGGCTCGGCAGCCTATGTGGGCGACTTCACGGTGGAGAATATCTTGGCCCGCACCGACGCCGAGGGCGTCACCGTCGCGCAGGCGCTCAACAGCATCGGCTATGCCGGGGCAGAAGCTGTGGGCGCGCAGCCGTTCGGTGCCTTCGTGGAACTGCATATCGAGCAGGGGCCGATCCTGGAGGCCGAGGGCAAGACCATCGGCGTGGTGGAGCATGGCCAGGGCATCGTCTGGTATGACGGCCGCATCACCGGCTTCGAGAGCCATGCGGGCTCCACCCCCATGCCCCTGCGCCGCGACGCGCTGGCGGCCTTTGCCGAAATCGTGCTGGCGGTGGAGCGGCTGGCGCGAGACTTGGGGCCGAATGCGGTTGGAACCGTGGGCGAGGTCACCATTGTCAACGCCTCGCGCAATGTGATTCCCGGCGATGTGATCTTCTCGGCGGAGTTTCGCTCGCCCGAAGCCGAGACGCTGAAGGCTCTGGAGACCGGGCTCGCCGCCGTGTTGGCGGATATCGCCAGCCGCCGCCCGAAGGTCGACATCCAGCTGGAGACCATCTGGCGCAAGGAGCCCACCCATTTCGACGCCAAGGTGATCGGCGCCGTGCGCGAGGCTGCCAATGCGCTGGGCTATTCCAACCGACCCATGGTGTCTGGCGCCGGGCACGATGCCTTCAACCTCGCCACCAAGATGCCTGCGGCGATGATCTTCGTGCCGTGCAAGGACGGCCTCAGCCACAATGAGCTGGAGGACGCCACCAAGGACGACTGCGTCGCCGGCGCCAACGTCCTCCTGCACGCAGTGCTGGCATTGGCCGGCGTGGCGAAGGCGGCATGATCGTCCGCGCCGAACCGCTGACCGTCGCGGCGTTCGCGCCCTTCGGCGGGGTGATTCAGACGCCGCCCACGCCGGGCGCGCGGCATTATTTCGACGGGCCGCTGGAGAACCTGCGGCCCGGCGCCAAGCCGAGCCTGTCGGTGGCCTTCGCCAAGCCGGTGGATCTGCCCCTGGCGGTGAGCATGATGGAGCGGCACTGCTTTTCCTCGCAGAGCTTCATCCCCATGGCGACGACCCCGTGGCTGGTGATCGTCGCCCCGACCGCCCCCGATGGCGGTCCACAGATGGAGGCGCTGCGGGTGTTCCAACCCGGCCCCGGCGCTGGAGTTACGCTGGCCGCGGGCTGCTGGCACTTCCCGCTCACGGTGCTCGACCAGCCCGCCGCCTTCACGCTCACCATGTGGCGCGACGGCGGACCGGACGACGAGGAATTGCGCGAGGTCGTGCCCGTCACCGTGACCGCGTGATCCGCAGCCTGCGGATCAGGTTTTCACCTGGATCTTCAGCACCTGCGCCAAGTGATTTTGCATGATCGGCAGCGTCTCGGCCGCAAACGCCTTGAGCGCGGTTTGGTCACCGTCATTGGCGAAGGCGCCGAACAGTCCGACCGCCTGCTGGTGGGCGGTGGTCTGGATCTGCACATAAAGCGCATCGAACGCAGGCCCGGAGGCGGCGCGGAGCTTCTCCAGCAGCGAGGCATGCTCGCCATCAAGGGCGGTGGGGAACGTGAAGTCGCCCTTGGCATCCGCGGCCGCGCGCTTGAGGCGGGCGGCGATCTTGGTGTGGTCTTCAACCATCATGTCCGCGAAGGCGCGAATCTGCGGCGACTGGGTGCGCGCCAGCGCCAGCTTGCTCGTTTCCAACTCGAACAGGTTGGAGATGGCCGCAGTTTCCAGAAAGCCGGGGCCGGATAGAGTCCCGGGCGATTGAGCTGACGCGCGCTGCGCACAGCACAGGGCGATCAGGGCCATCATGATGACGGCCAGGAGCGGGCGCGAGCGCGGACTGGAATTGGACAGGGGCATACGGCCCTCCTTCTGTCCTCACCCAAGCTCCCCCAGTCGCTTTTGTTCCACCGCGCTCTCGTTTTGCCCTCACGACTTCAGCAGCGACCCCACTTCATCCGTGAGCCGCCCGGCATAGCCGGTGACCTGGTCGGCGATGCGCCGGACGGCCATGGCCGCTCCGCGGATCTCGCCGGTGGCGTCGGAAACGCCGGTAATCATCTGGCTGACCGAGCGGTTGGTGACCACCTGCTCCTCCACGCCGGCGGAGAGGGCCATGAACACGTCGCTGAGCTGGCTGACGTTACCGGTGATGTCGGAGACAGCGCGTGCCGCAGCTTCGCTGGCGTTCTGCACCGTCTCCACCTGCTGGCGGATGTCCTGGGTGGCGTTGGCCGTCTGAACCGCCAGGGCCTTCACCTCCTGGGCGACCACCGCGAAGCCCTTGCCGGCCTCACCTACCCGCGCCGCCTCGATGGTGGCGTTGAGCGCCAGCAGATTGGTCTGCGCTGCGATCTTGTCGATCAGCGAAGTGATGGCGCCGATCCGCTCGACGCTCTGGGCCAGGCCGCCCACCAGACCGTCCGCAGCCACCGCCTTGTCGGCCGCATCGCGGGACATGCCCGTGGCCTGGCGGATCTGGCCGGAGATTTCGTCGAACGAGGCCGACATCTCGACCGCAGCCGCGGACACTGCCGAGGCGGTCTGGTCGGAGTGCTCGGTCAGTTCCAGCAGACGCGAACTGGACGATTGCATCTCGCCGGACGTGTTGGTCATCGAACCGACCACCTCGGTGACACTGGTGGCCATGGTCACGTTCTCGGTCATGATCGACCACGTGATCATCGGCCCGATATAGGTCTGCGCCGCATCGCGCATGGCCGAGACCCGCAGCTGAAGAAACTCGGGGCCGACCTTGATGGTCGCCACATGGGGGAGATTGGACGGATCCGACAACATCCGGTGCTGGTGCGATGGGTTTTTGTGGAACACATCAATGGAGGAGCCGATCAGCTCGTCCACCGAGATCGGCAAATGTTGCTCGATCCGCCGCAGCGTCTCGAGACTGGCGCGATTGGCATAGTTGATGCGGAAGTCGCCCAGCGTACAGGTCATGACATTGATGGGCATCTCCTCGATCATATTGAGGAGATTCTCGGTCTTGCGCTGCTGCTCAAGAACCTGGGTGACCACACTCCAGCTCAGCTGCGCATAACGATACGTTCCGCGTGCATCCCGAACCGCATTGATCTTCAGCTCCAGCGCCTCGCCGCCGGCCCGGATCACCGCCGTATGCGGCAGGTTGCGGGGATCGGCAAGCAACTTGCGCTGATGCGCGGGCGCCTTGTGGAACACGTCGATGGAGGCGCCGATGATGTCTTCAGCGGGCAGCGGCAGGATATGCTGGATGGTTTTGAGAAGCGCGATCGAACTCTTATTCGCGTAGCAGATCAGAAAACTCTGCGGATCGCACAACATGATCGCCGCTGGAAG
Organism: Azorhizobium sp. AG788; assembly: GCF_943371865.1. Lineage (GTDB taxonomy): Bacteria > Pseudomonadota > Alphaproteobacteria > Rhizobiales > Xanthobacteraceae > Azorhizobium. The sequence goes on along the minus strand of NZ_CALRWL010000034.1, from coordinate 47,946 downwards.
ATCATCAAGATACATCGAAGCGGCGCCAAGCGCGTCGTGCTTTCCCCAAAGTGCTGTCTTGAATGCTTGAACGGCCATCGCTTCCCCCTTGAGATCTTATGCGGCGGCCACGGCTCTTGAATACGGAATACAAGCCAATTCTCGACGCCACCACCGTCGTTGATTTGCACAACAACGCAGAGAATTTCCGCGAAACAGCTTGCGTGGAGCTGGCGAAATATGTCGGAAAGGTTGTGCATCCCATCCATTATGGTTGTATTTTGGATTGTACAAGCGTCCAAACGTGATGCGAGGAGCGGCGCTGGAGGCCGGTATCTCAGACCCCGATCAGGCCACCACCAAAGCCATGGCGAAGCCGTCGTAACCTTTGGCGCCCACCGTCTGGATCGCCGTCGCCACAAGACGCGGCTCGGCTGCCACCAAGTCGAAGAAGCGGCGCACGCCTTGCACACTGGGATCTGTGCTGTCGGCCGCGATAACCTTGCCACCACGCACCACATTATCGCAGATAATCAATGTTCCGGGTCGCGAGAGCCGCAACGACCAGAACAGATAGTCCGGGTTGCTGGTCTTGTCGGCATCGATGAAGATCAGATCGAACGGCCCGATGCCATCGGCTTCCACGCCGGGCAGCGTATCGATCGCCCGCCCTACCCGCAGATCGATCTGCGCGCCTAATCCCGAACGCGCGAAGGTATCGGCTGCCACGGCGGCGTGATGTGGGTCGGCCTCCAGCGTAACCAGACGGCCATCCTGCGCCAGTGCGCGCGCCAACCACAATGTGCTGTAGCCGCCCAACGTGCCGATTTCCAGAATCCGCCGGGCGCCTTGCATGCGGGCGAACAGTTCCAGCATGCGGCCCTGGGCTGCGGAGACGCTGATCGCCGGCAGGCCCGCGGCCGCGCTCGCCGCCAGCGTTTGCGCGAACATCGCCTCATCGGGGACGAGGCGATCGCAGATATAGTCGTCCACCTGGGACCAGAGGGATGGACCTGAGGCCGTCGACATGCGGGGCGTCCTTCGCAGTGTGCGCGCGGCTCAGTCCTGGTCACTCTCCCGCGCGGCGCGGATGGAAAGGATGGCGTAGGACACCACGAGGGCGACCTCGAACAAGGTCAGCACCAGCAGGCGCGACAGCCCCTCGGGCGCCCATGCCCCCACCACCACCTGGCTGGCGGTGGCCAGCAGCCACAGCACCACTGCCCAGCCCGCGCCCAGCCACAGCCCGACCCCGGCAATGGGATCGATGATGGCAGCCCAGATCACCACCCCCTGTGCGGTCATGGGCAGGGACTGGAAGCGGGTATCGGGGCCATCGCCGATGCCGCAGATCACCGCCCAGTGGTAGACGCCCTCCAGCAACAGGAAGCAGGCGACCGCCCGCAGGAAGAACACCAGCCGCCGCCGCCACGGGGTGAGGCGCTCCATATGGGCGCGAGCACTGGCGTCGATGGGGTCGTAATGGCTCATGAGGGACCGATCGGGAAAACGAGTTCATCAGGGATCGGATCGAAATGCGCCGCAATGACGGCCGGATCGATATGCTCCAGCCGATCAGGCTGCCAGCGGGGGGCATTGTCCTTGTCCACCAGCAGGGCGCGGACGCCCTCATAGAAATCATGGCCGTGCAGCACCCGCGTCACCACCCGGAACTCCGCCTGCAGGCAACCCGCAAGGTCGAGATTCGGCCCCCGGCGCATCTGCTCGGCGGCGAGCATGAGGCTGGTGGGGCATTTGCCGCGCAGCGATGATGCCGTGTCGCGGGCAAAATCTGCCGATGCCGAGGTGCCCGCCGCAGCCGCGTCCAGGGCCTCCAGCACCGCAAGCACATCGCCATGGCCGAACGCCTCGGCCACGAACGCCTCGTGTTCAAGGGCCGGCGCGGGGCCGGGATCATGGGCGTGCGCCGCCAGGGTCGCAGCCACATCGCCACCGGCCACCAGCGCCGCCTCCAGAGCCGGCAGGCGCGCGGACGGGACCGCGTGGGTCAGCAGGCCGAAATGCAGCGCGTCGGCCGCCTTGATGCGCGCCCCGGTGAACGCCAGATAGATGCCGCTGGCCTTGGGCAGCCGGGGTAGCACATGGGTGCCGCCCACATCGGGGAACAGCCCGATATTCACTTCCGGCATGGCGAACAGATAGCGCTCGCCGCCCACCCGATAGCTGCCGTGCGCCGAGAGGCCGAAGCCGCCGCCCATGCAGATGCCGTCGATCAGCGACACATAAGGCTTGGGATAGGTGCCGATGAGATGGTTGAGGACATATTCGTCGCGAAAGAAGGCCAGCGACTGGTCCTGATGCCCCGCCCGGCCCAGATCATAGATATGCCGGACATCGCCGCCGGCGCAAAAGGCGCGCTCGCCGGTCGCCTTCAGGATGATGCGTGACACCCCGTCATCCCGGGCCCAGGCCCGCAATTGCGGATCGATCTCGCGCACCATGGCGTGGGTCAGGGCGTTGAGGGCCTTGGGCCGGTTCAAGGTAATGATGCCGGCTTCACCGCGGCGTTCCAGCAGGACCTCGGGCTCGGTCGTCACGGTGGCTCCTCGGGGTGGGACGCCGCCTGATGGGGCGCGGGCGGGACGCGGCGCGGCAATGGTCGAGCGAGGGTTAGCGGTGCCGCGTGCCAGCGTCAACGCATCCCGCGTCACCACGCACCTCGCCGCGGCTCCTTCGAGAAGCTATAAGGAAGCGCAATACCCCCACCGCCCGTGCCGAAAGCGCCGGGCGAAAGGCAGCGAGCGGCGCCTCAGGACGCCGCAGCTGCAAGTCCCGAGCGTCGGCATGAGCCCCCAGCGCGTGCCGAGCCGCAGCAGCGAGATCGCCCGATGACCGTGTCCTCCACCCGCCTCCACGCCGCTGACTACCGGATGGCCTTCAGCGAACGCGGGCTCGATCTGGCGACCCGGCCGCGGCGGAACCGCAAGTGCGACTGGTCCCGCCGGATGGTGCGCGAGAACACCCTCACCGTGGACGATCTGATCTGGCCGATCTTCGTGACCGAAGGCGAGAAGACCCGCACCCAGATCCCCTCCATGCCCGGCGTCGAGCGGCTCACGGTGGACGAGGCGGTGCGCGCGGCCGAACAGGCGGCCAAACTGCACATCCCGGCCCTGGCGCTGTTTCCCTATACCGAGGCCAGCCTGCGCGATGCGGAAGGCAGCGAAGCGCTGAATGAAGACAATCTGGTCTGCCGCGCCCTGCGCGCCATCAAGAAGGAAGTGCCGCACATCGGCTTGATCACCGACGTGGCCCTCGATCCCTATACCAGCCACGGCCATGATGGCCTGCTGGACGGCGAGCGCATCCTCAATGACGAGACCGTGGCGGTTCTGGTGCACCAGGCGCTGGTGCAGGCGCAGTCCGGCGCCGATGTGATCGCCCCGTCCGACATGATGGACGGCCGGGTCGGCGCCATCCGCTCCGGCTTGGACAAGCACGGCCTGACCGACGTGCAGATCATGTCCTATGCGGCCAAATATGCCTCCGCCTTCTATGGCCCGTTCCGTGATGCCATCGGCACCTCCAAGACCCTGATCGGCGACAAGCGCACCTATCAGATGGATCCGGCCAATGGCGACGAGGCCATCCGGGAAGCGGCGCTGGACGTGGACGAGGGTGCCGACATGCTGATGGTCAAGCCCGGCCTGCCCTATCTCGACATCGTCTACCGGCTGAAGCAGACCTTCGGCCTGCCCACCTTCGCCTATCAGGTGTCCGGCGAGTACGCGATGATCGAAGGCGCGATCCGCAACGGCTGGCTGGACGGCGACCGGGTGGTGGTGGAAGGGCTCATGGCCTTCAAGCGCGCCGGCGCCGACGGAATTCTCACCTATTTCGCGCCGCGGGTTGCGGAGCGTCTTGCCGCCGGCGCGTGAGCCGGCGCCGCCCCTTTCTCTTCGCATTGGCCCTCGGCGCCATCTGCGCCGGTCTGTCGGGATGCGGCAGCGTGGTGGATGCCGATCAGGCCGGCCTGTGCGAACGGGTGGCCGCGGCCCTGCATCCGGACGGCACCCGCCTCTCGCGGGCCGCCTTCGCGCCCGCCGGCAACGGCGCCAGCGGGGTGCGGCTGACCTATGTGGCGCGGGAGCCCGACGAGGCCTTCTCCCGCCCCGGCGTCGTCCTCTGCCTGTTCGCGGCGCCCGCCGGCGCTGGGCGCCTGGATCTCACTGCGGTCGAGACCGCAGACGGCGGCATGGATGACAGCCAGTTGTTCATCCTTAAGCGCTGGTGGCTGGACCAAGGGGCCGGCGCCGATGCCGCCCAGGCCTCGGCGCCCTGGGTGTCGCTGCCGCTCGGCCCGGCGTTCGGTTTGCAGCAGGGACTGAACGCGCTCGGCCCCGCGGCGCTGTTCGCCGCCCTGGCCACCGCTTTCACCCTCATCCACGGACTGACCGGGCGGATTGTCCTGGCCGTTGGCGAAATCGCCGTCACGGGTGGGGCGGCGCTCCTGGTGTATGCGAGCCTGGCGCAGCAATCAGGCTCGCTCACCCTGGCGCATGTGGGCCTCGGTATTCTCGCGGCGGTGCTGACTGGCGCGCTGTGGGCCTGGGCCATGGGCCGCTTCGTGCTGTGGCCGTTCCAGCACCGGCGCGGCGGCGGGCAAGGGGTGCTGATCGCCAGCATCGGCCTCGCTCTGGTGCTGCGCGAGGCCCTGACCCTGCGTCAGATTGGTGCCGCGGAATGGCTGCCGCCCCTGCTGCACCAGCCCGTGCCGCTCGCCGGCACTCCCGCCTTCACCGCCACCACCACGCCCGCCCACCTGATGTCGGTGCTTCTGACCGGCGGCGCCGTCGCCGCAACCGTCCTGATACTGCGCAGAACCCCGTTCGGCCGCGCCTGGCGGGCCATGGCCGATGATCCGGGCATGGCGGCCTTGTGCGGAGTTTCGCCCCGCGCGCTGCTGGGGATCACCTGCGCCATGTCCGGCGCCTTGTGCGGGCTGGCCGGGGCGATGATGGTGGTGTCCTTCGGCAGCGTCGATGCCGGCCTCGGCCTGCCGCTGACCTTGAAGGCGCTGGCGGCCGCGGTTCTGGGCGGGGTGGGCTCCGTGGGCGGCGCGGCGCTGGGGGGAGTGGTTGTCGCCGCATTGGAAATGCTCTGGTCTTCGGCGTTCGACATCGCCTATCGCGACGTGGTGATGTATGCGCTGCTCATCGTGGCGCTGGTGGCGCGGCCGCAAGGCCTGCTGGGCGCCGCACCGCGCGACGTGTGACTCTACCCGTACCGGGTGCGGGCCGCCGACCGACCCGAGGATGCCCTATGACCTTGCCTGCGGCCGATCCGCTTGTGTCCGCTCTGACCGTGAGCGATCTGCCGGTCACGCTCGCCGACGTGGAAGCCGCGCGGCCCATCGTGTCGGCGGCGGTGGTGCGCACCCCCACCCTGCGGGCGCCACGGCTGTCGGAACTCACCGGCGCCGATGTCTATGTGAAATATGACAACCTGCAGGTCACCGCCAGCTTCAAGGAGCGCGGCGCGGTGGTGAAGCTGGCGCGGCTGTCGCCAGAGGAAGCCAAGCGCGGCGTCATCGCCATGTCGGCCGGCAATCATGCCCAGGCGGTGGCCTATCACGGCACGCGCCTCGGCATCTCCACCACCATCGTCATGCCCGAGAACACCCCCCAGGTGAAGGTGACTGCCACCCGCGCCTTCGGCGCCCGTGTCGTTCTCCATGGCGAAGGCGTGGGCGATGCGGAGCAGGAAGCCCTGCGTATCGCCGCACTCGAGGGGCGCGTGTTCGTGCATCCCTATGACGATCCCGATGTGATCGCCGGCCAGGGCAGCATGGCGTTGGAGATGCTGGAAGATGCCCCGCCGCTGGATTGCCTGCTGGTGCCGGTGGGCGGCGGCGGCCTGATCTCGGGCATGGCCATTGCCGCGAAGGGACATTCTCCGCAGACCCAGGTGCTCGGGGTGGAGGCCGCGCTCTACCCTGCCATGTGGACCGCACTGACCGGCATCCCCCGCGACAGCGGTGGGCCGACGCTCGCGGAAGGCATCGCCGTGCGCAATGTGGGCCGGCTGACCACGCAAATCGTCCGCGCCCTGGTGCCGGAAATCCTGCTGGTGGAGGAACCGGAGCTGGAACGGGCGGTGAATGCCTACATCACCTTGCAGAAGACCCTGGCGGAAGGCGCCGGGGCCGCCGGTCTGGCGGCGCTCTTGTCCGACCCCGAACGGTTCCGTGGCCAGCGGGTGGGACTGGTGCTGTGCGGGGGCAATATCGACCCGCGCGTGCTGGCTGCCATCCTGATGCGCGAGTTGGAGCGGGATCACCGCATCGTCTCGTTCCGCCTCACCATCCTCGACCGCCCCGGCATGCTGGGCATCATCTCCACCTTGCTGGGCAAGCTTGGCGCCAACATCCTGGAAGTGCATCACCGCCGCACCTTCCTGGATGTGCCGGCCAAGGGAACCCGGCTCGATTTGACGGTGGAAACCCGCGATCAGATCCATGCCCAAGCGATCCAGGACGCGCTGGAGGCGGAAGGACTGGAGGTTCTGCGCCTCGGCGCCGGCGGCGCGGAGGGCTAGCGCCGAGCTTTCCCGCGCAGTCTCTGACCGGCGCCAGCAGGAATCCAGCGTCCGGGCGGGCTTCGCGTCTTGCGCGCAGGCGGTCCCCTCACCACCTTCAAGCGCAAGCAGGAGGAGGACCATGAGCTACACGTCCCGTTATGCCGACCGCAGCGCGCCTTACGCGGGCGTGCGGCCCAACGCCTACGACCCGGTGACCCAGCCGGAGTATTTCCAGGGTGTCCTGTCCCGGCGCATGGTCGCGTTCCTGGTGGATGCGGTCATGGTCACCGCGCCCATCGCCTTGATGGCCATCTTCATCTTCGTGTTCGGCATTGTGACGCTGAGTCTGGGCTGGATGTTGTTTCCTATCCTCGGGCCGGCCTTCGTGGTCTGGGCGGTGGTCTATAATGCCATCACGCTGGGCTCCCCGGCCTCGGCGACGCTGGGCATGCGGCTGATGGATATCCAGATGCGCACCTGGTACGGCGCCCCGGCCTATTCGGTGCTCGGCGCCGTGCATGCGGTCTGCTTCTGGGTCTCGGTCAGCGCGTTCACGCCGTTCGTGCTGCTGGTGGGGCTTCTCAACGGCCGCCGCCGCCTGCTGCACGATTTCTTGCTGGGCACGGTGGTGGTCAACAGCGAAGCGCGCGCTGCCTCCTTGAGGCGGTACAACTGAATTGGTTGCGCTTTGGAACCATAAACCTTTGACCGACTCGATTCGGGGGTGCGATGCTATCGGACCTGAGGCCCGATAGCCGTGACTGAGCACCCGCGCGACACACCGCAATTCTATCTCACCGCTCCCTCCGCCTGCCCTTATCTGCCGGGCAAGGAGGAACGGAAGGTATTCACCCATCTGGTGGGTGAGCGCGCGGCCACGCTTAACGACGTGCTGACCCAGGGCGGCTTCCGGCGCAGCCAGTCCATCGCCTACCGCCCGGCCTGCGAGGGCTGCCGGGCCTGCGTTTCCGTACGCATCCTGGTGGATGAGTTCGTCGAGGGCCGCAGCTTCCGCCGCACCGCCAAGGACAATGACGACCTGATTGGCGTCATGCGCCAGCCCAGCCCCACCTCCGAGCAATATGGCCTGTTCCGCGCTTATGTGAATGCCCGCCACGGCGCCGGTGGCATGGCCGACATGAGCGTGCTCGACTATGCCATGATGGTGGAAGACACCCATGTGCAGACCAGGCTGGTGGAATATCGTCGGCGCGGTCCGGACACCCGCATCAACGGCCGGGGCGTCGGCGATTTGTTCGCGGTGGCGCTGACCGACGTGCTCAGCGACGGGCTGTCCATGGTCTATTCCTTCTACAACCCGAATGTCCCCGAGCGTTCGCTCGGCACCTTCCTCATCCTCGACCACATCGCCAAGGCCAAGGAGATGGGGCTGCCCTATGTCTATCTGGGCTATTGGGTCAACGGCTCGCGCAAGATGGACTACAAGCGCCGCTTCCTGCCGCAGGAACGCCTGTCCCCCCAGGGCTGGGACCGCATCGAGGCCTGAGAGGTCCGCGCCTGAGGGGGCCCGCTCGTCTTGCGGCGGCACCAAGGTCATGCGAAGCACGGGTAACCGGCGGCGGGGGATCGCATGAGCCAGTTCATCAATATCTTCGTAGCGGTGTTCGCGGCGCTGTTTCCCATCGTCAATCCGCTCGGCGGGGCGCCGATCTTCGTGGAGATGACACGGGCGTGCAGTCCGGCGGTCCGCGCGGTCCTGGCGCGCAAGGTGGCCGTGAACGGCTTCCTGCTGCTGGTCTTCTCCATGCTGTTCGGCTCCCGCATCCTCACCTTCTTCGGCATCAGCCTGCCGGTGCTGCGGGTGGCGGGCGGTCTGGTGGTGACCTTCGTGGGCTGGAACATCCTCAACCAGGGCAACACCCCGTCGGAAACCGGCTCCAGCGAGGCAGCCAGCGATGTGGATCTGAGCCGAGTGGAGGCGCAGGCCTTCTATCCCTTGACCATGCCGCTCACCATGGGACCGGGCTCCATCGCCACCGCCGTGGCGCTGGGCACCCAAAGCTCGTTCAGCAGCCATGCGGGCTATGGCATCTTCGCCATCGAGGCGGTGGGCGCCATTCTCGGCCTCGCGGCGGTCTCGCTCAGCGTCTATCTGGCCTATCGCTACGCCAGCCAGATCGAGCGCCTCCTGGGCCGCAACGGCACCAATGTGCTCGTGCGCCTGTTCGCCTTCATCCTGCTGTGCATCGGCATGCAGATCATGTGGCAGGGCATCCGCGACCTGATCCTCAGCCTGCCGTCCCACGCCTAAGTGCTGCTTATTCCAGTTCGTCGCCCAAGGCGTTGCGGCGCAGTTCATCCACCAGCACGGTGATGTTGTCCGCATAATCCACCGGCACCTCCACCAGATGCACGCCGCCGCCGCGGAAGGCGGCGTCCAGCTTGGGCAGCAGGTCGGCGGCGGAGGTGACGCGCGAGCCCTTGGCGCCATAGCTCTGGGCATAGAGCACGAAGTCCGGATTGCCGAAGGTCATGCCGAAGTCGGGGAAATCATCCACCGCCTGCTTCCAGCGGATCATGCCGTAGGCGCCGTCCTTCAGCACCATCACCACCAGGTTGAGGCCGAGACGGACGGCGGTCTCCATCTCCTGCGAATTCATCATGAAGCCGCCGTCGCCGCACACCGCCATCACCCGCTTCTCCGGGTTGAGGATGGCGGCCATCATGGCCGAGGGCAGGCCCGCGCCCATGGTCGCCAGCGCATTGTCCAGCAGCAGGGTATTGGCCACCTGGGTGCGGTAGTGGCGGGCGAACCAGATCTTGTACATGCCGTTGTCCAGGCAGACGATGCCATCGTCCGGCACCACCGCGCGCACATCATGGACGATGCGCTGCGGGGTCAGCGGGAAGCGGTCGTCATGGGCCTTCTCGCTCAGCCGCTCCAGAATGCCGGTGCGCAGATCCATCAGTTCCGGGCTCGGCGCAAGCTTGCCCTCCAGCCGATCGGCCAGGGCGGTGACGGTCTCACCAATGTCGCCGATGACCTCCGCGTCGGGATGGAACACTTCCTCCACGTCGGCGGACAGATAGCCGATGTGGATCACCCGCAACGCCTCCCGCCCCTTCATCAGGAAGGGCGGCTTCTCTACCGTGTCGTGGCCGATGGAGATGATGAGATCGGCCCGCTCAATGGCCTGGTGCACATAGTCCCGCTCGGACAGGGCTGCGGTGCCCACATAGAGATGAGACTCGGCGGTGACGGCGCCCTTGCCCATCTGGGTGTTGAAGAACGGCAGATTGGCCCGCCGCACAAAAGCCGACAGCGCCGCCACCAGGCGCGGGCGATTGCCCGCCGCGCCGATCATGATGAGCGGCCGCTCCGCCGCCAGGATCATGGCCGCCGCCCGGTCGAGCGCCACCTCAGGGGCCACCGGGCGATCCAGCGGATGCAAGGGAATGATCGCCGCCCCGTCGGCGTCTTCGGCAGCGATATCCTCGGGCAGTTCCAGATGCACCGGGCCGGGGCGCTCTTCCATGGCGACGCGGAAGGCGTCGCGCACCGTGGTGGGGATGGCCTGGGCGGAGACGATCTGGCGGGTCAGCTTGGTCAGCGGCTTCATGGACGCCACCACGTCCACGATCTGGAACCGGGCCTGACGGCGGGTGAGAATAGGCTTCTGGCCGGTGAGCATCACCATGGGCATGGCGCCGAGATAGGCATAGGCGGCACCGGTGGAGAAATTCAGCGCCCCCGGCCCCAGGGTGGAGATGCACACGCCGGGCTGTCCGGTCAGCCGGCCATGGGTGGCGGCCATGAAGGCCGCGGCCTGCTCGTGGCGGGTGATCACCAGCTCGATGCGGGACTGCCGCAGCGATTCCACCACGTCGAGATTTTCCTCGCCCGGAACGCCGAAAATCCGCTCGACCCCCTCGTTCTCGAGGGCCGCTACCAGCAGATCAGATCCCTTGGCCATGTCCGATTTCCTCGGTGCGTGATCGCAACCGCAGACTAGCCCTCCGTCAGGTCCTGTCCATGCCGGAGCTCGCAGGGCAGATCTGACCCCACCGCGCCCACATGGCACCCCGGTGCCGGGCGGTGGCGCTAGCGGTCGCCGGAAACGTCCCGGCGGGCCTTGTCCAGTTCCTCCGCATAGCGCTTCAGCGCATGAGCCTCGCTCAACATGCCGACCACCACGCGCGAATGCGGGGCATCCACCACCACCAGTTCGTCGCTCTGGGTGCGGTCGAACAAGCCGGCGGCCTCCTTCACGTTCATTTGCGGCAGCAGCACATCGTCCACATTCTGCGCCAGGGTGGCAATCCTGGTCTCGGGCTGCTGCACGTCCGAATGCGCCTGGGCCACCGAGACGATGCCCGCATAGCGGCCCTCTTCGTCCCGCAGCACCACCTTGCGCACCGAGCCCAGGGGAAAGGCCGCACGGAAGGTCTTCAGCGGGGCGTCCATCCCGAAGGCCGGCACATCGTGACGCATCATCCGCTCCACCGTGAGCGCGCGCAGCCAGCCGATATCCAGCGCGCTGCGGATGGTCTCGCCGCGCAGATGCATGCGCCAGGTGGAGAAGGAATAACCGAACGTCTCGCGCACCAGCAGCGAGCAGACGATGGACGCGGTGAGCACCAGCCCGGCAATGGGCAGATCGCCAGTGATCTCCAGCGTCAGGAAGGTCATGGTCAGCGGCCCGCCGACCACCCCCACCGCCAGCGCGCTCATGCCCACCACGGCGGCAATGACAGGATCCAGCGCCAGATGCGGCAGCACAATCGCCGCCACCCCGGCGAACAGCTTGCCCAGCAGCGAGCCCATGAACAGCGCCGAAAAGAACAAGCCGCCGCGGAACCCTGCCCCAAGCGACAGGGAGGCGGCGGAAATCTTCAGCAGGAAGATGATGGCCACGGCGCTGGTCACCCCGGTGCCCACCTGGATGTGCAAGGCCCCCTCGCCGCTCGCCAGCACCTGCGGGCTATAGAGCCCCAGCGCTCCCACCCCGAGCCCGCCCACCATGGGGCGCAGGTAGCTGGGAATGCCGCTGCGGACAAAACCCTGTTCCACCAGCGTCACCAGCCGCATGATGCCGATGGACACCACCCCGGCCACCAGCCCCAGAAACAGGAACGGCGCATAGGATGAGGCCAGCAGCGGCCCCAGCGGCGGCAGGATGATGGGCGTGGACACCGCCCCCAATTGCTGCGCCGTCAGATAGGCCACCAATGCGGCGGTCATCACTGGCGCCACGGCGGGAATGGCATAAACGCCGATGATCAGTTCAAAGCCGTAGAAGGCGCCGGTGAGCGGGGCCTGGAAGGCGGCGGCGATGCCACCGGCGGCACCGCACCCCACCATCACCCGCAGATCCGCCCGCCGCAGCCGCAGCAGGCTGCCAAGGGTGGAGGCGATGCCGGAGCCGGTCTGGGTATAGCCCGCCTCCATGCCCACCGAGGCGCCGAAGCCATTGGCCAGCATGGTCTGGCCGGCCAGGATGATGCTGTCCACCAGCGACATGCGACCGCCGTGCAGGGCATTGGCCTCGATGGGATCGACGATGGGCCATGGCCGCCAACGCTTCAACGCCAGCCCGAGCCCCCCGACCACCAGCCCGCCCACCGCCGGCCAGAGCAGCAGATGCAGTGGCAACGGACCGGGGAGAGAACTGATGCGCGGGGCGCCATAGAGCCACTCGTGCATCAGCTGCGCGCCGCGGCTGACCGCGGTGACGCCGATGCCGGCGCAGACCCCGATCACCGCCGCCACGACCACCAGCGAAATCTCCCGGGCACGCACGAGGCGGCGCAGAACTCCGAGCAGCCCCCGCCCGGCATCGGCAGGGGGCGCGGACACCTCGTCGATCGCGCCCGCGCTCATGGTCTCACCCGAACTTGTTGTTACGCGGGAAGCCCTTCGGCGGCAGCCGGCCGGACGAGGCCCGCTCGGCTTGCCAGTCCAGCAGTTCGGTCACCGTCCAGGTGCGGCCGGAGGTGTCTTCCCAGGTCAGGCCCTCGGCGCGGTTGAACACCTTCAGGTCGGACAGCGCGCCTTCGCGATAGCGCTGCAGGCGGACGCCGCGGCCGCGGGTCATGTCCGGCACCTGGGACAGGGGGAACAGCAGCAATTTGCGATTCTCGCCGATCACCGCCACCGTGTCGCCATCCGCTGGCACCGCCAGCGCCACCGCGTCGGGCGGATCCACCACCAGTACCTGCTTGCCCTTGCGGGTGGTGGCGATGCAATCGTCCTCCGCCACCAGGAAGCCGCGGCCCTCCTTGGAGGCGACCAGCAGCTTGTGGCCGGGCTGGTGGGCGAACACCGAGACGATCTCCGCCTCCTGCTCCAGCTCGAACATCAGCCGCATGGGTTCGCCATGGCCGCGCCCGCCGGGCAGCTTGGAGGCCTCCAGGGTGTAGAAGCGCCCGTTGGAGGCGAACACCATGATCTTGGAAGTGGTCTCGGCATAGAAGGCGTGGGCCAGGGTGTCGTCGCCCTTGAACTGGATGCCGGTGAGATCGGGCACATGGCCCTTCAGCGCCCGGATCCAGCCCTTGGCGGACACCACGATGGTTACCGGCTCGCGCTCCACCAATGCCTCGGTGAAGGCGTCCTCGCCGAACACCGGCAGCGGGGCGAAGCTGGTGCGGCGCTTGCCGATGGCGGTGTCCGGGCCATAGATCTTGCGAGTCTGGGCGATCTCCTTGGCAATGGCCTTCCATTGCGCCGCCTCGGAGCCCATCAGCTTGTTGATCTGGTCCTGCTCCTTGCTGAGCTTGTCATGCTCCTTGCGCAGTTCCATCTCTTCCAGGCGGCGCAACGAGCGCAGGCGCATGTTGAGGATGGCTTCGGCCTGCACATCGCTCAGCTCGAAGGTGCGCATCAGCTCCGCCTTCGGCTCGTCCTCCTCGCGGATGATGCGGATCACCTCATCCAGATTGAGGTAGGCGATCAGATAGCCGCCCAGCACTTCCAGCCGGTGGGTGATCTCGGCGAGGCGATGACGCGAGCGGCGCAGCAGCACGTCGCGGCGATGGGCCAGCCATTCGCGCAGCGCATCCGCCAGGGACAGCACCTTGGGGATCTGGCCGCGCACCAGCACATTCATGTTCAGCGGCACCCGGGCTTCCAGCTCGGTCAGCTTGAACAGGCTCTCCATCAGCACGGCGGCATCCACCGTGCGGGCACGGGGCTCCAGCACCAGGCGGATGTCCTCGGCGCTCTCGTCGCGCACATCGGCCAGCAGCGGCAGCTTCTTGTCGATCAGCAGTTCGGCGATCTTCTCCACCAGGCGCGACTTCGGCACGCCATAGGGGATCTCCGTGACCACCACCACGTAAGTGCCGCGGCCGGTTTCTTCCTTCTCCCAGCGCGCCCGCACGCGGAACGAACCGCGGCCGGTGGCATAGGCCTCCGCCGTGCCGATGGGGTCTTCCACCAGGATGCCGCCGGTGGGGAAATCCGGGCCCGGCACGAATTGCAGCAGGTCGGAGGCCGGGGCGTTGGGGTGGTCCAGCAGATAGAGCGCCGCATCCAGCAATTCGGCCGCATTGTGCGGGGGAATCGCCGTGGCCATGCCCACCGCGATGCCTTGCGAGCCGTTGGCGAGCAGGTTTGGGAAGGCCGCCGGCAGCACAACCGGCTCTTCTTCCGAACCGTCATAGGTGGGGCGGAAATCCACCGAATCTTCGTCGATGCCGTCCAGCAGCAGGCGGGCGGTCTCGGTCAGGCGGGCTTCGGTGTACCGCATGGCAGCGGCATTATCGCCGTCCACATTGCCGAAATTGCCCTGGCCATCCACCAGCGGGTAGCGCTGGGCGAACTCCTGGGCCAAGCGCACCAGCGCGTCATAGACCGACTGGTCGCCATGGGGATGGAACTTGCCGATCACGTCGCCCACCACGCGGGCGCACTTCTTGAAACCGGAGCCGGGATCCAGCTTGAGCTGGCGCATCGCATGAAGAATGCGGCGGTGAACCGGCTTCAGTCCATCACGGGCGTCGGGCAGCGCCCGATGCATGATGGTGGACAAAGCATAAGCCAGATAGCGCTCCTCGAGCGCGGCTTTCAGCTGCACCGGCTCGATGGTGCCCTCACCGGGCGGAAGGGGTCTGGTTGCCATGTGCTGCAAGTAGCGCGCTGCTTCGCGTCAGACAAGGAGAAGCATGCCCCTGCACAGCTTTGTCGCGGGTCTGCCTTGGGCGCGACCCATGGATGAACGGAACGGCAGCCGCCGTTCAACTTGATGAACGCAGGTTCAGACCCACTGTATCAGGGCACCAGAAAACGATCCATAAATTCATCTGCGCCGGCCCAATTGAACATAATAGAGACATTCAATTTTTTAAAATTTGATGACAGTGCAAACACGCACGAAGAAGCTTCGAAGGAGAAGCTGCCATGACCAAGATCTTTCTCCCGCTGTGCGGTGCTGCCATTCTTGGTTTTTCCATGCTGTCGACTGGCGCGTCTGCCGCGACACTATCCAACGTCGGCGGACCGATGCCGCTGCTCTCGACTGAGGTCGAGGCCCCCGTCGAGACGGTGGGCTGGCGACAGGTCTGCCGTCCGGTTCCGCGTTGGTTCAACGGCCGGCAGGTGTTCGTTGAGCGCTGCCGGAACGTCTGGGTGGACCGCCGTGGCCCCGGCTATGGCTACGGTGGCTATGGCCGCCCGGCCTATGGCCCTCCTGGTCGCGGTTATGGTGACGGCCGTCCCGCCTATGGCCCTCCCGGCCCGGCCTATGGCTATGGCGGCCCCTACCGCGGCGGCCCCGGCTATTATTGACCGGCGTCCGCATGCCTGAGGGGCGCCCCCGCTCAGGCTCCCACCACTCCACCGCCTGCCCCACCCCTGGGGCAAGGCGCCCGGGGACCAGAAACAGCGGCAGCGATCTGGGAACAAATCACAGACCCCAGACTTGTCTCCTGCGATGACAGTGCACAAACGCACGAAGAAGCTTCAAGGGAGAAGCTAGTATGAAAAAATTCATTATTCCATTTTGCGGCGCAGCCATACTGGGCTTGGTAGCACTGTCAACTGGCGCTTCTGCCGCGTCTTTGTCCAATGCGGGCGGACCGTTGGTTAATTCTTCTGCCGCCATTCAGTCTCCCGTCGATAACGTGGCATGGCGCCGGGTGTGCCGTCCCGCCACCATTTGGCGCAATGGCCGCCGCATCGTGGTGCAGCGCTGCACCAATGTGCGGGTCAGCAACGGTCCGGGCTACGGCCGTCCCGGCTATCCCGCCGCCGGTCGTCCCGGCTATCCCGATGCCGGTCGCCCCGGCCCCGGCTATCAGGGCGGCATGGGCGGCCCGGCTCCCGGTCCCGGCTGGGGTCGCTGAGGCTAAGGTGTCTCACTGGCCCGCTTGAGGGCCGATAGAAATCCCGCGCGGGCCTCGGATAGAACGAGCCCGCGCGGTTCCATGACTCGGCTCGCCAAAAAGTGACCGGTGATCCGCAGCGCCGCCTCCATGTCGTCATGGCTGGGCGGCATTATGCCCCCGATCAGGAACGTGGGCAGCACAAACAGCTTGTCCGCATAGGGGTCGCCGGCGCTGCGCGATACCGCGCGCCCGGTCCGCGGCGAGACGAAAGCCAGATCGTTATTGCCGCCGGTGGCCGCGCAGCGGCTGAGATCCAGGCCGAAGCCCAATTCCGCAAGCATCGCCATTTCGAACCGCGCCATCAGCTCGCCCGCATGGGCCGGCGCGTCGAACGCGTCGAGGATGGCATCGGCGGTGGCGAACAGGCCGGGATGGGGATCCCGCTCGGGCAGCAGGCGCAGCAGCCCGGTGAGATGGGTTACGCCGAAGCTGCCATGGGGCGTCTGCATCAGGGCGTCCGCCCGCAGCGTCACCGGCTCCACCAGGAAGTGGCCCAATTGGCTTTCGATGCGGGCGCGCCAGGTGGCGTGCAGCGTGTTGCCGGGCTGGAGCAGCGGCGTCATGCGCCGCGCGGCGCCACCCCGCACCAAGCCCATATGACGCCCGCGGGCGCGGGTCAGCAGCTCGACGAGGGCGCTGCTCTCTCCGTGGCGCCGAACGCCGAGAACGATGCCCTCGTCGGTCCACTCCACGGCGATGTCAGTCTCCCCGCGGGAATTCCAGGCCCATTTCGCGATAGCGCTCCGGATCGTCCGCCCAGTTCTCGCGCACCTTCACGAACAGGAACAGATGCACCGGAACTTCGACGATCTCGGACAGTTCCGCCCGCGATTCGGACGAGATGGCCTTGATGGTCGCGCCCGCCTTGCCCAGCACGATCTTCCGCTGGCTCTCGCGCTCCACAAAGATGGTCTGCTCGATGCGGACCGACTTGTCCTTCAGTTCCTTCCACGATTCGGTTTCCACCGTGGAGCGGTAGGGCAGTTCGTCATGCAGGCGCAGGAACAGCTTCTCGCGGGTGATCTCGGCGGCCAGCATGCGCAGCGGCGCGTCGGAGATCTGGTCTTCCGGATAGAGCCAGGGACCGGCCGGCACCGTCTCGGCGAACCAGCGGCGCACGTCTTCCACGCCATTGCCGTTGAGCGCCGAGACCATGAACACCCGCTCGAAGGCCAGCTTCTCGGTCAGCGATGCGGCGAGCCCCAGCAGGGTGTCGCGGCGGATCAGGTCGATCTTGTTGAGGATCAGCGCACGGGGCCGCTTCACCTGCGCCAACGGCGCAAGCAGGGCCTCGATGTCCGCATCAACGCCGCGATTGGCGTCCACCAGCAGCGCCACCAGATCCGCGTCCGAGGCGCTGGTCCAGGCGGTGGAGACCATGGCCCGCTCCAGCCGCCGCTTGGGCGCGAAGATGCCTGGGGTATCCACCAGGATGATCTGCGCCGCGCCTTCCAGGGCGATGCCGCGGACAATGGCGCGGGTGGTCTGCACCTTGTGGGACACGATGGAGACCTTCGAGCCCACCAACTGATTGGTGAGCGTGGACTTGCCCGCATTGGGCGCCCCGAGCAGGGCCACGAAGCCGCACCGTGTCGGCTCCGCACCCTCTCCGTCCGCCCGTACCAGCTCGTTCATTCACCACTCTCCGTCACCACACCCTCACGGGCGAGAAAGGCAGCCGCCGCAGCCTTCTGCGCCGCCTGCTTCGAGGCCCCCGCCGCCTCCACCGCGGTCAGACCAGGAAGGTCCACCGCCACGCGGAAGTTGGGGGCATGGTCGGGGCCGGTTCGCCCCACATCCCGATAGACCGGCGGCGGCAGGCCGCGCGCCTGGGCCCATTCCTGCAACACCGTCTTTGCGTCCCGCAGCGGGCGGCGGGGCGTCTCCAGGCGGCTGCGCCAGAAGCGCTCCACCACCTTCAGGGCCGCATCATAGCCGCCATCGAGATAAACCGCAGCCACAACCGCTTCGGCCACGTCCGCCAGGATCGCCCGGCGCTCGCGGGCGCCGGACTGGCTCTCGCCGGGACCGAGCCGCAGATGGGCGCCAAGGCCCATGTCCTGCGCCACCTCGGCACAGGCTTCCTCCCGCACCAGTTCCGCCAGGCGGCGAGACAGCTCGCCCTCCTCCGCCTTTGGAAAGGTGGTGTAGAGCATGTGCGAGACAACGCTGCCCAGCACGTGGTCGCCGAGAAACTCCAGGCGCTGATAGGAGCGCACGCGGGGGCCTTCGCCCTTCACGGCGCTGATGTGGGTCAACGCCAGATCGACCAGATCGCGGTCGTTGAAACGATGGCCGATGCGCTCCTCCAGGAGCGCCAGATCGGGGGAGGCTGTCATCGGACCTGACTGAAGATCCGCGACCACCGCACGGCCCACGGCCATGTCCACACCTGCCAGGCGGCGGCGCGTTCATCGATGGAGAAGAAGATCATCTGGGCCTTGCCCACGAGATTGTCGAACGGAACATAGCCCACCTGGCTCAGGACGCGGCTGTCGGCGGAATTGTCCCGGTTGTCGCCCATCATGAAGAAATGCCCGGCGGGCACATGATAGACTTGGGTGTTGTCGTAGAAGCCGTTGTCGACGATATCGAGGGTCTCGTAGGAGACGCCGTTGGGCAAGGTCTCGCGCCAGCGCTTCACCGGCGCCATGCGGCCGGTACCGTCATCCTCGGTCACGTCGGACAGGCGCTCGCGCTTGACCGGAACCCCGTTGATGTTCAGCACGCCGTCGATCATCTGGATGCTGTCGCCGGGCATGCCGACCACGCGCTTGATATAATCGGTCTCATTGTCCTTGGGCAGCTTGAACACCACCACGTCGCCGCGGGTCGGCTCCTGGCCGAGGATGCGGCCGGAGAACAGCGGCGGCGAGAACGGGATCGAGAACCGCGAATAACCGTAGCTGTATTTGGAGACGAACAGATAGTCCCCGATCAGCAGCGTATCCTTCATGGATCCGGAGGGGATATTGAACGGCTGGAACAGGAAGGTGCGGATCACCAACGCGATCAGGAGCGCATGGACGATAACGCGGACGGTTTCGAGAAAACCGCCGTCCTTCTTGGAATCACTGGTCGCGGTCATAGAGGGTCCGATGAAACGAGGTCCGCGCAGTGTGCAGCAAACTGCGCCGAAAAACGGGCTGAAACCCTGTCGTAGCGGCAGCATCCGGCACGTACGGATTGTGCTGCTATAGACGTTTCACCGGCGCGCGGCAACGCGCGGCCCGCCGAAGCTTGCCTCAGGCAACAGGGCCGGACGCGGCGCCCACCGGCTCGGCGCTGATGATCACATAGGCCGCCGACAACGGCCCCTCGTCGGTCAGCGATAACGCGATGCGCGGCTCGTAGCCCGGTGGTACCAGTTCCTGGAGGCGGATCGCGGCGCCGCCGGTGAGTTCCAGGGTCGGCTGGCCGGAGGGCAGATTGACCACGCTCATGTCGCGCCAGAACACGCCGCGGGCGATGCCGGTTCCCAGCGCCTTGGCGCAGGCTTCCTTGGCGGCGAAACGCTTGGCATAGGTCTCGGCCGGCCGTGCGCGGGCCTGCGCCTTGGCCTGCTCGGCGGGGGTGAAGATGCGCTCGACAAAGCGGTCGCCAAAACGGGCGATGGATTTCTCGATCCGCCGCCGATCGGTGAAGTCCGAGCCGATACCGAGGATCATGCCGCGCGCTCCCCCATGGCCTGGCCTCGGGAGATGGCCTCCCGCATTTGCAGGACCACCCCGTCCAGACCGTCGAAGATGGCCTCGCCGATCATGAAATGCCCGATGTTCAATTCGGCAATCTCGGGAAAGTGAGCGATTTGCGCCGCGGTGTCGAAATCGAGCCCATGCCCGGCGTGCACTTCCAGGCCCAGGCTGGCAGCCTGACGCGCCCCGAGTCGCAGGCGCTCGAACTCTCCATCCGCGCCCGTCTTATCCCCCTCCGCCAGCGCCTCGCACCAGGCGCCGGTGTGCAGTTCGACGATGTCCGCGCCCAGCGCCTTGGCGGCCGCGATCTGCGCCGGATCGGCGGCGATGAACAGCGAGACCTTGATACCGGCGGCCTTCAGTTGCTTGATCTTCGGCATCAGGTCGGCGGCTTGCCCCGCCGCATCCAGGCCGCCTTCGGTGGTGCGCTCCTCGCGCCGTTCGGGCACCAGACAGCAGGCATGGGGATGGGTGGCCAAAGCGATGGCCACCATCTCGTCCGTGGCTGCCATCTCGAAATTGAGCGGCAGCGCCACCTGCGCCTTGATGCCGGCGATGTCCGCATCGCGAATGTGGCGCCGATCTTCCCGCAAATGGGCGGTGATTCCATCTACCCCGGCGGCTGCCGCCAGCAAGGCCGCGCGCACCGGATCGGGATGGGCGCCGCCGCGCGCGTTGCGAACGGTGGCGACGTGGTCCACGTTCAATCCCAGCCGGATGGGCGCGCGCGCGGTCATGAAGCAGATCTCCTGGAGCAGGGTGCCAAAAGCGGGCCTGTGCCCGGTCGGCAAGATGCGGTTGGCATTGATCGGGCTTTGAAGCTGTAAAATCAATCGCCCCACCGCCGCAGGCGCGGCGAACACGGCTCTCGCTCAGCCGTTCACCCGTTCGACGCTGGAAATCACCGGCCGTGCCCGCAGGTCGGCGAGAATGCCGTTGAGATGGCGCAGGTCGAACACTTCCAGGTCGATCACCAACTCGGTGAAGTCCGGCGAGCGCGAGCGCATGTTGATGCCGGCGATATTGCCGTTGCGCTCGCCGATGATGGTCGCCACCTGCCCCAGCGTGCCGGGCTCGTTCACCGCCGTCACCAGGATCCGCGCCGGAAAGCGGCCGTCGCTCAGTTCGTCCACATCCCAGCGCACGTCCAGCCAACGCTCGGGCGCGTCCTCGAAATGCTGCAGGGCCTGGGACTGGATCGGATAGATGGTGATCCCCTCCCCCGGCGCCAGGATGCCGACAATACGGTCCCCCGGCACCGCGCCGCCCTCGGGGGCAAAGCGCACCGGCAGATCGGAATTGATGCCGCGGATCGGGATGGCGGAGGCGTAGCCCTCCTGCGCCCCGTCGGGGATCTTGAACTTGAGATTGTGCCCGCGCTTCAGCTCGAACCAGCCCTCGCCCTGGGGCGCCTTGTTGCCGCCGGTGGCGCGATCCTCGGGACGCTGGGCGGTCCATTCGGGATAGACCGCGCGGATCAGATCATCGGTCTTGATCTCGCCGCGTCCGACCGCCGCGAACACATCCTCCACGGCGGTGCGGGCAAGCCGCGGCATACCCTTGGCCACGGATTCCTCCGAGAAGGCCTTGCCGGCGCGGGCAAACGCGCGTTCGGCAATCTTGCGGCCAAGGCCGGCATATTGGGCGCGCACGGCGGTTCGCGTCGCGCGGCGCACGGCGGCGCGGGCCTTGCCGGTGACGGCAATGGTCTCCCAGGCGCCGGGCGGGGTCTGGGCCTTCGAGGTGATGATTTCCACCTCGTCGCCATTCTTCAATTCCGACACCAGCGGCGCGATGGTGCCGTTGATCTTGCAGCCCACGGCGGTGTTGCCGATGTCGGTGTGCACCGCATAGGCAAAATCGATCGGCGTTGCCTTGCGCGGCAGCGCGATCAGCCGCCCCTTGGGTGTGAAGCAGAACACCTGATCGTGGAACAGCTCGAGCTTGGTGTGCTCCAGAAACTCTTCCGGCGACAGGCCTTGCGCCAGATTTTCGATGGTCTTGCGCAGCCAGGCATAGGCCCGGCTCTCATTGGACAGCATCACGCCGGGGGCGCCGGTGTCGTCCTTGTAGAGCGCGTGGGCGGCGATGCCGTATTCGGCGATTTCGTCCATGTCGCGGGTGCGGATCTGCAACTCCACCCGCTGGCGGCGCGGGCCGATGACCGTGGTATGCAGCGAGCGATAGTCATTGGGCTTGGGCGAGGAGATATAGTCCTTGAACCGGCCCGGCACGGTCCGCCATTTGGTGTGCACCACCCCCAAGGCCCGGTAGCATTCCTCCACACTGCCCACGATCACGCGGAAGCCATAGATGTCGGAGAGCTGCTCGAAGCCGATGGCCTTGCGCTCCATCTTGCCCCAGATGGAGTGAGGCTTCTTCTCGCGCCCCTTCACCTCGGCCTTCATGTCGCGGCGCGCCAGTTCCTCGGTCAGCTCGCGCTCGATCTCCTGCACCAGGGGGCCGTTGCGCTCGCGCAATTCGGTCACCCGCCCGGTGATGGAGCCATAGGCTTCCGGGGAGAGCTGGCGGAACGCCAGATCCTCCAGTTCCTCGCGCATCTCCTGCATGCCCATGCGGGCGGCCAGCGGCGCGTAGATGTCCAGGGTTTCCTGGGCGACGCGATCGCGCTTTTCCTGCGGCACATATTTCAGCGTGCGCATGTTGTGCAGACGGTCGGCGAGCTTCACCAGCAGCACGCGCACGTCGTCGGCGATGGCCAGCAACAGCTTGCGCAGGTTTTCCGCCTGCTTGGCCTGCTTGGACACCAGGTCCAGCTTCTTGATCTTGGTGAGGCCTTCCACCAATTGCGCGATCTGGCTGCCGAACAGGCGCTCGATCTCGGCCTTGGTGGCCCCCGTATCCTCGATGGTGTCGTGCAGCAGCGCGGCGATGATGGTGGCGTCGTCGAGCTTCAGCTCGGTCAGGATCGCCGCCACTTCCAGCGGATGGGAGAAATACGGGTCCCCGGAGGCCCGCAGCTGGGTGCCGTGGGCCTTCATGGCATAGACATAGGCGCGGTCGAGCAACGCCTCGTCGGTCTGGGGATTGTACCGTCGAACGCGCTCGACGAGCTCGTATTGGCGCATCATGGCCGGAACGGGTCCGTCGCAGCACGGGCAGGCCGAACAGCCCCGCCGTGTGGTTTTATGGAATCGGACATATCATGCAGGATGCGGACGCGCGCAAGTCACGCGGCGCATTTTTGCGAATGTTTCGCATGATTTGCGGCCGACGCACCGCCATCCGGCGGACCGCAATGGCGCCTCCCCGTGGGTCAGGATCGAAGCCGCGTCCCCTACGGCAGCAGCACCGTGGAGCCTGTGGTGGCACGGCTTTCCAGGTCGCGATGGGCCTTCTGCACCTCTTTCAGATCATAGCTCTGGTGGATGGGCACCTTCACCGCGCCGGTGAGCACCGCCTCGAACAAATCGTTGGCGGTGGCCACCAGGGAGGTGCGCGTGGCCACATGGGTGCCCAGCGTTGGGCGGGTGGCGTAGAGCGAGCCCTTCTGTGACAGCGCCAGCAGATCGAAATTGCGGATCGCGCCGGAGGCATTGCCGAACGAGACCCACAGGCCGAACGGCTTGAGGCAATCCAGCGAGGCCGGATAGGTGGCTTGGCCGACGCCGTCATAGACCACGTCGCACATCTTGCCGCTGGTGATCTCCTTCACCCGATGCACGAAATCCTCGTCGCGATAGAGGATCACATGGTCGGTGCCGCTGGTGAGCGCCAGCTCGGCCTTTTCCTTCGAGCCCACGGTGCCGATGACGGTGGCGCCCAGCGCCCGCGCCCATTGCGCCAGGATCAGCCCGACGCCGCCAGCCGCCGCCTGGATCAGCACCACGTCGCCCGGCTTCACCGCATAGGTGTGCTTGACCAGATAGGAGGCGGTCATGCCCTTCAGCATCATGCCGGCGGCGGTGCGATCATCGATGGAGGCCGGCAGGTGCAACAGGGCGGAGGCGGGAATGTTGCGCACGGCGGCATAGGCGCCCATGGCGGTGGCATAGGCCACCCGATCGCCCACATGGAAATCGGTGACGTGCTCGCCCACCGCCTCCACCTCGCCGGCGCCCTCGCTGCCGGGAATGAAGGGCAGAGCCGGGGCCTTGTAGAGGCCGGAGCGGAAATAGGTATCGACGAAATTCAACCCGATGGCGGTGTGGCGCAGCCGCACCTCGCCCGGCCCCGGCGGCGGCAGATCCATGCGCTCGTAGGACAGCACCTCGGGCCCGCCCACCTGATGCACCCGAACTGCCGCAACCATGGCCAACTCCCCCTCACTGCAAACGGGTCGGATCATAGGGGTGTCTGCGGTCCCGGCAAGGGCGCCGCCGCGATCACAACACCCCGCCTCAGGCGCCGTTGCGCGCAGCCGCCCCGCTGAGACGATGCGCCCGCGCGACGGCGCCGGCCTTCGGCGCTAGACTGCACGCCGAAATCAGCACCGACCGGGCGGCGCGCGTGGCGCGCGGTCCCGGTCCCCGCACAGGCAGGAGATGGTCATGTCGCAGCTCACCCAGACCGATGTGGCAGTGGTCGGCGCGGGACCGGCGGGACTCGCCGCCGCCATCGGGTTGGCCGCCGCCGGGATCTCCACCACCCTGATTACCGGCCCGGAGCGCGGCAACGACCACCGCACCACCGCCTTGCTGGATGGCTCGGTGAAGATTTTACAGCAATTCGGCGTGTGGCAGCATTTGATGCCGCACACCGCGCCGCTGCGGGACATGCGCATCGTCGACGGCACCCGCCGCCTGATCCGCGCGCCCGAAGTCACCTTCCGCTCCGGCGAGATCGGCCTGGAGGCGTTCGGCTACAATATCGAGAACGACGTGCTGCGGCGCGAGTTGAGTGCCGTGGCGCGGACCATGCCCGCCTTGCGGCTGGCGCGGGCCTCGCTCGCCGGGCTGACCTCGGAGATGGACGCAGCCACCCTGACGCTCGACACTGGCGAGGCCCTCGCCGCCCGCTTGGTCGTCGCCGCCGACGGGCGCAACTCCAAGGTGCGCGAGATCTGCGGCATCACCATGAAGAAGCGGGAATATCCGCAGGTGGCGGTCACCGCCACCGTGCGCCACACCCGGCCCCATTGGGACATCTCCACCGAATTCCACACCGAGACCGGCCCCTTCACTTTGGTGCCGCTGCCCGGTGACCGCTCCAGCATCGTCTGCGTGGTGGACGACAAGGAAGCGGTGCGCCTGCTGGGCCTGGATCTGCCGGCACTGGCGCGGGAGTTCGAGCGCCGCGCCGGGTCGATCCTCGGCGCGTTCGAGGTGGAGGACGGCCGCGCCGCCTTCCCCCTGGTGGCGGAAACGGCCACCGACCTGACCGCCCCCCGCGTCGCCCTCATGGCGGAGGCGGCCCATGTGATGCCGCCCATCGGCGCGCAGGGGCTCAATCTGGGCCTGCGCGATGCCCTGTCCATCGTCGATCTGGTGTCCGCCGCCCTCCCCAGAGGCGGCGACATCGGCGGGGCCGATCTCCTGGCCCGCTATGCCGCCGACCGCACCCGCGACATCGACGGGCGTATGAAGGCGGTGGACCTGCTCAATCGCTCGCTGCTGTCGGACCTCATGCCGGTGCAGGGCGCCCGTGGTCTCGGCCTCTATCTGCTGGACCGCATCGGCCCGCTGCGCCGCCAGGTGATGCGTCTCGGCCTCGGCAGCCGCGCGGCCTGAGCGACGGATCGGCGGCGGCGGGAGACCGCCCCCCGCCTCCCAGCCCCAGCACTGGGCGCAGCCGCCCTTCCCGCTCAATGCAGCAAATGCAGCGGCAGCAGCTTCTGCTGGATCAGATAGAGCAGTCCGGTGACGGTGGCCACCGACAGGACCGTGCCCACCAGCACCCCGGCCGAGGCCTGCTCCATATAGACGCGATACTGCCGCGCCAGCACGAAGCAGTTCAGCGCCGGCGGCAGGGACGCCATCAAGACCGCCGTCTCCATCCAATGGTCCGAGAACGGTCCGAAGGCACTGAACACCACCAGCGCGATGGCCGGGTGGAAGAAGAGTTTCAGCGCCAGCAGCGGCGGCAGCTCCCGCGGCACGCGCTGGAGCGGACGCAGCGCCACGGTAACGCCCAGCGTGAACAAGGCGCACGGCGCGGCCGCATTCTTCAGGAAATCCAGCATCCGCTCCACGGCGCCGGGGGCGCGGAACTCGAACGCCGCCGCCAGCACGCCGAGGAAGGTGGCGATGTTGAACGGATGCGTGGCGATTCGCTTCACCACCGTCAGCAGCGTGGCGCCCAGATGGCCGCTGCGGCCGTGCACGGCGATCAGCAGCGGCACCAGCGTGAAAAACAGCAGACTGTCGCAGGCGAAGATCAGCGCCGCCGGCGTGGCCGCATCCGCGCCCAGCGCCGCCAGGGACAAGCCGGGGCCCATATAGCCCACATTGGCATAGGCGCCGACATTGAGCGCGATGGCGGATTGGGCGAGGTTGCCGCGCAGGAACCAGAGCGCGATGGCCAGCGCCAGCGCTGCCGTGGTGGCGGTGGAGATCACCGCCGCCAGGATGAAGCGCGGATTGGCCAGCTCCGCGAACGGGGTCTGGGAGACGATGCGGTAGAACAGCGCCGGCAGCGCCACATAGATGATGAAGAAGGACAGCCACGCGAGCCCCTCCTCCGGCAGACGCACGAAGCGCCCGCACGCAAAGCCGAGGAAGATCAGGCCGAAGAAGGGAAAGGCGAGGCCGAAAAGGTCGGTCATGGCACCTGCAGACACTGGCAGGCGCGAAGAGACGATGTTCGCGGGTCCCTCACAAGTCACGCCGGACGCAAGGCGGCACGCCAAGCTATGCGCGATGCACTGCGGTAGGCCTCAGGGTCGCGCCGGTTCCAGGGTGCGCGCGGGGATCAGATAGCGCGCCGCATAGTCTTCGCTCAGCAGCCGCCGGGCAAAGGCCGCCTCTGCCGGCGGCGTGGTGGCCAGCAGGCGGTCAATGGTGCCCGCGGACGGGTTGGCCGACCAGGGCCGGCGGGCAAACGGCCGGTCATTCAGCCAGAAGCTGTCCCAGCCGAAGGTGGTCTCGACCACCTCGCGAGCGAACGGCTCGCCATAGGCCAGCGCGCCGGAGAGCACGAGATCCACATAAGACTGGACGATGGGATGGCCCGCGTCCGGCACCGAGGTGCGCGCGCCCGGCTTCGGCACATAGATCCAGACCCTGCCGGCCTCCGGCAGGCGCATCCAGGACAGTGACTGGATCAAAGCGTTGGGCACCAGAACCCGGTCATAGCCCGCCTCCCGCCGGTCGAACTTGGCCAGCGTCGGCGCATCCACCGGAAACAGCACCCCATTGATGGTCTCGGCGGCGGCATCGGTGCGGCCAGCCTCCAGGCCCAGTGCGGTGAATCCGCTCCCCGCCACCAGATTCCACACCCGTCGCCAGCCGAAATCCGCAGCCACCCGCATGGGTACCGCCTCCAGCCGCGCCCCGGCTGTGCCGGCGCGTGAGTCGGCGTCGATCAGACTGCCGTAGCCGATCAGGAATTGCGTCGGCAGGTCGGAGGCCCCGACCCGCGCCCACGCCGGTACGCCCGGCACCGCCCCGCCGAGGCCGAGAGCCAGCCCCGCCAATAGTCCGCGCCGTGACAGCACCGCGTTCCTCCAATCCGTGTGGGCGCGAATGGTAGGGGCCGGGACCTTGGGGTCAAGGCACGCCCACGCGAGGACGGCGCGATGGCTCCAAGTCGGCTCCCCGTCATCGCTGCACCGCCGCACCGCCATGCTGCACGGCAAAGTTGCTCTTGCCGCGGCGGGATGGGCTGTCCATTCTGGCGGCATAATTCCAGGGGGGATCCCGTGAAGCTGCCGCGCAACTTCTTCAAGCCGCTCGCCATCGGCGCGCCGGCGCCTTATCGCGACCTGCCGGTGCGCCTGGAGCGCATGATCCACTTCGTACCGCCGCATCTGGAAAAGATGCGCGGCAAGGTGCCGGACATCGCCCGCCAAGTGGATGTGGTGCTGGGCAATCTGGAAGATGCCATCCCCATCGACGCCAAGGAGGCCGCGCGCGCCGGCTTCATCGAGATGGCCAAGGCGGTGGACTATGGCACCACCGGGCTATGGACCCGCATCAATGCGCTGAACAGCCCCTGGGCGCTGGACGACATCACCCAGATCGTCGGCGCGGTGGGCGACAAGCTGGATGTGATCATGCTGCCCAAGGTGGACGGGCCGTGGGACATCTTCTATCTCGACCAGTTGCTGGCCCAGCTGGAGGCCAAGCATGGGGTGCGCAAGCCGATCCTGATCCACGCCATTCTGGAGACCGCCGAGGGCGTGAAGAATGTGGAGGACATCGCGAGCGCCTCCCCGCGCATGCACGGCATGAGCCTCGGCCCGGCGGATCTGGCCGCCTCCCGCGCCATGAAGACCACCCGCGTCGGCGGTGGCCATCCCGAATACAAGGTCCTGGCGGACCCGGACGGCGACAATCCGCGCGCCGCCTATCAACAGGATCTGTGGCACTATACAGTCGGCAAAATGGTGGACGCCTGCGCGGCGGCGGCCATCAAGCCGTTTTATGGCCCGTTCGGTGACTTCGCCGACCTGGCCGCGTGCGAGAGCCAGTTCCGCAACGCCTTCCTTCAGGGCTGCGTCGGCGCCTGGTCGCTGCACCCGACCCAGATCGAGATCGCCAAACGGGTGTTCAGTCCCGATCCGGGCGAAGTGGCATTCGCGCTGAAGATTCTGGAAGCCATGCCCGATGGCGCCGGCGCGGTGATGATCGACGGCAAGATGCAGGATGACGCCACCTGGAAGCAGGCGAAGGTCATCGTCGATCTGGCGCGGATCGTCGCGGCGAAAGACGCAGACCTCGCCAAGGTCTATGGACTGTGAGGTCGCACGGCCCGGGCGATCGCCTGGGCCGGACTACCCGGCCGGTGCGAGACGGGCTTGCGCAAGGTTAGCCAGGGTAAGATGCTGACGACTCAACCGGTGGCCCCGCGCGGCATCGGGCGAGGTCTGGACACGAAGGAACAGTGGCATGGCGAGGAGCGTGAAGGACCAGGGGCAGTCGGGCACGCCGGGCGCGCGCAAGCGCCCCACTGTGCGCGATCTGGCCGGCCCCGCCCTCGCCGCCCTTGAGGCGCCCTCGGCGCCGGCAGCGGCGCCCGTAACCCGCACCCGGACGGCGCGCTTCTCCATCGGCGATGTGGTGCGCCACCGCCATTTCCCCTTCCGGGGCGTGGTGTTCGACGTGGACCCGGTGTTCGACAATACCGAGGAATGGTGGTTGTCGATCCCGGAGGAAATCCGGCCCCGCAAGGACCAGCCTTTCTATCATCTGCTGGCCGAGAATGCGGAGAATGAATACGTCGCTTATGTCTCCGAGCAGAATCTGGAGCCCGACACCTCCGACGAGCCGGTGCGCCATCCCCGCGTTGCCGAAGCCCTTGCCGAGGATGGAGCCGGTGGCTGGCGGGTGCGGCGCGACCTTCTGAACTGACGCGCCTGCCGTCGATCGGGGGCGCTCACTCGCCCGCGGCCGATACGGCTGATCGCGTGAACCGGTACACCTCCGGCCGGCCTGACCCTACGACGCCCTGCGGCCAGCCCTGTGACCTGACGTGCCTCCTGCGGACACGCCCGCATATCGCGCCATGCCGCTGCGTAATCGACACCGCGTGATCGGCACCGCGGCGCACCTGTGCGCGCACCGCCGCCCCCACCATCAACGCCACCTCCGCACCTCGCCCGCACATGTGCAATGCGTCCAAAAAATTGTGCATTGCACGCGTCGATAGCTAGCAATGACAAACACAGCCTCGGACAAGCTCACTCGGTAAGATTGCACTCTGGGTTCTCGCGATCCGGAGGATAGGATGCGCATTCGGGGGTTGTTTCTACTTTGCATTTCAACGTTGGGGGCGGTTTCGCTCGCCGGCGGTGTCATGTTCGCGGTCGGCGAGTGGCGAAACTGGCAGTCGGCAACGACCGCCCAGGCCCTGATGCAGGTCTTCGCCAACCTCGCTTATGTCAATGAGCGCTACTCCGTCGAGCGCGGCGACTACAACCAGATGCTGCTCGGCGAGGCTGCGGCGACTCCGGCCATGATCGAGACCGCCAAGAGGAACACCGGCCGCACGGATGAGGTTCTGGCCGCGTCGCAGACGTTTGCCGCAGCCCTCGGTGCCAGCGATCGCGCGGCCGTGGAAGGCCCGATCGCCGCTGCCGCGAAGAACATGCGCCAATTGCGCGATACCGCCTGGCCGCAGATGCAGAAGCCCCGCGCCGAGCGCGACCCCCAAGTGGTCGCCCGCTACGTGCCGGAAGCCACCGAGGTGCTCCAGGCGATCGCCAAGATCTCTTCCGCGCTGGAATTGCGCGCGAGCAACGAAAATACCTCCATCGGCCGCCTGGCCTCCCTGGCCCGCATTTCCGCCGCCATGCGCGATACCGCCGGGCGTCGGTCCACCATGCTGACGACCTATCTCGGCTCCGGCAAGAAATTCACGCCGGAGACCATGGAGCAGTTCCTGCTGCTCGACGGTCAGGTCGCCGCTTATTGGGCCGTGTTGCTGCACGCCGGTCACGAACTGGATGACGTTCCCGGCATCTCCGCCGCGCTGGAAGCGGCCGAAAAGGGCTTTGTCGTCGAGGGCGGCCGGGCCACCCGGAAGATTTTCGACG
Organism: Azorhizobium sp. AG788; assembly: GCF_943371865.1. GTDB lineage: Bacteria > Pseudomonadota > Alphaproteobacteria > Rhizobiales > Xanthobacteraceae > Azorhizobium. The sequence goes on along the minus strand of NZ_CALRWL010000034.1, from coordinate 17,730 downwards.
CCGCCAAGTCCCCCGACGCACCGGCGCCCATGCCGGTGGGTGAATGGCGCGCCCAGATCAGCCCGATCCTGGTCAAGTCGCTGGCGCCCCGTGACGCGGCCTTCGCCGCTGCCGCGATCCAGTCGCAGACCAGCATCGCCAATGCCCGCCTCGGCTTCATCCTCGCCTGCGTCGGCATCGTGGCGATCCTGGCCCTGATCGCCGGTTTCGCCGTCTTCATCACCCGCCGCGTGGTGCAACCCATCCGCACGCTCGCGGTCGGCATCGAGCAGATCTCCAAGGGCGTCTTCGACGTGGACATCCCGGGCCTGGACCGCCGGGATGAAGTGGGCGAGATCGGTCGCGCCGTCGAGGTCCTGCGCGGCAACAGCCAGGAGATGGTCCGGCTGCAGGAAGACCAAGTTACCATTCGTGTCCAGGCCGAGCAGGATCGCCGCAAAGCCTTCCACGATGTGGCCGACGAACTGGAACGGGTGGTCGGGCAGATCGCCGGATCGGTCTCCTCCACCTCCGAGGAACTGCAGGCTTCCGCCCGCGGCATGTCGATCATGGCCGAGCAGACCTCCAGTCGCTCCGGCCAGGCCACCCAGGCCTCTCAAGTGGCCAACGACATGGTGGGTGCAGTCGCCGCCGCCGCCGAGGAACTCTCCGCCTCGGTCACTGAAATCGGCGCGCGGGTGAAGGAATCCGCCCGCATCGCCGGCGTCGCGGTGACCGAGGCCAATGACGCCGCCTCCAAGGTCACCACCATGTCCGAGGCCGCCCGCCGCATCGGCGACATCCTGCGCCTCATCAGCGACATTGCCGGCCAGACCAACCTGCTGGCCCTCAATGCCACCATTGAGGCCGCCCGCGCCGGCGAGGCCGGTCGCGGCTTCGCCGTGGTCGCCTCCGAGGTGAAGAACCTCGCCGAGCAGACCTCAAAGGCCACCGCCGAGATCGAGGCCCAGATCTCCACCGTCCAGCGCGCCACCGATGAGGCGGTCTCCGCCATCACCGGCATCGCCTCCACTATCGGCCATATGAACGAGATCTCCACCACCATTGCCTCGGCGGTGTTCCAGCAGTCCGCCGCCACCGACGAGATCGCCAGCTCCATCGCCCGCGCCTCCGAGGGCGCGCGCGATGCCTCCGAGAACATGATCGAGGTCAATCAGACCGCGGCGGAGACCGGCAGTGCCGCCAGCCAGGTGCTGGGCGCATCCACCGAGCTGTCGCGCACCTCCACCGAATTGCGGGTGGCCACCGACACCTTCGTCGCCCGCATCCGCAGCGCCTGAGATACGCCACCCGAAACACCAAACGGCGCGCCAATGGCGCGCCGTTTGCGTTTCAGGGGATGGGCGGGACGACCTGTGCGCGCGCTCCAGATTAATTCAACATTATGATGCGTAAAATCAACAGCCCCACGCAAGCTTCACGCTAGATGTTGCAGCGCGGGAGACTTTGCTGCCTGGAGATTTTTATGCGTATTCGCGGCATTATATTACTGTGCATATCAACACTTGGCGCTTTTTCTCTCATTGCAAGCACAGCTTTCGCCGTCAACCAGTGGTACCTTTGGCAGGCTGCACTTGACGCGAAGGCGCAGATGCAAGTCTTCGCCAACCTCGCTTCTGTGATGGATAAATACTCTCTGGAGCGCGGCGATCTCAGCCCGGCCCTCCTGGCCGAAGCCGCCCCCACCGCAGCGCAACTCGACAACCGCCGCGCGGTGATCTCCCGCACCGAGGACAGCATCAAGGCGACGCAGGCCTCGGCGGAAAACCTTGGCGCCGCCGATCGCACGTCGGTCGAGGCTGCCATCAAGACCATCGCGGGCAACATCCGCACCTTGCGCGCCCGCGCGCTCGTGGAACTGGATCGGCCCCGCGCCCAGCGCGACGGTGCCTTCGTTGCCAGCTTCCTGCCCACCGCCCAGACCTACCTGCAGGATCTGTCCCGGGTGTCCGCCACGCTGGAACTGCGCGCCGGCGACAATGACACCTCCATCGGCCGCCTCGCCTCGCTGGCGCGGATGTCGTCCACCATTCGCGACGTGGGTGGGCGCCGCGCCACCATGATCACCGTGTTCCTCGGCTCGGGGAAGACGTTCTCACCCGCCCAGATCGAGCAGTTTCTCCAGTTGGACGGCCAGGTCACCGCCTATTGGGCAGCGCTGACGCATATGGGCAAGGACGTGGAGACGGTGCCCGGCCTCGCCGCCGCGATGCAAAAGGCCAAGGCCGGCTTCCTGGACGCAGGCAATGCCATCACCCTGAAGGGCTTTGCCGCCGCCAAGGGCGAAACCCCGCCCCCCTTCACCGTCGATGACTGGCGCGCCCAGATCCGCCAGAGCCTGCTGGATGGCCTTGCCCCGCGCGATGCCGCCTTTGTTGCCGCTAGCGCCCAGTCGGACACCAGCATCGCCACCGCGCGCAGCGGGTTCTTCATGGCCTGCGCCGTCGTGCTGGCCATTCTCGCCATCGTCGCCGGCTTCGCTATCTTCATCAACCGCCGCCTGATCCAGCCCATCCGGGACATGACCCGGGGAATCGAACAGATCGCCCACGGCGTGCTGGACGTCGAAATCACCGGCACCGCCCGCAAGGACGAGGTCGGCGAGATCGGCCGCGCGGTGGAGATCCTGCGCGGCAACAGCCTGGAGATGGTGCGCCTGCAGCAGGAGCATGTGCAGATGCGGGCCCAGGCGGAGGAGGATCGCCGCCGCGCCTTCCATGATGTCGCCGACGAACTCGATCGGGTGGTCGGCAAGATCGCCGGATCGGTCTCCTCCACCTCCGAGGAACTGCAGGCTTCGGCCCGCGGCCTGTCCATCATGGCCGAACAGACCTCCAACCGCTCCGGCCAGGCCACCCAGGCCTCCCAGGTCGCCAATGAGATGGTGGAGGCGGTCGCCGCCGCCGCCGAGGAACTCTCCGCCTCGGTCACCGAAATCGGCGCGCGGGTGAAGGAATCCGCCCGCATCGCCGGCGTCGCGGTGACCGAGGCCAATGACGCCGCCTCCAAGGTCACCACCATGTCCGAGGCCGCCCGCCGCATCGGCGACATCCTGCGCCTCATCAGCGACATCGCCGGCCAGACCAACCTGTTGGCCCTCAACGCCACCATCGAGGCCGCCCGCGCCGGCGAGGCCGGCCGCGGCTTCGCCGTGGTCGCCTCCGAGGTGAAGAACCTCGCCGAGCAGACCTCAAAGGCCACCGCCGAGATCGAGGCCCAGATCTCCACCGTCCAGCGCGCCACCGACGAGGCGGTCTCCGCCATCACCGGCATCGCCTCCACTATCGGTCACATGAACGAGATCTCCACCACCATCGCCTCGGCGGTATTCCAGCAGTCCGCCGCCACCGACGAGATCGCCAGTTCCATCGCCCGCGCCTCCGAGGGCGCGCGCGATGCCTCGGAGAACATGATCGAGGTCAATCAGACCGCGGCGGAGACCGGCAGTGCCGCCAGCCAGGTGCTGGGCGCATCCACCGAGCTGTCGCGCACCTCCACCGAATTGCGGGTGGCCACCGACACCTTTGTCGCCCGCATCCGCAGCGCCTGAGAGCGGCCCCCCATACGCAAAACGGCGCGCCAGAGGCGCGCCGTTTTCAGTTCTGGGACCGAGGCTTGATCAGCGCGCCGGGGCGGCCGGGGCGGGAGCCGCAGGGGCCGCGCCGGGAGCAGGCGCGGCGCCGGCAGGCTGGTTGGCTTCCATCTTCTTCTGCGCCAGCTTCTGCAGTTCGTCCGCCAGCTTCTGACGCTCGGCCGCCACCACGTTGGGATCGGACGGCGCGCCGTCATAGGCCTTGGCGAATTCCTTGGTGGGCAGCACGAAATTCAGCGTGCGACCGCCCATCTGCAACGCCTGGATGGTCATGCTCTGCGACTTCTTCAGCTTGGTCACGAACTCCGCGTTCACGTCCATGCCGGCGAAGCAGCCGTTCGGGAAGCAGATCTCATACTTCAGCGCCAGCGGCGGCTGCTGATCGATCACCACCCGGGTGCCGGGCTGGAGCAGCATGCCCACCGGCACGGACACGATGAACTTCTTGTTCGGATCGTCCTTGACCTCGCGGATCGCCGCGGAGGCCAGGGGCTGGCCCGTCTCCGCCGTGAAATCCTGCGTGGTCATGCAGATTTCCTTGTTGGAGGCCGGATCGGAGCCGCACACCTTGGTCCAAGGCGTATTGATGCCCGGCACGGCCACCGACTGCGGCGCCTGCTGCTGCGCGGCGGGCGCCTGCGCGGGCGCGGCGGGCTGCGCCTGGGCGGGCTTGGCGGCGGGCTTCGCCGGTGCTGCGGTCTGGGCCAAAGCCCCGCCCGCGACACCGAGCGTGATCGCGGCGACGGCGAGCGCGCTCACGCGACGCAAAGTGGTGGCTTTTGTCATTCCCGTTTTCCCTGTGGTGCGTGTCGCCAAGCGCAAGGACAGCGGCGACGTGCGAGCCTTCGCCCCTCGTAACGCCCGCTCTGTCGGTGTCAAATGAGGCAAGACCGTGGCCGCTGCTGCGCGCTGCGCACTGGATTCGTGCGTCATGTGCTACCTTGCCCAAGAATACGGCCAGGGCGCGACAGCGTTGCCGAAAACATGGGTGCCATGGGTGAGACAACGCCAGTTTCGGAAGCGCTGATGCCGCCGCGCGCAAATCTTCACCGCCCCGCCGGCCGCAGCGGCGTCCGGGCCGCATGGCAAGTGATTCTCTCCCTTGTTCTGCTGACTTGCGCGACGGTGACCTTGCCGTCTGGAAGCGCGCAGGCCCAGCCTTCTCCTCCGTCCGCCGGGGGCGAGGCCGCCATCGCCATGCACGGCCTGCCCGCGCGGGCGCCGGGCTTCGCCCATTTCGACTATGTGAACCCGAAAGCGCCGCAAGGCGGACGCCTGTCGCAGTCGGTGCTGGGCACCTTCGACAGCCTCAATCCGTTCGTGGTGAAGGGATCGGCGACCCCGTTCGTGCGCGGCTATGTGATCGAGAGCCTGTTGGTGCGGGGCCTGGACGAACCCTTCACCCTCTATGGCCTGCTGGCCAAGACGGTCCGCACCGATGCCGATCGCAGTTTCGTGGAATTCGAGATCGATTCGCGCGCGCGCTTTTCCGACGGCACCCCGGTCACCGCCGACGACGTGCTGTTCTCCTTCACGCTGCTGCGGGAGAAGGGCCGGCCCAACCTGCGACTCTATTATTCCAAGATCGCCGCCGCGACCGTGGACGGCCCGCGCATCCGCTTCACCTTCATCGCGCCGGACCGCGAACTGCCGCTGATCATGGGCCTGATGCCGGTGCTCCCCCGGCACGCGGTGAACGCCGAGACGTTCGAGGAAACCACCCTCACCGCGCCCATCGGCTCCGGCCCGTACCGGGTGGCGCAGGTGGATCCCGGCGCCACCGTCACCCTGGCGCGCAATCCCGATTATTGGGCCCGCGATCTGCCGGTCACCCGCGGGCTCTACAATTTCGCCGAATTGCGCTTCACCTATTTCCGCGACGCCAACACCGAATTCGAGGCCTTCAAGCGCGGTCTGGTGGAGGCCCGGTTCGAGACCGACCCCGGCCGCTGGAAGACCGGCTATGATTTCCCGGCGGTGCGGGCCGGGCTGGTGGTCACCGAAACCATTCCCACCCAATTGCCCAAGCCGCACTATGCCCTGGTGTTCAACACCCGCCGGGCCATGTTCGCCGATGTGCGGGTGCGCCGGGCGATCATCGAGCTGTTCGATTTCGAGTGGCTGAACCAGAATTTCTACCACAACCTCTATCGCCGCACGGCGGGGTTCTTTGATGGCTCCGAGCTATCGAGCCTGGGCCGGGCGATGGACGCGCGCGAGGCCACGCTGCTGGCTCCCTTCCGCGGCGACCTGCGCCCCGACGTGTTGGATGGCACCTATGCCCCGCCGGTCAGCGATGGGTCGGGGCGGGACCGCCTGCGGCTGAGGGCGGCGCTCGACCTGTTCGCGCAGGCCGGCTGGAAACAGAAGGACGGCAAGCTGCGGCAGGTGACCACCGGCACGCCGTTCGCGTTCGAGATCATGGTGGCCACCCGCGAGCAGGAACGCCTCGCCCTGGGCTTTTCCAGCCAGATGCAGCGCGCCGGCCTCACGGTCGCGGTGCGGATGGTGGACGCGGTCCAGTTCGACGCCCGCCGCAACGCCTATGAATTCGACATGGTCCCCTTCACCTGGGTCCAGTCCCTCTCTCCGGGCAATGAGCAGGCGTTCTATTTCGGCTCGCCGGCGGCCGACATGCCCGGCACGCGGAACTATATGGGGGCGAAATCCGCGGCCATCGATGCTGCCATCGCCGCCTTGCTGGAGGCACAGACCCAGGCGGAGGTCGTCTCTTTCGCCCGGGCGCTGGATCGGGCACTGATCTCCGGCGCGTACGGGGTGCCTTTGTTCCACGCGCCCGGCCAATGGCTGGCGCGCTGGACGCGGATCGCGCGGCCGGAGCGGACCTCGCTCTATGGCACCTTGCCGGAGACCTGGTGGCGCGCGCCGGGGCCTTGAAGCCTGCTCCGGTGCGCAGGTGGCATAAGCAGCCTGCACACCAGCAGCGTGGAGGGCCTGCGTCCGCTATTGGGTGCGCAGGCGCAACTGGTCGAGGGTCGCTTCCACCGTCATGGGCCGGAAGAACAGGAAGCCCTGCGCCATGCGGATGCCGATGCGCCGGATGCGGTCCAGCTGCCGCTCGGTCTCGATGCCCTCGGCGATGATGCCGACGCCGAACTCGCGGGCCATGACCACGATGGTATCCACCACGTTGGGTTCGGTGCCGCGCCGCTCCAGCTCCTGAACGAAGCTCTTGTCCACCTTGATGAAATCGATGTCGAGCAGGTTCAGCGACGCCAGATTGGAATAGCCGATGCCGAAATCGTCCAAGGCAAATTGCGCCCCCCGCTCGCGCAGGCGCGAGACCACCTGCTGCACTATCGGCGAGGCATAATCGCCCGCCTCGCGCTCGGTGAGTTCGAACATCACCCGACAGAGGCTGAGCGGATCCGAGCCGAAGGCGTCCAGCGCCGCATCCACCACCCGCAGATCATTCAGCTGGGTCGGGGGCAGATTGATGCCCACATAGAGTTCGCCATGCAGTTCGTTCATGCGGGCAAGGTCGGTGGCCGCCTGTTGCAGCACCCAGCTGGTGGTGTCGTGGATCAGCGCGCTGCGCTCGATCCAGGGAATGAAGGCCGCCGGCTGAAGCAGGCCATGCTTGCCGTGTCTCCAGCGCATGAGCGCTTCCACCCCGAGCCAATCGCCGGTGTCCACTTCCACCGTGGGCAAATAGGTGAGGAAGAACTCGCCCCGGCGCAAAGCGGTGCGCACCTGGCCTTCCACCGACAGGCGGCGGCGCAGCATGGCAATGGGGCCGAACCAGATCAGCGCGCCGAACACGGTGAACAGACCCACCTGGACGGGCAGATCCGCCATCCAGCGCCGGGCCATCCAGCTGGTGGGCGCGGCCACCTCCACTTTCATGGGCCAGGATTGGGAGCGGATCGCCACCGTCGGCAGCGGCCCCTCGGTGGCGACGCCGGGCGCCTTCACATTCACCAGGGAGAGGCGAATGTCTTCGATGGTCAAAGAGAAGGGCGCCAACAGGCAGGCCGGATAGACCCGCGCCTCCGCGGTGACATCCCCCACCGTGTGCAGGATGCGCATGGGCGATCCCAGCTCGGCGCCGCAGCTGGCGGTCTCCGGGAAGCGCTCCGCCGTCCAGTCGCACAACACCGTTCCGCCCGCTGAAATGGCCACGCGGTCCACCGGCACGTTGAGGAGGGAGCTGAAGAGCTGCCGGTCCACTTCGCCGTTGCGGCAGGCCAGGGCACCGCGCTTGGCCGCGTCACTCATGGCGACCGTCGTGGCATCCAGGCCCTTCTCGGACCATTTCAACGCCGCCGTGGCATGGGTGTCCAGGCGCCGCAGGGAGTCGCTCCAGGACCGCTGAAGATCAAAGGCCAGATAGACCGCGAAACAACAGACCAGCGCCAGGACATAGATGGCGGCAAGTTTGCCGGAAAGTTTGTCCCACGACTCTGTCATGCTGGCGCGGCTCTCAATCATTCCATGGCGCCATTCGCTTCCTAGCGGGCGCCTATGCCATGTGGGTATCGCTCACACTAAACAGCGGAGGCACCCAGGTCCATCATCCGCCGGGGCGTGAAACGTGAATTTCATTGTAAATTCAAGGGATAAAGCCGGCGCACCGTACCTCAAATGGGGGATAAAAGAGGTACCAAAGTAGCCCACCCCATTCCACGCGGGTTAAGCCAGCCAAACCTCCCCATACCGCCGCCGGTCAGGCCACCTTGCGTTTCTCCACCAGGCCCGCGAGCTTGCGGAGCACCTGCAAGGTGCCCTTGAGGCGCGCCTCGGCGGTGGGCCAGTCCTTCAGGAACACCACCTTGAAGTCCGGGCGCACCTTGGCCTGGGGGCCTTCCGCATTGATCATCTGCACCAGCCCGGCCGGATCGGCGAACTGGTTCTCGCGGAAGGCGAGCACCACGCCCTTGGGGCCGGCATCCACCTTCTCCACATTGGCCTTGCGGGCCAGGGTCTTGATCTGGGCCAGGCGCAACAGGTGGGTGACCTCCTCCGGCGCGGGGCCGAAGCGGTCCACCAGCTCGGCACCGAAGGAATCCAGGTCCGCATCCTCCACGATGTCGGCGAGGCGGCGATAGAGCGCCAGGCGCACATGCAGGTCGGTGACGTAGTCCTCCGGAATCAGCACCGGCATGCCGATGGTGATGTTGGGCGACCACTTGTCGTCCACATAGTCGGTGATGCCGGCCTTGAGGTGCGCAATCGCCTCCTCCAGCATCTCCTGGTAGAGTTCGTAGCCCACTTCCTTGATGTGGCCGGACTGCTCGTCGCCCAACAGATTGCCGGCGCCGCGGATGTCCAGATCGTGGCTGGCCAGCTGGAAGCCGGCCCCCAATGTCTCCAGCGACTGCAGCACCTTCAGCCGCCGCTCCGCCTGCGTGGTCATGGCCTTGGTGGCCGAGACGGTGAAGATGGCATAGGCCCGTGCCTTGGCGCGCCCCACCCGCCCGCGCAGCTGATAGAGCTGCGACAGGCCGAACATGTCGGCGCGGTGGACGATCAGCGTGTTGGCATTGGGCACGTCCAGCCCGCTCTCGATGATGGTGGTGGAAAGCAGCACGTCATATTGGCCGTCATAGAAGGCCGACATGATGTCTTCCAGGGTGGTGGCCGCCATCTGGCCATTGGCCACCGCCACCTTCACCTCGGGCACCTGCTTCTCCAGGAAGTCGCGCACTTCGGCGAGATCCTCGATGCGCGGCACCACATAGAAGCTCTGGCCGCCGCGATAGCGCTCGCGCAGCAAGGCTTCGCGCACGATCAGCGGATCGAACGGGGTGATGAAGCTGCGCACCGCCAGGCGATCCACCGGCGGCGTGGCGATGAGGGAGAGCTCGCGCACGCCGGTCATGGCCAGTTGCAGGGTGCGGGGAATGGGCGTCGCGGTCAGGGTCAGCACATGCACTTCCGCCCGCAGCGCCTTCAGGCGCTCCTTGTGGGCGACGCCGAAATGCTGCTCCTCGTCGACGATGACGATGCCCAGATCGCGGAACTGGATGGTCTTGCTGAGCAGCGCGTGGGTGCCGACCACGATGTCCACGGTGCCGTCGGCGAGGCCCTTCTTGACCTCGGTGAGTTCCTTGCCGGTGACCATGCGCGAGGCCTGCGCCACCTTGACCGGCAGATCCTTGAAGCGCTCGGCGAAGGTGCGGAAATGCTGCCGCGCCAGCAGCGTGGTGGGCACCACCACCGCCACCTGCTTGCCGGACAGAGCCACGGCGAAGGCCGCGCGCAACGCCACTTCGGTCTTGCCAAAGCCCACGTCGCCGCACACCAGCCGGTCCATGGGATGGCCCGAGGCCAGATCCTCCAGCACCGCCTCGATGGCCGCTTCCTGGTCGTCGGTCTCCTCATAGGGGAAGCGGGCGCGGAACTCGTCATAGAGCCCCATGGCCGGCACCAGTTTGGGCGCATCGGCTAGATGGCGCTGGGCGGCGATCTTCACCAGTTCGCCAGCCATCTCGCGGATGCGCTTCTTCATCCGCGCCTTGCGCACCTGCCAGCCGCCGCTGCCCAGCCGGTCCAGCTGGGCGGTGGTGTCCTCGGAGCCGTAGCGGGTCAGCAGTTCGAGATTTTCCACCGGCAGGAACAATTTGTCCCCGCCCGCATAGTGCAGTTCCAGGCAATCATGGGGCGCGCCCATGGCCTCGATGGCTTTGAGGCCGATGAAGCGGCCGATGCCATGGTCCACATGCACCACCAGATCGCCGGCGGTGAGCGCGGTGAGTTCGGAGATGACGTCCTGCGGCCGGCGCGCCTTGCGCTTGGGCCGCACCAGCCGGTCGCCCAGAATGTCCTGCTCGCCGATGATGGCGAACTCCGGGGTCTCGAAGCCGGTCTCCAGCCCATAGACCGCAAGCGTCGCCTTGTTGCGCGGAATGGCATCGATCAGCGCGAAGCGCGAGACGGTGGTGACGTCCTTCAGCCCGTGATCGGCGAGCACCGTGCCAAGGCGCTCGCGCGAGCCCTCGCTCCAGCCGGCGAGGATCACCTTCTTGCCCTGCCCTTGCAGCGCCCGCACATGGGCCACCGCCAGATCGAACACGTTCACGTCGGGATCGGCCCGCTCGGCGGTGAAGGACTTGCCGTCCACGCCGCCGGCGTCGATCACCTTGCCGGCGCCGCCGTCTGGCACCGCGAACGGGCTGATGCGCACCAGGCTTTGGCCGGCGATGCGCTTGCGCCATTCATCCGCGGTCAGATAGAGCCGCTCCGGCGGCAGGGGCTTGTAGACCGCGCCCGCCGCGCCGTCCGCCAGGGCTTCCTTGCGGGCAGCATAATAATCGCCGATCTGGGTGATGCGCTCGACCGCCACATCCTCCGCCTGCGCCTGCACGGCGAAGGGGGTGCCGGGGAGATAGTCGAACAGCGTGTCCATGCGCTCATGGAACAGCGGCAGCCAATGCTCCATGCCCGCATGGCGGCGGCCTTCGCTCACCGCCTCATATAGGGTGTCGCCCTTGGTGTTGGCGCCGAACTCCGCCAGATAGGCCATGCGGAAGCGCTTCATGGTCTCGGTGGTGAGCTGGAACTCGGCCATGGGCACCAGTTCCAGCGCCTTCAGGCTGCCGGAGGAGCGCTGGGTCTCCGGATCGAACGCGCGGATGCTCTCCAGCGTATCGCCGAAGAAATCCAGCCGGATCGGCGCGTCGAATCCCGGCGGATAGAGATCGATCAGGCCGCCGCGCACCGCATATTCGCCGGTGTCGCGCACGGTGGGGGTGCGCAGATAGCCATTGCGCTCGGCCCATTCCGCCACCCCTTCCAGGGCAATGGCATTGCCCGCTGCCGCCGAGAGCGACTGCACCGCCAGCAGCGCCTTGGATGGCACCCGCTGCACGGTGGCATTCACCGTGGTCAGCAGCACGCTGGGGCCGCCGCCCTTCACCCGCGCCAGACGGGCGAGCGTCGCCATGCGCCGGGCGACGATGGCCGCATTGGGCGAGGCCCGGTCATAGGGCAGGCAATCCCAGGACGGGAAGGTATGCACCTCCAGCTCCGGCGCGAAGAAGGCCAGTCCCCGCTCCAGCGCCGCCAGCCGCCGCCCATCCCGGCACACCACCGCCAGACTGGGCCAGGGCGCATCCTTGCGGGCGGCCGCGCTGCGGGCCAGATCCGCCACCACCAGGCCTTCCATGCCGTCGGGCACGCGGGCCAGGGTCAGGGGCCGGCCCGGGGTCAGGTCTTCGGCAAGGGAACGGGGACGCTTCACGGGGGGCTTCCATCAGATGGCCGCGGCGATCAACGGACGCGCGGCAGGCAGGCGGGAGGGCGCCGGCCCGCTGGCCGACACCGAGGGGCGATGGCCGATCCGGCTCAGGCGTTGCGCAGCGGGCTTTCGTCCGGGATCGAACCGCCGGACAAATGCCAGTCCCGCAGCTTGCGGAAGATGGGCGTGTCCACCGCGGCAGGGGTCGGCAGCGAGCCGCTGATCCAGGCGAACAGGTCGGGATCTTCCACCTCGATCAGGATTTCGAACGCGGCCACTTCGTCCTCGGTGAGGCCCTCGATCTGGGCATCGGCGAACCGGCCCATGAGCAGGTCCATCTCTCGCGTGCCCCGGTGCCAGGCGCGAAACAGGATGCGGCGGCGGCGCACGTCCAGGCCGGCGCTCGACTTCACGGTTCCCGTCATGGGGCAGACCCTCCTCGCCGATGAGACAACAAACGCAAATGCGGCCGGGCTGCGAAGCCCGTCCGTTGGCGCTGCTTATAGGAGCAAAGCGCGGCGCGCGAAAGCGCGGCATCCTGCCGTGCGGCGGCGGGAAACGCTCAGCCTGCGTCGAACACCTGGGCAAGGCGGGTCATGGTGGGCTCATCGGTCTGGTCCACCCGCAGCGGCGTCACAGAGATGCGACCCTCGTCCAGCGCCCGCAGGTCCGAGCCCGGCACGGTCTCGCTTTTCCGGCGCTCGAAGGCGATCCAGAAATAGTCATTGCCGCGGCCATCCTTGCGCGGCTCGATGCGCATGAGGCGCTGGTCGCGCTTGCCCTGGGCGGCGACCGCGATCCCCGCCACGCCCTCCGGCGGGCGGTCGGGGAAGTTCACATTGATGAGAATGCCGGCGGCGATGCCCTCGTTCAGCAAGGTGCGGATCACCTTGGGGCCATGGGCCTCGGCGGTGGCATAAGAGGGATTGTCGCGGGTGGTGGGGCCGAACGCCTGCGACAGCGCCACCGAGGGAATGCCTAGGATGGTGCCCTCGATGGCTCCGGCCACCGTGCCGGAATAGCTCACGTCCTCTGCGATGTTCTGGCCGCGATTGACGCCGGACAGCACCAGATCCGGCGGCTGGTCCACCAGGAGATGGCGCACGGCCATGATGACGCAATCGGTGGGCGTGCCCTTCACCGCGAACCGCCGCTCCGACACCTGCCGCAACCGCAGCGGATCGCTGAGCGACAGCGAATGGGCGACGCCGGACTGGTCGGTCTCGGGCGCCACCACCCACACGTCATCGGACAGAGCGGCGGCGATGCGGGCGCAGGCATCGAGGCCCGGCGCGTGGATGCCGTCGTCATTGGTGACCAGGATGCGCATGGGGCTGCCTCTCCGTATGCACACCCGCCGCGCCCTCCAGCGGGGCCGGCGCGGGCGCGCGATCGCAGGGGCTGCTTAGCCCCTGTCCCGCCGGACTGCAACGCGGGTGCGCGATGGGGCGCCGTGGGGCGCGAGCGCGGGCGCGCCGATCCAGCGATGTGTGCCCAACGCTCCCGACCGCATGACTTAGCCCTGGCTCAACCGCATCGGCCAGCCGCATCAGTCAGCCGGTCAACCGCATATGCACCTCCCCCCAAGCTGACGCGGGCTCCTCCCCCCTTGCGGGGGAGGTCAGGGAGGGGGGTGAAACGGCCTCCGAAGAGAGGGCTGCATGTGGCGGGCGGGAGCGGAAGGATGCCGCGCAGGGCCGCGACCTCAGGAGGGGAGGACGCGCACCATCGGGACGCGTTTCACCCCCCTCCCCAGCCCTCCCCCGCAAGGGGGGAGGGAGCGCGGTGCGCGAGTGGATGACGCCCGGTCGGCGGTTGGATGGCCCGCCCCTGGGATTACTTCGCCTTTTCGATCACCGTGACGCCGCCCATGTAAGGCCGCAGCACGTCGGGGACGATCACCGAGCCGTCGGCTTGCTGATAGTTCTCCAGCACCGCCACCAGCGCCCGGCCCACGGCGACGCCGGAGCCGTTGAGCGTGTGGACGAAGCGCGGGCCTTTCCCCTCGGTGGGGCGGTAGCGGGCGTTCATGCGCCGGGCCTGAAAATCGCCACACACCGAGCAGGAGGAAATCTCCCGATAGGCATTCTGCCCCGGCAGCCAGACCTCGATGTCATAGGTCTTCTGCGAGGCGAAGCCCATGTCGCCGGTGCACAGCGTCACCACCCGATAATGCAGGTCCAGCTTCTGCAGCACCGCCTCGGCGCAGGCCAGCATGCGGTCATGCTCGGCCAGCGACTGTTCCGGGGTGGTGATGGAGACCAGTTCCACCTTGGTGAACTGATGCTGCCGGATCATGCCGCGGGTATCGCGCCCGGCCGACCCCGCCTCGGCGCGGAAGCAGGGCGTGCAGGCGGTGAAGCGCAGGGGCAGTTCATCCTCCGTGAGGATGGATTCGCGGACCAGATTGGTCAGCGGCACTTCGGCGGTGGGGATGAGCCAGAGACGCGAAAATTCAAACCATTTCGCAATCTGCGCTGCATTATCGCCGATCAGATCAGGCATTCCCTCTGGGGCCCTAGGATGACGTTCCTGGGACGCGGCTAGATTGGTAAGCACCTGATGGACAGTGAGGCCATCTACAACTGCAAATTGATCATCCCGAAACTTCGGCAACTGCGCCGTGCCGAACATGGCCGCATCCCGCACCAACAAAGGCGGGTTGACCTCGGTGTAGCCACCGATGCCGCCTTCCGCCGCTGCCGTATGCACGTCCAGGAAGAACTGCCCCAGCGCCCGCTCCAGCCGCGCCAGGGGGCCCTTGTTGACCACGAACCGCGCGCCGGAGAGCTTCGAAGCGGTCTCGAAGTCCATCAGGCCGAGGCCCTCGCCCACTTCGAAATGCTGCTTGGGCTCGAAATCATAGCTGCGCTTGGTGCCGACGAGCTTCAGCTCCACATTGTCGTGCTCGTCCTTGCCGTCCGGCACCACGTCCAGCGGGGCGTTGGGGATGGCGGCGAGCACCTTGTCCAGTTCCGCCTCGGTGGCATTGGCGGTCTGCTCCAAGGCCGGCACTTCCACCTTGAGGCGGCCGACCTCCTCCATGAGGGCGGCGGCGCGGGCCTCATCCTTGGCGGCCTTGGCCTGGCCGACTTCCTTGGAGGCGGCGTTGCGGCGGGCCAGCAGGCCCTCCAGCTTGGTCAGGGTTTCGCGGCGGGTCTCATCCAGGGAGCGGATGCGCGCCAGCAGCACGGCGCGCTCTTCGGCGGGCATGTTGCGGCGTTCGAGGGCGCGATCCAGGCCCTCGGGCGTCTCGCGAATCCACTTGATGTCATGCATGAAACCGGCTCCGCCGCGCGATGGCGAACGCCGCTTCCCGCACCTTCGTCATGCCCGGGCTGGTCCCGGGCATCCACGCCGCGCCGCACATGCGCGGCAGCCGGTCCGTGGATGGCCGGGTCACGCCCGGCCATGACGACCGCGTGAGGCCGCCGTTCGCAAAATGAAAACCCTGGAACGATGCGTCCCGCGATGCGTCAGGAGCTGGACGATGCCGCGTCCCGTGCGGCTTCTTCCGCTGCCCGGCGCTTTTCCACGATCTGCACCAGATAGACGGAGATTTCGTAGAGAAGCAGCGTCGGGATCGCAAGGGAGAGCTGGCTGACCACGTCCGGCGGGGTCAGCACCGCCGCCAGCACGAACACGCCGACGATGGCGTAACGCCGCGCCTTGCGCAGCTGCGCCGAGGTGATGATGCCGATGCGCCCCAGCAAGGTCAGGATCACCGGCATCTGGAAGCAGATGCCGAAGGCCAGGATCAAAGTGGTGATGAGCGAGAGATATTCGGAAACCCGCGGCAGCAGCGAGATTTCCGCCCGGCCGTCGCCGCCCACCTGCTGCATGTTCAGGAAGTAGGTCATGGCCAGCGGCATGGCGACGAAATAGACGAACGCCGCGCCGATCAGGAAGCAGATCGGGGTCGCCACCAGATAGGGCAGGAACGCATTCTTCTCGTGCTTGTAGAGGCCCGGCGCCACGAACATGTAGACCTGGGACGCCACCACGGGGAATGACAGGAAGGCGGCGCCGAACATGCCCAGCTTGATCTGGGTGAACAGGAATTCCTGCGGCGCGGTGTAGATGAGCTTTATCCCGCCGGAAAAGCCCGAGGCGAACTCATAGGGCCACAGCAGGACGTTGTAGATCTGCTTCGCCAAAGTGAAGCAGAGGAAGAAGGCGATCAGGAAGGCGATCACCGACTTGATCAGTCGCGAGCGCAATTCGATCAGATGCTCGATGAGGGGCGCCTTCGAGGCGTCGATATCCTCCTCGCTCATGTGCGGTCCATCATCTGCGGTTCAACCAGCTCGCCAATTGCACGGGCACTGCTCACGCCGCGCCGCCAGAAGCCGTGCGCGGCGCGGTCGCGAGGGGGTTCTGCGACAGATCGGGGCCGGTGTCGAGTAGGGGTTCGGCGGCCGGTCCCGGAAGCGGCACCAGCGGCTCGGTCGGAAGCGCGGCGCGCTCCACCGCCGGAGTGGGGGCCGCCGCCAGCGGCGCAACGGCGGCGGATGCCACCGCCGCCCCGCCGGTGGCCTTGGCCACCGAGCCGGCGATCTCGTCGCGCATGCTGCGATAGGGATCATAGACCTCCGCCGGCGGCGGCGGGTCCAGATGGATGGGGGTTTCCGGCGGCAAAGCGGCGTCGGTGGGCGACTTGGTGCCGCCCTCCACCGCCGTGCGGATATCCTCGCGGATGGAGCGCAAAGGATCGAACGACTCGGTGCCGGGGAAGGATTTCGTCACCGAATCCTTCACGCCACCGACGATGTTGCCGATGTCGGTGCGGATCTCCGACAGCTCCGCCTCGCGCAACGCCTCGTTGAACTGGCCCTGAAACTCGCCGGCCATGCGGCGCAGTTTCGTGACCGTCTTGCCGACCGTGCGCAGCACGGAAGGCAACTCCTTCGGCCCGATGACGATCAGCGCCACGATGCCGATCAGCATGAACTCAGACCAGCCGATATCGAACATGACCGCTCACTGCCTGCGGCGGAACCGCGGCCCTCTTTCGCGCGACGCGGACCGTCAGACGGCCTTTTTCTCGGTTTCCGGGGCGGGGCTTGCCTGGTGCGGCAGGGGACGCGGCGGCTCGGATGCCTTGGGCGCGGGGACGTCGTCGTCCTCGGCCATGCCCTTCTTGAAGGACTTGATGCCCTTCGCCACGTCGCCCATCAGGTCGGAGATCTTGCCCCGACCGAACAGCAGGAGCACCACCGCGAGCACAATGATCCAGTGCCAGATGCTCAACGAACCCATGCTTTACCCTCCGCGAGGATCTTGTGTCCAAGGGGCCGGATTCCCGATCCCCCATGATTGAGGCGCGAGACTAGGACCCGGACGCGGCGAAAACAAGGACTTCTGCCGGGTCCACGTCGATGCCCACCTCGGTTCCGCGCGCCAGATCCCCGCCGGGCCGCACGCGCGCCACGAGCGGGCGCTCCAGGCCCTCGATGATCACTTCCAGGAGATCGACCTCGCCCAGGAAGCGCCGATCGATCACCCGGCCCTGCACCCGCCCGGTGCCGCGGGTGAATCCCAGCCCCTGCGGCCGGATCGCCACCACTGCCGCGCCATCCCCCAGTCCCGCCGGGGCGGCGAAGGCACCCAGCGGGGTGGAGACCTGCCCGCCCGACACGATGCCGCGCACCTCGTTCAGCTCGCAGAAGAAGCGGGCCACGCCAATGTCGCGTGGGGCGCGATAGAGCACCTCCGGCGCGGCCAGTTGCACCAGTTCGCCCTCGCGCAGCAAGGCGATGCGGTCGGCGAGGCGCATGGCCTCCTCGGGGTCGTGGGTGACGATGATGCAGGTGGCGCGGGCATCGCGCAGCACCGCCAGCGTGTCCGCCCGCACCTGGTCGCGCAAGCGCCGGTCGAGGCCGGAAAACGGCTCGTCCAGCAGCAGGATGCCGGGGCGCGGCGCCAGCGCGCGGGCCAG
>NZ_CALRWL010000033.1:0-70406 GCF_943371865.1 Azorhizobium sp. AG788 | reverse complement strand
CTGCTGGAGCGGCCGCTGCTCGAAGTGATGTTTCCCCCGGCGGGTCAGGAAGGCCTGATCGACGACACCGCTTACACCCAGCCGGCGCTGTTCAGCCTCGCTTATGCGCTGGGCGATCTGTGGGGCTCCTGGGGCGTGAAGCCGGCGGTGATGCTGGGCCATAGCGTTGGGGAATATGCCGCCGCCACCCTGGCCGGCGTGTTCACGTTGGAAGATGGTCTGAAGCTCATCGCCGCCCGTGGCCGCCTGATGCAGGCGCTGCCGCGCGATGGCGCCATGATGACCGTTTTCGCTGGCGAGGCCGCTGTGGCCGAAGCCATCGCGCCTTATGCGGCCCGGGTTGCCATCGCCGCAGTCAACGCGCCGCGCAGCACGGTGATTTCCGGCCCCCGTGCGGCGGTGGTGGCCATCGCCTCCAGCTTCGAGGCCAAGGGGGTGAAGGCCCGACCGCTGGCCACCTCGCACGCCTTTCACTCGCCGCTCATGCAGCCGATGATGGCCGATTTCCGCGCGCTGGCGGAGGCCATCACCTATCGCTCGCCGCAGACGCCGATCCTGTCCAACCTCACCGGGCGGCTGGAAACTACGGCTCTGGCGAGTGCGGACTATTGGTGCCGGCATGTGCTGGCGCCGGTGCGCTTTCTGGATGGCATCAGCGCGGCGGCGGCGCGTGGCATCGGCGTGTTCCTGGAGATCGGCCCGCGCCCGGTGCTCTGCACCTTGGGGCGCGAGACGCTGGACGAGGCGCCGGATGCGGACACCCGCCAGTGGCTGCCCAGCCTGCGCCGCGCGGGCATGGACTGGCGCACCATGCTGGACAGCCTCGGCCGGCTCTATGCCGCCGGGGTGGAGATCGACTGGACAGGGTTCGATGCGGACTATCCTCGCCGCCGGGTCGCGCTGCCGGGCTATGCCTTCCAGCGCCGCAGCTTCTGGGCGGCGCCGCGCGCCGGGGGCGATCCGAGTGGGCAGAAAGTGCGCGGGGTTGCCACCGGCACCGACCATCCGCTGCTCGGCCAGCGGCTGCGGCAGGCGGGCACAAAGGAGGTGCGGTTCGAGGCGGCGCTGAACGCCACCGATCCCGCTTTCCTCACCGATCACCGGGTGTTCGACGCCGTGGTGCTGCCGGCCACCGGCTATCTGGAAATGGCGCTGGCGGGCGGCGCGCATCTGCTGGACACCGATCACCTCAGCCTGGAGGGCATCCAGTTCAAGCAGGTGATGACCCTGCCCGATACCGGTGAGCGTATCGTCCAGGTGGTGTTCGCTCCGGCGGGGCCGAAGGCTTACGCGTTCCAGATCTTCAGCGGCGATGCGGCCGGCGAAGACTGGACGTTGCATTGTTCCGGCCAGGTCAAGCCGGCGGATGCCATGCACACCGCCGATCATTTGGGCGACGCCGAAGGCCTGGAGGCGGCCCGCCTGCGCTGCGATGCGTCGGTGCCCATCGCCTCGCTCTATGAGAACTACCTCAAGCGCGGGCTCGATTACGGCCCAGCGTTCCGCGGCATCACCACTCTGGCCACCGGCGCGGGCGAAACGCTCGCCCATATCGTGCTGCCGGAGGCGGCGCGGGCGGATGGGGCGGTCTATCGCCAGCATCCGGCGCTGATGGATGCCTGCTTCCAGGCCCTGGGCGCGGCGTTCGGAGCGCTGGATGATCGCGACACCTATCTGCCCGTGAGCCTGGACCGGCTGACGGTGCGCGGGATTGTGCCGGGGGACATCTTCAGCCATTCGCGCCTGCACCGGGCACCCAATGCGTCCGAGGGCGAAGGGGATGCGGGCGAGACCGTCGCTTCGCACCTCTCCACCATCCGCCTGTTCGATGCGGTGGGGGATCTGGTCGCGGAAGCGGAGGGGCTCCAATCCCGCCGCGTGACCCGCGACGTGGTTCTGCCGCAAGATGCCCAGGCCATCGAAAGTTGGCTCTACGATCTGGTCTGGCAACCGGCGGACGCGCCCCAAGGCGTCAGCAGCCCCGGCGTTGGTGCCTGGGTGCTGGTGGGGGCGGGTGATGGGCTTGCCGCCTTGCTTGCCGCACGCCTGGAGGCGAGCGGGTGGGCTGTCGTCGTGCTTGCAGGGCGGGACCCGGATGGTCTCGGCGACCTTCTGGCGACAACGACGGCGCTTGCCGGCATCGTGGATCTGCGCGCGCTGGAGGCTGGCGACATAGCCGTCGCCGAGGCGGCAGAACACGCCACTGGGGATCTGTTGCGCCTCGTGCAGGCTCTGATCGCCGCCGGCCGCGTCAATGACGTGCCGCTGGTGGTGCTGACGCGCGGCGCCCAGGGGGGCGTCGGGACGGAAACGACGGCAGGGTGGCAGGGCCTCGCCACGGCGCCGCTGTGGGGCCTCGTGCGTACCATATGGCACGAATATCCAGACCTTCCGTGCGTCGCGCTTGACCTCGATCCTGTCCCCTCGGGCGATGAGGCGGAACAGGTCGCAACGGAACTCACCGCGCCGGATGGCGAGCAGCAGGTGGCCTACCGCGCGGGTCAGCGGCATGTGGCGCGGCTGAAGCATCATCAGAGCGATGTGAAGCAGACCCGGCTGGAGCTTCCCGACGGGCCCTATCGCATCGACAAGATGCCGGAAGGCGGACTCGATCGCCTGCTGGTGGTGCCGCACGCCCGCCGTCGTCCCGAGGCGGGCGAGGTGGAGATGGAAGTGCTGGGCATGGGCCTGAACTTCCGCGACGTGCTCAATGCCATGGGCCTTTATCCCGGCGATGCCGGCCCGTTCGGCGGCGAATGTTCCGGCCGCGTGTTGCGGGTGGGGCCGGGCGTCATCGCCGTGGCGCCGGGGGACGAAGTCGTAGCGCTGCATTTCGGCACCTTTGCCAGCCACATCACTCTGCCGGCGGCGGTGGTGTTCAAGGTGCCCAAGGGCATGCCGGTGGTGGAGGCGGCGGGCCTGCCCATCGTCTATCTCACCACCTGGTATGGCCTGCACCATCTCGCCCGCATCAAGGCCGGCGATCGGGTGCTGATCCATTCCGGCTCCGGCGGCGTCGGCATTGCCGCCATCCGCATTGCCCAGATGAAGGGCGCGGAGATCTTCACCACCGCCAGCCCGCACAAGCACGACTTCCTGCGCGCGCTGGGCGTGACCCACATTATGAACTCTCGCGACGTGGCCTTTGCCGACGAGATCCGCCGGCTGACCGACGGGCGCGGCGTTGACATCGTGCTCAACAGCTTGGGGGGCGAGGCCATTTCCGCAAGCCTCTCGGTGGTGGTGCCCGGCGGGCATTTCATCGAGATCGGCAAGCGCGATATCTGGAGCGTGGAACAGGCGCGCGCCCTGCGGCCGGATGTGTCCTACGACATCGTCAATTTCGACATCACCGCCGTGGAGGAGCCGGAACTGGTGCGGTCGCTGCTGGCGGAGGCACTGCAGCTGATCTCCGGCGGTGATTTGGGCCAGCCCATCACCTCGGTTTATGCGGTGGAAGACGCGCTCGACGCCATGGCCTTGATGCAGAAGGCGCGGCATACGGGCAAGCTGGTGCTGGCGACGCCCGCGGCGGGCAGCGGCCGCAAGGATCTTCAGCCAGACGCCACCTATCTCATCACCGGCGCCTTCGGCGGTATCGGCCGGCTGGTGGCGGGCTGGATGGTGGAGAAGGGTGCGCGCAATCTCGCACTGGTCGGTCGCCGCGCGCCCGATGCGGAGATGCGGGTGCTGATCGACGCCCTGCGGGGCGCCGGCGCACAGGTGGAGGTCTTTGCCGCTGACGTCAGCGACCGGACGGCCCTGGCGGGCGTGTTCACCGCCATCGATAGCCGGATGCCGACCCTGCGCGGGGTCATCCATGCCGCCGGCGTGCTGGATGATTGCGTGCTCACGGCGCTGGATCCGGAGCGGCTTTCCAGCGCCTTTGCCGCCAAGGTGCAGGGGGCCTGGGCTCTGCACGAGGCGACGGAGCAGCGCCCGCTGGATCTGTTCGTGATGTTCTCCTCGCTGGGCTCGGTGCTGGGGGCGCCGGGGCAAGCCAATTATGCTGCCGCCAATGCCTTCCTGGATCGGCTGGCCCATTGGCGCCGCGCCCAGGGATTGCCCGGCCTGACCATCAATTGGGGTGGGTGGCAGGACACCGGCATGACCACCGGCGATGCCATCGCAGCCCATCTGGCTCAGGGCGGCAGCATTCCGCCGCAGAAGGGCTTGCATATCCTCGGCCAATTGCTGCGGGAAACCTCCATTGAGGTCGGCGTGGCGCCGTTTGACTGGCGGCTCTATTTCGAGGGCCTGCCACGCCGGCTCTCGGTGCTCGCCGATGTGGAGCGCGAACTGGCGCAAGAGGCGGCGGCGGCGGAGACTTTTGCCACCTTGCGCAAGGCCTTGCGCGGCGGCGATGCCGCCGAGCGCGAGGCCCTGCTGCTGAACTATCTGCGCGGCGTCATCGCCCGCCTGCTGCGCATCGAAGCCGGAGAGGAGTTGTCGCCAAGCCAATCGTTGCAGGATCTGGGGCTCGATTCCCTTGTCAGCATTCAATTGCGCAATCGCATCCGCACCGAACTGGAGATCGACCTGCCGGTGGCGGAGATGATCGAGGCGGCCAGCCTCGCGCAACTGGTGGCCGTGGTTTCGGCCAAGGTCGCCCCCGCGTCGGGGGATGAGGCGCCGCCGCCCGCCGGCATCGTGCCGTTGGGCCGGTCCGAGGCGCCGCTGTCGTTCGCGCAGCACCGCCTGTGGTTCCTGTCGCGGCTCGACCCGGATTCGGCCTTCTATACGGTCACGTTCTCGCTGTTCCTCGAAGGCCCGTTCGATCCAGACGCCTTCCAGCATGCGGCAGCGGAAATCGTGCGCCGGCATGGCTCGTTGCGGACCCACTTCCCCATTGTGGACGGCGAGCCGGTGCAGCGCGTCGTCCCCGAACTGCCGCTGCCCCTGGTGTGGGTGGACCTCTCCGGCCTGCCCGAGGCGGAGCGCGAGCGGGCGATGGTGCGCCATGTGGATGGGGAAGCCCGCCGCACCTTCGATCTGGTTGAGGGGCCGGTGTTCCAGATCACCGTGCTCAAGCTGGGCGCGGAACTGCACCGAGCCATCGTCGCCATCCATCACATGGTGACCGATGGCTGGTCGGCGGTGGTGCTGATCCAGGAGATCGGGGCGCTGTATCGCGCCTATGCCCGTCATCAGCCCTCGCCGTTGGCCGACCTGCCGGCTCAATACGTCGACTTTGCCGTGTGGCAGCGGGAGTGGCTGAGGGGGCCGCGGCTTGCGGTCGAACTGGCCTACTGGCGCCAGCATCTGGCCGCGCCGCTGCCGGTGCTGGATCTGCCCACGGACCGGCCCCGCAATGGCGCCGCCATGCATCGCGGCGGTGCCCTGAGCGTGATGCTGCCCATGGATCTGGCCGATGGGCTCAAGGCCCTGGGCCGCGGCGCGGGTGCCGGGCTGTTCGCCACCCTGATGGCGGGCTTCCGCATCCTGCTGCATCGACTGACCGAGGCGCCCGATATCATCATCGGCTCGCTGGTGGCCAATCGTGACCGGGCGGAGATCGAGGGATTGGTCGGCTTCTTCGCCAATATGGTGGTGTTTCGCGGCGACCTGTCCGGCGATCCCACCGTGCGGGCGGCGCTCGCCCGTGAGGCGGAAACCGTGCGCGGCGGGTTGGCCCATCAGGAGGTGCCGTTCGAGAAATTGGTGGAGGATGTGCAGCCGGAGCGGCAGGCGGGCCGCAATCCCATCTGCGATGTCATCTTCGTGCTTCAGCGCGGCGTGCCGCAGCCGG
Source organism: Azorhizobium sp. AG788 (assembly GCF_943371865.1). Classification (GTDB taxonomy): domain Bacteria; phylum Pseudomonadota; class Alphaproteobacteria; order Rhizobiales; family Xanthobacteraceae; genus Azorhizobium. The sequence continues at coordinate 64,657 of NZ_CALRWL010000033.1, read as the reverse complement.
ATCTGGAGGCACAGGACCTGCGCATCGGCCCGGTGTGGGATCTCAACAACGGCACGGTCCGGTTCGATCTGGAGGTGCATGTCTGGGATACGGAGCAGGGGCTGTCCGTCTCCTTCATCTACAATGCGGATCTGTTCGAAGCCGCCACGGTGGCGCAGCTGGAGCGGCAGTTCGCGGAGGTGCTGGCGGCGATGGTGGCCACGCCGGATCTGCCGGTGTCGCGCCTTACTCTGGGCGCGGCAGCGGTGGCAAGTCCGTCCGATACCCTGGCCGAGACGCTGCAGCAGATCGAGGCTTTGAGCGACGAGGAGGTGGAGGCGCTCCTGCGTGAGATGGCGGACGACGGCGTCGGCCAAACCCCATGAGCCGCGAGAGATGAGCACCGCGCAGGACAGCGGCACCGCCGGAGAGGGTTCCGGCCTGACCCCCGCCCAGAAGCGCGCCCTGCTGGCGCGGCTGCTGGCGGACGGGAAGGCCCGCGCCGTGCCTGCGGCAGAGGATGTCCTGGTCCTGTTCGAGCGTCTGGCCGAACGCACCCCTGACGCTCCTGCGGTGTTGACCGAGCAGGTGAGGCTGACATACGGGGAATTGAACACCCGCGCCGGGCTGTATGCGGATGCGTTGCGGGCCGCCGGGGCCGGGCCGGGCGCGGTGGTCGGGCTGGCCATGGCGCGGGGCGTCGCTTGCATCGCCGGGCTCATCGGTATTCTGAAGGCGGGCGGCACCTGTCTGCCGCTGGAGACCGACGACGCTCCAGTGCGCCTGGCGCGGCTGAGGGCCAGCGCGCATTTCTTGCTCTCGGATGATGGCGCCTCAGCTTTGGATGGCGCCCCTGGTCCCTCCCAGGAGCCCGCCTTGGCCCTGCTGGCGCCAGACCGGACGCCATGTGCGTTGCCGCGGCGCGCGGTGGCGGAACGGCTGGCGTGGATGCGGCAGTCGTTTGAATTGGGGCCGGTCGACATCTGCCTGTTCGCCAGTTCGCTGCATGATGTGTCCAGTGTCGTCGGCCTGTGGTGGCCGCTGAGCACCGGTAGTCATGTGGTGCTGGCGCCCGCCACGTATGATCCACGCGCGTTGGCGGGGCTGCTGGCAACCACCGGCGCGACGGTCGCGGTGGTGCCGAGCGCGGTTTTGCCCTGGCTGGGGGAGCCGAGGCCTCGCCTGCTGTTTCTGGTGGGCGATGTCCCTCCGCCAGCCGATGTGGCCGCGGATGCGGGTCTCTTCACGCTCTGGCAGTTTGCCGAGGCCGGTGGGCCGGTGCTGGCCCAGCCCTTGGGCGACGGTGCGCCCCGCATCGGGGCGCCGTTGCAGATCCTCGATCGCCATGGCCAGCCGGTGCCGTTGGGCGGGGTGGGGGCGCTTTCAATTGCGCCTGTGCCCGGTGCGACAGCGATCCCCGTGCAAATGCGCGCGCGGCAGCGGGCGGACAGGCGGTTCGAGCGCAGGGCCGATGCCGGGCGCCACGCGGCGGTGGGCGGCTTGCGGTTCGACCTGGCGTCCATCGAGGCGGATCTGCGGACGGAGCCGACCATCGCCCAGTGCCGTGTGGTGGCGCGCCCGGATGCCCAGGGGCGCCTGACCCTTGTGGCCTATGGGGTGCCGGAGGGCTATCCGAGCCAAGACGCGTGGGAGATCCATGCGGCGGAACTTCTCCCTCTCTGGCAGCGGCCCGCCGCCTGGGTTGCGGTCTCCGCACTGCCGCTGACGGAAGCCGGCGCGGTGGACGAAGCCGCGCTCGCCCGGCTTCCGGTGCTGGACGGCGGCGTCATGGATGCATGGCGCGCCCAGTTGGAGCAGATCGGCGGCGTGGCCGAGGCGGCGGTGGTGGCGCAGGTGCAGGCGGTTGCCGAAACGCCGGTGCGCCTCCCCCTGCGGGCGCCGGAGGCTAATCCGGCTACGGCTTCCGTCGGGCGGCCCGTAGGTGCCGGACCATTGGCGCTGGCAGATGGGGGGCCTCTTCCCGTTCCCGCCGATGCCCCGCGCACCCTCACCGAAGCCCTGTTGCGCACCGCTGCGCGGGCGGGGGCGAAAGACATCGTGTTCCACGGTTCCGATCCGCAGACCGTGCGGCGGCTGAGCTATGCGGCGCTACTTGAGGAGGCGCGGCGCATCGCTGCGGGCCTGCTGGCGGCAGGGCTGCGGGCGGGGGATGCGGCCATCCTCCAGGTGGGGGATCTGCGGGCGCATCTTCCGGCGTTCTGGGGCTGTGTCCTGGCCGGCGTGCAGCCGGTGACAGTGGCGGTCAGCGCCACGTTCACGGAACGCACGGCGCTGGTGAGCAAATTGCTGAACGCCTGGGAGGCGCTGGGCCGCCCGGTGGTGCTGGCGCCAGCGGCATTGGCCGCTCCGCTGGCCGGGCTGGAGCGCTTTGCCGCCGCGGCCCCCAGAATTCTGGCGCTGGAACACCTGGCCGTGCACGCGCCGCTTGAGGCGGTGCATCCGGCGATGCCGGACGACGTGCTGTTCCTGCAACTGAGTTCCGGCAGCACCGGTACACCCAAATGCATCCAGATCACCCATGGTGGGGTGGTAGAGCATGTCCACGCCACGCGGCTGGTGAATGGCTATGGGTGCGATGACGTGGCCCTGAACTGGTTGCCGATGGACCATGTGGTGCCGATGCTGACCTGGCACCTGCGCGACGTCTATCTGGGCTGCGGGCAGATTCAGGTGGAGACGTCGGCGGTGCTGGCCGATCCGCTGCTCTGGTTGGACCTGATGGCGCTCCATGGTGTGACCCGCAGCTGGTCGCCCAATTTCGGCTTCAAGCTGGTGTCGGATGCGCTGGAGTCGGCGCCGGGGCGCACCTGGGCGCTGGATGGCGTGAAGACGCTGATGAATGCCGGCGAGCAGGCCACACTCCCGGTGATCGCCGAGTTCCTCGGACTCACCGCGCCCTTCGGTATCCGTCCGCAGACCGTGCAGCCCGCCTTCGGCATGGCGGAAGCCTGCACCTGCATGACCTATGAGACCGGGTTTGATCCCTTTCGCTCCGTGCATTGGATCGACAAGGGCTCCCTGGGCGGCCCGTTGCGCACGGTCGCGCCGGATGCGCCGGACGCGGTGGCCTTCGTGAAGCTGGGGCCCCCGGTACCCGGTGTCGCCATCCGCATCGTGGATAACGCGGGGGCGCTCCTGCCCGAAGGCGTCATCGGGCGGTTCCAGATCAAGGGCGGTGTCATCACGCCCGGCTATCGCAACAATGCGGTGGCGAACCACGAGGCGCTTGTCGGCGACGGCTGGTTCAATACCGGCGATCTGGGCTTCATTCGCGACGGCAATCTCACCCTCACCGGGCGCGAGAAGGAACTGATCATCGTCAACGGCGCCAATTTCTATTGTTACGAGATCGAGGATCTGGTGAATGCGGTGCCCGGCGTCCAGCCCACCTTCGCGGCCGCCTGCAGCATTCCCGATGCGGCCACCGGCAGCGAGGCGCTGGCGGTGTTTTTCTCGCCCCGGGACGGGGCGGAGGAGAAGGCGGTGGCCGATGCCATCCGCGCGACCGTCACCGCGCGCCTGGGACTGGCGCCGGCGCATGTGACGGCGATCGCCCAGTTGAACTTCCCCAAGACCACCAGCGGCAAGATCCAGCGGATGCAGCTGCGCGCCCAGCTTCTGGGCGCGCGCGCGAGGGATGAGGGCACGCGGGTGGTGCCAGCCTGGTTCCACCACGAAATCTGGGTGCGCCGAACGCTGGATGCGGCGACCGCGCCGCCGCGCCGCCTGTTGCTCCTGGGCGGGCCGGACGATGTCGCGGCGCAGTTGGCTCAGGTGTTGGAACGCGCGGGGGTGGCGGTCGTCCTCGACCAGATGCTGGACGACGACGCTGATGCTGTTGGGACGGCTCTGTCGTCCCATTCCACACCGCTGGAGGCGGTGGTGGACCTGCGCCCGCTGGCGCCGGTCCCGGCCGGAGAGACGGTGTCCGCGTTCCAGGCACGGTCGACGCTTGAGCTATCATGCATGCTTGCCCTGGTGCAGGGCCTGGGGCGGCGTACGGCGAAGGACCGCCCTGCGCTTTCCCTGATCGCGCTGACGCGGGGCGGAACCGACAGCGCCGCCGAGCCGGCCCGGACCGCCGTACGCGGCCTGCTGCGGACCGCGGCCCAGGAAATGCCCGGCCTCACCTGCCGGCAGGTGGACGTGGCTGGCGCCGTGGACGAGGCCATGATCGCGCGGATCGCCGCGGAGATCCTGTGCCCCGATGGCGAAGCCGAGGTGGGGCTGCGGGCCGCTGGCCGCTTTGTGCCCCGCCTTCAAGCCCTGGACCCGGGGGGGCCGCCAGAAGGCGCGCCGATCCGGCTGAAGATGGACGGGCGCTATCTCGTCACCGGGGGACTCGGTGGCATCGGCCAGGCGCTGGTGGCGCATCTGGCGGCACGATGCCGGGCGAAGATCCTGGTGGTGGGGCGGTCGCCGGCAAGTGATGCGGCACGGCTCGCTCTCGGCACGGCTGCGCCGGGGAGTTGCTACCACGTCGCCGACGTCACGGACGCGGCGGCGCTGGCGGCGGCGATGGTGGCAGCAGAGGCACGTTTCGGCGGGCCGCTGGATGGCGCGTTCCATCTGGCGGGCGTGTCGTCATCCCGCCCGCTGGAAGCTGAGACCGCGGACGGGCTGGCCGCCACCTTCGCCGCGAAGGCGGTGGGCGCGCGGGTGGTGGTGGAGGCGATGGCGCAGCGGTCCGGTGGATTCGTCGTGCTGTGGTCATCGGTGAATGCGCTCTTCGGCGGCGCCGACGCCGGAGCCTATTCTGCCGCGAACGCGGCTCTTGCGGGATTGGCGGCGCCAGACGATGTGCGGGTGCTTTGCCTGCATTGGAGCCGGTGGCAGGACCTCGGCATGAGCGCGGGTCCGGGTGACGGTGCGGGCGCGTTCGCGGCCGCGCGCGGGTTCCGCACCTTGCCGGTGGCAGATGCGCTGGCTTCGCTGGAGGGGGCAATGGCCATGGGCGTTTCGCCTCTCAGCATTGGGCTCGACGGGACCAGAGCTGCGATCCGGGCGCGCCTCGCCCATGCGCCCGAGCCGCTTTTCGGCCTCGCCGGCTTCGTGGTGCCCAAGCCTGGCCGGGCTCTCGCTGGCCCTGCGGATGACGATGTGCGCGACCGCTTCGGCACGCCGGTGCCCTGTGTGTTTCGGGTGGTTGAAGCCTTGCCCCGCGCCGCCGATGGGCGCCTCGACACCGCCGCCTTGGCGCGCCACGACGGCGCCGCGCTGGCGGGGCGGGCGCGCGTGCGGGATGCGGTGGAAGACCAACTGGCGGGGCTCTGGAGCGAACTGCTGCGTCGTCCGAACATCGCTGCGGAGGACAATTTCTTCACCGCCGGCGGCCATTCGCTGGTGGCGGCGCGGCTGGTCTACCGGGTGCGGGAGGTGTTTGGGGTGGACCTGCCCCTGCGCGTCCTGTTCGAGGCTCCGACGCTTTCCGGTATGGCGGGCTGGATCGGCGCGCATCTGCCCCAGGGGGCCGGGACGCGGCAGATCCCCGACTGTCTCGTGCCGGTGCAGCCGGAAGGCGAGCGGCCGGCCTTGTTCTGCGTCCACCCCGCCGGCGGGAGCCCCTGGTGTTATTTGTTCCTGGCCGATCATCTGGGACGCGGGCAGCCGCTCTATGGCTTCCAGGCGCCGGGCCTGGTGGACGACAAGGCGCCTCTGACGTCCGTGGAGGAGATGGCAGGGCTCTATGTGGCGGCCATGCGGGCGCAGCAGCCGATGGGGCCGTATCGCATCGCCGCCTGGTCGTCCGGCGGGCCGGTGGCGTTCGAGATGGCGCGCCTGCTGGAGGCGGAGGGTGAGGTCGTCGCGACACTCGCCTTCCTCGACTGCGCGGTCATGGAAACCGAGAATTTCGTGCGCTCGCGGGATCCTTTGCGGCACCTGAAGGGTTTGTGGCGCATGGGTACCTTTGTGTCCCAGGTGCGGCTGCCGCGCTCCTATCTGGAACTCACGGCCTTGGCGCGGCTGATCGGGCTGAGTTTGCCGGCCGCATTCCGCGATTTGCGTCTTGATCGGGCGTTCTGGGCCGGGGTGGGGCGGTCGCTGCGGATCTTCAATCTCAACACCACCATGGGATATCGCTATAGTCCGGCGCAGATTGCCGGGGACGCGGTTCTGTTTCGTGCGGGCTCGCGCTTGGGTGCGGAGGATCCACTGGAAACCGAGTTGCGCCGGCATGTGTCCGGCACCGTGGTGCGCGTCGATCTCGAGGGCAATCATATGTCGATGATCCTCGATCCCAAGGGGGCGGCAGCCCTGGCCGCCGTCCTGAAACCGTTTCTCGACGGTGAGGCCAAGGCCCCGAGCACACCTCGCTCGGGGCCGGCCGGTTCACCCCCAGCCTGAGCGAAGAGGAGACAGGACATGACGTATCGCATCCTATCGTTGGACGGCGGCAATGGCGGCAAGGCCGGCGTGTTTCTCTCCACATTGGAGCGCCGGGCCGATGTGCTGGGTTTCAGTGTGCTGCGCCAGATCGATCTGTTCGCGGGCACGTCTACCGGGGCGGTCAATGCCCTGCTGATGGCGTGGTTCGAGGATCCGATCCTGGCGTTCGAGGCGGTGCTGCGCTTTGATGACGAAGTGCGGGAGGGCCAGACTCCCTGGTCCATCGCCGGCACGGTCATGGGCAACAATGCCGCCATGTCCACCGCCCGCATCAAGCAATTCTGCGACGACGTGTTCGGCGTGGGGGCGACCCTTGCGGACGTGAGGCGGCCCGTGGTGATCACCACTGTGCAATTGGACGACGAACTCGCCGGCGAGGATCGCACCTGGAAGCCGCGTACCTTCACCAACCTGCCCGGCGACATCGGCCGGGTGGAACTTATCGTGGACGTGGTGCTGCGCACCATGGCGATGCCGCTGCAATATCCGCTTTATCAGGGCAGCACCGAGAGCGGTCCCGCCTATGTGGATGGCGCTGTGGCCTCCAACAACCCGTCCATGACCGCTCTGGTCACGGCCCTGGCGCAGCAGAAGCGCCTCGGCGACATCAGCCTGCTCTCCGTCGGCTCCCCGCGCAATCTGGCGGGGAAGACCCGCCATCTGGCGCCCCGTCTTACCAACGGCAGCGCCGACTGGGGCTATCGCCAGTGGATGCTGGACCCGTTCAACCCGCTGGTGCTGGTGGATCTCTTCCTCCAGTCCGGGGCGGCCGCCACCAATGCCCAGTGCGCCCAGCTTCTCGGCGCGCGTTTCCAGCGGGTGGACCCGCCGGTGTTCTCCGGCCCGGTCTGGGATGCGCCGGAGACCAATGTGGTGCTGGACACCACGGTGGAATGGCTGAAGGGCCATGGCTGGAAAGTGCCGAGCCCCGCCGGCGCGGAGTGAGGCACAGTTGGGCGTTTTTCGCCCATGATTGGCGCTCTCGGCCGGGTCCGGGGGCGGGATGACATCGCGGCAGTCGATCCGCATAGCGGGAAGGGAAGCTCATGGCCGAAGCCGATGGGGTGCAGGGGACGGCTGCGGCGCGCTTTTTTGCGTATGCGAGCCAGGACGGGGTGGCTCTGCTGGGCCGGGAGTGGGGTGATGCCACTGCCCCATTGCCGGTTGTCCTGCTCTCCGGCCTGACCCGCAATTCGCGGGATTTCGACGCCCTTGCGCAAGCGCTGGTGGCGGACCCGGCCCATCCCACCCGCGTGGTGGCATTCGATTATCGCGGGCGCGGCGGTTCGGGCCATGCGCCTTTCACCACTTATACGCCGATCCAGGAAGCCCAGGACATCCTCGCCGGCCTCGCCCATCTGGGCATTTCCCGCGCTGTGGTGCTCGGCACCTCCCGCGGCGGGCTCGTGATGTTCGTGCTCGCCTTCCTCAAGCCGGCGCTGTTTGCCGCCGCCATCTACAATGACATCGGCCCCTATGTGGATGTCGCCGGCGCCGTTCGCATCGCCGGCTATGTGGGGGCGGCGCTGTCGGAGACCTGGCCCGCCGCCATCGCCGAGCTGAAGGCCACCCAGGGCTTCATGTTTCCGGCCTTGAGCGACGATGAGTGGGAGCGGTACGCCCGCCAGATCTACGGCGAGGCCAATGGCAAGCCGTGCCTGTCCTATGACGCCGCGCTGCTGGACTCGTTCAAGGCCTTCGATCCCGACAAGCCGCAACCGAACATGTGGCCGGGCTTCGATGCCCTTGGGCAGGTGCCGGCGATGGTGGTGCGCGGGGCACTGTCCGATGTGCTCTCCGCCGCGACCGTCGCCCAGATGGCCGAGCACCATCCGGGCCTGGTGATCCATGAGGTGCCTGATCAAGGCCACGCCCCGCTGCTGTGGGATGAGGTCTCGCAGCAGGCGATCATCGGCTTTATCCGCGCGGTGGCGTGAGGCCGGCGGAAGGGCGGTTTCACCCCTCCACAGACCGGGACGTCACGCCGGTATGGTCGCCAATTCTTGCGTCTCTGTGCTCCAGTGACCATCCCAGGCGGCGGTGTAGAGGGTGACGATCTCCACGGCGGACGGCACCCGCGGATTGTTGCCCGGCGTGCCGGAGGCCAGCGCCTGACGGGCCATCTCCGGCATCAGGCGATGATAGTCCGCCTCGTCGATGCCATAGGCCTTGGGGGTGGGGACCTTCAGGCGCGCGTTGAGGCCCAGGAAGCCCTGCACCAGCGCCTCGCCGGCCTTTTCGTCGCTGGTCCCCGGACCGACCCAGCCGAGGGCGCGGGCGGCGGCGGCATAGGCGGGCAGAGCGGCTGACAGGGAGAAGTGCGTCACCAGCGGCAGCAGCATGGCATTGGAGAGGCCGTGCGGCACATGGAAGAAGGCGCCGATGGGCCGGCTGAGGCCGTGGATCAAAGCGGTGGATGTGTTGGACACTGCGAGGCCCGCGTGGGTGGCGCCCAGCATCATGGCTTCGCGTGCCACCGGATTGCCAGGCTCCTGCGCCGCCGTCTCCAGGTGGGCGCCGATCAGCTTCAGGGCGGAGAGGGCGAGGGCTTCCGCGTGCGGATTGCCGTTGCGGTTGATCAGCGCTTCCAAGGCATGGGTGAGGGCGTCGAGACCGGTATCCACCGTCACCCGATAGGGGCAGGTGAGGGTCAGCTCATAATCCACGATGGCGGCGGCGGGTAAAGCGGCGGTGCCCAGGATCAAGGCCTTTTCCTGCCGCACGGTATCGGTGATGACGCAGGCGCGGGTGACTTCGCTGCCGGTGCCGGCGGTGGTGGGGATTGCCACCAGCGGCAGGGTGGGCAGATCGACGATGCGCGGCACCTTCAGGGCATCGACGGTCTCGCCGGTGCTGGCAACGATGGCCGCGGCCTTGGCGGTGTCGATGGCGCTGCCGCCGCCGAACCCGATCACGCCGTCACATGCCCCCGCACCCAGAGCCGCCACGGCGGCGGCGACGCTGACATCGGTCGGGTCTTCTACCACATCGGCGAACACGGTGAGGGCGAGCCCCGCCGCCCGCATGGCGGCGATGGCGCCGTCCGCAAGGCCCAGGCGCTGGATGGCGGGGTCGATCACCAAGAGCGGGCGGGCGATGCCGAGCCGGCCGAGCAAAGCGGTGAGGTGCTGTATGCTGCCGCCGCCGATGAGCAGTTCGCGCGGGGTGAGAATGCGGTTGAACATGGCCGATGGCTCCTGCGCCGCGCGTCAGCGCATGATGAAGGGGTCGGGGATGGGGGCGTCGGAGGTGTTGATCCACACCGACTTGGTGCGGGTATAGTCGCGGATCGAGTCCGCCCCTGCCTCGCGCCCCAGGCCCGAGAGGCCATAGCCGCCGAAGGGCACCATGGGCGAGACGGCGCGATAGGTGTTCACCCAGACGATGCCGGCGCGGATCTTGGCCGTCATGCGATGGGCGCGGGCGAGATTGGTGGTGAACACGCCGCTGGCGAGGCCGAACTCGGTGTCATTGGCCTTGGCCACCGCCTCGTCCTCGCCCTCGAAGGTGGCGGCGCTCAGCACCGGGCCGAAGAATTCCTCGCGCACGCAGGGCAGGCTGGCATCTTCGGACAAAAGGATGGTGGGGGATACGTAGAAGCCCTTGGCGAAGCCCTCGGGCCGGGTTCCGCCGGTCAGCAATTCCGCGCCGGCGGACAGGCTGGCGCTCACGGTGCGCTCAATATGCGCCACCTGCCGGGCGGTGGCGAGCGGCCCCATCTCGGTCTCGGTCTGCTGCGGGTCGCCGATGCGGATCGCCTTGGCCTTGCGGGTCAGCAGCTCCAGGAACGGCTGGGCCACCGCGCGTTCCACCAGCAGGCGCGAGCCTGCGGTGCAGCTCTGGCCGCTGGCGGCAAAGATGCCGGAGATGACCGCATTGGCCGCGCTTTCCAGATTGGCGTCTGAGAACACCACCACCGGCGATTTGCCGCCCAATTCCAGCGTGGTGTAGGCGAGGTTCTCCGCGCTGTTGCGCACGATCTGGCGGGCGGTTGCGGGGCCGCCGGTGAAGGCGATGCGGGCAACCAGCGGATGGGTGGTGAGGGCATGGCCGCAATCTGCGCCGAAGCCGGTGAGGATATTGACCACGCCGGGCGGAAAGCCGGCCTCATGCACCAGCCGCGCGAAGGCGAGCAGGGGCGCGGGGCCATCCTCGGAGGCCTTCAGCACCACTGCGCAGCCGGCCGCCAGCGCCGGTGCCAGTTTCACCGCCGAGAGGAACAGTTGCGAGTTCCACGGCACGATGGCCGCCACCACGCCGATGGGCTCGGGGCGCAGGGTGACATCCATGTCCGGCTTGTCGATGGGCACCACGGTGCCGTGGTGCTTGTCCGCCAGGCCGGCGAAATAGCGGTAATAGCTGCCCACATATCCGATCTGCGCCCGCGTCTCGCGGATGATCTTGCCGGTGTCGCGGGTTTCCAGCTCCGCCAGCTCGTCGGCGTGGGCGGTGACCAGATCGCCCAGGCGATAGAGCATGCGGCCCCGCTCGGTGGCGGTCATGCGCGCCCAGGGGCCGGCCTTCATGGCGTGATGGGCCGCGCGGACCGCGCGGTCCACGTCCGCGGCGCCGGCCTTGGGCATGCGGGCCCAGACGGCTTCCGTGGAGGGGTCGATGCTGTCGAAGGTTTCACCCGGGGCCTGGAAGCGGCCGTCGATATAGCTCTGGAAGGTCCGAAGCTCGGTCATCGTCCGGCATGCTCCAGCGTGTCACGATGGGGGAGGGGCGCCGGCGTCTCGGAGAGGAAGGCGAGAAGGAGGGCGTTGATGGCGTCGGGATGGGTGAGCGCCATCATATGGCGCGCATCGGGCACGATGTCCGCGCGTCCCAGCGGCGCCAGAGCGGCCATGGCGTGGGACATGGCCGGGGAGGAATTGGCGTCCAGCGCGCCGGTGAGGAACAGCGCCGGCATGGACAGCGTGTGCAGGGAGGGCGCGAAGGTTTCGTCCGAGGTGGCGAACAAAGCGTAGGTGCTGCGATAGCCATCCACGCGCACGCTCTGCAAGGCGTCGCTGGCCAACGCGCAGACGGCGGCAAGGTCCTCTGGCACGGGATCACCGAACCAGCGCGCCAGCGTCGGGGCGATGGAGGCGGAAAAGCCCTTCTCCTCCAGTTCCTCGGCGCGGGCCAGCACCGCCCGCCGCAAGTCCGGCGATCGCTGGAACACCCCGTTCATCGCCACCAGCCGCTCCACACGGTCCGCATGCTGCAATCCGGCCTGGAGCGCCACCAGGGCGCCCATGGAGTGGCCGATGAGTGCCGCCTTCGGCACATCCAGGGCATCAAGGACACCGATGACCGCATCGGCATAGTCCGCCAATGCCGGCGGGTCCGGTGGCAACATGGAGCGTCCGTGGCCCAGCATGTCGAGCGCGATGACGTCATAGTGCGCGGCCAGCGCTGTGATCTGTGGTGCCCAGATCTGCGCATGCATGCCGACGCCGTGGATCAGCACCACGACCGGCCCGGTGCCGGCCCGCAGATAGCCGACCTTGCCGAGGATGTCGCCCGCGCGCAGGCGCACCATGGCGCTGCCGCTGAACGGCGGAGCCGGATCAGCCATGGAGGTCCTTCAGGGTCTCGAGGTCCTGGTAGCGGTCGCCGATGCGATGGTGCGGGCGCCCGCCGATGGAGGCGCCCAGCGCGATCACCAGTTCGTCGGGGGCCGGCGCATCGGGAATGGCGAAATGCACCGTGAGATAATGGGAGCGACGGCCCTCATCCAATTTGTCCATCAAGGGGATCATGATCGGGGTGTTCGGCCCGCCGCGCACATTGGTGAAGGCCAGATAGGTCTTGGCGCCCACTGCCCGGCGGAAGTGATTGCCGAAATGCAGGGTGTGGATCAGCGCCGAGGCATGCTCGATCTCGCCGGAAGTGCCGCACAGCGCCGCCTTGCCATAGCCTTCCACCACCTCGCCGGAACCGGCGCGACGGACGATTTCTTCCGTCAGCAGCGCGCCGAGCACGGGGGCGATAGCCATGATCTCGGGCTTGAGGTCTTCCACGAAGCCGCGCCCCGCCCAGGGATTGGCGATCACCGCCGCCGCGCCGAACAGATACTGTGGCGTCGGGGCATCCTTGCCGCCTTCGATGAGGACTTTCTCGTCGTAACCGACGATCTTGCGCAGCTTCAGCATGGGGATCTCTTGCGTATGCCAGATTATGGTATGCCGGACGGGGAGGCCTGATCCGGCCCGTGGGCCGGTTCGGCTAGTGCGACAGGATTTTGGAGAGGAACAGCTTGGCGCGGTCGCTCTTGGGCGCGTCGAAGAACATCTGGGTGGGGGTGTCCTCGACGATCTCGCCGCGGTCCATGAACACCACGCGGTTGGCCACCTTGCGGGCAAAGCCCATCTCGTGGGTCACCACCATCATGGTCATGCCCTCCTGGGCCAGCGCCACCATGACGTCGAGCACCTCGGTGATCATTTCCGGGTCCAGGGCCGAGGTCGGCTCGTCGAACAGCATGGCGATGGGGTCCATGGCGAGCGCCCGGGCGATGGCGATGCGCTGCTGCTGGCCACCGGACAGGTGCATGGGATATTTGCCCGCATGGGCCGCCATCCCCACGCGCGCCAGCAGCATGTCCGCCTTCTTGCGGGCTTCCTCGCGTCCGCGCTTCAGCACCTTTTCCTGACCCACGCACAAATTCTCCAGCACGGTCATGTGCGGGAACAGTTCAAAGTGCTGGAACACCATGCCCACGCGGGAGCGCAGCCTGGGCAGGTCGGCCTTGCCATCGGTGACCAGTTGGCCGTCGATGCGGATTTCGCCGTCATCCACCGGTTCCAGGGCGTTGACACACTTGATGAGCGTGGACTTACCAGAGCCGGACGGTCCGCAGACCACCACCACTTCGCCCGCCTTCACGGCGACCGAGCATTGCTTGAGCACCTGGAAGGCGCCGTAGTGCTTGTTGACGGCGCGGATATCCAGCATGGGTGCTGCGTCTGTCGGGGTGGGATGTGTCATGATCGCCTCACCGCTGCTCGACCAGGCCAGCCTTGGGATCATAGGCGCGGCCGAACCGGCGTTCGATCCAGCGCTGCACGAACTCCCAGGCGGTGGTCATGATGAGATAATAGATGGCCGCCACCAGGAACAGTTCCAGCACCAGGAAGCGTTCCTGGATCAGGACTTGAGTCCGGCGCAGCAACTCCTCCATGGAGATGATGGAGGCAATCGAGGTGGTCTTCAGCACGCCGTTCACCGAATTGCCGAGCGGGGGAATGATGATGCGGAAGGCCTGCGGCGCCACCACATAGCGCATCACCTGGAACGGGGTCATGCCGATGGCGCGGGCCGCATTCACCTGGCCACGGGGCACGGCGGCGATGCCGGCGCGCACGATCTCCGACAGATAGGCGGCCTCGTTCAGGGTGAGGCCGATGAGGGTGGATTCCAGCACCGTGAACTTGATGCCCAGTTGCGGCAGACCGGTATAGATGATGATCAACTGCACCAGCAGCGGCGTGCCGCGCATGATCCAGGTGTAGAAATAGGCCGGCGCGGACAGAAATTTATGCTCCGACATGCGCATGACGGCGATGACGAAGCCGAGCATCAGGCCGAAGACGATGGAAAAGACGGTGAGCCCAAGGGTGACGAAGGCCCCCTCCAGCAAATAACCGTTGGTGAGATACTCGAAGAAGCCGTCCCAGTGCCAGCCTTTCACGGATGCCTCACAATAACAGGGTCAATTGGTGCACCCGCGCCGCGCGTGCAGATGGCGCCGGGGGCATGCCCCCGGCGTAAGCGAACGGGGGCTCAGCCGTTGGGGCCGAGGACGCGAATGCCGCCTTCCGCAGCGCCGACGCCATATTCGCCCAGCAGCTTGGCAAGATAGCCGTCGGTCTCCATCTGCTTCATCACGCCGGCCACCGCGTCCGCCACCGCCTTGTCGCCGAAGGCGAGGGAGCCGGGGGTGGCATACATGCCGCTGAGGGCGTGTGTGAACTCGCCGCGATCCTGATATTGCTTCGCCACGGGATCGATGGACACCGCCGCTTCCACCTGGCCCGCGCGCAACGCCTGATAGACGGTGGCGTAATTGTCGAACAGATTGATGGTCATCTGCGGCAGGCCGCGGGCCTGGAAGTCCTTGTTCAGGTCGCGCATCTTGCGCTCGGCATAGCCGCCGATGTCGGTGCTGATGGTCTTGCCCGCCAGATCGTCCACCTTGGTGATGGGCGCGCCTGATTTCACGGCGGTGGATATGCTGATGGCCAGGTTCTCATACGGGATCATGTAGAGGATCTTGAGCCGCTCGGGCGTCACGAACAGCCCGGCATCGATCATGTCCCAGCGCTTGCCCTGCAGGCCGGGGATCATGGCGGCATATTCGGTGCTGATGAATTCGGCCTTCAGGCATAGGCGCTTGGCGATTTCATAGCCGAGATCGACGCGCAGACCTTTCAGGACGCCTTTCTGGTCCGCATAGGCCATGGGCGGCAGGGTCGGGCTGGTGGCCATGACGAAGGTGCCTGGCTTGGTGAGCAAGGCATCAGCAATTTTCGGCTTGCAGTCCTGGGCCTGGGCTCCGGCGCCGCACAGCAGCAGCGCGGTTACGGCGCCGGCCAGTCGGACCGCGAGGCGCCGTGCGCCGACGAAAGCCGTTGGCTCGCATAGGGTATCAAGGAAGGTCATGATGTTCGCCCGCTGGATTGTTATGGCGTTCCGTAATATGGCATGCCAAAATTGGAGCGACAATGACGGATTTGTATCGCTGCCGATTTTTGCCGGTCGGGTCCGGTGCTGCCGGCCGTAGGTTGAATAATCGGCGCGGCTGCGGCAGGTGTCGGGAAACGGGATCCAAGGAATCATGAGCGCACTCCGAGAGACCCAGCAAGAGACCCTGCGGGTGGATCGCCCGGCCAAGACCCTGCGGGAGCTGACGCTGGAGAAGATGCGCGAGGCGATCTTCGCCCAGCACTTCAAGCCCGGCGAGCGGCTGGTGGAGCGCGATCTGTGCGAGCGGCTCGGAGTCAGCCGCACCATCGTGCGCGAGGTGCTGCGGCATCTGGAGACCGAGGGGCTGGTCGCCACCTTGCAGGCCCGCGGGCCGATCGTGGCGCGCACCACGGCGGCGGAAGCGCTGCAGATCTACGAGATCCGCGGCGTGCTGGAGGGTATCGCCGCCCGGGCCTGTGCGGAGCGGCGCGATCCCGAAACCGTTGCGGCGCTGGAGGTGTGTCTGACGGCAATCAAGGATGCGTATGGGGCCAAGAACATGCCCGGCGTGCTGGATGCGACCACGGAATTCTATCGCACCCTGTTCACGCACGCGGACAAGGACATCGCCTGGGGCATCGTCAATTCGCTGACCGTGCGCATCAACCATCTGCGCTCCATGACCATCAAGACCACGGATCGCGACGTGGAGGGGCCGCTGCAGATGCGGCGCATCGTGGATGCCATCAGGGCCGGCAAGGGCGAAGAGGCCAATGCCGCCGCGCAGCAGCATGTGAAGAGTGCGTCGGCGATCGCGCAGCAATTGCTGCAGGAGCGGGACGGGCAGTGAGGCGTGCGGCCTGCGTGCGGGCCTGAGGCCGCCATGCCCGTCGGCGGGCGCGGGTAGTGCGCCGATTGGGGATGTAGCGCCTAAAATTGCGGCAGATGCGGAAATGAACGTCACGGGTGCAAATCCCGTTGACGACCTTATATATTGGGCTCAGCATAAGAAACAAGGTTCCGCATATTAGAACAATCGCGAAGTCTGATGCATGAGCGCCCTCAACACCGCCTTGTCTGTCTTGCGTTGCTTTTCCGATGCCCGGCCCGAACTGTCGTTCGCCGACATCATGGCCGCCACGGGAATGCCCAAGAGTTCCACCTCCCGCATGCTGCGGGCGCTGCGCGAGGCGCAACTGCTGGAACAGGATGAACTCACCCGGCGCTACCGACCGGGCCTGCTCACCTTCGAACTCGGGCGGCTGTACCGGGCGCATGACGATTTGATCGGCCGGGCGGAAGAGCAACTCAAGGCTGTGTGCGCGCGCACCGGCCATACCGGCTATATCGCGGTGCTGGACGGCGCCGAGCAGATGATCCTGCGCACCGTCCAGGGGAGCAACCCGCTGCGGGTGGTCAATCCCGCCGGCCAGCGCACGCCGGCGGTGGCCACCTCCAACGGCCGCGCCATGCTGGCGCGCCTGTCCGACGGGGAAATCCGCAAGCGGGTGCCGGTGCCATTTCCCACCCTGGCACGAAACGCGCCGCAGAGCTTCGACGAGCTGATGCAGCGCATCGTCGAAATCCGCAATTCCGGCCGCTCGCTGTCCGAGAATGAAGCCATCGAGGGGGTCGCCTCCCAGGGCTTCGCTTTGTGCAGCAGCGAGACCGGCGAGATGATTGGCGTGGCGGTGTCCTATTCCAGTCAGGGCACCGAGGCGGAAGAGCGGGCGCGGGTGGGCGAGGAACTGGCCCAGATGGCGCGCACCGTGGGCGCCATCATCGGCGATGCAGTGTGGGGCAAGGCGCCGGCGGTGCCGTCATGAGCCAGGCGCGGCCCAACGTCATGGGATTGACGCTGCTGCCCAGCGCTCTGTTCTTCGCTTTGTTCTTCTTCCTGCCCATCGGTCTGATGGCGGTGATGAGCTTTCTCACCGGCAATCCGGTGGTGATGCCCAACGTCACCTTCACCACCCGCCATTATGCCCGCATTTTCAACGATCCCTACCATTTCGAGGTGATCTGGACCACCATCCGCATCGGCATCTGGACCACGGCGGCGACGCTGTTGATCGGCTACCCATTAGCCCATCTCATGGCGCGGGTGAGCAGCCGCACGGCCCATGCCTTGCTGATGATGGCGGTGCTGATGCCTATGCTCACCGGCATCGTGGTGCGCACCTTCGCCTGGATGGCGCTGTTGTCCGACAAAGGCGTGATCAATCAGCTCCTGCACGCCATCGGCTTTGCCCCCATGCAGCTCATGTACAATGAGTTCGGTATCGTGCTCGGCCTCGTGCACATCTATCTGCCGTTCATGATCCTCACCGTCACCGGCGTCATCGGCCGCATCGATGAGCGGCTGGAGCAGGCGGCGCAGAATCTGGGGGCCAATCCCATCCGGGCCTTTCTGGAAGTCACCTTGCCCTTGAGCATGCCCGGCATCCTGGCCGGCTCGCTCTTGGTGTTCGCTTTGGCCATCAGCGCCTATGTGACGCCGATCCTGATGGGCGGGTTCCAGATCATGACCTTGCCGATCCTGATCTACCAGCAGATTTCCGCCAACTTCAACATCGGCTTCGCCGCCGCGCTGGGCATGGTGCTGCTGGTGATCTCGCTGGTGCTGGTGCTCGCCTATAATCACATGCTCGCCGCCGTCAGCGGCCAGCGCGATCTGCAGTGAGGGCCGAGCTTATGCTGTCCATCCGCATCGGCCGCTGGATTTATCTCTCCGTGAACGCTCTGGTGCTGCTGTTCATGCTGGCGCCCATCGCGATCATCTTCGTCTTTGCCCTCAACCCCACCCCTTACATCGAATTTCCCCCGGTGGGGGTGTCGCTGAAATGGTTCGACAAATTCTTCGCTTCCACCCAGTTCATGTCGGCCTTGGCGCTGAGCCTGGAAGTGGCGGCCATGACCACGGTGGCGGCCACCCTGCTGGGCGCGAGCGCGGCGCTGGGTATCGCGCGCGGCAATGTGCCGGGCTCGCGGGCGATCACCGCGGTGATGCTCTCGCCGCTCATGCTGCCGGCCATCCTCACGGGCCTCGCCCTGTTCCAGACCTATGTGCTGCTGGATGTGGGGCGCCCGCTGTGGGGCCTGGTGGTGGGCCATTGCCTGGTCACGGTGCCCTATGTGGTGCGCACCACGCTGGCGGTGCTGCATAATTTCGATATGAAGCTGGAGGAGGCGGCGCGCAATCTGGGCGCCAGCCCGCAGCGCACCTTCTTCGAGGTGACGCTGCCGCTGATCAAGCCCGGCGTCATCGCCGGCGGCATCTTCGCCTTCATCGTCTCGTTCGATCAGTTTCCGGTGTCGCTGTTCCTGGTGAGCCCGGGCCAGGAGACGCTGCCCATCACCTTGTTCAACTATCTGAAATACGACCTCGACGGCACCATCGGCGCCGCCTCCGTGGTCTCCATTCTGCTGGCGGCGCTGGTGGTGATCGGCCTCGACCGCACCGTGGGCCTGCGTTCCTACGTCAAACTCTAAAAACAACCTCCAAAACAACCTTCCAAACCAGGGAATCCTCCGTCATGAGCGAACACCGGACGTCCTTGAACCGCCGCACTTTCCTGGCCGCCGGCGCGGCATTGAGCGTGGGCGCGGTGGCCGCGCCCCACGTCTCCCGCGCCCAGGAGGCGGCGACGCTGCGCATCACCGGCTGGGGTGGAAAGTGGGGGCAGATCATGTCGGCGGACCTGATCCCGGCATTCGAGAAGGAATACAAGTGCAAGGTGATCACCGACACCGCGCTGCCGTTCCTGCCCAAGCTCCAGGCCAGCCCGCGTTCGGCGCCGATCTATGACGTGCTGCACACCAATTCCAACGAGCAGTGGGCGGCGGTGGAGATGGGCCTGGTGGAGCCCAAGATCGATCCCAAGCAGGTGCCGAACCTGGCCGATGTCTATCCGTTCGCGGTCAGCGACAAGATCGTCGGCGTGTCCATCTTCACCAGCGCCATTGGCCTGGGGATGCGCACCGACAAGGGCTATCCGCCGGTCACCTCCTGGAAAGACTTCTGGGATGCCCGCTATGCCGGCGCCCGCGGCGGCTATGTGATCCCGGTCAACAGCCTCGGCCAGGCGTTCCTGGTGATGTGCGGCGCGCTCTATGGCAAGGGCTATACGGATCTGGATGCCGCCTATGGCGCGCTGGAGAAACTGAAGCCCATGAAGCTGGTGGACTTCACCGGCGCCATGGAAAAGATGCTGCTGTCCAGCGAGGTCGGGATCTGCGTGATCCACGACAGCGGCATCTATCGCTATTATGACGACAAGCCGCCCACCACCTTCGTTACCCCCAGCGAGGGCGTGCTGGCGCTGGAGCAGGTGCTGTCCTTGACCCCGGGCAGCAAGGTCAAGGAATTGGCCAATGCTTATGTCAACTACATGCTCTCGCCCTCCGTGCAGAAAAAGCTGGCGCAGAGCGTGTGGTATTCGCCGACCAACAAGAATGTGAAGCTGGACGAGCCCTATTCGTCCATGCTGATGACCACGCCGGAGAAGGTGTCCAAGCTGATCCAGGTGGATTGGAAGTGGTACAACGCCCGTAAGGACGAGATCGACAGCCGCGTGAACCGGATCTTCCGCGGATGAGTGCGCGGATTGAATTGAGCGGCGTCTCCAAGACTTATGACGGCGGCGCCCGCGCCGTCGACGACATCCACATGACCATCGAGGAGGGAGAGTTCTTCTCTCTCCTCGGCCCGTCCGGCTGCGGCAAGACCACCACCTTGCGTATGATCGCCGGGTTCGAGATCCCGTCCGAAGGCGTCATCCGCGTGGCGGGGGCGGACATCACCCATGTGCCGGCTCACAAGCGCGACATGGGCATGGTGTTCCAGAACTATGCCTTGTTCCCCCACCGCACGGTGCGCGAGAACGTCGCCTTCGGCCTGCGCATGCGCGGAATGGCGCGTAGCGTGATCGCCCGCAAGGTGGATGAGGCCCTGGCCATGGTGGCGCTCACCGGCTTCGAGGATCGCCGCCCCGCGCAGCTTTCCGGCGGCCAGCAGCAGCGGGTGGCGCTGGCGCGGGCCATTGTCATCGAGCCCCGCGTGCTGCTGTGCGACGAGCCCTTGGGCGCGCTGGACAAGAAATTGCGCCAGTCCATGCAGTTCGAGCTGAAGCAGTTGCAGAAGACTTTGGGCGTCACCTTGGTGTTCGTGACCCACGACCAGGAAGAGGCGCTGGCCATGTCGGACCGCATCGCGGTGCTGAATGGTGGCAAGGTGGAGCAGGTGGGCACGCCGGTGGAGATCTATGATCGCCCGGCCACCCGCTTCGTGGCCGATTTCATCGGCGATACCAATCTATTTCGCGGCGATATCTCGCGCACGGCGAGCGGGGATGGCGTCCTCGCCGTGGCGTCCGATCTGTCGTTCCCCTTGCCGGCGATGCCGAGCGCGTCCGGTGCGCTGTCCGTGGCGCTGCGGCCGGAGAAGATCCGCCTCTCTGCCGGGACCAGCGTCGATGCCTGCGCCGGCGGGCAGGTGGAGAGCACCAATTTCCAGGGCGGCTTCGTGCTCTACCGCATCGCGCTCTCCGGCGGCCGGCATGTGCTGGCGCAGCAATCCAACAACGGGTCCGGCCAGACCTTTGCCCCCGGCGATGCGGTGTCGCTCGCCTGGAGCGCGGCGGACCTCGTGATCCTGAGGGACTGATCATCATGGACAACAAACGCATGGGCGTGGTCGTCATCGGCCAGAGCCCCCGTCCCAGCATCGCCGCCGAGATCGCGTCCGTGCTCTCCCCCGGCATGGAGATCGATTTGCGCGGGGCGCTGGACGGCATGACCCGCGCCGAGATCGACGCCATTCCCCCCCGCGACGGCAGCGACGCGCTGTTCACCTTGCTGCCCAATGGCGATGGGGTGCGGCTGAGCAAGCATGTGGTGGAAGAACGCGCCGCCGCCCAGATCCGCCGCTTTGTCGAGGAAGGCGTGGGCGTCACGCTTCTCGCCTGCACCGGCAAGTTTCCCAATATCGAGACCGACGGGCTGGTGATCCTGCCCTCCGCCGTGCTGCACAACCTCGTGGAAGCGGTGCTGCCCAAGGGCCGCTTGGGCGTGTTCTCGCCCTTGGCTGAGCAGAGCGCGCTCATTCATAAGAAGTGGGAGCGGGCCGGCGTCGAAGTGGTGGGCGTCACCCTCCAGCCCGGCTCCGACGACACGGTGGTGGACGCCGCCGCGCGCGAGATGGCGGCGCTGAAGCCGGACCTCGTGGTCATGGACTGCATGGGCTATTCCAGCGCCAACAAGGCCCGCGTCCGCCGCTCCTATGGTGGCCCGGTGGTGCTGGGCATCGCCACCGCCGCCCGCATGGTCGAGGAGTTGGTGTCGTGAGCGCGCAGATGACGGCGCCCGCCCTGCGCGAGATCACCGCCGAGGAGATCGAGGCTCTGGCCATCGGCGCCTGGGTGCTGGGCACCGGCGGCGGCGGCAGCCCCTATCTCGGCCTGCTCAATATGCGCCGGCTCTATGCGGAAGGCCGCCGGGTGCAATTGATGTCGCCGCTGGATCTGGCGGACGATGATTGGGTCGCCGTGGTCTCCAACATGGGCGCGCCTCTGGTGGGGCAGGAGCGTCTCGCCGACAGCCGCAACACCGCCCGCGCGGTGCGCATGCAGGAAGAGATCAACGGCTTCACCTTCCGGGCCGTGATGTCGGTGGAGATCGGCGGCGGCAACGGCATTCAGGCGCTGATGGCGGCGGCCGAGCTGGGCATTCCGGTGGTGGATGCGGACTGCATGGGCCGCGCCTTCCCCGAGGCGCAGATGACCTCCGTGGCCATCGGCGGGCTCAAGCCTTATCCCTGCACGTTGTATGATCCGCGCGGCATCGAGGCGGTGGTCACCAAGGTGCCAAGCTGGAAATGGATGGAGCGGGCCAGCCGCAAGATCTGCGTGGAGATGGGCTCCATCGCTTCCACCAGCAAGGCGCCCCGCACCGGGCGCGAGGTGAAGGACTGGGGCATCCATTTCACCACCACCGCCGCCATCCGCATCGGCCGCACGGTGCAGGAAGCCAATCGCCGCCATGAAGACCCGGTCGCCGCCATCATTGACGGCGAGGGCGGGCTGAAGCTGTTCACCGGCAAGGTGGTGGACGTGGCCCGCCGCGCCACCGAAGGGTTTTTGCGCGGCAGCGCCACGTTGGAGGGGCTCGACGATGATCGCGGCAGCCAGATGGAGCTGTCATTCCAGAATGAGTGGATCGTCGCCTGGCGCGAGGGCAAGGCTATCGCCACCTCGCCGGACCTGATCTGCGTGCTCGACAGCGTCAATGGCAATGGCGTCGGCACCGAGACGGTGCGCTACGGCCAGCGGGTCACGGTCATCGCTCTGCCGTCCCCCGCCGTGCTGACCACGCCGCGCGGGCTGGAGCATGTGGGGCCGCGCGCCTTCGGCTACGACCTTGAGTTCCAATCCCTTTTCCAGCCGTCCGCGGAGCCCGCCAGCGGCGCCTCCGGCCGGGGAGCCTGAGTGATGCGACGTATCGGCATAGATGTGGGCGGCACCAATACGGATGCGGTGCTGCTGGACGACGCCACCGTGATCCATTCTGTCAAGCGCGCCACCACGGCGGATGTCACCTCGGGCATTCTCGATGCCTTGTCGGCGCTGCGGGAGCATCCGGCCACGCGCGGGCCGGTGAATGCGGTGGTGATCGGCACCACCCATTTCATCAATGCGGTGGTGCAGCGGCGCCACCTGATGCCGGTGGCCGCCATCCGCCTCGGCATGCCCGCCAGCGCGTCCTTGCCGCCGTTCTGCGATTGGCCCGGCGATCTGGCGACCCAGGTGAACGGCCAGGTATTCATGCTGGAAGGCGGCCATGATTATGACGGCCGCCCGTTCATGCCGCTGGACACCGCCGGCGTGCGGGCGGCGGCGCGGCAGATCCGCGATCTCGGCCTGCGCTCGGTGGCCATTTCCTCCATCTTCTCGCCGCTGGATCCCTCGTGCGAGATCAATGCCGCCGAGATCCTGCGCGAGATCTGCCCCGATGTGGCGATCACGCTCTCCCATGAACTGGGCCGCATCGGCCTGCTGGAGCGGGAGAATGCGGCGCTGCTCAATGCCGCCTTGCGCGACTTGGCGGTGACCACCGTTTCGGCCTTCCAGCAGGCCATTGCCGACAGCGGTATCGACGCGCCTTTGTTCCTGACCCAGAACGACGGCACCGTGATGCAGGCGGAGGTGGCCACCCAGTTTCCGGTGATGAGCTTTGCGTCCGGGGCCACCAATTCCATGCGCGGCGCGGCCCATCTGTCGGGGCTGGACAATGCCATGGTGGTGGATGTGGGCGGCACCACCAGCGACATCGGCCAGCTGCGCCACGGCTTTCCGCGCGAGGCCAATTCGGTGGTGGAAGTGGGCGGCGTGCGCACCTTGTTCCGCATGCCGGACCTGCTGTCCATTGGTCTGGGTGGCGGCAGCCATGTGGAGGGCGATCCGGCGCGCGTCGGCCCGCAGAGCGTCGGCTATCGCCTGACCCAGGACGCCTTGGTGTTCGGCGGCAGCCGGTTGACCGCCACCGACATCGCGGTGGCGGCGGGGCTCCTGGACATCGGCGATCGTTCCCGCGTCGCCGGTCTCTCCAAGGCGATGATCACGGCTGCGCTGGCGGATGCCCGCCGGCAGTTGGAAGAGAATGTGGACCGCATGAAGACCGAAGCCGGCGACGTGCCGCTGCTGGCGGTGGGTGGAGGCGCCTTCCTGGTGCCGGAACGCCTGGCGGGCGTTTCGGAGATCATCCGGGTGCCGCACGGCGACTGCGCCAATGCGGTGGGCGCGGCCATCGCCCAGGTGAGCGGGGAGGCCGATCAGGTGTTCCGCGATCTCTCCCGCGACGAGGCCATCGCCGCCGCGCTGAAGATCGCCTCCGACCGTGCCGTGCAGTCGGGCGCGGCCCGCGACAGCCTCAAGACCATCGAGGTTGAAGATATGCCCATCGCCTATCTGCCGGGCAATGCCCTGCGGGTACGGGCGCGGGTGGCCGGCTCCATCGCCGAGCCGGACGTGCGCGACGCCGCCTGAGGGCAGGGTGCGCGTGGTGCGCGCCCCTGACCGACCGGCGGGTACGCCTCAGTCCGAGGCTGTTTGCCCCTTGCGCGCCTTGGCCTTTGGGGCAGGCGCGGGCACTTCGAACGGCCCCGCCGCGGTCAAACCGTGCAGCATGAGGTCGCAATATTCGGTGGCCACCTGTTCCGCCGTCTTGCGGCCGTCCGGCTTGAACCAGCGCACCATCCAGCTCAGCAGCGAGAGCACCGCGCGGCCCACCGTGGCCGGGTCGGCGGCGCGGAAGGTGCCGTCGGCGATGCCGGCGGCGATGATGCCGCGCAGCAGGCGCTCATGGGCATCGCGCAGCTTCAGCGCATCATCTTTCAACTCGGTATTGGCCATGCCGGAGAAGCTCACAAGCATGGTGACGAAGCTGTCGTAATTGTCCGCCAGGAACTGAGCGTGCGCCACCATGAAGGCCCGCAGTTGCACGGCGGGCGGGGTCTTGGGATCGATCGCCGCCGCGCTGGCCTCATAGAGGCCGGTCAGCGTGAAGATGATGATGGCGTCGTAAATGTCCTGCTTCGAGGCGAAGTAGTTGTAGATCGCGCCCTTGGAATAGTTCATCGCCGCCGCCAGCTCGTTCAGGGAGCTGGCCGCATAGCCCTTCTCCGCGAACAGTTTGGCCGCCTGCAGCAGGATCTGCGCGCGCGGGTCGTCGCGGGTGGGCGGGCGCCCGAGGCGACGGTCGGCGGCGACGCGACCGGATGGCTTGGTGCTTGGCTCCACGACGCACGCCCCACAGAAATTTGCTCGATCCCCTTGCATTATATTCCGACTGGGCGGAATGTAAATGCGATCCCGGACTGCAACCGGTACGCCAAAGGAGACGAGAGTGTCCGCTGCTTCATCCCCGGCCTTCAACTGGGCCGACCCTTTCCGCTTCGACGACCAGCTCACCGAAGAAGAGCGGATGGTGCGGGACACCGCCCGCGATTATGCCCAGGAAAAGCTCCTGCCGCGCGTGACCTCGGCATATATGAATGAGCGCTTTGACCGCGAGATCATGAACGAGATGGGCGAACTGGGCCTGCTCGGCGTGACCATTCCGGAGATCTACGGCGGCGCCGGCCTGGGCTATGTGTCCTATGGCCTCGCCGCCCGCGAAGTGGAGCGGGTGGATAGCGGCTATCGCTCGGCCATGAGCGTGCAGTCCTCCCTGGTCATGCACCCCATCTATGCCTATGGCAGCGAAGAGCAGCGCATGAAGTATTTGCCCAAGCTCGCCACCGGCGAGTGGGTGGGCTGCTTCGGCCTGACCGAGCCGGATGCAGGCTCCGATCCCGGCGGCATGCGCACCAAGGCGGAGAAGATCGACGGCGGCTATCGCCTCACCGGCGCCAAGATGTGGATCACCAATTCCCCCATCGCCGATCTGGCGGTGGTGTGGGCGAAATCCGCCGCCCATGGCGATGCCATTCGCGGCTTCGTGGTGGAGCGCGGCGCCAAGGGCTTCACCACCCCCAAGATCGAGAACAAGCTGTCGCTGCGCGCCTCCATCACCGGCGAGATCGTGCTCGACGGCGTGGAAGTGCCGGAAGAGAGCCTGCTGCCCAACGTCTCCGGCCTCAAGGGTCCGTTCGGCTGCCTGAACCGCGCCCGCTATGGCATCGGCTGGGGCACGCTGGGCGCCGCCGAGGCCTGCATGGCCGCTGCCCGCCAATATACGCTGGACCGCAAGCAGTTCGGCCGCCCGCTGGCCCAGACGCAGCTGGTGCAGAAGAAGCTGGCGGACATGTCCACCGACATCGCCTTCGGCCTCCAGGCGTGCCTGCGCGCCGGCCGGCTGTTCGATGCCGGCGAGCTGTCGCCGGAGACCATCTCCTACATCAAGCGCAACAATTGCGGCAAAGCGCTCGACATCGCCCGCGTCGCCCGCGACATGCACGGCGGCAACGGCATTTCGGCGGAATTCCACGTCATGCGCCATGCGGCCAACCTGGAAACCGTGAACACCTATGAGGGCACCCACGACATCCATGCCCTGATCATCGGGCGGGCGATCACCGGCCTCCAGGCGTTCTTTTGATCGGCTGAGGGCGCGCCGGTCGCGCACCGTCGTGTCCTCGACCTTGCCATCCTCCATCGCCCGCCCGGTGTCCGCCGTGGCGGGCGATGTGCGTTTGGCGAGGCGCTTTGCCCTCGGCGGCGTAGGCAGCGTGTCCTAAAGCAGGACGTCCGCACATGCGCCTCCCGGCCCGGGACGGCGCGCCTCTTGCCGGCGAAGGCTGAGGCCCGCACGCGTACGCATTGCCCTTCACGGCTGCGCCGTCGTAGAGCATCTTCGGCAGATGCCGACGCGCCAATCCACGGCGTCTTTCTTCCCGCAGGTTTTGGCGGCGAAACGCGCCGCCCTTTTGCTCACCGTGCCCATCTGCGTGCGAACACCCTGATCCGAGGCCGCCCATGCCCCCCTCCGGCCCCCGTTCCCACTGGTCCGACCTGCTGCATGTGAGCCTGCCGCCGGATGGCGTGGGGCCACTGTTCCACCAGATCTACCTGCGGCTGAGGGAGGCCATTGTTGCCAATACGCTGGCACCGGGCAGCAAGCTGCCCTCCAGCCGGGATCTGGCGACGCGGCTCAAGGTCTCTCGGACCTCGGTGGTGTCCGCTTATGACCAATTGGTGGCCGAGGGCTATGCGGTGGGGCGGGAGGGCTCCGGCACCTATGTGGCCGAGGACGTGCCGGCCGCCATTGTGCGGCCCGCGCATGGACCGGACGCATTGCAAAGCCCGTCTCCCCCTCGGATCTCCCAGGCCGGCGGGCGCTACGCCCACTTCGGCGCCGGCATCGACGTGACCGGCGCCGTGCCCTTCGCCCCAGGCTGCTGCTCCGTGGATGCCAAGACGGTGGAGGCCTGGCGGCGCATCGGCGTCGCGCAGATGCGCCAGTTCGATCCGGCCCATCTGGCCTATGCGGACCCCAGCGGTGATGTGGGCCTGCGCCAGCAGATCGCCGAATATCTTCGCGCCGCCCGCGCCGTGCGATGCGAGGCCGATCAGGTCATCGTGCTGTCGGGGGCGCAGCAGGCCATCGATCTGTCTGTCCGCACCCTGTTGAACCCCGGCGATCCGGTGTGGGTGGAGGATCCCGGCTATCTTGCCACCCGTGCGGCGCTTTCGGCGGCAGGCGCGCATCTGGTGCCGGTGCCAGTAGATGACGGTGGCCTGGATGTGGGGGCGGGCATTGCCGCGGCGCCAGAGGCCCGCGCGGTCTACATCACCCCCTCGCACCAATATCCCACCGGCGCGGTGATGAGCATGGCCCGGCGGCTCGACCTGCTGGCCTGGGCGGCGCGGACCGGTGCCTGGATCATCGAGGACGATTACGACAGCGAGTTCCGCTATGCGGGCCCGCCTCTCGCCTCGCTGCAAGGGCTCGATCAGGCCGGCTGCGTGGTCTATGTGGGCACGTTGAGCAAGGTGCTGTTTCCGGGCATTCGCCTCGGCTTTGCGGTGGTGCCGCCCGCTTTGGTGGATGCCTTCCGCGGGGCGCGGTTCCTGAGCGATCGGTCCCCGCCCTCGCTGCCGCAGATGATGACGGCGCAATTCATGCGCCAGGGGCTGCTCACCAGCCATATCCGTCGCATGCGCCAGCACTATCGCGCGGCACGCGACGTGCTGGTGGAGGCGATCACCCGGCACATGGGCGATCTGGTGGAGATCGAGGTGCCGGACTGCGGCATTCAATTGGTGCTGCATTTCCGCCCCACGGTGGCGGTCTCGGACGTGGTGGTGAGTGAAGCGGCGCGGGGCCGGGGGCTGGTGGTGAAGCCGGTCAGCCCGCTCTATATGACCGCGCCACCGCGCCAGGGGCTGGTGCTGGGCTATTCCGGCTTTGATCCGCACCGCCTGCGCGCGGCGGCGGCGGATCTGGCCCGCATCACCAGGGCAGTGATGGGGGTGGCACCGCGCAAGCCCGCATCCCGAACGGCGCCGACACGGCACCGCAGTGCCGTGTCCCGCTGAGGTCGCATCCGGCGCGGGTGGCGAGAAGTGGACCGTGCATGGAGTGGAAAGTGGCCATTGAACCAGACCACTTCCCAGAGGAAGCTACCCTCGGACGGATCAGCATCGGCTGGTCGGCCTGCCACCGAAGGATGCCCGATGACCATCGTACGCGCCACCTGCGCCCATGATTGCCCGGATATGTGCTCATTGCAGGTGGAGGTGGAGGGGGACCGGATCATCAAGGTTTCCGGCGATCCTGAGCAGCCGTTCACCGCCGGCTTTGCCTGCGCCAAGGTCAATCGGGATGCGGAACTGGTGCATTCCCCCGAGCGCCTCACCACGCCGCTGCGCCGGGTGGGGCCGAAGGGGGCGGGGCAGTTCGCGCCCATCAGCTGGGACGCGGCGCTGGATGAGATCACCAGCCGCTGGCAGAGCATCATCGCCGAGTGCGGCCCGCTGGCCTTGCTGGGCTATGCCTATAGCGCCCACCAGGGGCAGATGAACCGGCACATGGTCAATGGCCTGTTCCACGCGCTGGGCACCAGCCGCCTGCAGGCCGGAACGGTGTGCGACACCTGCTGCGAGGCCGCTTGGGACGCCACCGTCGGGCCGGTCGGCGGTACCGACCCGGAAGCGGTGGTGGACTCCGATCTGATCATCGCATGGGGCTGCGACCTGATGGCGGTGAACGTGCATTTCTGGGCGAAGCTGGATGGGGCGCGCAAGGCCGGGGCCAAGGTGATCGTCATCGATCCGCGCCGCAGCCGCACCGCTGCCAGTGCCGACTGGCATCTGCCGATCCGCATCGGCACCGATGCGGCCTTGGCCATCGGCATCGTCCATATCCTGGCGCGGGACGGGTTGTGCGACCGGGCCTATATCGATGAAAACACCCTGGGCTTCGCGCAGTGGGAGCGGGATGTGGTGCCGCGCTTCCCGCCGGAGCGCGTGGCGGGCATCACCGGCCTCGCGGTGGCCGATATCGAGCGGCTGGCGGCGATGTATGGCGCGGCCAAGCGCTCCTTCATCCGGCTCGGGGAGGGCATGACCCGGTTGGCGCACGGGGGCCAATCGCTGCGGGCGGTGGCGGTCCTGCCCGCCATCACCGGCGCCTATGGCCGGCGCGGCGGCGGCGCCTTGTTGGCCGCCGCCAGTTCCATGGAGTTCAACTTCTCCGCCGTGCGCAAGCCGCCCTCCGGCCCGGCGCAGACCCGGCTGATCAACCACAGCCTGCTGGGCCGGGACCTGCTGGAATTGCGCGATCCGCCGCTGCGGGGTCTGTTCGTGGCTGCCAACAATCCGGCGGTCACCTGCCCCGATGCGGGCAAGGTGCGGGCTGGTCTTGCCCGCGAGGATCTGTTCACTGTGGTGCATGATCCGTTCCTGACCGATACCGCCCTGTTTGCCGACATCGTGCTGCCGTCCACCACCTATCTGGAGACGGCGGATTTCTACCGCAGCTACGGCAGCTACTACATGCAGTTCTCCCGCGCCGCCGTGGCGCCGCAGGGGGAGGTCTGGTCCAATTTCAAGCTGGCCCAGGCCCTCGCGCAGCGCATGGGCGTCACCGATCCCGTGTTCCGCATGAGCGAGGAGGAGATCCTGCCGGAATTCTTCAAGGGGGCGGCGGGTGCGGTGGCGCAGATCGATCCCGCCGATCTGCTGTCCGGCAAGGCGGTGAAGGTACCCATGCCCGACGCCCAGGACTTCCGCACGCCGTCCGGCAAGCTGGAGATCTTTTCCCAGACGCTGGCCGACCAGGGGCTCGCGCCGCTCCCGGACTGGGAGCCGGACGCCCAGGAGGAGGCGGATGCGCGGGACTGGCCATTGCGGCTGCTCACCGCGCCGTCCTATTTCCAGCCGCACACGTCATTCTCCGGCGTCGCCTTCCTGCGACAGCGGGAGGGCAAGCCCTACTGCATCCTGCATCCCGACGATGCGGCGAAGCGTGGCCTGCAGGATGGCGCGAAGGTCCGGCTGTTCAACGACCGCGCGACCATCGGCCTGATGCTGAAGGTGGCGGACGACATTCCCCCAGGCGTCATCCTGGTGCCCGGCCAGCGGCCTGGGGCGGAGGGGGTGGATGGGACCGTCAACATGCTGTGCACCGACCGCCTCACCGACATGGGCGAGGGTGCCTGCTACCAGAGCACGTTCCTCGATGTGGCGGCCTGGGACGTGGCGGTCGCGGCAGCTGCGATGGGCTGACATACATCGCCCGGCGCGGACAGGTCCGCGCCGGGCGATGGCTTTGCGAAAGGCGTGTCGAGGCCTGAGCTGTCAGGCCGCCTTGCGGTTCACCGAGGCGGTGGCGAGCTGGGACAGCAGCTTGTCGGTCTTGATTTCCTCCTGGAGCGTGGCGTCCAGCAGCTTGGCGGCATCGGGATGCCCCAGCTGGATCGCCCAGGTCTTCAGGGTGCCGTAGCGGCTGATCTCGTAATGCTCCACCGCCTGGGCGGCCGCCAGCATGCCGGGGTCCAGCGCCTGGGTGTCGGCGAAGTCTTCCATGATCTCCTTGCCTTCATCGAGAATGCCGACGATGGCATCGCAGGTCTTGCCGCGCGGGCTCTTGCCGATGATCTCGAACACCTGCTCCAAGCGCTCGATATGCACCTGGGTTTCATCGCGATGGGTTTCGAATGCCTTCGCCAGTTCCGGGCTCTGGGCATTCTTTGCCATCTTCGGCAGCGCGCGCAGAATCTGGCGCTCGGCGAAGTAGATGTCCTTCACGGTCTCGTGGAACAGGTCGCTGAGGTCTTTGGGCTGCTTGGCCATGATATCTCTCCTTGGTTGGACGGTTAGCGGGCGATGAGGTCGGCGTCGTCTCGCGCACGGCCGCCGAGGGCCGCAGCGACACTGGCGATGAAGGCACCCACCGCCATGGACAGGACGGTGAAGATAGCGATGGTGGCAGCGGTCTTGCGGGCGGCGTCGGCGGCCTCCTTGGCCTTCACCTTGGCAGCCTGGGCCTGAGTGATGACGTCATTCACCCGCTTTTCCGCTTCCGGCTGCGTGAGCCCGGTGCGAGCCGACACCATCTGCGCCAGGTAGGTGCGGTCGGCCGCGGGCACGTCGCCATTTGTGAGGCCCGCGACCAGAATGCGGGTGGTCTCGCCGCGCACATCCGCGTCACTGCCCGGCTGGGGCGTAGTGGTGCGGAAGAGGGTGTCCACCAAGTAGCCGGTGGGATCGGTCACAGATCCGGCCTGCTGGCTGGCGCCCTGCGCCGCACCCTGGGTGGCACTGCCAACCAGGGATCCCGCCGCCCGCAGGCTTCCGCTCACCAGCGAGGTGGTGGCCGAGGCCAGAACGAACACCACTACGACGGTGGCCAGCGACCAGGCCAGGAAGCCGTGCGCCGTGTCGCGGAAGAATACCTCGTCCGAGCGCACGTCGGTCCATTTGGTCCGCAACCGACCGGCGAGATAGCCGCCGATGCCGGAGGACAGCCACTGCGTCACCACCAGCCAGACGGCGGCGGACATGGCGAATGTTCCGGCCCCGGGGCCACCGGTCCAGGGCGAGAGGGTGGTGAGGCCGATTCCTGAGCCCAACAGGGTCAGTGAAACGGTTGTTGCCGTTGCCGCTAGCGCACCGGCGACGATGGCTTGCCAGGAAACGCCGGATGCGGCGGCTTCAACCGCCAGCGGCGCCGTGGAATAGGTTGGGGGTGTCATAATGTCCCCGCTCAACGGAACAAAAGAGCGAGGATGATAATCACCGGGATCGGCACACCCAGAAGCCAAAGCAAAATTCCGCGACCCATCATACGCTCCTGTTACTTGGTTTCCGTATCAGAACCTGATTTCGGAAACTTCGTTCCAGGGATCGCGTAGGGGAGGGCACTAAAAATGCGGAAACCGCGCAGCTATGGCCAAGGCTATGCTTGACGTTTGCCTGGGCTCAGGGGGCGGCCCCGGCGCCTGAAGCGCGGTGGAATGGTCCATCTGCCGCCTAGGCGAGGCGCGCCATCAGGCCGGCCATCAGGCGCCCGCGCTGGGGCAGCGTGTCGATCTCGATATGCTCGTTCAGGGTGTGATAATGCGCCCCGCTCGGCCCCAGCGAGTCCAGGGTGGGAATACCCAGGGCGCCGGTGAAATTGCCGTCGGACCCACCACCAGCGGAGCGGTGCGGCAGGTCCAGTCCCAGATCCGCCCCCACCTGCCGCGCCTGCTCATAGAGCGCCAGGGTGCCGGCGTCCGGCTCCCACACCGGGCGCACCACGCCCATGGTCACCTCGAAGCCGGTGCCGTCTTCGTGTCGCTCGTTGAGCGCCAGCATGCGCGCGGTGCCGGCGTCCAGATCCGCTTGGCGCTTGGCCATGCTCAGCGCCTCGCCGGCGCAGGTGGTGGCGACGCAATTCACCCATTGCCCGCCATGCACCACGCCCACCGAGAAGGTGCAGTCGTCGGAGGTCATGTCCTCGATCTGCGGGATGCGCCGGGCCATCTCGCGGATGGCGGAGCGGCCTTCCTTCAAGGTCGAACCCGCATGGCTGGGGCGGCCGTGGGCGGCGAGATTATAGCGGGCGATGGCATAGCGCCCGGTGGTGACGCCACGGTCCTTGTGCCCCGGCTCCGGCACCAGAATGTATTTATGCCGCCGGGCTTCCGCCTCGATCAGGGCGCGGGTTCCGGGGCTGCCGATCTCCTCGTCGCTGGTGAACAGGAAGGTGATGGGCAAGGGCGTGGCGATGCCCGCCTTGGCCAGCTGGATCACCGCTTCCAGAGCGGTGAAGGTGCCGCCCTTCATGTCGAGGATGCCCGGCCCCCAGCATTGGTTGCCCTCCTGGCGGAACGGCAGATCCGCCAGGGTGCCGATGGGATGGACCGTATCGAAATGGCCCATCACCAAGATGCCGGGCTCTCCGGCATTCGCATGGGGGAAGCGCACCAGCGCGCAGTCGCCCAGTTGCTCGCCGCCGGTGGCCTTGGGGCCGGGGATGGTCTCGACGCGCCCGCCTGCCGCTGCCGCATCGCGGCAGGCGAGGCCCACCGCCGCCGAGACGGCGGCGGCATCCCAGGTGGGGCTTTCGCATTCAATCCACGGGCGCAGGCGCGCCAGCATGGATTGGGCGTCGAAGGGCAGCGCGTTGAGATCCATCGGATGATCCTCAGGCGGCGGCGAGACGGTCGGTGGCCACCGTCGCCAGCAGGCTGGAGCCGATGGGCAGGATGGCCTCGTCCAGGATGAAGCCGGGATTGTGCACCGGGACGTTGCCGCCGTGGCCCACCCAGAAATAGGCGCCGGGCACCGCGCGCAGCATGTCGGCGAAATCCTCGCTGCCCATGATCGGCGCCACATCGGTGAGCAGGTTCTCGGCACCGACGATCTTGGCGATGCTCTTGGCGGCGGCGTCGCTCTGGGTCTCGTGGTTCACCAGCACGTCGAAGATGGAGCGGATGTCCACCTCGACTTCCATCTCGAAGGTGGCGGCAATGCCGGCGGCGACGGTGCGCATGCGCTGGCGCATGAGCTCGCCGGTGGCCGGATCGAAGAAGCGCATGGTGCCGCCCAGCGTCGCCTCCTGGGGAATGACGTTATAGGCCGAGCCGGCGTGGATCTTGGTCACCGACAGCACGCTGGCATGCTGGGGATCAGTATTGCGGCTGACGATGGATTGCAGCGCCTGCACCAGGGCCGTGGCCGCGATCACCGGGTCGCGGGAGACCTCCGGGCGCGCGCCATGGGAGCCGCAGCCCGTGATCTTGATGTCGAAGAAATCGGCCCCGGCCTGGGCCGGGCCGGCGAAGATGCGCACCTTGCCGTCCTCGATGTTCGGGGCATTGTGCAGGCCGAACACCTCGTCGCAGGGGAAGCGCTCGAACAATTTGTCCGCCAGCATGGCGCGGGCGCCGCCCAGGCCCTCTTCGGCCGGCTGGAAGATGAAGACGACGGTGCCGGCGAAATCGCGGGTTTCCGCCAGATAGCGCGCTGCGCCCAGCAGCATGGTGGTGTGGCCGTCATGGCCGCAGCCGTGGAACACGCCGGGGTTCTTGGAGCTGAACGGCAGATTGGTGGTCTCGTCCATGGGCAAAGCGTCCATGTCGGCGCGCAGGCCGATGCGGCGGCCGGGGCCCTTGTTGCCATGCAGGACGCCCACCACGCCTGTCTTGCCGATGCCGCGATGCACCTCGACGCCCCAGGAGGCGAGCTTTTCGGCCACGATGCCGGAGGTGCGGACTTCCTCGAAGCCGATTTCCGGATGGGCGTGGATGTCGCGGCGGATGGCAACCAGTTCGTCGGCGAAGGCCTGGATGTGCGGAATCGCGGGCATGGGAAATCCTGAGGACGGGGATTGAAACGGGAAAAGGTCAGGCGAAGGGTACGCCCTTGGGCGACAGGCGCACACCGGGGCGCAGGTGTTTCCAAGGCAGGACGGCCGGCGACAGTGGCATGGGGCCGGGGGCGGTGCACACCAGGATGGTTTCGGCGATGGGGGTGAAGTCGGCGCGGAAATGCACCGAGCTTTTGTTCACCAGGATCGCCTGTGCCGTGGGCTCGATGCCCACATAGCGATACATGGCCTGGTCGGCCATTTGCGCCTTGCGCGAGGCCACCACCACCCGCACATCGCCGATGCGGAGGCAGCAGGAGAGGCCGAGATTCATCGGGCCCTTGCCGTAGAACGGGCCGGTGGACTCGAACAGCCCGTCTGACACCGTTTCCACCACGAACCGGCCCTCGAACGGGGCATCCCCCGCCACGCCGGACTTGCCGCCTAGCGCCACGTCGATTTCCGCGCCGACGCCGGCCGCATGGGCAGCCTGGACCGCAGCCGGGTCCACCATGATACCGAGGGCCGCGCGGGCGGCACCGCAGGCCACCAGCGCCCGCAACATGCCAGTGGTGTCGGAATTGCCGCCGGCGCCGGGATTGTCCTGGGTATCGGCGATCACCACCGGGCGGGTGGCGGTGGCGGCGATCTCCATGGCCTTGCGCACCCCGGCTTCCGGCTCATAAGCGGTGCCGGCGAAGGCGTCTTCCTGGGCATTCACCAAAGCGGCCATGGCATCGGCGGCGGCATCCGCCTCCGCCTGGGTGGCGGCATAGGCGACGACGGTGCCGCCGCAATCAGGAAAATCCGCCGCCGGAAAGCCCGGCAGGAAGGAGAGGCTGGCGAGTCCGCGGTCAGACTCCAGCGCGGCAAGCTGCCGGTAGAGTGACTGGCACGGCTCCATCTCGGTGCATTGCCAGGCGATGGGCATCAGGAACGGGATCTGCCGGAAGGCCTTGGCGAAGGGGCGGCCATGGGCCATGCGCGCCGCCAGCACGCCCGCCGCCCGGCGGCCGGTATCGGCCATGTCGATATGCGGATAGGTGCGATAGGCGACCAGTGCGTCGGCGGCCTCCACCATCTTCGGCGTGACGTTGCCGTGCAGGTCCAGGCTGACCACGAGGGGCACATCCGGCCCGATGAGCGCGCGCACGCGGGCTTCCACCTCGCCCTCGCCATCATCGAAGTGGGCGGCCACCATGGCGCCGTGCAGGTCCAGATAGACCGCATCCACCGGGCCGGCAGCGGCCAGACGTTCCATCATCTCGGCCATGATGCGCTCGAAGGCATCCTGCGTCACCGCGGCCGAGGGGCTGGCGGCGCACCACAGGGTCGGCACGATCTCCCAGCCGCGCTCCTCCGCCGCCAGCAGTAAGCCGGCAAGGCCGACATTCTTGCCCGGCAGGCGGGTGAAAATCTCGGCACCCCGGCTCAAAGGCGGCCAGCCGCCGCCTTGCAGGAAGGCGGTATATTCGGCAGGCGAGGGGGCGAAGGTGTTGGTCTCGTGCAGAAAACCACCGACGGCAATACGCGGCGCACTCATTTAGCGGACGTCCTCAAGAGCACTGGCGAAGGTCGCCAGGGGGCGGAAATTGGCAAAGTCCCAATGGCGGCCGGGCGCCGCCAGCAGCAGGTCGCGCGTGTACTCCGCTTTGGGCGCGGCGAGCACATCGGCGGCAGGGCCGTATTCGACGATGCGGCCCTTGTGCATCACCACCACGTCGTCGCAGATCTGCGCCGCCACCCGCAGATCGTGGGTGATGAACAGGATGGCGATGCCGAGGCGGGCCTGGATGTCCGCCAGCAGGTCCAGCACCTGCGCCTGCACCGAGACGTCCAGCGCCGAGACCGCTTCGTCCGCCACCAGCACGTCCGGCTCCATCGCCAAGGCACGAGCGATGGCGATGCGCTGGCGCTGGCCGCCGGAGAATTGGTGCGGATACCGCTCCACCGCATCCTCGGGCAGGCCTACCAGCGGCATCAATTCCCGCGCCCGCGCCATGGCGGCGGGACGAGGGGTGCCGAAATTCAATTGTCCCTCGACGATGCTCTCGCCCACCTTGATGCGCGGGTTGAGCGAGCGATAGGGATCTTGGAAGATCATCTGGATGCGCTTGCGGAACGGCCGCAGCGCGGGGGCCGAGAGGTCCGAGACCTCCTGATTGCCGAGGCGGATGGAGCCCGAGGTGGGATCGATCAGCCGCATCACGCAGCGCGCCACCGTGGACTTGCCGGAACCGCTCTCGCCCACGATGCCCAGCGTGCGCCCGCGCACCAGTTCGAAGCTCACATCGGCGGCGGCGATGGTCTCGCGCGCCTTGCCGAGGAAGGAACGGGTGGCATAGGTCTTGGCCAGCGCATTGACCCGCAGCACCGGCTCGAGGCTTTCCGCCAGGCGGGCCGGGCGGGGCACGAGACTGGGCACGGCGCCCAGCAGGCGGCGGGTATAATCCTCGCGCGGATGGCGCAGGATGGTGTCCACCGTGTCGGTTTCCACCATCTCGCCATGGTGCATGACGCAGACCC
Source organism: Azorhizobium sp. AG788 (assembly GCF_943371865.1). Taxonomy (GTDB): domain Bacteria; phylum Pseudomonadota; class Alphaproteobacteria; order Rhizobiales; family Xanthobacteraceae; genus Azorhizobium. The sequence continues at coordinate 27,778 of NZ_CALRWL010000033.1, read as the reverse complement.
GGTCGGCGATGTCCGCCACCACGCCCATGTCATGGGTGATGAACAGCACCGAGGTGCCGCGCCGCTCCTGCAATTCCTTGATGAGCTTGAGGATCTGCTTCTGGGTGGTGACGTCGAGCGCGGTAGTGGGCTCGTCGGCGATCAGGAGGCGCGGATCGAGGATCAGCGCCATGGCAATCATGATGCGCTGACGCTGGCCGCCCGAGAGCTGGTGCGGATAGGAGCCATAGACCCGTTCGATATTCGGCAGGTGCACCTGCTCCATCATCGCCAACACCTTGGCCCGGCGATCGGCGGCGGACAGGTGCAGATGGGTCTTGAGCACCTCCTCGATCTGCCGGCCCACCGGCAGCACCGGGTTGAGCGCGGTCATGGGCTCCTGGAAGATCATGGCCATGCGGCTGGCGCGCACCGCGCGCAGGCGGGCATCGCTGGCGCCCACCAATTCCTCGCCGTCCAGCTTGATGCTGCCGGCGGTGACCTTCAGGATCTTCTTGGGCAGCAGGCCCATGGTGGCCAGCGAGGTGACCGACTTGCCCGAGCCGCTCTCGCCCACCAGGCAGAGCGTTTCCCCTGCCGCAATGTCCAGCGAGATGCCTTGCAGGATCGGCCGCTTCAATGTGGGCAGGTTCACCACCAGTCGGTCGATGGCGAGAACAGGGGGAGGGGTGGTTGGAGCGCTCATCACAGGCCTCCCCGCTTTTTCATGCGCGGATCCAGCGCATCGCGGGCCGCGTCGCCCAGGAGGTTGACGGACAGGATGCAGACCGAGAGCAAGAGGCCCGGCCAGAAGATCAGCGAGGGCTTCAACTGGAAATACATCCGCCCCTCGGCGATCATATTGCCCCAGGACGGGGTCTCGGTGCCGATGCCGGCGCCCAGAAAGGACAGGATCGCCTCGGTGAGAATGGCGGAGGCGCAGATATAGGTGCCCTGGACGATCAGCGGGGCGAAGGTGTTGGGCATGAGATGCTTACGCAGGATGCTGGGCAGGCTGGTGCCCATGGCGATGGCCGCCTCCACATAAGGTTCCCCCCGAGCAGAGAGCACCACCGAGCGCACCAGCCGCACCACGCGGGGGACCTCGGGGATGGTGATGGCGATCATCACCGTGGTGAGCGAGGAACCGGACAGCGACACCACCGCGATGGCCAGCAGCACGCTGGGGATGGCCATGAGCCCGTCCATGATCCGCATGAGGATTGCGTCCAACATGCGAAAGTAGCCGGAAATCAGCCCTAACGGCAGGCCAATCACCACGGAAATCACTGTTACACCCAATCCGACAATGAGTGACACACGCGCCCCGTACAGCAACCGCGAGAACAGGTCGCGGCCATAGGCATCGGTGCCCAGCAGGTGGAGGGCAGTGGGCGGCTTGAGGCGCTGGCTGGGCATCATCGTCAGCGGATCATGGGGCGCGATCAGCGGCGCGAACACAGCAATGGCAATGATCGCCACCAGGCAGACGGAGGCGAGCACCGGCGCGATCCGCCAGCGGGCGAGGTTGGGCATGAAGCGGGGCCGGGTGACCGGCATGGCGTCCGCGCCGCTCGAGGTCTGGAGCATCAGTAGCGGATCCTCGGGTCCAGGAGGGAATAAGAGAGGTCCACCAACAGGTTGACGAACACATAGATGCCGGAGGTCAGCAGGATCAGGCCCTGGATGACGGGATAGTCGCGGGCCAGCACCGCATCCACGATCAGCCGCCCGAGGCCGGGAATGTTGAACACGCTTTCCGTGACCACCACGCCGGAAATCAACAGGGCGAAGCCGGTGCCGATGACGGTGAGAATGGGCACCGCCGCATTGCGCAAGGCATGGCGAAACAACACCAATTGCTCGCCGACCCCCTTGGCGCGGGCGGTGCGGATATAGTCCTCGTCCAGCACCTCCAGGAGGCTGGCTCGGGTCATCCGGGCGATGAGGGCGATGTAGATCGAGGCCAAAGTGAAGGCCGGCAGGGTCGCCCGCTGCAGGAACGGGCCGAGGCCCTTCTCTATGGGCGTGAAGCCCTGCACCGGGAACCAGCGCAATTCGATGGCAAAGACCTGGATCAGCACATAGCCGATCACGAACACCGGCACCGAAAAACCCAGCACTGAGAAGGCCATGACCAGATTGTCGATCCAGGTGCCGTGCTTCCAGGCGGCCAGAACGCCCATGGGCACGGCGATGACGATGGACAGCGCCATGGTCACCAGCGCCAGGCTCAAGGTCGGCGCCAGACGCTGGTGGATGAGGGTGGTCACCGGGGTCTTGGAGATCAGCGATGTGCCGAGGTCCCCCTGGAGCAATTGGCCGATCCAGGTGATGAATTGGATCGCCACCGGTTGGTTGAGCCCAAGGCTGGTGCGGATCGCCTCCAATTGCGCGGGCGTGGCCATGTCGCCGGCAATGATCGCCGCCGGGTCGCCGGGCGTCAGGCGCAGCAGCAGGAAGACGAACAAGGCAACCACCCCCATGACGGGAATGGCGGCCAGGACACGCCGGATCGTATAGGCGAGCATAGAGGATCCTCGCTCGGCAGCTGCGCATGGCCTGCGCCATGGTTGATCCGCGCCGTCGAGGCGCGATCAATACTGCCATCCTTTTTCACAAGCCGGCAGGCCGGAGGGCCTGCCGGAGAGGTCTTGCCGCGCCTGCAACGCCAAAGGCCGCAGGCGCGATGTCAGGGCTCAGTCGGCCTTCTTGACGTTCCAGAACAGCGGCGCCGGACCGCGGATCAGGCCGGACAGCGAGGTGCGGTAGAGGGCGGGGATGATGTAGGTGCCGAGCGGCACATAAGCCACCTCATCATAGGCGCGGGCCTGGATCTTGGCGGCGATCGCCTTCTGCTCGTCGCGGGTCTTGGCCGCCGCGAAGGACACGCGCATGGCATCCAGCTCGGGGTCATCCATCCAGCCGAAGAAACCGCCCTTCTTGCCGCGCCCATTGAGCATGGGATTGACCAAAGGCGTCCACACTTCCGCACCGATCCAGTTGGTGAAGAACATGTTCCAGCCGCCTTCCGCGATGGGCGCCTGACTGGCGCGGCGGGTCACGAGGGTCTGCCAGTCCATGGGCTGGAGCACCACCTTGAACCCGGCATTGCGCAGCAACTGGGCCGCGACCACCGGCTGGGGCGCCGTGGTGATGACGTCGGTGGGCTGGAGGATGACCACCGGCGTGCCGTCATATCCGGCTTCCTTCAGCAGCGCCTGGGCCGCCTTGGCGTCGCCCTTCAAGGTCAGGCTGGGGGGCGCTCCCGCATTGGTTTCCAGCGGCACGCCGCAGCCATACATGGAGGCGCAGACCTTGTAATAGTCTGGATTGCCGATCAGAGCGGCCAGCACATCTTCCTGGTTCATGGCCAGCATGGCCGCCCGGCGGATCTTCACGTTGTCGAATGGCGGATAGAGGAAATTCATCCGCCCCATGGTCTGGCTGCCGAGGGGGTTCCAGGTGAATTTGCGCAGGTCGCGGTTGCTTTCCGCCATGGGCAGCAGGTCGACGGGCGGGGCTTCCATATAGTCGATCTCGCCGGAGCCCAGCGCGTTCAGCGCGGTCTGGGCGTCGGGCATGTTGATCCATTCGACCCGGTCGACCTTCACCACCTTGCCGCCGGCAGTCCAACTGGGGGCCTCCTTGCGGGGGACGTATTTGTCGAACTTCTCGTAGACCACCTTCACGCCGGGCTGGAATTCGCCCTTGATGAATTTGAACGGGCCGGAGCCGGTCTGGTCGGTGATGGATTCCGTGGACGGGGTCTCCGCCACCTTCTTCGGCATCATGAACGGCACCACCGAGGACGGCTTGGCCAGCATGTCCAGCACCGGGGCGAACGGCTGCTTGAGCTTCAGCACGATGGTGCGGGCGTCGGCGGCGGTCAGGCTCTCGGTGACGTCCATCATCATCTGGCCGCCGGTGTCGCGCTGGGCCCAGCGCTTCAGCGAGGCGACGCAATCCTCGGCGGTCACCGGTGTTCCGTCGTGCCAGAGCAGGCCTTCGCGCAGGGTGAGCGTGTAGGTGAGCCCATCGTCCGAGATCTTGTACTCGGCCATTTGCGGCTGAGGCTTATAATCGGCGTCCATCGACAGCAGCGTGTCGTAGATCATGTAGCCGTGGTTGCGCGTGATGTGGGCGGTGGTGATGATCGGGTCGAGCACGCGCAGGCCGGAATGCATCACCGCGCGCACGGTGCTTCCGGCCGCTTCAGCGGCCGTTGCCAGTCCGCCGAGCGCGGCTGCGCCCAGTGCGATGGCCGAGACCAGAGCCAAAGGCGACGGCCTCGCTCGCGTGCGCGTCCCTGTCGTATGGTCGGAAGAGCCGTTCGTGAACCAGGCCATGCCAGCTTCCCTCGGTCGAGATGTTGAACGCGCATCCGCGGGTGCGGATCGTCGGGCGAAAAGGGTCATTTCAAAATCGTGCTCGGACAGCGTCATGGGCGGACGGCGGGGGCAAAGCCTCCCGTTCCTGAACTCCTGCCCCGTCCGTATTGGGCCTGAGAGATTCACCGGCCAAACCGGTTTGCTCCTTCGGCGGATCGGGGTGACCGATCACTCTCCGGACTGTTCGGGCGGCGCCGGTCCCTGCTACCTGAGAGTTTCCGGGGCGGTTGCTCCTTCGGTGCCGGACCGCGAGGTCCAGTCTCTCCCGGCGCTGCCATCAACAGGGCGAAGCCTACGAGACGCATTCGAGATGCACAATAAGTGCGCGTGATGAAAGGTTGGGCGAAAAATGCGCGCCGTGGTGACACGCCGCCTATCGGGCGGGCACGGCAACGCTTTCATCGCCAATTCGACGGTACGTCTATGACGACGATCCTTGTGCGATTAGGCAACGTTTTGTGGACGAAACCCATATGTTCCCAGTCGGCGCAGGCTTCCGTCCCGGAAGCGGCACGGGGGTGCGCGCCGACCCGCCCATGCCTGCGCAATGGGCGGGGTTCTGCGTGTAAAGCATGTGGATAGATGCCAAACCTGAGACCGCCGAGCGTCAGCGCGCAGCCGCCCGCATCGCTGCGTGATCGATGTGGTCTTGGCACCTGATGCGTGCCTCAGGGGAGGTCGCAGAGTGTGGCGGCCAGCGCCTGGGTGCGAGGGACCAGGGTATCGAGGCGGCAGAATTCCTCGTCCGTATGGGCCTTGCCGCCCACGGGGCCAAGCCCGCACAAGGTGGGGACGCCCAACGCCGCAGTGAAGCCGGAATCCGCGCAGCCGCCGGTGAACTCCCCTTCAACCGCGAAGCCGACCCGCATGGCTGCGGCCTGATACAGGGCGAACAGCCCGGCGGAGTGCTGCTCTTCCAGCGGCAGGAATACGGACTTGGCGGTCAGGGTGGCCGAGGTGCCGGGGATCTCCTCCACCGCCACGATGGCCGCGATCTCCGCCATGAGCCGCGCATGCTGTTCCAGCGTGACGAACCGCAGGTCCAGTTCCGCTTCGGCCCAGGGGGCAACGGTGTTGTGGGTGTTCCCGCCCTTGATGACCCCCACATTGGTGGTGATGCCGGTGGCATAGTCGGTCAAGGCGTGGAGGCGCACGATCTTGCGGGCCAAGGCCTCGATGGCGCTGGCGCCGTCCGCATGGTTGACGCCCGAGTGCGCGGCCCGTCCGGTGACCGCAATGCGGAACGATGCGCCGCCCTTGCGCGCGGTCACCACGTTGCCGCTGACCCGACCCGGTTCGGAATTGAACACCGCGCGGGCACCTCGGGCGGCGCCTTCAATCTGCGCCCGTCCGCTGGGCGAGCCGATCTCTTCGTCCGCGGTGAACAGAGCGACTACCGGACGCTCCAACCCGCCGATGGCTTTGATAGCCCGCAAGGCGAAGATGTTGGTCACCAGGCCGGCCTTCATGTCCGCGACGCCGGGACCGTACGCGGTCTGGCCGGAGGCGGTGTAGCCGCGACGGGCGACGGTGCCGGTGGCAAACACCGTGTCCCGGTGCCCCAGCAGCAGGGCATAGGGTCCGTCTGAGTGTCCGGCCACCTCTGCGCGGATCACGTCGCCGAAGGTCGAGTTGGGAATGCGCGTCACCACGATGCCGTCGGCGGCAAGAGCCTCGGCGACGGCTTCGCCCATGGCGTCAGTGCCGGCCTTGTCGTGGCTGTAGGAATCGATCGACACGAAGCGGTTGAGCAGCGCTTCCATTTCGGCGCCACGCGGCGCCAGCCATGCCACCGCTTGGTCGGCCCGAGAGAGGGAAGCGGTCTGGCTGGTGGCGGCGGGCATGGATGCTCCTTGCACTTTCGATGACGCTTGCGGCACGCCGGAACCGGCGCGCCCACAGAACGTGCGGGAAATGACAACAAGGTCAAGCGCGGCCCGTCTCTTGCCCTAACGCGAGGCGCTCGGAAACCTGGGGAGAGTGCTGCGTTGTGAGAGCCCGGGTTCCCGCAGTCCGCCGAGATCTTCTGCGCACCATTTGATCGCCGCCGCCTTAAGCAGCCGGAGGTTATCGGCTCAGGCGAACGTATTTGATCGCCTGGCGAAAAAAGGTGAAGGCCATGTGCAAGGACCCATCCGCCGTCTCCACCACGGTGGGGTAGGACAATTCGCGATTGCGCTTCTCGCTAGAATTGTTGGTCATGCAGAAGCCGTCGCCCAAAGCGATGTCATGGATTTCGGGCCAACTGCGGCCGTCGTCTGCCGAGAAGGCGATGCTCATGGGCGCCCGTGGTGCGCCCCAGAAGGCCGTGCGGGCGGGCGGCGCAGGGACGGGGCGAGGGGTCGAAGCCGGGGGCAGTGTCGGCGCATCGTCTTCCAGATCATCGTATAGCGACACCCGCCGCTCCGTGGCGTTCAGGGCACTGGAGCGGTTGAACACCATGGCCAGCCGGCCGTCGCGCAGGCGCGTCGCCTGGATCGAGGAATTGTTGTTCGGCAGCGCGGTGGGTTCGGGCGGGCTCCAGGTGCGGCCATGGTCGGTGGACCGACTGAGATAGACGAAATCTGCCCAGCGGCTGCGGAATACAGCGGTCAGGCCGTTGGGACCGGGCACGATGTTCATGTGAACACATCCCAGGCTGCCGGGAACGTCATGGGCCGACCATGTCGCCCCGCCGTCCGAGGAGATCAGCACCTGGCTGATATCGTCATTGCCGACCCATTTCTCTCCGGGCGTGGTGCGGCAGAGGAACGTGGGCAGCAGCCAGTCGCCGTTTGCCAGCAGGATCGGGGGCTGGCGCACGAAGGTGCCGGGCCGGTCGATCAGCGTGTGCACGGGACCCCAGGTGAGCCCCTCGTCCTCGGACACCCGGCATTTGACGATGGCGGTGTCCTGGTTGCCGGACACTTGGGAGGTGAACAGCAGCCAGAGCTTTCCGTCCGGGCCATAGGCGAGGATCGGGTTCTGCTCCGAGCGGGTCATGTCATCGGACAGGCGCACCGGCTCCGACCAGCGATCCCCGCCGGCGGGGAGGCGTGAGAGCAAGGGCGAGATATCCGGCACGCCCTCCTGGGTGCCGCCGAACCAGGTGCATAGCAGGTCGCAATTGGCCAGCACCATGAGGTTGGCGGCATGGTTCTGGATGCAGGGAGATGGCAGCACGGCTTCTACGCGGCCGCTTTCGACAATGCGCAGACGCCCGTCGCGGACAAGAGGCGGCTCCGGTGGGACTCCGGCGCCGGTGGTGACGGGCCGCAAGGGCATGGGCGTATTCATCGAGAAACTCCGAAAGGGGATCCGTGGACGTCGCTCGGACCGTTAGCCCTTGGCCTGCGCCACGGAGCCAAAGGACAAATGCACGCCGCGGCTCAGGTCCGCAGCCACCCGCTGCACCTCCGGGGCGACGGTGCGGATGAAGTCGTCGAGATTCATGCGCTCGGAATTGATGGTGGCGCTCACACCCGCCACCGGGAAGCCGTCCGGGTCGAGCACGGCGGTGGCCACCGTGCGCAGGCCATAGGCGTTCTCGCCATCGGAGACGGCGTAGCCGCGCTTTCGCACCAAGGCGAGGCGATGCATCAGTTCGTCCACGTCGGTCAGGGTGCGCTCGGACAGGCGGACACGATTGCTGCGGCGGAGCACGTCCTCGGCTTTTTCCGGCGGGAGATGGGCCAGCATGGCATGGCCCAGCGCCGCCCCATAGGCCCCGGTCCGCGAGCCGGTGCGCCGGTCGAGATTGAGCTTGAGGTCGCTCTGCACCCGCTCCACATAGACCACGTCGGTGTCGTCCAGCATCCCCAGCGAGGCCGCCTCCACCACGTCCGGCACCAATTCCGCCAGCAGGGGGCGAGCCAGCAGCTTCAGGTTTCCGCGCGCCAGCGGCGTATAGCCCAGCTCCAGGCATTTCAGGGTCAGACGAAAACGCCGGCTGTGCGGCACGGTCGCCAGATATCCCAACTGGCACAAGGTGTTCACGAAGCGAAACGATGTGCCGCGGTCGAGGCCGGCGCGGCCGGCGATCTCGGTGATGGTCAGTTCGGGCAAGGTGGTGTCGAAGGCGCGCAATACGGCGAACGCCTTGACCACCGAGTGCACGATGTTCTTGGGATTATCGTCTGCCGCCATGGTGTCCGTCTGCTTATAGGGACGCGCCGCCGCAGACCGTGATCTGCTGCCCGGTGATCGCCCCGGCCTGGGGGGAAAGGAGAAATGCCGCGAGCGCGGCGATCTCGTCCGGCTGGACGAAACGACCGATGGGCGGCAGGCGCGGCGGCGTGGCGCCCCGGGCTGGATCCGACAGCATCGGCGTCTGCGTCGCGCCGGGCGCGATGACATTCACGGTTACGCCACGGGTTGCAAGTTCCATGGCCCAGGAACGGGCCAGGCCGACCATGGCAGCCTTGGTGGCGGCATATTGGCTCTTGCCTGCCGCGCCGGTGCTGGTGCGAGAGCCGATCAACACGATGCGGCCGCCATCGGGGATGGTCGCCACCAGGCGATCCACCAGTTGCGCCGCCACCTCCACATGCAGGCGCCACATGGCAGCCAGATCCTCGGGCCGCAGGGCCCCCAATTCCGCCGTCCGCAGCACACCCGCCGCATGGATGAAGGCATCCACCGGCTCCAGGTCGTTCAACTCAGGGAGGCCGCCGCCGGGCGCCGCCAGATCGGCGAGGATCGAGCGGGCGCCGGGTATCGGAACCGGCCGTCGCGCCATGCCGGTGACGCGCCATCCGTCCGCCACCAGACGTTCGACGATGGCGAGCCCGATGCCGGAACTTGCCCCCGTCACCAGAGCGTGGCGCGGCGGACCGGCTGGTCCTGTGTCCATCATCATCAGCCCGTATAGGCCTTGGCTTCGGCGACCACCTTGGCGGCGTCGAAGGTGTTGATGTCGGCGATCAAGTCATTGGTATAGAAGGTCGAAAGATCGCTGATCTTGTATCCGAAGATCTGTGCCTCCAGCCGGAACTCCTCCGGGTTGATCTGGCCCATCTTGAAGTCGGCATAGGGCGGCTTGTAGAGCTGGATGCGCCGGGTGATGCCCTGGAGCACGGCCTTGACCGCATCTTCCGCAGAACTGCCGCGCGGTGCTGTTTCCGGATACATTTTCAGGAACGCCCGCGCGCCGGCATCGGGGCTGGCCAGCAGGAACAGCGAGGCCTTCGCCACCGAGCGGCCGAAACCCACTGCCAGAGCGCGGTCCTTGTCCAGGAACGCCTTGCGGGCGGTGAGGAATTGGCCGCCGATCATCGGCAGATTGTCCGGCCGCGGCACGATGCGCATCTCGATGCCGGCGCCTTCGATCTGGCCGAAACCGGTGTCGTAATAGGCCAAGGCGTCGATGGCATCGCGCTGGAGGGCCACGCCGGCCTGGATGCCGTTGCCCACCGCGATCCACTTCACATCGGTGTCGGGGTCGATGCCCATGTTCTTGAGGATGTTGCGGGTGACCGGATATTCGGTGCTGCCGAAATCGGACACGCCGATGCGCAGGCCCTTGAGTCCGGCATAGGTCTTTACCGCCGAGCCGGGCTTGACGGCCACATCCCATTTATAGGGATAGGTGTACTGATAATAGTTCAGCGCGCCCTGCCATTCGCCCTTGGCCAGCAGCGGCAGACCGAAGGACGGCACGCCGATGCCGATATCCACATCGCCCTTGTCGATGGCGATCTGCACATTGGCGTTGGTGCCAAGGGGCGCGGGAATGAGGGTGAAGCCCTCCTGCTTGTTGTAGCCGAGGACCTCGCCGATCAGCGTGCTGATCACGGCGGGGCCCATGGCTTTCAGGCCGACGCCGAACTTGAGCGGGCGCAGATCCGCGGCCTGAGCGAAGCGGGGGCCGGCGGCGAGCGCCGCGGCGAAAGCGCCGCTGGCCAGTAGCCATTGGCGGCGAGTGAAATCGGTCATGGCGTTTCCTCCTGGCATTTTTTGTTATTTCGATCCCCGGTTGCCCCAGTGGACCACTTTCAATTCCAGCCGGCGCACCAGCGTGTGCAGCAGGATGCCCATGGCGCCGAGGATCACCAAGGCGGCGAACACGCCGGCCACGTCGGTGACCGCCTGGGCCTGGGTGATAACCACGCCCATGCCCTGCTGCGCGCCGAGGAATTCAGCAACGATGGTGCCGAGCAGGGCATAGACCACCGCCATGTCGAGACCGGCGAAGATGAACGGCGCCGCATGGGGCAGCTTCACCAGCCAATAGGTTTCCAGGCGGCTGGCGGACAGCGAGCGCATCAGGTCCAGCTTCTCCGGCTCCACCGAGCGCAGACCGGTGAAGCTGTTGATCAGCACCGGGAAAAAGGCGAGCAGCGCGGAAATGGCGATCTTGGAGCCATCACCAAAGCCGAACCAGATGACGATGAGAGGCGCGATCGCCACCTTCGGCAGGCTTTGCAGCGCGAAGGCATAGGGCATCAGCATCTTCTCGACAGTCCGGATCTCCGCCATCAGCGAGCCGAGGAAGATGCCGAGGCCGGTGCCGATCAGAAAACCCAGGGCCGCATTCTTCAACGAGCCCCACAGGGGCAGATAATAGCCCATGGGGCTGGTGGGGCTGACCGCAAGCCCGGACCACAGCGCCCGCACCACCGCCTCCGGCGCCGGAAGAATATAGGCTGGCACTTTCAGGAACCGCACGGCGGCAAACCATGCGGAGATGAGGATGACGAAGCCCAGCGCCGCCAGCAGTGAACCGCTGAGGCGCAGCCGGCGACGGCGGCGGGGGACGACGGGGGCCATGGGAGGCGCCTCGCTATAGGGCAGAGTGCTCAATCCACGCCTCCTTCGGCGTTCAGCAGCGAGCGGATCTCACGGGAGATGTCCGCATAGGCGGGGTGCTTGATGATGGTATCGAGGCTGCGCGGGCGCTCGATGGGAATTTCGATGTCCCGCAGCACCCGTCCGGGACGCGCGGACATGACGATCACCCGGTCGCCCAGAAATACCGCCTCGGAGATGGAGTGGGTGATCAGCACGATGGTCTTGCCATAGACCTGCCAGATCCGCTGCAGTTCCAGGTTCATGCGCTCGCGGGTCAGGGCGTCGAGGGCGCCGAACGGCTCGTCCATGAGCAGGATGCGTGGATTGCGGGCCAGCGCGCGACAGATGCCGGCGCGCTGCTGCATGCCGCCGGACAATTCATAGGGGAAGCGGTCCGCGAAATCGCCGAGGCCGGTCATTTCCAGCAGGGCCTCGATGCGGCCGGGCTCGGCCTCATGGCGTCCGCCCACCCGCAGCGGCAGGCGCACATTGTCCTTCACCGTCATCCAGGGCAGCAGGTTGGCCGACTGGAACACCACACCCACATCGCGGGAGGGGCCAAGCACGGGCTTGCCGTCGAGCATCAGCCGCCCGCCGTCATAGTCGTCCAGCCCGGCGATCATGCGCAGCAGGGTGGACTTTCCGCAGCCGGAGGGTCCGACGATGGTGACCAATTCGCCATCACGCACCGCCAGATCGATGCCGTCCAGCGCATGCACCTTGCTGCCGGACGCGCTGACATAGGTCTTGTCGACCTTGTGGGCCTCGATCAGTGCACGGTGGGAATCCGTGGCCGGGGCGGCAGGGGCGGCCTGCAGGAGAACTGAACCCTGCATGCTAGAGGCCACGCGCCGCAGTGATCATGCGGTGAAGCTTCGACAAAGCATATCCTCCCTGATCGGATAGCGAACATTTATTCGTATTATGATTAGTTTGCCGAGCGGCAGCGGATTGTCAATCGGCAACACGCAACGACACCAGTGCGCTGCGTAGCGTCCGGATCATGCACTGCAACATAGGCCAGCATTGCTTCCGTGAATCCGAAAAGCGGGCGACCTGGCCGTTGACAGGAGCAAGAGATGGCGCCTAATTCTCTCAAACAACGAACAAACGTTCGCAATCCGATCAAAATCAGCGAGCGGGAGGAATGCCTTTGCCACTGGTGCTGCCCATGCCCGTCTGCTGCCTGCGTGCCCTTTGCGCGGACGCGGCATCTGGCCTTCCGCTCCCTGCCGACCGGTGCTCGGAGGCGGCATGACCCGTCTACGACTGCTCGCGGACGATCTGACGGGGGCATTGGATGCCGGTGCGGAGTTCGTGCCGACATTCGGGCCGATCCCCTGTGTCTGGGCGCCCGAGGCTGCTGGCGCGGAAGCCGCCGTGTTTGACAGTGGAACGCGCGACCTTGGCGCGTCCGCTGCCGCCGCGCGGTTCAGCCGCTTCGCCCCTGTGCTCGACGGCGCGCAGATCGCCTTTCTCAAGTTGGACAGCCTCTTGCGCGGTCATGGCGTGGCGGAACTGGCAGCCTGCCTGCGCGGCGGGCCCTGGCGTTCTGCCATCCTCGCGCCGGCCTTTCCGTTTCAGGGCCGGGTCACGCGCGGCGGCCGCCAGTTTGCCCGGGACGGGCAGGGGCAGTGGACGCCGGTCGGCCCCGATCTGGTGGACGCCCTCCAGGCGCAGGGCATCCCGGCCCGGCTCGGCCTCGCCGGGCCGCAGGATGGTGTCAGCGTCTGCGATGCGGAAACACAGGATGACCTCCAGCGCATCGTCGCTGCCGGTCGGCACTGGGCGAGCCCGCCTTTGTGGTGTGGCAGCGGTGGACTGGCGCGGGCGCTTGGGGCCGGACCACAATCGGACACCGCCGCCCCATTGCGTGGACCCATCCTCGGCGTGTTCGGCTCCGAACAGCCCGCCACCGCGGCGCAACTGGCCGCCTGCCCGCGCTGGCACCTCAGCCTGAACGTGGAGGCGGCCGGTCACGCGGCGGCGGTGTCCGAGCGGATGGCGCAAAGCGGATGCGCCCTTGTCAGTTTCACGCTTCCCGCCGACACCGGACGCGGCGCGGCGGCCACCCTGATCAGCCGTGCGGTCTCGCACCTGGCCACGACGCTGCCGGCCCCGGCCACGTTGCTCTGCGCGGGCGGGGAGACCTTGCGCGCCCTGTGTGCTGCGGTGGGCACCCACCGCCTCGATATCACCGGCGCCATGATGCCGGGCGTGCCGCGCTCGCGCATGCGCGGCGGCGCCTGGGACGGCACCGAAGTCATTTCCAAGTCCGGCGCCTTCGGGGCCCCGGATCTCCTGCACACCCTCTTGAACGACGCATGCTTCGCGGTCGAAAGGATAGGCTCATGAGCCCCCGCCCCCTCGCCATCACCATGGGCGATCCCGCCGGGATCGGCCCCGAGATCATCGTGAAGGCCTGCCAGCAACTGAAGCCGCGCATTGAAGCCGGAGAGCTTGGCATCGTGGTGCTCGGCAGCAGCGTGGCGCTGGAGCGCGCCCGCGCCGCCTTCACGCCGGATCTCGCCATTCCTCTGGTGTCCGAGGACGATGCCCACTGGCCATCCCTGTGCGCCATCCAGGCCGGCCCGGAAGGCGCGCCCATCGCGCCGGGCGTTGTGTCCGCGGACGGCGGCCGCTTTGCCTTCCTCGCCGTGGAGCGCGGGGTGCGTCTCGCCCAGGCGGGACGCATCGGCGGCATCGTCACCGCGCCGCTGAACAAGGAAGCGCTCAATCTGGCCGGCTACCATTATCCCGGCCACACCGAGATGCTGGCGGAACTGACCGGCGTGCGCGGATCGGTGATGATGCTGGCCCATGGCAATATGCGCGTCAGCCATGTCACCACCCATGTGGCGCTTCAGGATGTGCCCGCCCGCCTGACGCCGGAGCGTCTGCGCCGGGTGATCGATCTCACCCACGAGGCCCTGTCCGGCCTTGCCCTCGGCCGCGCCCGCATCGCCGTTGCAGCATTGAACCCCCATGCGGGCGAGGGCGGCCTGTTCGGCCGCCAGGACATCGACATTTCCGCCCCCACCATCGCCCAGGCGGTGGCGGATGGGCTGGATGTGGTCGGCCCGGTGCCCGGCGACACCGTGTTCGTGAAGCTGAGGGCGGGCCAGTATGACGCGGTGATCGCCATGTATCACGACCAGGGCCACATCCCGGTGAAGCTGCTGGGGTTTGAGATCGACCCCGCCACCGGGCGCTGGAATGACCTGTCCGGGGTGAACATCACCCTCGGCCTGCCGATCATCCGCACCTCGGTGGATCACGGCACCGCCTTCGACATCGCCGGCCAGGGCATCGCCAATGCGCGCAGCCTCATGGAGGCGATCGAATATGCCGAGCGCCTTTCCGCAAACCGCTCCGTCCAGACGCTTTCGCCTGTGAAGGATGCCGTGGCATGAACGCGCCTCTCACTCCCTTGTCGCTGTTGGTGCCCATCGACATCCAGCGCCCGGCCACGGTGTCATTCGGCGCCGGGCTGGTGTCGCAGGTGGGCCGCTTTGCGCGCGAGCGCGGCTTCCAGCGCCCGCTGGTGGTGGCGGATGCCTTCAATGCGGGGCGGGTGGGTCTTCTGGACCTGCCGGGCACGCCATTGGTGTTCGGCGAGGTGAAGCCGGAGCCGGATATTCCAAATTTGGAGCGCCTGCTGGCCCTGGCCGAGGCGGAACAGCCCGACCTCATCATCGGCTTCGGCGGCGGCAGTGCCATGGATCTGGCCAAGCTCGCGGCAGTGCTGCCGGGCAGCGGCCAGACCCTCCATGAGGTGGTGGGGCCGGAAAAGGTCCTGCGGCGCGGAGCAGGTCTGGTGCAGGTGCCGACCACGGCTGGCACCGGCAGCGAGGCCGGCACCCGCTCGCTGGTCACCGATCCGGCCACTCAGAACAAGCTGGCGGTGCAGAGCCGGTGCATGCTGGCGGACCTGGCGGTGGTGGATCCGGACCTCACCCTGACGGTGCCGGCAGCGGTCACGGCGGCCACCGGCGTGGATGCCATGGCCCATTGCGTGGAAGCCTTCACCAGCCGCAGGGCGCATCCGCTGATCGACCTCTACGCGCTGGAGGGCATTCGCCTGGTGGGGCGGTTCCTCGCCCGCGCCGTGCGCGACGGCAGTGACCGTGAGGCGCGTGCTGGGCTGGCCTTGGCCTCGCTCTATGGCGGCTATTGCCTCGGGCCGGTGAACACCACCTCGGGCCATGCGGTGGCCTATCCTTTGGGCACCCGACACCATATGGCGCACGGGCTGGCTTGCGCCATCATCTTCCCGCACACGCTGGCCTTCAACGCCCCAGCCGCGCCTGAGAAGACCGCGCTGATCCTGGCCGCCCTCGGACAACCTGCAAGCCAAGAGCCCGCTGCGGTGCGCGCTGCGGCCCTGAGCTTCTGCACGGGCCTCGGCATCGAGATGCGGCTCACCGCCCACGGCGTGCCACAGGCGGATTTCGCCGCCATGGCCAGCGAGGCCCACGCCATCCGCCGCCTCCTGGACAACAACCCCCGCGACCTCACTCGCGCGGACATTCTTTCCATCTACCACGCCGCCGCCTGAGGGCGCGCGACCTGCCGCAAAGGCTTGACCCATGACCCAGAGCGACCTTCATCCGCGGGGCGTTTTCAGCGCGGCGCTCACCCCGCTGAATGCGGACCTGTCACCCGACCACGCCACCTTCCTCGCCCATTGCCGGCATCTGCTGGGAGAGGGTTGCGACGGCATCGCCATGCTCGGCACCACCGGGGAGGCCAATTCCTTTTCGCTCAAGGAGCGGCAGGCGCTGCTGGAAGCGGTGGTGGCGGGGGGCATCGATCCGGCGCGCCTGCTGCCCGGAACAGGCGTCGCGGCCTTCACGGAAACCGTGGACCTGACCCGGCATGCGCTGTCCGTCGGTGTGACCACCGTGGTCATGCTGCCGCCCTTCTATTACAAGGGCGTCTCAGACGACGGAGTGGTGGCCGCTTATAGCGAAGTGGTTGAACGCATTGCCGATCCGCGCTTGCGCATCGTGCTCTACCATATCCCTCAGGTCTCGGCGGTGCCCATCAGCCATGGGGTCATCGCGCAACTGCGCCAGCGCTATCCGACCACCTTCACCGGCATCAAGGATTCCTCCGGCGATCTGGCCAACATGGTCACCATGGTCGAGCGGTTTCCAGGCTTCGCGGTGCTGGCGGGGGCCGATCCCTTGCTGCTGCCGCTCTTGAAGGCGGGCGGGGCCGGCTGCATCACCGCCACTTCCAATCTGGTGGCGCGGGATCTGGCCTTCATCGCCAAGCACTTCGCCGATCCCGCGCAGGCAGAGGCGGTGGAGGCCGCGCAGGCGCGGGTGGTGGCGACGCGCAATCGGGTGTCGCGCTTCGCGCAGATGGCCTCGCTCAAAGCGTTGATGGCCCGCGCCAGCCAGTCCGACGGCTGGATGCGCATGCGCCCGCCACTGCTGCCGCTCTCGGCCGAGGAACTGGCGGCGCTGTAAGCGCCTCACACTGCAACGCAAAAGCAAGCGCCGGCCAGGGTTTCCCCTGGCCGGCGTTTTCGTTGAGGCGCGGACGATCAGCCGATGAACAGCTTGGTGAGCGCCGGAACGGTGAGGACAGCGGTGTAATAGCCCATGAACTGCACCCCAGTGTTGAAGCCGAGGATGCGGTAGAGCAAGCCGCCTACGAGGCCCATGGTGACGATGACCATGAGGCCCAGCGCCTGACCTTCCCAGGTGCCGATCACCATCACCAGCCCGACAAAGGTGGCGATGATCGCCTCATGGCTGATGCGGCGCGACACGAAGGCGGCCGCCACGCGGGCATAATTCATGGCGAAGGGATAGGCGATCAACGCGGCAATGAAGACCGCCAGCAGCCCGTAGCCGAGGAACTGCATGGGCGTCATCAAGGTGTGCAGGTTGACGATCTGGCCACCCGGCCCGTCCACCATGAAGCGGGGCGGGGCGTTGAACAGCGGCGCGGCCGGCCCCGCAGCCACCGGGCTCAGCGGCAAGCCGAATGCGATCAAGGGGATGAGCGCCTCGGCGATATAGGTGGATTCGGTCACGCCGTTCCGCACGCTGATCACCGTGGTGAGGCGGTGATAGGCATGCTTGATCCGAGCACCCACCACCTCGCCCATGATCACCGTCATGGCCACCGGGCTGAACACGAAGGTGGCGCTGGTGATGGCCGCCGCCCCCGTGGTCCAGAGCACCTGGGTGCGATCCAGAACCTTGAACGGATTGGGGAAAAATCCGCCCCAGCTCTTCATGTCCGGCGCCAGGGTGAAGCGGCGCGGGCCATCGCGATGCATGCGCGCCCGCTCCATGGGCGAGAGCGAGGAGAACAGGTCCGCCACCAGCGGGCCGATGGCGATGCCGAGGAAATAGCTCACCCCCAGCTTCACGCCATATTTGGCGGTGATGGTTTGCAGCGCCACCACCAGCAGCACGAACGGCAGCAAGGTGAAGACCGAGGCCCATTTGCCCGCGGAAAAATAAGCAATCAGAAGGGCTGCGCCCAGGAACAGCCAGGGGGCGGCCACCGTGATCATCTGGCCGAACGGCGCCAGCAGCAGCGCGAACGCCACCGACAGCGGCACGGCGATCACCGCGGCGATGAGGCCGCCGGAGATCATCTTTCGCAGCGCAATATGCGGAACCCCCAGGTTTCTCAAGGCCGTAGCCTGCTGGAGCAGGGGCACGGCCATGGTGTCGCCGGGGATGCCCAGCAAGGCGGTGGGGACCGCATGGGTCATGTGCTTGGCCACGGCGGCGGCCAGCCAGAAGGTGAAAACCCCAACGGGCGGAACGCCTAACAGCACCACCAGCAAGGTCACCGGGGCGATGGTGGTGGTCTCGTCAGTGCCGGAGATCAGGCCGATGAGGGAGAAGGCGATGGCGCCGGCAAAGCCCATGCCTACGGCGACCAGGATGTCAAAGAGCAAGCCGTCCATCTCAGGCCCCCGTCACTGTGGCCTGGGGCCGGTTTTGCTCCGCGTCATAGGACGCGAACAACTCATAGAGGCCAAGTTCCTTCATTTCCGCAATGACTTGCGGCGGAAGGTCCTCAATGCGGCCGATGGTTCCGGTCTCGCCGGCCAGCTGCTGCATCGCCGCAAGACGCCAGGCCGGATCGGAGGCGCTTTCCACAACTTCTCGCTTGGGCGGGAACAGCTTGGCGCAAATGACGCCGGACAGGACGCAGCCCAGAAGGCCCACCAGCATGGCATAGGCCCGGCCCACGTCGGGCACCGCCACGGTGGCGGCGAAGATGCGGGCGGCGATCAGGAAGGTGCCGAGGCTGACCACCGCGCCGATGACCACGGCAGCGGCCAAATGACGTCGATCGACCACATCGCCCCACACTTCCGCGAGATGGACGTTGGGGGATTTGACATGTGACGGTGGCCCCTTTGGCGGGGCCTGAAATGGCGTGGATGCTCCCTGCACGGTCGATCCTGATCCTCCCTTTTGGTGTTGTTTTCCGTTTGTCTCAGACACGTCCATTGGCGATGGACGCGCGATGCGACAGCGTGTGTCACATCGCGAAGGGGCGCGGCGGCTGTTTCGCCCTTGGCGGGGCAGGTTCATCCGTGTCCGATTCGTCCGCGCCCGATTCGGCGTCAGCCGCGCAGGCGGGCGAGGATCTCCTTGGCCCGGTCGGTGCGCACGTCATGGGCCTGGGCCAGCTCGGCGGCGACCGTGTCGATCTCCGCCCCCACGGCGCCGGCGACGATGGCGATGTTGCGGGCGTGCAGGGCCATGTGGCCGCGCTGGATGCCCTCGGTGGCCAGTGCCCGCAAGGCGGCCATGTTCTGGGCCAGACCCACGGCGACGGTGACCTCTGCCAGCTCCTGGGCGCTGGTCACCTTGAGCACCTTGAGCGCCGCCTGGGCGGCGGGATGGGTCTTGGTGGCGCCGCCGACGAGACCCACGGCCATGGGCAGTTCCAGGGTGCCCACCAGGGCGCCGTCGGTGTCCTGCTCCCAGGTGGAGAGCGAGGTATAGACGCCGCTGCGGGCGGCATAGGCATGGGCGCCGGCTTCCACCGCCCGCCAGTCATTGCCGGTGGCGACGATGACCGGGTCGATGCCGTTCATGATGCCCTTGTTGTGGGTGGCGGCGCGGTAGGGATCGATGGCCGCCAGCTCATAGGCGTCCAAGATGCCTTCGATCATGCGGCGGCCGCTGAAGTCCTTGGTGGCCATGGCCGCTTCCGGCACCCGCACCCGGGCGCGGGCGAGGCGCAGATCGGCGAGGTTGGACAGGATGCGCAGGCGCACCTGGCCGCCGGTGAGCTGCTCCACCAGGGGGGCGACCGCCTCGGCCATGGTGTTGACGGTGTTGGCGCCCATGGCGTCGCGCACATCCACCAGGAGGTGCATCACCACCATGGGGCCGCGCTGGCTCTTGGGGAACACGTGGATCTCGATGTCCTTGCAGCCGCCGCCGAGGCCGATCAGCACCTTGTCGCGGGCATTGGCCAGGGTGAGGATCTGCTCGCGCGCCGCCAGCAGCGTGAGCCGGGCGCCGTAGGGATCGCTCACGCCCAGCACCTGCACCTGGGCGCGCATGATCGGCGCGGTGCTGGAGGTCTGGAACCCGCCATGGTCGCGGGCGATGCGCGCCATGTAGGAGGCGGCAGCCACCACGGAGGGCTCTTCCACCACCATGGGGATGAGATAGTCGCGGCCGTTCACCTGGAAATTGGTGGCGATGCCCATGGGCAGTTCGAACGTGCCGATGACGTTCTCGATCATGCCATTGGCACGATCCAGGGGCAGGGCCCCCTTGTCGCCCAGCACGGCCACGTCCGCCGCGCTCAGGTGCGCCGCCTCGGCCAAGGACGCCAGCCGCTCGGACGGGGTCTTGTTGCGATAGTTCTCGAGGCGCGAGTTGATCGGGTGCGCGGAATCAGGCTGCGGGTTCACGAGGCCTCCCATTTTCGCTTCTTGAATTCTTGATTGGACGAGTGTGCAAACTGTCCTAGCATCGAGGGGACAATCAAGGGACGGTTCGGCAGCATTTGCCCATGACTGTCCCAATAAAGCGGAGGGGACACTTGGTGGAGGTGCGCGCGGCGCGGCCGACCCGCGTCGATCACATCGTCGCCCATGTGAGCGGCATGCTGCGGGCCGGGGCATTCAAGCTGGGCGAGCGCCTGCCCTCCGTGCGCCACGCCGCCGAGGAGCATGGGGTCTCCAAGAACACCATGGCGGAAGCCTATGACCGGCTGGTGGCCGAGGGCCTGCTGGAGGCCCGCGCCGGCTCGGGCTATTATGTGGCGCATCTGGATCTGGCCCATCAGCATGCGGAGCGCCCGCATGTGGTGGAGGCGGCCGATGTGGTGTCGCTGCTGCGCGAGCAGCTGGACCAGCACCATGCGGTGCGTCCCGGCGATGGCCGTCCGCCGGCCTCCTGGATGGAAGCCTCCGAACTCAGCCGGCATTTCTCCGGATTCAAGCTGGCCGGTCCCGAGAGCGTGGACTTTGGCTATGGCAGCGTGCGGGGCTATGCGCCGTTGCGCGAGCGGCTGCGGGTGATGCTGCTGGACCGCTCCATCACCGTGGCCCCCGATGGGCTTCTGCTCACCCACGGCGCCAACCATGCCCTGGACCTCATCATCCGCCATCTGGTGGAGCCGGGCGACATCGTGTTCGTGGACGACCCCGGCTATTATCCCTTGTTCGGCAAGCTCACCTTGGCCAAGGCGCAGATCGTCGGCATCCGCCGCGGCCCGGACGGGCCGGACCTGAACGACCTGGAGGCCAAGCTGGCCCAGGGGCGGCCCAAGCTGTTCTTCACCCAGTCCCTGGCCCACAATCCCACCGGCAGCTCGCTGTCGCCCGCCTGCGCCTTCGGGCTGCTGCAGGCGGCGGAACGCTGGGGCTTCCGGCTGGTGGAGGATGATGCGTTCGCGGACATTCTACCCGCCACCTTGCCGCGCCTGGCGGCGCTGGATCAGCTCGACCGGGTGCTCTATGTGGGCACCTTCGCCAAGACCTTGTCCGCCAGTCTGCGCAGCGGCTTCGTGGCTGGGGATCCGGCGCTGATTTCGGCGCTGAGCGACATCAAGATGATCACCTCGGTGGCCACCTCCGACTTCGTGGAACGCTTCATTTTCGGGCTGATCCAGGGCGGGCAGTATCTGCGCCATCTGCGCCGGCTGCGCAGCCGGCTGGAGGATGCCAACAAGCGCGCCTTGGCGGAAATGGGCGCGCTGGGGCTCATCATCCACGCCAGCAAGGTGCCCGGTTTCTATCTGTGGGTGGAATTGCCCGCGGGCGTGGATGAACTGGATCTGTGCCGCGCCGCCGCCGCCGAGAGCATCTTCCTGGCCCCCGGCCAGATCTTTCGTCCCGGTCGCGAGCGGGCAGGCCCTGGCGCGATGCGGGTGAATGTGGCCTATGGCGCGGATCCGCGCTTCCTCGATTTCCTCCGGCGGGCGCTTGCGTCCTGTTCGCCGGATGGCTCAACCCCTTTCAAGAACGGGATCTCCTGACATGGCTTTTCCGACCCAGGTGCGCATCGTCGAGGTGGGGCCGCGCGACGGCCTGCAGAATGAAGCGGCCATCGTGCCGGCGGCGGTGAAGATCGAACTGATCGACCGGCTCGGCCGCGCCGGCGTCGCCACCATCGAGGCCGGCAGCTTCGTCTCGCCAAAATGGGTGCCGCAGATGGCCGACAGCGCCGATGTGCTGGCCGGCATCACCCGGCTGGACGGGGTCTCCTATCCGGTGCTGGTGCCGAACATGAAGGGCCTGGAGGCGGCCTTCGCCTGCGGCGCGAAGGAGGTGGCGGTGTTCGCCTCCGCCTCGGAAGCCTTCTCGCAGAAGAACATCAACTGCACCATCGAGGAGAGCCTGGAGCGGTTCGAGCCGGTGATGGCGGCGGCCAGCGAAGCCGGCATCCAGGTGCGGGGCTATGTGTCCTGCGTGCTCGGCTGTCCCTATCAGGGCGAGGTGCCGCGCACGGCGGTGGCGGAAGTCTCCCGCCGGCTGTTGGAGATGGGCTGCTACGAGATTTCGCTCGGCGACACCATCGGCGTCGGCACCCCGCGCAAGGCCGTCGGCATGCTGGATGCGGTGCTGGCGGTGGTGCCGGTGAGCCAAGTCGCGCTGCATTTCCACGACACCTACGGCCAGGCGCTGGCCAATATCTATGCCTGCCTGGGGCTGGGCGTCTCGGTGCTGGATGCCTCCGTGGGCGGGCTGGGCGGCTGCCCCTATGCGGTGGGCGCCAGCGGCAATGTGGCCACCGAGGATCTGGTCTACATGCTGCACGGCATGGGCATTCACACCGGCATCGATCTCGATCAATTGGTGGAGACGGCGGCGTTCATCTCCAACGCCATCGGCCGTCCCCCGGCCTCCCACGTGGCCAAGGCCCGCCTGGGCTGAGCGGGCGCTCAGCCTCTCGGTTCCGCAGACGCTTGTGGGTTCTTTGAGCCCTTGTCGCCGTCATGGCCGGGCTCGTCCCGGCCATCCACGCCGGGCCGACGGTGACGACCTTCTCAGGCGGGATGGAGCGGCTCCGCGTGGCTCGCCGGATCAAGTCGGGAGATGGCGGCCTTTCCCACCCATGCGGGAAGGGTGGGAGCAGCCTTTGCCCGTTCCGCTAACGCCTGGGCGTGGATGGCCGGGACAAGCCCGGCCATGACGGTCCTGAAGCCGCCCGGTCGCTTAAGCCTGCCGGCGGGCCGCCTTCGGCTTTGAAATGGAGGTGGCCGCCACCTGCACTTCCTGCGCCAGTTCCGTCTCGGCCCGTTCCGGGGTCCAGCGGCTGGTGGGGACGGAAATGGTCAGCGCCGCCACCGGCCGGCCATGCTCGTCGGTGATGGCCGCGCCGACGGAGATGTCGCCCATCACCGCCTGATTGACGGTCATGGCATAGCCGCGCTCGCTGGCCTGGCGCACCCGCGCCAGCAAGGCATCGGGATCGGTCTCGGTGAAGGGGGTGAGCGGGGTGAGATTGGTGCGGGCGAGAATGGCGCGCTGCTCGTCTTCGCTCATCAGCGAGAGCATGGCGGTGCCGGACGCGGTGAAGAACGTCGGCAGCCGGCTGCCCACCACGATGTCGATATGGGCCAGATGCTGGCCGGGGAAGCGGGCCAGGAACACGATGTCCGGCCCGTCCAGTTCCTGGAGGTTGATGGTCTCGCCCAGGCGCCGGTTGATGTCCATCAGATAGGGCAGCGCCTTGTCGATCAGTTCGTTGGCGCGCAGATAGCTGTAGGAGAATTGCAGGATCTTGGAGGTGAGCGCGTAGTTGCGGGTATCCGGCACGCGCTTGATGTAGCCCAGCGTCTCCAGCGTATGCACCAGCCGCTGCGCCGCGCTGCGGTCGAGGCCCGAGGCGCGGGCGATGTCGGCGAGCGTCATGAAGCGCTGCGGCCCGTCGAAGGCGTGCAGCACCTGGAACGCCTTTTCCGTCGAGCCCACGAACAGCGAGGATTGGCGCTTGTCGGTGCCGGCATCGCTCGCCTCCGCCGGCGCGGCCGCGGGGGCGCGCGCCTTGGCTTTCGCCGGCGTCGGCGTCTGGCGGGCGGGGGGCGTCTTGGTCGGCTGGCGCATGCGCTCTTTCTGTGGGCTCGACAGGGCGGTCGTCAATCCGCTTTGACGCGCCCGGTCTGTGCGCTGCGGCCGGCACCCGAGGGCACCGGCCGGCGCGGGGCATCAGGAGGCGAGGGCGGCGGGCTGGCCTTCGAACAGCGGCATCAGGCGCGCCACCTCCTTGTGCAGGCGCGCCGCCAGCTCCGGTGCGGGCTGCACCAGGGGGGCGAGCATCTGCGGGGCATCGACGCCGATCAGATCCATCACCGCCTTCATGGGGCCGGGATTGGTCTCGGCAAACGCCATGTTCATCATCGGGATCAACTGCCGGTGCAGCGCCAGCGCCTCCTGGGTGCGGCCGGCGGCGGCCAGATCGAAGATGTGGCGCCAGGCGCGGGGCAACAAATTGGCGGTGACGACGATCCCGCCCTTGGCGCCGGCGGCCACGTGCAGCGGCATCAGGCTGTCCTCGCCGCTCAGCACCGTGAAGTCCGGACCGACGCCGGCCACCACCTGGAGGAAGTGGTACATGTCGGTGTTGCAGGCCTTCATGCCGATGATGCGCTCGTGGCGCGACAGTTCGTGCATGATCTCCGGCTGCACCGAGATGCGGGTGCGATAGGGGATCTCATAGATCAGGATCGGCACCGGCGAGGCATCCGCATAGCGCAGGAAATAGTCGCGCACGCCGGCCTGGGTGGGGTTGGTGTAATAGGGGGTGAGCACCAGGAGTCCATCCACGCCGGCCTTGGCGAACTCGCGCCCGGCCTGGAGGGCGTCGTGATAGCCGGTGTCCAGCACGCCGGCGATCACCGGCACCTTGCCGGCCATGGCTTCCACCATCAGCTCGGCGAACTTGATCCGCTCCGAGCGCGGCAGGGCACCATATTCGCCGGTGCCGCCTAGGGGGACGATGCCGTCGATACCCTGCTGCAGCAGCCAGGAAAACAGCTTCTTGGAGGCCGGAATGTTGATGGTGTCGTCGGCATGCACCGGGGTGGGGGTGGCGGGCAGGATGCCGCGCAATTGGGTCGCGTTCAGCATGAAACGGGAAACCTTGTGGAGGGGAAGAGAATGGGGGCGGCGGGCGTCATGACATGACGCTCCGCCGGCGCAGGCGATCGGCGATGAAGATCAGCACCGCGATGAACACGAACAGGCAGGTGGAGACCGCCGCGATCACCGGCGAGACCTGCAAGGTCACCTCGTCCCAGAACTGCTTGGGCAAGGTGGCGTTCAGGCCGCCGGAGGCGAACAGAGCGATGGTCAGCTCGTCGAACGAAGTGGCAAAGGCGAACAGGAAGGACGACATCATCCCCGCCCCCAGGATGGGGAAGGTGACATAGCGCAAGGTGGCAAAGGGGCGGGCGCCGAGGCTCTGGGCGGCGAGATCCAGGCGGGTGTCGTAATTGCGCAGCACCGCCATCATGGTCATCACCACATAAGGCACCGCCACCACGGTATGGCCGAGGATCAGCCCCAGCGCCGTGCCCACCAGGCCGATGCGGGCGAACATGTAGAACAGGCCGACCGCGATGATCATGCGCGGCACCACGATGGGCGAGAGCACGAAGGCCAGCATGGCGCCCTTGCCGCGCATGTCGCTGCGCACCAGCAGGAAGGCCACCGGCGTGCCGATCAGCATGGCCAGCACGCCGGTGCCGATGCCCACCCCCAGCGAGCGCACCAGCGCCTGCGCCCATACCGGCGACTGCCACATCTGCTCGTACCATTGCAGGGTGAAGCCGCGCGGCGGCCAGTTCAGCCCGCCGGAGCCGAACGACAACGGGATCATCAGCAGCGCCGGCAGGCTGATGAGGATCAGCACGCCCCACACATAGGCCACCAAGGCGCGGGGCGGCTTGGCGCCATCGCGGTGGCGGGTGCGGGGCATGAGGGCGATCAGCGCGTCGCTGGCATGGCCGAGGCCGGTGAGGATCGCCTCGCCCACCTTGTGCCCAAGGCCACGCGGCTTGGGGCCGCTGGCGCGCGGCGTGGCGGTGCCGGTCATGGAGGACAGGCCCAGCAGCTTGTCGTAGAGCACGAATACCGCCAGGACGACGAGCAGCAGCAGCACCGAGATGGCGCCGGCAAAGCCCCAGTTCAGGGTCTGCTGCACCTGGTCGATGATGAGCTGGGTGATCATGGTCTCCCGCCGCCCGCCCAGCAGCGCCGGGACGATGAAGAAGCCGATGGCGGTGACGAACACCATGATGGCGGCGGCCGCCACCCCCGGCAGGGAGAGCGGGAAATACACCTTCCAGAACGCCGTGCCCGGCCGTGCGCCCAAAGTGGAGGCGGCGCGGGGCAGGTTGCGGTCGATATTCTCCATCACGGAGAGCATGGTGAGGATGGCCAGCGGCATCAGCGCATGCACCATGCCCACCATCACGCTGCCGAAATTGTACAGAAGGTCGGCGGGGGCGTCGGTGATGCCCAGCGTCATCAGGAGATGGTTGAGCACGCCGCGGCGGCCCAGGATGATGATCCAGGCAAAGGCGCGCACCAGGAAGCTGGTCCAGAACGACAGCAGCACCCAGAACAGCAAGGTCGCCTTGCGCTCGCGGCTGGTCACCGAGATCAGATAGGCGATGGGATAGCCGCCGATCACCGACAGCACCGTGGTGAAGAAGGAGATCTTCAGCGTGATCAGCATCACGTTGAAATAGAGCGGCGAGGCGAACAATTGCCGATAGGCGGCCAGATTGAAGCCGGCATCGCCATAGACGCTGAGCGCCAGCAACTGGCCCACCGGATAGACCAGCAGCGCCACCAGCAGCACCACCAAAGGCGCGGCCATCAGCAGCCGGGTGAGGCGCACCTTGCGGGCGGCGGCGCGGGCCGGCGCCGAGGGCGGGGGCAGGGCGGGAGAGACGGACGTGGCCATGCCTCAATGCCCCGGGGCGGCGGTGATGGCCACCGCATCGCTGGGCTGCCAGTCCAGTTCCAGCAACTGGCCGATCTCATGTCCGTCGGAGAGGCTGCGGGTGGGATAGGCGGCCACCAGTTGCGGCAGGCCCGGCGTGGTCGCTTCCAGATAGAGCTTGGTGAGGCTGCCGGTGACCATGACATCGGTGAGCCGCCCCACCAGCCGGCCGGAGCCGGCCACGGGCGCGCGGACGATGATGTTCTGCGGGCGGACCATCACGGTGACGTCGGTGCCCACCGCAGGCAGGGCGCCCGAGGCAATGGCCGGTCCCGAGCCGGCGCCGCCGGTGAGGGTGACGCCCAGCGTCTCGCCGTCGCGGGCGGTGACGCGGCCGGGCAGCAAATTGGATTCGCCGAGGAAATCGGCCACGAACACGGTGCGCGGGCGGAAATAGAGGTCGGACGGGGCGCCCAATTGCTCGATCTGCCCGGCATTCATCAGGCAGATGCGATCGGACATGGTCATCGCCTCCTCCTGGTCGTGGGTCACATAGACGATGGTGGTGGCGAGTTCCCGGTGGATGCGCTTGATTTCCAGCTGCATCTGCTCGCGCAATTTCTTGTCCAGCGCGCCCAGGGGCTCATCCATGAGGATGATGGAGGGCCGATAGACTAGGCAGCGGGCCAGCGCGATGCGCTGCTGCTGGCCGCCGGAGAGTTCGCGCGGAAAGCGTTCCGCCACATGGGGCAGGCGCACCATGTCGAGTGCCTCGAAGGCCCGCTTGCGCGCTTCCGCGTCGCGCACTTTGCGCATCTTCAGCGGGAAGGCGATGTTCTCGACGATGGTCATGTGCGGGAACAAGGCATAGTTCTGGAACACCATGCCGATGTCGCGCTCATAGGGCGGGCGGTAGGTGACATCCTGCCCGCCGATGCGCACTTCGCCTTCGTCCGGGGTGGCCAGGCCAGCGATCAGGCTGAGCAAGGTGGTCTTGCCCGAGCCGGACGGCCCCAGCAGGGTGAGGAACTCCCCCGCAGGCACCTCAAGGCCGGTGGGCGCCAAGGCGACGAAGGCGCCGTAGCGTTTGGCGAGGCCGGCAATGGTGAGACTGGACGACGACATCGGGCCTGCTCCGGGCAGCGGAAACGGGATCGGCCGGCGCACCTGCGCGGCGCGCCATGGCCCTGATCCGGCAAGAGAAACGTGCGGATCGCCGCCGGGTCCGATCGGGGG
>NZ_CALRWL010000032.1:0-73335 GCF_943371865.1 Azorhizobium sp. AG788 | reverse complement strand
ACCCGCCTGACCTCGCAGCAGAACTTCGCTCAGACCCTCATGGACATCAACACCTCGTCCGTGGGTTCGCTGATCGATGCGAACATGGAAGAAGAGTCCACCAAGCTGAAGGCCCTGCAGACCCAGCAGCAGCTGGCCGTGCAGTCGCTCTCCATCGCCAACAACAGCACCTCCAACGTGATGACGCTGTTCCGTTGATCGGTTCTGATCGCCTTCGCCCGTAGGCCGCCTCAGCGGCACAGGGGCAAGGGGATGAGACGAAGGTGACCTCAAAATAGGGTGCGGCCGCGTGTTTGGCCGCACCCGCTTTCCCGCCTGCGCACCGGCGGGACGCCACAACCACGCCTCGGAAAGGGGGCGTGGTTTTTCTCTGCAACGCCCATGCAAGGTTAAAGCTGAAGATTGCCAGCAGGACATGCCGTCGCTCTCCGCGACAACCGGCATGCGCCTGATCCGCTCGGAACGTCGGCATCGGTCGCCGTTTCGCCAGGAGGCAATCACCATGAGGCGGCGCGCATGAATGCCCGAGAGCAGCTCGAACGGCTCCTTTCGAACCTCCGTCAGCTGGGCGCCCGCCGCCTGGTGGCGCTGGCGCTCATTGCCCTCACCGTCGTGGCGGTGATCGGGCTGGGCGCGATGTATCTCAGCCAGCCGGAGCGTGAGACGCTCTACGCCAACCTCAATCGCGACGATGTCACCCGCATCGGCGGCGCCCTGAAAGACGCCGGCATCTCCTTCGACGTCTCCTCGGACGGCGCGGCGGTCCTGGTTGCCCATTCCGATACGGCCCGTGCCCGCATGCTGCTGGCGGTGAAGGGCCTGCCGCAAAGCTCCAATTCCGGCTACGAGCTGTTCAACGACGTGCGCTCGTTCGGCCTCACCTCCTTCATGCAGGAAGTGACCAAGGTCCGCGCGCTGGAGGGCGAGATCGCCCGTACCGTTCAGACCATGAAGGGCATCAAGGCGGCGCGGGTGCACATCGTGCTGCCTGACCGCGGCTCGTTCCGGCGCGACCAGCAGGCGGCTTCCGCCTCGGTGGTCATCCGCACCGAGAACGCCTCCGATGGCTCCACCGCCCAGGCCATTCGCCACTTGGTGGCTTCCGCCATCCCCGGCATGAAGATCGACAACGTCACGGTGCTCAACACCGAGGGCGCGGTGCTCTCGTCCAGCGAGGACGGCGTCAACGCCGCCGCCGGCAAGAAGGCTCTGCTGCAGCAGCAGGTGAACCGCGAGACCGAGGAGAAGATCCGCCGCACCCTGACCCCGTTCCTGGGCCTGGGCAATTTCGAGATCAGCGTCTCCGCGCGGCTGAACACCGATCGCAGCACCATCAACGAGACCACCTTCGATCCCGCCTCGCGGGCGGAGCGCTCCACCCGCGTGGTGAAGGAAGCCGGGCAGACCCAGAACAAGTCCACCCAGCCCAACACCACGGTGCAGCAGAACATTCCCCCGCCGCCCGGCACCCCGGCCAACGGCAATGAGAACAGCGAAAACAGCAATCGCCGCGAAGAGCTGACCAATTTCGAGATCTCCTCGCGCACCACCCAGACCGTGCGCGACGCCTTCCAGGTGCAGAATCTGTCCATCGCCGTGCTGGTGAACAAGGACCGCCTCACCGTGGCCAA
The DNA here is from genome assembly GCF_943371865.1 of Azorhizobium sp. AG788. GTDB lineage: Bacteria > Pseudomonadota > Alphaproteobacteria > Rhizobiales > Xanthobacteraceae > Azorhizobium. The sequence continues at coordinate 71,704 of NZ_CALRWL010000032.1, read as the reverse complement.
GGGCGCCGACGCCGTGCCGCTCGAGACCCAGACGTTCGAGATCGAGCAACTGGTCGCCTCGGCGGCGGGCTTCGACAAGGAGCGCGGCGACAAGCTGAAGGTGGTTGCAGTGCCGTTCGCGGACGGTGGCAATGCCATGGAAGCGATCCCGCCTCTGACCTGGAGCGAGTTGCTGTTCCGCCAGGCCGGCACCCTGGTCAACGCGCTCACCATCCTGATCGTCGCCGTGCTGCTGATCTGGTTCGGCCTGCGCCCCGCGCTGCGCGCCATCCTGGCCCGTCCGGAGCCCGACGAGGCGGAAGCCATCGAAGCTGCCATGCTCGCCGCCCCGGCGTCCGAGATGGCCGCGCTGGATGGCCCGCCCATGGATTCGCTCAGCGGCGCCACCACGCTGCCCAGCTTCGCCGCCGGGGATTCCGGCCCGGTCAACCTGATCGGCGACGTCACCAGCAAGGTCAACCGGTCGCCGCAGCGGCGCCTGGAGCAGATCGTGGAGTATGACGAGGAGCAGGCCGCTGCGATCCTGCGGCAGTGGCTGCACCAGGAGGCGAAGGTATGAGCGCGAAGGCTCTCAAGCTTCACCTGCCGCACTTCGGCACGCCGCGCATCCCGCGGCCCGCCGGTCTCCAGGACCTGCACGAGAAGCCGACGCCTGCGCCGGCAGATCCCGCCGCGACACCCGCCGCTGCGGACACGCCCGCCGCACCGCCGCGTCCCGCCAAGCCGGCCGGTCCCGATCACGCCGCGATCCTGGCCGCAGCGGTTGCGGCCGCCCGGTCCGAGGCCCTCGCCAGCGCTCGCCAGGAATTCGAAGCCGAGCGGAGCCGCGATGCGGAAGCCTTCGATGCCCATCTGGCTCTGGCCCGGCAGCAATGGGCCGCCGAGACTGCCGAGACGCTCCAGGGCAATCTGACCAGCGCCCATGAAGCCATGGAGGCGCGGATCTGCGACACGCTGGGCCGCATCCTGGTGCCGTTCCTGTCGGACGCGGTGCGCGCGCAGGCCCTGCAGGAGATGTCGGCGCTGATCACCCGTCTGCTGAAGGATCCCAAGGCGCCCATGTTGCGCATCAGCGGCCCGGACGTGCTGCTGGACGTGCTGCGGGCCCGACATGAGGGCGCGGCCATCGAATTCCAGACCAGCGATGCGGTCGATGTGCGGGTCACCGCCGACGACACCGTGATCGAGACCCAGCTGCGGGCCTGGACCACCCATCTGACTGAAGCACTGGCCTGAGGCGCATCATGTCCGACAAGGGCGATCACGCCGAAATCATCATCATCAAGCGGCACGAAGAAGAAGAGCACGAGCACCATTCCAGCGCGTGGAAGGTGGCGCACGCCGACTTCATGACCGCCATGATGGCCTTCTTCCTCATCATGTGGCTGATCAACGTCACCGATAAGGATGTGAAGAAGGCGATCGCCAGCTATTTCAATCCGGTGCACCTCGCCGAGAGCATGACCGAGCGCAAGGGCCTCAACGAGCCCGAGGACATCAAGCCCGAAGGCACCTCCGCGGATGGCGATCAGAAGTCGGCCATGAAGCAGACCGCGGGCGCCGGCACCGGCCCCGGCTCGGACACCCAGAAGGGCGACAAGGACCGCGCCGCGTTCCAGGATCCCTATGCGGTGCTCTCCAAGCTCGCCGGCGAGGCCGATCCCTCCGAGATGAGCACGCCGGATGCCGCGGTGGGCGAGACCGGCCGTCCCGGCAATAGCGCCGGTGATGCCACCCGCGATCCGTTCGATCCGGTCTATTGGCAGATGACCGCCGCCCGCAAGCTGAAGACCGAAAAGCCGGGCCCGCAAAGCCTGAACGCCCCCACCCAGCAGCGCCCGGACGCGTCGGTCTCGGCGGCGCGCGGCATTGGCGATTTCCCCTCGGAAGCCGGCGTTGAGATGACCCTGGTCGCCGCTCCCGATGCGGCGCCGACCCAGGGCGGCGCGCCGGTCGTCGTGGCCAAGCCCGACGGCACCAAGCCGAACGTCGGCAAGGGCGAAGCGGCCAAGGGGGAAACCGCCCGCGGCACCGCCGCCAGCGGCGATCAGTCCAAGGGCACGGCCACCACCGGCGACAATGCCAAGGGCACCGCCGCCAAGGGCGACGCGGCCAAGGGCGAGCAACTCAAGGGCGACACCACCGCCGGCGCCGGCACCATCAAGGCCGACCAGGCCAATGCGGACAAATTGCGCGGCGAAGTGGTGGCGGCGGTGCAGAGCACCATGGGTGATGTCCGCGCCCCCCGCGTGGATGTGCGCGCCACCAAGGAAGGCTTGATCATCAGCCTCACCGACGACCAGAACTATTCCATGTTCCCCGTGGGTTCCGCCGTCCCCGATGGCCGGCTGGTGCGGGCCATGGAAAAGGTGGCGCAGGCACTGGCCAAGCGCCCCGGCGAGATCGTCGTGCGCGGCTATACGGACGGGCGCCCCTATCGCTCGGACACCTATGACAATTGGCGGCTGTCCAGCGCCCGCGCCCATATGGCCTATTACATGCTCGTGCGTGGTGGGTTGCAGGACCCGCGGGTGAACAATATCGAAGGCTTCGCTGATCGCAGCCTGAAGAACCCGGCCGATCCGTTCGCGGCGGAAAACCGCCGTATTGAAATCGTGTTGAAGGTGCCCAACTGATGCGCCGCGGCCCCCTCTCCCCCGTCCTCGCCCTGTCGATCCTGCTGTCCGCCCTTCCGGCGCGGGCGGAGGAGTTCGACCTGCTGTCCTTCCTGCGGCCGCGCCCCAGCAATGAGGTGCCGCTGCCCGAAGATGCGTCGGCGCCCCTGCCGCCGCATCGGCCGGTTGTCAGCGACGTGGTGCTGACTCCGGTGTCCATCGCCGCCGATGGCGTGGCGCAGGCAGCCCCGCTGCCGTCCGTGCCGCTGCCGTTGCGCCGGCCGAAGATCACCCTTGAGCCGACGCAGTTGCTGCTGCTCCAATATCCGGCGTCCGCCCTCAAGGCCGAAGCGGCGCTCCAGGGGAGCGCCCCGGCCGCGGCCCAGGCTGGTGCCGTGCCCGAAGCCGCGCCGGCCCCCGTTGCCGCGCCCGCAGCGGCGCCGGTGGGTGCCGTACCGGTTGCCGCGCCTCTCGCGACGGCGACGCCGGTCGGGGCAGAGCCGGTCGAGGCTGCCACGGTGCCGACGCCCGCACCCGCCGCGGCCCCGCCCGCCCAGGACGTTCCGGTTGCGGTCGCCGCAGCAGATCCGAGCGAGCCCCTGGTGCCGCCCGTCGGGCGCCGGGTAATTCCGCTGCCTGAGCCTCGTCCGGTCACGGCCCCGACCACCGGCCTGAAGCCGATCCAGGTGCGGACCATTGCGATTTCGCCGAACCGGCCGGCCCCCGCCGCCGCACCGGTGGCCGTCGCCGCCGTTGCTCCGCCGATCGAGAAGGCTCCCCCGGCCGCGCCTGCGCCGGTCCTCGCCGCCGCGCCGACGGTGGTGGTGGCGGCGGCTCCGGCCCCGGCCCCGGCTCCGGCTCCGGCGCCCGGACGCATTGTGGATCTGGCACTCGATCCCGTGCGCTCGGAAGCATCCGAACTGCCGCCCATCCAGCGGGAAATGCCCACCCCGGTGACCAGCGACGCGCTGTCCCCGGCGGTGCAGCTGGCCGGCGCCGTCGGCCAGACCAACGGCGCCGCGCCCACGGCACGCAAGGAAAAGGCCCCCGAGGACGCGCTCGGCCCCATCCTGCCCCCGGATCCGGCGATGGTGGCCGATGCGATGCTTCAGCGCATCCCCACCGTGACCTCGGCCATCGTCGGCCTGGTGTCCGCCGTCTCGCCCGGCAGCGCGAACGCCAGCGAAACCGCCAAGCCGGCCGCCGCCGCGGAAGCGCCCTATACACCGCCGCCGGTCCCCACCGTTGTCACCACCGTGGAGCGCAAGAGCACCGGTCCGGCCCCCTATGAAATGGTGCGGCGCCTGCAGCGCCTGCAGGATCTGATCGCCTCGGGCGATACCAACGCCCTGCAGAGCCAGCGCACCCTCATCACCGAGATCGAGACCCAGTTCCGCGCCACCGACCCAGAAGTGTGGCAGGACCCGCGCAACGGCCGGGCCGCGGTGATCTTCTTCCTCAGCGGCGGCGGCCCCGACGAACTGCGCAATCTGCTGAAGCTCAAGCCGCTCCCGGCGGTGGACGAGCGGCTGCTGCGCGGCGCCCTGGCCTATGTGGAAGGCCGCGAGGACGATGCCGAGCGCTATCTCGGCGAGATCGACGCTTTGCGCCTGCCCGACGCCCTCGGCGGCCAGATCGCCCTGGCCCAGGCGGCCGTGACCGTGCGCAAGGATCCGCGCAAGGCCATGGCCATGCTGGACGTGGCCCGCCTGCTGATGCCCGGCACCCTGGTGGAAGAAGCGGCCCTGCGCCGCGAGATCCTGGTGGCCGCCCAGATCGGCGATGTGAACCAGTTCGAGCAGCTCTCGCGGCAGTATCTCTTCCGCTTCCGCTACTCGGTCTATGCGGGCAACTTCCGTCAGCGCTTCGCCGCGGCCCTGACCCGCATGGCCTTCCTCAACGATCCGACCCAGTTTCCGCGGCTGACCGCCCTGCTCCAGCCGCTGGATCGGGACAGCCGCGTGGAGGTGTATCTGATGGTGGCCCGCGGCGCCCTCAACCAGGGCAAGCTGGTGGCTGCCACCCTCGCGGCGGAGCGGGTGCTGGCGGAAGCTCAGCCGGTGTCCTCGGATTTTGAACGGGCACGAGTCTATCGTGGCGCGGTGCGCGCCGCCTCCAGCAAGGATGTGGACGCCGCTCTCGCCGACCTGCGGACCGCCGTGCGCACGCGCCTGCCGCCGGATGACGTGATGCTGCTGGACGCCGCCATCACCACGGCGGAACTGGTCAAGAGCGCCGGTGAGACCACCCGGGTTGCCGCCACGGCGCCGACCAAGGTGGACCCGATGAAGCTGACCGCAACCACCGGCGCCCCCGCGCTTCTGCCCCGGCTGCCGGCTGCGCCCGAACAGCGGGTGGCTGCGGCTGCCCCCCCGCCGCCGCCCCCGCCGGCCCCAAAGGCCGAGGATGCGCCGCCGCAGAACGCCGTCGAGAACCGGGCCCGCGGCGCGCTGGATAAGATTGACGCCCTGCTGAAAGAGGCCCCCCGATGAGCGCATTCAACATCACCCTGGCCCTGCCCCAGGCGCGCGGTGCGGATGCCACATCGGGCAAGCCCGTGGACCCGGACGGCGGCGGCGAGGCCGATCGCAACCGCTTCGGCGAGATGTTTCGTGACATCGGGCGCCAGACCGCCGAACCCAACCGCCCCAGCGCGACGGCAGAGACCGCCGCAAGCGCCGAGGCCACGGCCACCGACACCGCAGCCCAGAGCCTCGCGGATGCCCTGGCCTCCGCCGGCAAGAGCCGCTCTGCCACGGATGGCCGCAGCGGCACCGCGCAGGACAGCGAGACGCTGGCAGGCGACACGGCGGCCAGCCTGCTTTCCGGACAAGGCAGCAAGAGCACCCGGACCGCCACCGCGACCCAGGCCAATGCCACACGCCAGGCGCTCGCGGAAGCCGCCGCCCGACTGCTGTCCGCCGCCGACGCCGCCAAGGCCCTGGCGGCGCAGGATGCCGAGGACATGGTGAGTGCCGAGGCCGCGACCGCACAGGTCACCACCGATAAATCCGCCCCGACCTCCCCCCGCGGCGAGGCGGCGGACGCCAAGGACCGGCGCCTTCAGGGCAACCAGGCCCTGACATCGCTGCTGTTTGGCCGGACCGAGGCGGAAGACACCGTCACCGCCCATGACAGCAGTTGGGCGCACACCGAGAATGAAGCGGCCGACGCCGATGCTTCAGGGCCGAATGGCACCGCGTCCCAAGTCTTGCCGGACGCAGCCACCGCCGGCCTGCCGCAGACCATGGCGATGCCGCTCGCAGCCCTGCCAGCCGAAGCGGCGGCGCGGGCCGCCGCCGGGCAGTCCACGGCCGGCCGCGACACCGGCGCCGCCGGCGCAACGACCACCGAGGCCGCGACGGCGGCCCAGCCCATGCGCATCACCATCCTGTCGCGCGAGACCCATTTCGCACCGATCCGCACCTTGGCGCTCAATGGCGCCAGCGCACCGGATACGGCCAGCGCGCTGGCAGCGGCGGGGACGGCGCCCACCGATGGCGAGAGCACACCGAGCTTCGACCTGCGCAACGGCGCACCGGATGGCGCCGCCCGCCAGTTGGCCGCAAACGCCAGCGGCACCGCGGCCACGCGCGCGGCCATCACGCCGACCATTGTCGCACCCGGGACCGGCACCGCTGCCTCGGCGGAGGGGGAAGCGGAAATGAACGCCGCAACCCTGATCACCCCGCGCTCTGCCAACCGCGACACCGGACGCACCTCTGAGGCGCGGCAGACCGCTCGGAGCGCCGATGCCACCGCCGCCACGACCCGGGGCGCGACCGCCCAGGCCACAGGGGGCGGCGACGTGACCCAGGAGCGGGCGGAGGATGTCAGCCTCGCGCGTGCGGAAGCTGATGGCGCGCCGCTCACGGGTGTTGCGGCCATCGGCGGATCAAGCCAGCCGGCGACCCCGGCCCTGGCCACCCTGCGCCAGATCGGCACCGCCATTGCCGCCGAAGCCAGCTCCATGGGCGCCACCTCCAGCGCCGCCGGGCCGACCGCGAACCTCATCGCCGGGCCGGTGCGCCTGCTGGACATCCAGTTGTCGCCGGACGATCTCGGCACGGTGAACGTGCGCATGCGGCTGAGCAGCACCGGGCTGGAAATCCGCCTGCGCGCCAGCAATGCGGACACTGCCCGGATGCTGGAGCGTGACCAGTCCGCCTTGCTCGACCTGCTGGCGGCCTCGGGCATCACCGCCGACAGCATCACCATCGTGGGCGGCGACGGCGCCGGCCTCACCCAATTGACCGGCCAGGATGCCGGGCGGCCCTTCGCCAGCCAGCAGAGCGCCGCCGGCGATGCGGAAACGCCGCGCGAGCAGGGTGGACGCGACCAGCAGGGCCGCGGCGCCGACGATGACCGACAGAAAGGACAATCCCGAGATGATCAAGCGCGCAGCCCTGGCCGTGCTCCTGACTTTGGCGGCGGTTTCCGCGTCTAGCCCGGCCGCAGCCGCTCCGCCTTTGACCGTCCAGCCCAATGCCTGCGAGAAGGAATTGGTCCGGGCGGCGGCGAAATACCAGATTCCCCTCCCCATCCTCTATGCGGTGGGGCTGACGGAAACCGGGGTAAAGGGCTCCATGCATCCCTTCACCCTCTATATTGAAGGCAAGGACTATCTCTCGAACACGCTGGCGGAAGCCCTGGCGCGGTTCAAGGAGGCCAATGCCCGGGGCGTGAAGCTGATCGACATCGGCTGCATGCAGGCCAATTTCTATTGGCACCGGGCCGAGTTCAAATCCCTGGAGGATATGTTCGACCCGCGGGAGAACGTGGATCAGGCCGCCCGCTTCCTCAAGGAACTGAAGCAGCGCCACGGCACCTGGACCATGGCGGTGGCGCGCTATAATGCCGGCCCGAACAACCCCACTGGGCAGAAGCGCTATGTGTGCCGGGTGATGAAGAACCTGGTGGCCGTCGGCATCGGCGCCTGGACCCCGACCGCGAAGGCCTTCTGCGACGCGCCCGACCCAGCGCCAACCGCCGGGTGAAGGCAATGGTCGGCGCCGCGCCGGCCTCCGACCATCGCCTGTCATCTGACGTGCCGCCGCGCGACGTCCCACGGCCTGCGTGCAGGGCACCGCTTCGAGCGCTATCTGGCAGCCATCCAACGACCGCGGATGTCCCTCCGGGCCGTGGCGGCTGTCCGGCCTGCTGCAGCCGTTGCCGCTAAATGAGGCGTCGGCGCCGCCGTGGCCGCCACGGATCGGCGCTCTCTCAGCCCAAACCCTTTTTGGATGCGGTCGGTATCGCCCGGCCCTGTGGCTCGCGCGGCGCGGCATTCGCCGCCAGTGGCCTTCGGCTGCGCCCGGCTACCATCGCAAGCCTGTGCGGCCGACACTGTTGCGGCGAGACACCTGGGAGATCCACACCGGGCCGGCACGGCGCGGCGGCGTGCCTCCGCTCCGCATGGCGCGTGATCGGATGGGCGGCGAGGGGGAAGGTTTCGAGGCGCGGTGAAATCGGGCACCAGAGATGGCACGGCAAGGGCAGCGGCAGGCCACCGTCGGGCGTGGACGCCCCGGGGCGAAAGCCGGGCTTACGTGTCTGAGCCCTGTCGAACGCGGGCGTCGCGGCAAAGCGAGACGGACGCTGAACTGGGGAAGTTGCCCTGAATGGATCGGCCCGTGGGTCCGGTCCAGACGCACGCGGGCCGGCGCACCGCGCCGGCCGCGTTTGCCACTGGTCGATCAGGCGAACAGGGAGTCGATATCGTCCTGGGAGACGACATTCTCATCGGTCGACAACGCCGGACCGTTGAGCAGAGCTTCGTCACCCTCACGAGCGACAATGCCGGAGTTCTGCGCGACCATGTCGGCCCCGCCCCAGATGTCGGTCATGCGATTGACGCGGGCTTCGATGAACTCGATCAGCTTCACCACTTTCTTGATGCGCTGGCCGGTGATGTCCTGGAAGTTGCAGGCCTCGAACGTCTTGATGGTCTGTGCCTGGATTTCTTCGGCCAGGGTCAGTTCCTCGCCACTCAACCGCCCGATCAGGACCGACACCGCAGTGTCGATGGTCTCGGCGGATGACAGAATGGCTTCGGTTGCCTCCTCGGTATCCTGAACCACCGCATCCAGTTCGTCGGTGGCGCGAAACAGGCTCTCGCCGCGCGTTCCCTCGGAATGGAGCGTAGCGATCTCCATCTTTGTGTTGCGGATCGCATCCTGGATGGTCTCGATCCCCGCCCAGAGGGCGTGCCGATCGCGTTCGCGATCGGCGGAGGGGTCGCGATCCTTGAATTTGGCGATCTCGCCGCGAACTTCTGATATTTCGGCTAAAATTCGATCGAGCTGCCCCTCCACGGAGACACCGATCGGGCCGCTGGCGACAGCATCAAAGACGCTGCTCATTCGGTCCGAGCCCTCAATACGAAACGGCCGCCGGCTAACCGACATCCGAACCTCCTTGCAGCGCATACGACAATGTACGATGTTCTATATAGTTCATAGCCAGCGGCGTCGGAAAGGCCCCCTCACTTCACCCTGCAAGCTCCACGCAAGGTGTTGCCAGCTAAAACCATTCTGCCCAGCCGATGAGTCACCTCTCGGTTAGTATTGACCTTGCTACCCGCTAACGGAGTGTGCCATGGCGGTTGACCTTTCAATGGCGGTTCTCGTCGTCGATGACTACAAGACGATGGTCCGGATTATCCGTAACCTGCTCAAGCAGATCGGATTCGAAGATGTGGACGAGGCGTCCGATGGCACCGAAGCTCTGACAAAGCTGAAGGAGCGTCAGTACGGCCTCGTGATTTCCGACTGGAACATGGAGCCCATGACCGGATACGAGCTGCTGAAACGCGTCCGTGACGACGCCGATCTCAGCACCATCCCGTTCATCATGGTGACTGCGGAAGCCAAGTCGGAAAACGTGATTGCCGCCAAGAAGGCGGGAGTCAGCAATTACATCGTGAAGCCCTTCAACGCTCAGACCCTCAAAGGGAAGATCGACACCGTCTTCGAGGCCTGAGCCGGTTGGGCGCTCCGGCGCCCTCCGCTCTCGCTCTCCAAGCGGGTTTTTCCTCCGACGCCTGGGCGCTTTCCAAACCTGGACCTCTCGATCCTGGGGTCGCGCCGTCTCTCAAGACCTCTCGAGCAGTCCGCAAAATGTCGCCCGGCCCTGTGCCGGGCGCTTTTTTTTGCCGACTCAGCGTGCGCTGCGGAAGACCTCTGGCGCCTCAAGACTGCTGGGAGGTTGCCGGGTGCCCCTCCCCTGCCGTGCGCATCCCCAATGGCCTTGCCTGACCCTTGCTTGGTTCCCGCATCCCCAAAAAACTCGCGCATCGTTCCGACCATAACGGCGCTAATTTGGGACGAGGTTGGCGACAATTGTCGTCTTACAGTCGCACTGGACCGACCTCTGATTGAGGCGCCCGAAGCCTTTGCGGGGAATCCAGATCAAAGCGCGTCCAAAGCCGACGAACTGAACCCAATTTGGATCGAATCTGGGTCCATTCGTGAATATATTGAGATTGCTGCGGAACCATCGCCCCGGTAACCATTTCTCAACGAAGCCGCGGACCCGCAATTCCGCTCTTCGTTTTGGAAATCTGCAGGTTATGCTGCTGAGGTAGCGCCTGTACTGGGGGATGCAGACATGTATGTCGTCGTTGATCACCGATCTACGGTTGCAGAAGGTTACGTTTCAAGCTTCTCTCGCGAAGGTTTTTCTTCGCTCGGCCTCGGCTTTGGCGAGTTCAAGGAGTGGTTGAACACCGCTTCCGACCAGGACATTGGCGCGGTGCAGGGCTTCCTGCTCGGCGACTTCGACAGCCGCCCCAGCTTCCCGGAAATGATCCGCACCCACAGCCGCGCACCGATCATCGCTTTGGCGGATGTGCGCTCGCTCCAGCAGACCCTGGAACTCTTCACCGCCGGCATCGACGATGTGGTGCGCAAGCCGGTGCATGTGCGCGAAATCGTGGCCCGTTCGGACGCCGTTTGGCGCCGGGTCAACTCCGCCACTGCCGCCGAGACCACCGGTCGTCTGCGGGTCTATTTCGACGGCCGCGATCCGGAAGTGGACGGCAGCCCCCTGCCCCTGCCGCGCCGTGAGCGTCACATCCTGGAATATCTGGTGAAGAACAGCCGTCGGCGCGTCACCAAGACCCAGATCTTCAACACCATCTATGGCATCTTCAATGATGATGTGGATGAGAGCGTCATCGAAGGTCACATGAGCAAGCTGCGCAAGAAGCTGCGCCTGAAGCTCGGCGAAGATGTCATCGATGCCAAGCGCTACATCGGCTACCAGTTCATCGGCTGATCTCTCTTCGTCCGATCTGAGCCTGCATCTGATAAAGCCCTTCCCCCCGGAAGGGCTTTATGCGTTTCCGGGGCCCTTTCCATGATCCGGAGATGATATTCGCACGCGACAACAGCAATTGTTCGCTTGGGGAAAGCATAGCCCGCTAATTATTCAACCTTCACGATCGACCCTCATGGGGCGCGCCTCCGCGGCCGGCATGGCGGCTGCCGATCGCCCTGGAGGTCGAACCGATGCGCATATCACTCAAGCAATCCCTCACCGCGGTCATCGTGCTGCTTCTGGTCTGCCTGGTCAGCGAGGGCTGGTTGGCGCATGCGCAATTGAAGGCGGTCAATTCGCGCATGGAGGAGATCACCGAGGACTGGCTTCCCAGCATCCAGCAGCTCGGCCAGATCGAATATCGCATCACCCGCTATCGCCTGTCGGCGGTTCGCTCCACGCTGAGCAGCGTCCCCGACCCCCAGATTCGCGACAAGCTCGTCACCCAATTGGCGGCGGCGCAGGCCTCCTTCCGCAGCTATGAAGCGCTGTCGGGCTCCGACACGGAACGCGACGTGTGGCGGCAGTTTCTCGCCATCTGGGAGACGTACGCCACAGTCCAGGACAAGTTCCTCAGTCTGGCGGCCGACGGCAAGCGCGACGAAGCCGCCGCGGCCGTCACCGCCTCTTCCGCCGTGTTCGACAAGGTGATCGCCGCCCTGGAAAAAGGCATCGCGTACAACAGCACCGGAGCGGAAGCGGCCTCCCGGGATGTGCATCAGGCCGGCGAGCGCGGCACCTGGAGCATCCTTGTGGCCACGGGGATCGCGCTGGCCATCGGCCTTTGCGCCATCGTCTTCGTCCTGCTGCGCGTCAGCCGCCCGCTGGACCGGATCACCGCCGCCATGATGGACGTGGCCAAGGGCGAGTTCGCCACCCCCATTCCCAGCCTCACCGCCCGCAACGAGATTGGCGACATTGCCCGCACGCTGGAAGTGTTCCGCGACGGGCTGCTGGACACCGAGCGCCGGCGCATCGCCCAGGAGCAAAAGGACCGCGACATGGCGGACACGCTCGCGCAAGAGCGCAACGCCATCGCCGACAGCTTCCAGGCCCGGATGGGATCCCTGTCGGATCGGTTTGCCACCTCGTCGGACGAAGTGGCGGCCGCGGCCCGCAACCTGTCCGCCACCGCCGAGCAGACCTCGCGCCAGGCAGAAACGGTGACGGCGGCCGCGGAAGGCGCCTCCGGCAATGTGCAGACGGTGGCCGCCTCGGCGGAGGAACTGTCCGCCTCCATCCAGGAGATGAGCCAGCAGATCACCGCCTCCGCCGACATTGCCCGCAATGCCTCGGAAGAAGCCGAGCGGACCACGGTGAGCATCCATTCGCTGTCCACCGCCGCCAATGGCATTGGCGACGTGGTCAATCTCATCAAGGACATTGCCGCCCAGACCAACCTGCTGGCGCTGAATGCCACCATCGAGGCCGCGCGCGCCGGCGAGGCCGGTCGCGGATTTGCGGTCGTGGCGCAGGAGGTCAAGCAATTGGCCGCCCAGACCGCGCGCGCCACGGACGAAATCTCCGCCAAGATCGGCGAGATTCAGGGCGCGACCGCCATCACGGTGGGCACCATCGAGAACATCGTGCGCACCATCACCACCATCCGCGATGTCAGTGGCGGCATCGCCGCGGCGGTGGAGCAGCAACGGGCGGCCACGGCGGAGATCGCCGAAAACACCCAGCGGGCGGCCAATGGCGCCAGTGACGTGACCACCAACATCGGCAGCGTCGGCCAGGCCGCCGGCTTGACCGGGGCAGCGGCGACGCAATTGATGTCGCTGTCCGGCGACCTCTCTGCCCACTCGTCCGATTTGCAGAATGAGGTGGTGAGTTTCGTCGCCTCGCTGCGCACCGCGTAGCCCGACTGCCGCGTAGCCAGGGGGCGGCCCGCCCCCGCGGGCCGCAGCCCCTTCGCCCCGCAAACGGCGTTGCGTGGTGAGCCCCCCGGCACTTTTCGCGCCGGGGGTCACGCAAAGAATCTGAAACGGCAATGAGGCTGAAAGCGCGGCCGGACGGCGCCGCGGCATCGAGCGCGCGGTTGTTGATCGCCCGGAGCGCGATGCCAGCCGGGCGATGGCTGCCTAGTCCAGCTTGATGCCGAGGCGCCCGGCTTGTCGCTGCACGAAGGCTTCCATGCGCTCACGCCCGGTTCCGGTCAGCCGCACCAGAATGCGGCGGCGGTCGCCGGGATCGGGGACCCGGTCCAGCAGGCCGGCATCCTTCAGATCATCGATCCGCCGCAGCGCGGTGGTGGTGGGCACGCCGGAGGCGATGCACAGGCTGGTCACCGAGATCGGCCGATTGGTGGCTTCCGCCACCGCCAGATCCAGAAGCATGTCCCAGGCCGGATCGGAGAACAGCCCGGCCTGGAATATCGCATCGCGGTCCGCCCGCGCGGCCACCAGGGCGCGCAGATAATTGGGGCGGGCGGTGGTGGTGGCCGTCACCAGGCTGGCGCCGCTGGCGGCGACGGTCTCGTCCTCCACCAGCGACAGCGCGCGGTTGACCGCGTGGGCCACTTCCTCCGCCGACAGCGGTTTCTGGAGAAAATCCACCGCATGCAGGCGCAGCGCGCCCACCGCGCGATCCAGCGAGGCATGGCCGGTGATCACGATCGCCGCCATCGGCCGCAGCCGCCGGCGCACCGCGAGCTTCTGCAACAGTTCGATGCCATCGATGCGCGGCATCTGGAGATCGGTGACGATCACCTGCAGATCGTCGTTCTTCTGCACCAGATCGAGCGCCTCGACGGCGGTCTCGGCGGTGAGCGAAGGCAGGCCCAGCGCCGCGAGGCCTTCACTCAGTTCGATCAGCACGTCGGGGTCGTCGTCGACCAGCAGGACGCGGGTGGGCAGGATTTCGGTGCTCATGGCGCGGAGGCCGCGCTATCCACGGGAACCAGCGGGCCGTGGGGAGGACAGGCTGCCAACATGGCGAGGAGATCCGGAAGGAGAAGTTTGCGGGACACCAGGTATCCTTGAACATAGTCCACGGGAAGGCTGCGCACGAGCGCGAGATCATCGCGTGTTTCTACGCCTTCCGCTACCACGGAGAGCCCGAGGCGACGCCCAAGTTCCGCAATGGAGCCAAAAATAGAGCGCGATTTCACCCATCGGCGCGCCTGGGCGAGGATTTCGAGATCAATCTTCACTTCGGTGATCGGCAGATTCGCCACCTGGAGCAGCCCGCTTTGCCGCCGCCCCACATCATCCAGGGACAGGCCGAACCCGGCCAGACGCAATCGCGCCAACACCGCGAGGGCCTCAGTGGAGGAATCGTAGATCGAATCCTCGGTCAATTCGAAGATCACACTGCTCTCCGGTATGCCTGCCGCCCGCACGGTGGCCAAAAGGGTGGCCACAATCTGCTCGCCGCGCAACACCTCAAACGGCAAATTGATGCTGACCGGGCACGCCCATCCCGCATCTGTCCACCGCCGGCAGCCCTCCGCTGCCATTCGCACCACATCCAGGCTCATCTCCCGCAGGAGATGCGGATCGGATGCGGCCGCGTCCACCATGTCCGGCGGCGACACTGGCCCAAGATGCGGCAAGTGCCCGGCCAGGAGCGCCTCTGCACCGGCAAAGGCCAGCTGATCGCAGGTCACCTTGGGCTGAAACGCCAGCGGCAGGGTGCCGGTCTCCACCGCAAGGGCCACCGCACGCAAAATCTGATCGTTGGTCCATTGCGGCGCAGTGGTGAGTCGCGGGCGGGCGGGCGGGCGGCGCAGCAAGTCCAGCAGATCCTGCGGGTCGAACGGCTTCTGGAGCACGCCGACCACATCCACCTGCCCCCGGCGGGCCACATCGGCGACGGTCTGGAGCATGTCTTCGCCGCGGCCGCTGATCAGCAGCAGGCGCGGGGGCTGGGGCATCAGGCTGAACCGCCGCACCACGTCCAGGCCATCGAGGCCCGGCATGGCAATATCCAGGAGAACGACGTCGAAGGTCGTCAGCTGCGCATCGGACAATTCGCCCGCATTGCCGGCCGTATCGACGAAAAACCCCGCATCCAGGAGAAATTGGGCGATGTCCTCGCGCAATTCCGGTTCGTCATCCAGCACGAGAATGCCCCGGGCCCGCGCCATATCACCCCCTGAAGGCGCCCGATGATGCGGGATCCGTCGCGCCGGAAAGAAGCTTTTCGATGCCATCCATGACAATCACCGGATCGATGGGCTTCACGAACAAGAAATCCGCATTGAATTCGGCAGCAGCGGTTTCGCTCACCACATGCCCAGTGATAATCGCAACAACCTGCGGCTGCAAATGCTTTGGCAGCCCCCGGGTATGGGCCACAAGTTCTGCCCCGTCGTGATCGGCAATGCGCAGATCGGTCAGCAGGCAACTGGGGGCAAAACCGTTGTAGAGGGCGGCAAGGGCTGCCGGAGCCGAGATGCAGACCCGGACCTCCCAGCCGCAGGAGACAAAAAACTCTCCCAATTCTTCCGCCAGTTCCGCCTCGTCGTCACAGATCAGAATGGACCGCGTCGCCATCATGCGACGTCCTGCGACAGGCCGCGATCCACGGGGATGGTGATGGTGAAGCGGGCGCCGCCCTTGATGTTGGACGCGACGATGGTGCCGTTCATGTCCCGCACCACGTTGCGGGCCATGGACAGGCCGAGCCCGGTGCCCTTGTCGGCGGACTTGGTGGTGCAGAATGGATCAAAAATCTGGCCGATAATATCCTCCCGGATGCCGCCGGCATCATCCTCAACTTCAATCAACAGATCCGCACCCCGCAATTGGGTGCGCACCGCGACCACCGCCTGGCGGGTGTCGCGCTGTACGGTGTCATAGGCATCGCGGGCATTGACCAGAAGGTTCACGATCACCTGCTCGAACATGGTCTGGTCGCCCGCCAGCATCAGTTCGGGGGAGACTTCCTGTTCGAGCGAAATGCGGATGCCCGCGGCGCGATATTGTTCGGCGATGAAGCCGGCCGCCAGTTCCACCGCGTGGCGGCAGGAGAAACTGCCGGTTTGGTCGGAGGGCATGCGGGCGTAGCGGCGCACCTGGTCGGTGATGCGCTTGGCCCGGTCCACCTGGGCGCTGATGCGCTCCAGCTTGGAGGTGATGGCTTCCGGATCCGCCTCGCTCAGCACCAGCCGGCGGGCATTGGACACCGCCATCTTGATCACCGCCAACGGCTGGTTCAGCTCGTGGGCGATGGCGGTGGCCATTTCACCCAGGGTCGCGAGCTTGGCCGCCTGCATGAGCTGGAGTTCGGCGTTGCGGATGCGGCTGGTGTCGGTGAGCAGGATCAGGAGTTGCGGTCGGCCCTCCCAGATCACGCCGCACACCGCGCCGCGCAGGGAAATGATGTCGCCCTGCGGCTTGGCGAACGCCATGGAGAGCGAGCCGGATCGCCGGCCATTCTCATCCACCGCCGCCTCGAACGCGGCGCGCACCAGGCGCTTCCATTCGGGATGGTCCGGAGAGGGGTCCACCAGGGCCGCGGCGCTGGGATTGATGAAGCGCACCACATCCCCATCGGGATCGACGATGATGGTGCCGATGGGCATGGCCTCGATGATGGCGCGCAAATTCTCCTGCACCGCCGTCACCGCCGCCTGGGCGGCCATGGTTTCCGCCAGGCGCTGGCGGTCGCGCCGCCCGTCCAGGAACAGGATCACCACCAGGCAGGTGCCGGAGACGAACAGCAGCGCGAACGGCACGATGGCCGGACTGGCTGCGACCTCGCGCTCGCGGCGGAAGATCTCCTCATTATAGGCGATGGATTGCATCAACACCCGTTGTAGCAACCGCCCCAGAGGTTCGATCTCATAATAGCCCTTGCGCAACGCGGGCAGTGCGGCCTCGGAATTGGGCGCCAGTTCGGGCAAGGAATCAATGAGCGTGTCCAGCACCACCTCGTAGCGCTGCACCGCGTCCTTCTGCGCGATGACCTCCTGGAGCAAGCGGCCCTCGTCGGAATCATAGAGCAGCGGCAGGCGCGAGCGCAGCAGTTCCAGGCGGAATTGCAATTCGTCCAGCGCGCGCCGCGAGGGGCGCAGCAGCGCGACCTCGAATTGGCCTTGGGTCTTCACATATTCCAGTTGCGCCTGGTAGGCGACCCAGCCGGACGAGCGCACGGTCGCCGAGAGCAACGCCCGATGCTGCGTCTGCGACACGTAAAGCATCCCGGTGGCCAGAAACAGCCCGAGCGTGGTCACGATGAGCGCTGCGGGCATCAGCCGCGTCCAGGCCCGGGGCTTATTATTGAACAACGAATTCAAGTGCTTTGACCTGCCAGACCATTCGGGCTTGATACATCTGCGTATCAAGATCACGCCTACCGTCGATCGGGTACATGATCCAATAGGGTCCCTTGTCGCGTACCCGCATGGTGTCTCCGTTCAGCCGTGACGCGAGTATGACGCCCTGCCCCTGCCAGTCTGACGCCGGGATGGTCGCAGACCAATCCCCCAGGGAGGTGATGCGCACCTCTTTCACCGCCCTGCCGCCCAGAGCGGCCAAAGTGGACAGGGATGGGCCGGTGAAAGCCTGCATGCCGTGGGTCCAGGGGGTATGGGTGAGAATTCTCGCCTGAGGCAAGGCATCGAGCGCGGCCAAATCGAGGGCCCGCTCAAACAGTAACTGCCCGGCCCCGGTCACCACCGTGATCGTCAGTGGCCTCTGCACGCCCTCGGCCTGCGTCTGGCGCACCGGGAATGCAACCAGCCACAGCACGCAAAACGTGCCGAGGAGTTTTATCATCTCCGCAGATCCATCCCGCCCCTGCGCGCCCGAGATGTCGCCGCCGCTGCACTCCGTCCAGCGATCGCGCCACGCCCATGACCCGCCCCATTCCCCTTTAGGGATTTCCCCTTTTGAGGGATTTCCCCTTTTAGGGATTTGCCTCCGTCAGCCTACACAAGCCCCGTTGCGGACGGATGCAAAATCGCTCCGTTCTGGCATGCAATAGATACCATTCATTCCATTTTGAAAACAATCAGGCATTGCATGTTCCGCGCCTTGCACCCCACACATCACCCGTGCACCGCACCCATGTGGACTATGCTGTATCGCCCAGCGACCACAGCACCGACCACGGCCCGCTCCGGGCACCGTCCCACCAGCCCTCGCTCCACAGCAGATGCGCGCGCGGCACCGTAAACCCGCTCACGCTCTCGCCCGACAGATTGGCCCGCAGTTCCAGCGCCAAACCATCCGCCGCCGCCCACTGCACCTCGATGCCCGCGCCGCCCACCACCCGCCAGGTGCCGCCGGCGGCAATGCCCGGCAGCAGCGGCACCACCCTCTCGCGCCGGACGGCCAGGATGCGCCGATACCAGTCCCGCACCTCGCGGTGGCCGGCCTGCTGGACTTCGGCCCAATCCAGCGTGCTGGCGCGGAATGTGGCCAGGGCGGAGGGATCGGGGATGCGGTCGCGCTTCGCGGGATCCTGGAACGCCGCAAAGTGCTTGAATTCGGCGCGTCGCCCGTTGGCCACCGCCTCCGCCAGTTCGCCGGCAAAGTCGCAGAAGAACAGGAATGGCGTGGATGCGGCCCATTCCTCGCCCATGAACAGCATGGGAATCTGCGGGCACAGCAGATAGGTGGCCGCCGCCGCCCGCACCGCCGGCGCGGGCGCCAGCGCCGCGATGCGTTCGCCGAAGGCCCGGTTGCCGATCTGGTCGTGGTTCTGGAGAAAGGCCACGAACGCCGTGGGCGGCAGATGCACGCTGGGCGCGCCGCGGGCAGAGCCGCGGAAGGCCATCTCCTCGCCCTGGAAGGCGAACCCCTCGGCCAGCGCCAGCGCCTGCTTGTCCATGTCGCCGGCATAATCGGCATAATAGCCCTCGTGCTCGCCGGTCAGAGCGGTGTGGAGCACATGGTGGGCATCGTCATTCCATTGGGCGGTGAAGCTGCGGTCATCGCCGGGGGCGAGGCGGGCGGTGTCATTCTCCTCGTTTTCCAGGATCAGATGGATCGGCCGCTCCGGGCACGACGCCCGCGCGCGGCGGGCCAGTTCCGCCAGAAGATGCTCCTGGCTGTCGTCGCGAATGGCGTGCACCGCGTCCAGCCGCAGGCCGTCGAGGTGAAACTCCTCCAGCCAATAGAGCGCATTGTGGATGATGAAATCGCGCACCGGGGCCGAGTCATGGCCGTCAAAATTGATCGCCGCCCCCCAGGGGGTGTGGTGGCGATCGGTGAAGAAGGTGGGCGCATAGGTGTTGAGATAATTCCCGTCGGGCCCGAAGTGGTTATAGACCACATCCAGCAGCACCATCATGCCGCGGGCATGGGCCGCTTCCACCAGGGCCTTGAAGTCCTCGGGCCGGCCATAGGCGGCATCGCCCGCGAACAGCAGGGCGCCGTCATAGCCCCAGTTGCGGGCGCCGGGAAAATCCGCCACCGGCATGATCTCGATGGCGGTGATGCCGAGATCCGCCAGATGATCGAGTTTCTCCGCCGCCGCCGCGAACGTGCCCTGCGGCGTGAACGTGCCCACATGCAGTTCATAGATCACCGCCTCGTGCCACGGGCGCCCGCGCCAGGTGCCATCCCGCCAGGGATAAGCGGCGGGATCGATCACCTCGCTGGGGCCGTGGACATCCTCAGGCTGAAAGCGGGAGGCGGGATCGGGCACGTCGAGCCCATCGGGCAGGCGGAACATATAGCGCGCGCCCGGCCGCGCCTGGTCGGTGACCAGATGGTGCCAGCCGCCATGCTCGCGGGTCATGGGCAGCAGCGGCCCGTCCAGCAGATTGAGGCCCACCGCCTCCACCCCCGGCGCCCAGAACCGGAAATGCACGCCGCCCCGCACCAGCATGGCGCCGAACGGCATCACATGGGCGCGGGCAAGGACGGACGCGGTCTGCGGAACGGGATGGGTCATGAAGGAACGCACCGGGCAGGAACCAACCCGCGCGAACGGGCTGCGCCGACGGGCGCTCCCACCTAACCCCTCCCGGACGCTCCGGTTCCGCTTCCCGCCCGGCGGCCTAGTGGCTGATCATCCACGGCCGGGCGGACGGGAAGCTCTTGGCGCCGCTGGCCGCCGTCTTGGTGCGGCTTTTCATCTGGCCGCCGCAGCAGCCGCAGCCGGCGCCGTGTTTCTTGGCTGCCTCGCTTCGGGTCCGTTCGCTCTTGGCGGCGAATTGGCCGTTGGTCATGGGCGCATGGGCGCTGCGCTCATTGGTGGCGATCGCCGTGCGGCGGCCCGCGTCCATGCCGGCGAAATAGGGCGCGGTGAGATAGGCGCGGGGCGAGGCGGTGGCGCAGTCGGGACACGGCTGCGCATCCGAGCAGGCGCTCATGGGATGGATCTGCGTGAATGGCCCGCAGCTCTCGCACATATAATCATAGACCGGCATCGCATTGTCCTCCCCGGACCTGGGCCGTTTGGCTTGAACCATGGCCGGGCGGTCATCCCCGGCCATGGCGTTCGCGTGCGCTACAGATCCGGCGACAGCGGCATGTCGATGGAGCCGTCGATGAACTTGGTGGGTCCCGCGGCGGTGGGATTGATGTCGAAGTCGAAGATCTGCGTGGGGAGCCACAAGGTGGCGCAGGCGTTGGGCACGTCCACCACGCCGGAAATGTGCCCCTGCACCGGCGCGGTGCCGAGGATGGAATAGGCCTGGGCGCCGGAATAGCCGAACTTCTTCAGATATTCGATGGCGTTGAGGCAGGCCTGGCGATAGGCGATGTGCACATCGAGATAATGCTGCTCGCCGGCTTCATCCACCGAGATGCCCTCGAAGATGATGTAGTCATTATAGTGCGGGGTGATGGGCGAGGGCTTGAAGATGGGATTCTTGATCCCGTACTTGGCCATGCCGCCCTTGAGCACCTCCACCTTCAGATGCACCCAGCCGGCCATTTCGATGGCGCCGCAGAAGGTGATCTCGCCATCGCCCTGGGAGAAATGCAGATCGCCCATGGAGAGGCCGCCGCCGTCCACATAGACCGGGAAATAGATCTTCGAGCCGCGCGACAGATCCTTGATGTCGCAATTGCCGCCATGCTCGCGCGGCGGCACGGTGCGCGCGCCTTCCGCCGCCGCCTTGTCCTTGGCCGCGCCCGTCAGCCGGCCCATATGGGCGGTGGGGCCGAACGGGGGATTGGCGAGGCCCGGCACGCGGGTGGGATTGGTGGCGATCAGTGCCGCCTCGCGGGTGTTCCAGGTCTCCAGCATCTTGGGATCGGGCAGGCAGCCGATCAGGCCGGGATGGATCAGGCCGGCGAAATTCACCCCCGGAATATGCCGCGACGAGGTGAACATGCCCTTGAAATCCCAGATCGACTTCTGCGCCTGGGGGAAATGATCGGTGAGGAACCCGCCGCCATTGTTCTTGGAGAAGAAGCCGTTGAAGCCCCACTGGCTGCTCGGCATGGCGCCGATATCCAGCAGATCAACAACCAGCAGATCGCCGGGCTCGGCCCCCTTCACCCCGATGGGGCCGGAGAGGAAATGCACGATGGACAGATCGATGTCGCGCACGTCGTCGGCGCTGTCGTTATTCTTGATGAAGCCGCCGGTCCAGTCATAGGTCTCGACGATAAAATCGTCGCCCGGCTTCACCCAGGCCACCATGGGAATGTCCGGGTGCCAGCGATTGTGCACCATGTCGTTGTCGTAGGCGGACTGGTTGAGATCCACCTTGATCAGGGTTTCAGTCATGGACGGCTCCGTTCTCCTTGGGACCACTTCGACCAGGTGCAGGGATGCTGACGCATCCGCACCTTGAAACGCTCAAGCGCCGCGCGGGCTTGACGTGCCGGCGCGCGGCGGCTCAGACGGACAGGAATTTGGCGACCTTGGCCTCGTCGATATCGGCGCGCAGGTCCTCGTGAACGATCTCGCCATTCTCCAGCACCAGCACCCGGTCGGCGATGTCGAGGGCGAAGGACAGCACCTGCTCCGACACCACGATGGACAGGCCGCGCTCATCACGGATGCGCTTCAGGGTGCGGGCCATGTCGCGGATGATGGAGGGCTGGATGCCCTCGGTGGGCTCATCCAGCAGCAGCACCTTGGGCCGGGTGGCGAGCGCGCGGGCGATGGCCAGTTGCTGCTGCTGGCCGCCGGACAGATTGCCGCCGCGCCGCCCCTTCATCTCCAGCAGCACCGGAAACAGTTCATAGATATCGGGCGGCACCTTGCTGTCGCCATGGGCGACCAGGCCGGTCTCGATATTCTCCTGCACCGACATGGTGGAGAAGATCATCCGCCCCTGCGGCACATAGGCGATACCCTTGGCCACCCGCTGGAAGCTCTTCAGATGGGTGATGTCGCCGCCGCCCAGCGAGACCTTGCCGGAGCGGGTGGGCACCACCCCCATGAGCGACTTCATCAGCGTGGTCTTGCCCATGCCGTTGCGGCCCATGATGGCCACGATCTCATTGGGTGCGACGGCGAAGTTCAGACCATGCAGCGCTTCGCTCTGGCCATAGGAGACAACGAGGTTCTCGACGTTGAGCATGATGCGCCTCTCAGTGGCCGAGATAGACTTCGATGACCTTGGGGTCCGCCTGGACCTTGGCCATGGAGCCTTCCGACAGGATCTTGCCCTGGTGCAGGACGGTGACCTTGTGGGCGATGTCCTCGACGAACTTCATGTCGTGCTCGATCACGATCACCGAGCGGTCCTTGATGATGGTGTTCAACAGCTCAGCGGTCTTCTTGCGCTCGGCCACGCTCATGCCCGCCACCGGCTCGTCCAACATGAGCAGTTCCGGGTCCTGGATCAGCAGCATGCCGATCTCCAGCCACTGCTTTTGGCCATGGCTGAGATATTCCGCCCGCTGGTTCAGCAGATCGGCCAGGAAGATGGTCTCGGCCACATGCTGCACCCGGTCCTTCACCGCCCCGTCGCGCTTGAACGCCAGCGCGCCCAGCACGCCGCGCCCCTTGGGATAGGAAATCTCCAGATTCTCGAACACGGTGAGATCGTCATAAATCGACGGGTTCTGGAACTTGCGCCCCACCCCGGCGCGGACGATCTCATATTCCTTCATCTTGGTGAGTTCGGTGTTCTTGAACTTCACCGAGCCGGCGGTGGCCTTGGTGCGGCCGCAGATCAGATCCAGCACCGTGGTCTTGCCGGCGCCATTGGGGCCGATGATGACGCGGATCTCATTCTCATCCACATAGAAGGACAAATCGTCCACCGCCTTGAAGCCGTCGAAGGAGACGGAAAGCCCCTCCACCGCCAGCAGGAAGTCGGGCGCCATCTGGTCGGAAATCACGGGTGGGTTCATGGCGTCCTCCTCACTCGGCAGGGGCGGGAGCGGTGGTGGCGGCTTGCGGCGGCTTGCGAGAGAACAGGGCGCCGAGGCGCGGTTCCACATAGGAGCGGTAGAGACCGGCCAGGCCATTGGGGAACAGCAGCACCACGGCGATGAACAGGCCCCCGAGGCCGAACAGCCACAGCTCCGGGAAGCTCTCGGAGAAGGAGGTCTTGGCCCAGTTCACCAAGAGCGTGCCGTAGACCGCCCCCAGCAGCGACAGCCGCCCGCCCACCGCGGTGTAGATCACCATTTCGATGGAGGGGGTGATGCCCACGAACGAGGGCGACATGAAGCCCACCTGCAAGGTGAACATGGCCCCGCCCACGCCGGCCAAAGCTGCGGCAAAGCAGAACACGAAGATCTTGAACGAGGCCACGTCATAGCCGGAGAACCGCACCCGGTCCTCCTTGTCGCGCATGGCGACCAATATGCGCCCCAGTTTTGAGCGATTGATGAACTGGCACAGCAGGATGGAGCCGACGAGGAGCGCCACATTGACGAAATAGAGGATGAACTTGGCGTTGTCGGTGCGGATGTCCCAGCCCTGCAGGGTGCGCAAATCGGTGATGCCGTTGACCCCGCCGGTATAGCCCTGCTGGCCGATGATCAGGATGCTCATGATCGCCGCCAGCGCCTGGGTGATGATGGCGAAATACACCCCGCCCACCCGGCGCTTGAACAAGGCATAGGCCAGCACCAGGGCAAATACCGCCGGCACCGCCATCACCGCGATGATCGAGAAGCCGAGCGATTTGAACGGCACCCAGAAGAAGGGCAATTGGGTGATCTGGTTCCAGTCCATGAAATCGGGAATGCCCGGCGTGGACTGGATCTTGGTGGCCTCCGGCGTGGAGGCCTGGAGCTTCAGATACATGGCCATGCAATAGCCGCCGAGGCCGAAGAACACCCCCTGACCCAGCGAGAGAATGCCCGCATTGCCCCAGCACAGCACCAGGCCGACGGCGACGAAGGCATAGGTGAGATATTTGCCCACCATGTTGAGCCGGAACGGATCCAGGATCAGCGGCAGCACCACCGCCAGCAGCACGGCGAGCAGGAGCACGCCGATGAGATCCTTGGAGCGGGTGAAGGCCTTGGGGGCGAGCGACGGGGGCGAAAAGGATTTGGACATGCGGGGCTCCTCAGCGCCGAACCTTGAGGACGAACAGGCCTTCGGGCCGCAGCATCAGGATGCCGACCACCACCAGCAAGGTGAGCACCTTGGCCATGGAGCCGGACATGAAGAACTCCATGGTCGACTGCGCCTGGGAGATGGTGAAGGCCGAGGCGATGGTGCCGGCCAGCGAGGTCGCCCCGCCGAACACCACCACCAGGAAGGTATCGACGATATAGAGCTGGCCGGCGGTGGGCCCGGTGGAGCCGATCATGGTGAAAGCCGACCCGGCCACGCCGGCGATGCCGCAGCCCAGGCCAAAGGTGTAGCGATCGATGCGCTCGGTACTGATGCCGATGGCCCCGGCCATGGTGCGGTTCTGCACCACGGCGCGCACCTGCAGGCCCCAGCGGGAGCGGAACATCAAGAGATAGACCGCGCCGGCGATCAGCGTGGTCAGGCCCATGACGAACAGGCCGTTGATCTGCACATCGATGCTGCTGGTGACGGGCAGCGAGCCCATCATCCAGTCGGGGAGTTCCACCCCCACCTCGCGGGCGCCGAAGATGGAGCGGAACGCCTGCTGCATGATGAGCGAGAGGCCCCAGGTGGCGAGCAGCGTGTCCAGCGGGCGCTTGTAGAGGAAGCGGATCATGCTCCACTCCACCAGCATGCCCAAGGCGCCGGAGACCACGAACGCCACCGCCATGGCGACGAAAAAGTAGATGCCGTTCAGCCCCGGCAGATAGGCCTGGAACAGCTGCGAGGTGAGATAGGTCATATAGGCGCCGAGGATCATGAACTCGCCATGGGCCATGTTGATCACGCCCATCTGGCCGAAGATGATGGCCAGGCCGAGCGACATCAGCACGAAGACGGAGAACAGGATCAGCCCCGCGAACGCCTGCATGGCGAAGATGGAGCCCAGTTCGCCCAGCGTATATCCCATGAACATGTGCAGGTTCCTCGGCGTTCGGGTCGGATGGTCGGCGGACGGGCGGCGAACGTGTGGGAGGAAGCGGCTTTCAGCGCGGCCGTCGTGCTGAGGCGGCCCTTCCCGCCACGCGACAGGTCCCCTCTCCCGCTTGCGGGGGAGGGATAGGGTGGGGGCCGCGCGGAGCGCGGCGGGCACGGATGCGGATCGGCGCTCGACCGGGAGCGGCAGCCGTTTCGCCGTCGCCGTAAGGAGCTAGCAAAGCGGGCGGGTTTCCGCCTGCGGCGGCCCCCACCCAACCCTCCCCCGCAAGCGGGAGAGGGCTTTACGCCGCGCCCTATGAGCGCGTCCCGCTTTATGAGCGCCTGCTCACTGATAGCCCTTGGGGAAAGGATCGGGCTCCACCAGTTCGGAGGTCTCGAACACCACGTCATATTGGCCGTCCAGACGGGCCTTGCCGACGCGGGTCTTGCTCCACAGATGGTGGTTCTCGTGGATGCGCACATAGCCCTCCGGCGCCTTGTCGAACGCCACCCCCGGCGAGGCGGCGGCGATCTTGTCCACGTCGAACGAGCCGGCCTTCTCCACCGTGAGTTTCCACAGCCACGGCCCCAGATACGCCGCCTGCGTCACGTCGCCGATCACGATCTTGTCGCCATAGGTCTTCTTGAAGGCGGCGACGAAGGCCTTGTTGTTGGGATTGTCCAGCGATTGGAAATATTTCATGCAGGCAAAGGCGTTGGCGATATTCTCGCCGCCGATGCCCTGGATCTCGTCCTCGGTCACCGAGATGGTGAGCAGGGTCTGCTTGGACAGATCGATGCCCGCCGCCTTGAGCTGCTTGTAGAAGGCGACGTTCGAGCCGCCGACGATGATGGCATAGATCACGTCCGGCTTGGTGAGCTTGATCTTGTTGATGGCCGAATTGAACTGGGTGTGGCCCAGGGGGAAATATTCCTCGCCCACCACCTTCAATTTCAGGAAATTCTCGATGTGCTTGCGGGCGATCTTGTTGGAGGTGCGCGGCCAGATATAGTCCGAGCCGAGCAGATAGAAGGTCTGCGCGCCGCGCTCCTTCACCACCCAGTTCAGCCCGGCGATGATCTGCTGGGTCGCTTCCTGGCCGGTGTAGATCACGTTCTTGGACTGCTCCAGGCCTTCATAGAAGGTGGGGTAATAGAGCATGCCGTTATACTGCTCGAACACCGGCAGCACCGCCTTGCGCGAGGCGGAGGTCCAGCAGCCGAACACCGAGGCGCATTTGTCCTGCACCAAGAGCTTCTTGGCCTTCTCGGCGAAGGTCGGCCAGTCGGAGGCGCCGTCCTCCTGAATGTATTTGATCTTGCGGCCGAGGATGCCGCCGGCGGCATTGATCTGGTCGATGGCCAGCTTCTCCGCCTGCACCGAGCCGGTCTCGGAAATGGCCATGGTGCCGGTGACCGAGTGCAGGATGCCCACCGTAACTTCGGTGTCGGTTACCGCCAGGCCCGTTGTATTGACTGCCGACGTGGCAGGTGTTTGCGCCAGCGCGCTGTGAGAAAACAGGCTCGCGGCAGGAACAGCCGCAGCAATGGGCAGCGCCGCCATCCCCTTCAATACGCCGCGCCGCGTGGCGCTCATCTTGTCTTGACGGTCGTCACTGGAAGACATGCCCATCCCCCTCCACGAATGTTACGTGGCGTTGGCAGATTCACGATCGAACCTGCGATGGGGCTTATGCTTCACGGGACGGGGGCGGTGCAGCAATACGTCGATTGACGTATATGCGGCATCGCAACATGCCCTAAGATGGGTGTTAACGAGGGAAGTCCGCCTTAGGCGAGGCTTCGTGCGCGCGCGGGAAGGTAAAGCGCGTCTTCTATAGGCAGGACATGCCGCGTTATTGGGCGCGCCCGGCGCGGCACGGGGATGACAAACGCGCGGGCCAAGCCGATGATCTCGGCAACGCTCGGCAGGACCGGCGATGCACGTAAAAATTGCAGACGCCACAGGAACGATTACCAGAATAAGAACCAGCGTGCAGGGGGGCGATGCGACAGGAGGTTCCTTCGACCGGATCGGGGACGGGGCACACCACCATGCCGGCGGAACAGCGGATCGTGCGCGTGCGACGCCAGTACAACCAGTGGGTCGTCAATGAGACGCTGGAAGACTATGCGCTGCGCTTCACCGCCAAGAGCGCGCGCCGCTGGTCGGCCTTCCGGGTCGCCAACACCGCGCTGGGCGCCATTTCCTTCCTGGCCCTGGAGGCCATCGGCGGGGCGATCACGCTCAGCTATGGCTTCACCAATGCGGCCGCCGCCATCATCGTGGTCAGCGCCATCATCTTCGCCGTCGGCCTGCCCATCAGCTTCTATGCGGCCAAGTTTGGCGTGGACATCGATCTGCTCACCCGCGGCGCCGGCTTCGGCTATATCGGCTCCACCGTCACCTCGCTGATCTATGCCTCATTTACCTTCATCTTCTTCGCCATCGAGGCGGCGATCCTGGCCCTGGCGCTGGAGATGTGCTTCGGCATCCCCTTGTCGGTGGGCTATGTGCTGAGCGCGGTGGTGGTGATCCCTCTGGTCACCCACGGCATCACCTTCATCAGCCGGTTCCAGACCTGGACCCAGCCTTTATGGCTGGTGCTGCACATCATCCCCGTGGTCTGGCTGGTGGCCTTCCGCGGCGACGACATCGCCCAGTGGACCGCCTTTACCGGCCTGTCCGGCCCCAAGGACGGCAGCTTCGATCTCCTGGCCTTCGGCGGCGCCTCCACGGTGGTGTTCGCTTTGGTGGCGCAGATCGGCGAGCAGGTGGATTTCCTGCGCTTCCTGCCCCGTCGCCAGCCCGGCTCCCGTGACGGCGGCACCGCCAAATGGTGGATCTCTCTGCTGGCCGCCGGCCCCGGCTGGATTATTCCCGGCGCGCTGAAGATGCTGTTCGGCTCGTTCCTGGCCTATCTGGCGCTGCAGAGCGGGGTGCCGCTGGATAAGGCGGCCGAGCCCACCCAGATGTATCTGGTGGCGTTCGGCGCCATGATCCCCTCCCATCAGGTGGCGCTGGGGCTGATGGGCGTGTTCGTCATCGTCTCGCAGCTGAAGATCAATGTGACCAACGCCTATGCGGGGTCCATCGCCTGGTCGAACTTCTTCTCCCGCCTCACCCATTCCCATCCCGGCCGGGTGGTGTGGCTGGTGTTCAACGTCACCATCGCCTTGATGCTGATGGAGCTGGGCATCTATCGGGTGCTGGACGAGATTTTGGGCCTCTATGCCATCGTCGCCATCGCCTGGGTGGCGGCGCTGGTGGCGGATCTGGTGGTCAACAAGCCGCTCGGCCTGTCCCCGCCCACCATCGAGTTCAAGCGCGCCCATCTCTATGACATCAACCCGGTGGGGATCGGCGCGGTACTGGCCGGGGGCAGCGTGGCGGTGCTGGCCTATACGGGGATGTTCGGGCCACTCCCCCAGGCGTTCGCGCCGTTCGTGGCGCTGGGCGTGTCGTTCCTCGCCGCCCCGGCCATCGCTTACGCCACCAAGGGCCGCTATTATATCGCCCGCACGCCCAAGACCCAGTGGCGCCAGGGCATGGTGCGCTGCTGCATCTGCGAGCACAAGTTCGAGCACGAAGACATGGCCAACTGCCCGGTCTATGCCGGGCCGATCTGCTCCTTGTGCTGCACGCTGGATGCCCGCTGCCACGACCGCTGCAAGGTGGACGCCCGCGCCGGCGACCAGATCTTGGCCGTGCTGGGCGCCGCGCTGCCGGCCTGGGCGGTGGCCAAGCTGAATTCGCGGGTGGGGCATTATCTGGCGATCCAGGCCATCCTCGCCTTGGTGATCGGCGGCCTGTTGGCGATCATCTATTTCCATGCCCGCCTGGAATCCCCCGCCCAGGGGGCGGCCATCCGCACCACGCTGTGGACGCTCTACTTCATCTTGATGATCATCGCCGGCGTGGTGGCCTGGCTGTTCGTGCTGGCGCAGGACAGCCGCCGGGTGGCGCAGGAGGAAAGCCAGCGCCAGACCACCTTGCTCATGCGCGAGATCGAGGCCCACAAGCGCACCGACGCCAAATTGCAGAAGGCCAAGGAAGTGGCGGAGGCGGCGAACCTCGCCAAGAGCCGCTATGTGGTGGGCATCAGCCATGAGTTGCGCACGCCGCTCAACGCCATCCTCGGCTATGCCCAATTGCTGGAGCGCGACACCTCCATTCCCGCCCATCGCCGCGATGCCATCCGCGTGGTGCGGCGCTCGTCCGAGCATCTGTCGGGGCTGATCGATGGCCTCCTGGACATCTCCAAGATCGAGGCCGGGCGGCTGCATCTTTATCGTGACGAGGTGCGGATCCGCGAGCTGCTGGACCAGATCGTCGACATGTTCCGCCTCCAGGCCAAGGCGCGGGGCGTGGCGTTCCTGCATTCCCGGTCCGAACGGCTGCCGGCGGTGGTGCATACGGATGAGAAGCGGCTGCGGCAGATCCTCATCAATCTGTTGTCCAACGCCATCAAGTTCACCGCCACCGGCCATGTGGCGCTGCGGGTGTCCTATCGCAACCAGGTGGCGGAATTCGAGATCGAGGACACCGGCATCGGCATCGCCCCCGAAGAGCGCGAGCGCATCTTCGAGCCGTTCGAGCGCGGCGCGCGCGGCGGGGCGTTCAATGCCATCGGCATTGGCCTGGGGCTCACCATCACGAAATTGCTCACCGAGATCATGGGCGGGGAAATCACCCTCAAGAGCGAGTTGGACCAGGGCAGCGTCTTCAAGGTGCGGCTGCTGCTGTCGCAAGTGCAGGGCCGCGACGAGGCCGCGCCGCCGGAACGGCGCATCGCCGGCTATGCGGGGCAGGCCCGCACAGTGCTGGTGGCGGATGATGACGATGCCCATCGCGACCTCATGTGCGAGGTGCTGCGGCCGCTGGGCTTCATCGTCTTCACCGCCGCCGATGGCCTCGCCTGCCTGGAGATGGCGGCGCAGACCGATCCGGACCTGGTGCTGCTGGATGTCTCCATGCCCCACCTCACCGGCTGGGAGGTGGCCACCGCCTTGCGCACCCGCGTCGCCCCCAATGCCCGCATCATCATGGTGTCCGCCAATGCGGCCGACATGGGCCGCAGCGACGAGGCCCGCGCCGCCGAGGCCAACGCCCATGACGACAGCTGCGTGAAGCCGGTGGATCTGCGCGCGCTGCTGGAGAAGATCCGCGCCCTGCTGGCCCTGGAATGGACCTTCCACAGCGAGGCGCCGGAGCCGCCCGCCGTGGTGGCCGCGCCGGTGATCCCGCCCTCCGCCGGCCATCTGGAGGAACTGCTGGCCCTGGGCCAGATCGGCTATGTGCGCGGCATCCAGGCCAAGTTGCAGGCCCTTGCGGCGGAATCCCCCGCGCACGAGCCGTTCGTCAAAGAAATGAGCGACATCGTGCGCACCTTCGATCTCAACCGTTACATGGCCGTGCTGGAGGCACTGCGCACCGATGATGCATAGCGCCAAACGTCGCGACATCGTCCTGGTGGTGGACGACAGTCCCGAAACCCTCAGCCTCCTCACCGATGCGCTGGAGGAGGCCGGCGTCACCGTGCTGGTGGCGGTGGAGGGGGCCAACGCCCTCACCTTGGTGGAGCAGATCACCCCCGACGTCATCCTCATGGATGCCATGATGCCGGGCATGGACGGCTTCGAGACCTGCCGGCGGCTGAAGACCAACAAGGCGCTGGCCCATGTGCCGGTGATCTTCATGACCGGCCTGTCGGAGACCGAGCATATCGTGAAGGGGCTGGATGCGGGTGGGGTGGACTATGTCACCAAGCCGGTGGTGCCCAATGAGATCATCGCCCGCATGCGGGTGCATCTGGCCAATGCCCGCCAGACCCAGAGCGCCCAGGTGGCGCTGGACAATGCCGGCCGCTTCCTCATGTCCGCCAGCCTGGACGGGCGGGTGCTGTGGAGCACGCCGCAGGCGACGCGGCTGATCGGCGGCCTGTTCACGGCGCTGCCCGGCGAGGGCTATCTGCTGCCGGAGGCGGTGCGGGCCTGGCTGGCGCGCGCCCATGGCGCCCCCACCACCCCGCCCGAGACCATCGAGGTGCCGGATGGGCTGGGCGAGCGGACGCTGAAGCTCTCTTATGTGGGCCAGATCGGCGAGCGGGAGGTGCTGCTGCGGGTGGCGGATGCGGTGCGCATCAAGGATGAGGACGTGCTGCGCCTCGCCCTCGCCGTCACCCAGCGCGAGGCGGAGGTGCTGGCCTGGATCGCCCGCGGCAAGCCCAATCGCGACATTGCCGAAATTCTGGGCCTGTCGCCGCGCACGGTGAACAAGCATCTGGAGCAGATCTACGCCAAGATCGGGGTGGAGAACCGCGCCGCCGCCGCCGCCATCGCCGTGCGGGCGCTCTCGCCCAAGTAAGATCGCTCAAGGAAGATATGTCGTTGCGATCAAGATGGTCTTTGGCAAGCCGAAGCCCAGGGGCGGCCCGCCGCATGCGGCTTGGCGGCCGCGTCATTTGGCCCCTGCGGGGCCGGGAGCGGCCGTGCGAGCGACGACATGCCCGTTCCCGCGCCATTTGGCCCCTGCCCGGACCTTGGGCAGCGGCGGTGCACAGGCCTTGGACAATCCGGGCGCGCCGCCTATTCTATCGCGCTGGTTGAGCTTGAACCGCGGGCAGGCGCCTGACGGTTTCGGTGCGGACCGCAGACGAGGATGTGAATGCCGCCGCTCCGTAGGTGTGGGTGCAGAACAGAAGTGCCGGATGGCGCAGAGCGCGGGCGTCGCCGATGACCGATGCCGATCGCCCTCCTGCGCCCGCCAATCCCGCCCCCCCCACTCCGGCACCGACCAATTCCGCCCCGTTCAACCGCATGATCCAGGACATCGCCGCGCGCGGCGACCGCGAGGCGTTCGCGGCGCTGTTCAAGCATTTCGCGCCGCGGCTGAAGACCTTTCTCATGCGCTCGGGCCTCACCCCCACCGCCGCCGAGGAGGTGGCGCAGGAGACCATGCTCTCGGTGTGGCGCAAGGCCTCCTATTTCGATCCGGCCAAGGCCGGGGCCGCCACCTGGATCTTCACCATCGCCCGCAATTTGAAGATCGACGCCCTGCGGCGCGACCGCCCGGTGGCGCAATTGCCCTCCGATGCGGACGAGACCCCGGATGACGCCCCCAATGGCGAAGCCCTGGTGATCACCGCCGAGCGGGAGGCCAAGGTGCGGGTGGCGCTCAGTGCCCTGTCGCAGGAGCAGGCCCATATCGTTCGCCTGTCCTTCTTTCAGGACAAGCCCCACGCCCAGATCGCCGAAGAACTGGGCATTCCGCTCGGAACCGCCAAATCGCGGGTGCGACTCGCTTTGAGCCGCCTGCGCACGCTGCTGGATGACCTTGGATGAGCGCGACCCATCTGCCCCAGGACGAAACCCTGGCCCGCTTTGCCGCCGGCACGCTGGAGCCGGCCACCCGCCTGGTGGTGGCGGCCCATCTGGAAGCGGCGCCCCAGGCCCGCGCCCGGCTGGCGCTGTTCGAGGCCACCGCCGGCACGCTGCTCGATACCCTGCCGCCCACGGCTCTCTCCGATGACGCCTTGGACCGGACGCTGGCGCTGCTGGACGCCCCGCCCCGCGCGGCGGCCCGGCCGGCCGCCAGTCGCAAGCCGCCGCGCCATGCGGCCCGCCTGCCCGCCGGCGTCACGCTGCCGCGCGCTCTGGCCGATTGCACCGTGGGCCGGTGGATCTGGGTCGGCCCCGGGGTGCGCTGGAGCCGCATCGGCATTCCCGGCGTCGCCCATGCCAATGTGGGACTGGTGCAGGTGGCGCCCGGCCGCGCCTTGCCCGAGCATGGCCATGGCGGCAAGGAGATCACCTATGTGATGTCCGGCGCCTTCTCCGATGCGTCCGGCCGCTATGGCCCGGGCGATGTGTGCGAGGCCGACCCGGAGGTGGAGCACCAGCCGGTGGCCGATGCCCGGGACGGCTGCATCTGCATCATCGCCATGGAGGGCGCGCTGCGCTTCCGCGGCCTGCTCGGCACCTTGCTGCGTCCCTTCACGCACTGAGCCCACCGCGGGCTATGATCCCACGTGTTCGGCATTCCGCTGCCAGGAGCCCTGCCCCGTGAGCGAACCCACCCTCGATCCGGCCGACTGGAGCGCCCTGCGCGCCGCCTTCCACACCGCCGTGGACGATGGCCTCGCCCATCTGCAAGGCGCCCTCGACGCGCCCGTGTGGGTGCCGCCCCCGGCCAGCGCCCAGGCCGCTTTGCGCGAGCCGCTGCCGCAGGCGCCGCAGCCGGTGGCCGACGTCTATGCCGCCTTCAAGGCCCATGTGCTGCCTTATGGGGTGGGCAATGTGCATCCGGGCTTCTTCGGCTGGGTGCATGGCGCCGGCAATGCGGAGGGGGTGCTGGGCGAACTGATGGCCGCCTTCATGAACGCCAATGTGGGCGGGCGGTGGCATATCGCCAGCGATCTGGAGCATCAGGTGGTGGACTGGTGCAAGGAGATGGTGGGCCTGCCCGCCTCCGCCAGCGGCCTGCTCACCTCCGGCACCTCCATGGCCACCATCATCGCGCTGACGGTGGCCCGCAACACCCACGCCAGCGGCGACGTGGCCCGCGACGGCGTGGCCAAAGCCGCCGCCGGACTGGTGGGCTATGCCTCCACCGAGGCCCATAGCTGCTTTGCCAAGGCGTTCGACCTCTTGGGCCTCGGCCGGGACGCGGTGCGGCCGGTGCCGGTGAATGCCGCCCGCGAGATCGATTGCGATGCGCTGGAGGCCATGATCGCCGCCGACCGGGCGGCGGGGCTGGTGCCGTTCTGCGCGGTGGCCACCATCGGCACGGTAAATACCGGCGCCATCGACGATGTGGCCCGCGTGGCTGACATCTGCGCCCGCGAGGGTCTGTGGTTCCATGTGGATGCGGCCTTCGGCATCGGCGCGCTGTTCAGCCCGGCGCACCGGCATCGGGCAGAGGCCATGGGGCGGGCGGATTCGGTGGCGTTCGATTTCCACAAATGGTTCCAGGTGCCCTATGACGCCGGCATCGCCTTGATCCGCAATGAGAGCGCCCATTACGCCGCCTTCTCCGCCCGTAAGGAATATCTGGCCACCGCCGAGCGCGGGCTGGCGGCGGGCGAGCCCTGGTTCTGCGACTATGGCCCGGAGCTGTCGCGCACCTTCCGGGCGCTGAAGGTGTGGTTCACGTTCAAGAGCCACGGCCTGGAGGGCCTCGGCGCCATCATGCGCAAGAACATCGCCCAGGCGGCGTATCTGGAGCAATTGGTGCGCGAGAGCGCGCCGCGCCTGGAACTGCTGGCGCCGGCCAGTCTCAACATCGTCTGCTTCCGCTATGTGGGGCCGGGCGACCGGGCCGCCACCAATGCCCTGAACAAGGAGATCGTCGCCGATCTCCAGGAACTGGGCCTTTCCGCCCCCTCCACCACCACTTTGTCCGGGGTGACGGCGATCCGCGCCTGCCTGACCAACCACCGTACCCGGCGCCAGGATCTGGAAGCCCTGGTGCGCGGCGTGCTGGAGCTGGGGGACAAGCGCACGGCCGCCTCCGCCGCCTGAGGAGGCTGCCCGGTGCCGGCGCGCCCGAGCGCCAAGGGCGCGCACTTGGCTTGCAGCCGTTTCACCCCCCTCCCTGCCCTCCCCCGCAAGGGGGGAGGAGCCCGCACCTGAGGCGGCACAGTTCCACTGCGACGGCACCCAAGACGGTACCGCCCACCATTTTCCCTCCCACGCAACGCGCCCCCTCCCCCCTTGCGGGGGAGGGTTGGGGTGGGGGGTGAAACGGCGGGGACAGGGCGCGCGTCTCCCATCGCGCTCCGCGCACCCGCAGCCCTGAACGACCGCACCGCACACAAACCCTTGCCCTTCGGCCTCGCGCCTGCGAGAAGAGCCCGATCATGATCGTGCTCGACGATATCTCGCTCCGCCTTGCCGGCCGTCTGTTGCTGGACCACGCCTCCGCTGCGCTCCCTGAGAACGCGCGTGTGGGCGTCGTCGGCCGCAACGGCACCGGCAAAACAACCCTGTTCAAGGCGCTGGTGGGCGAGCTGGAGCTGGAAAGCGGCACCATCCGCATGCCCAACCGCACCCGCATCGGCCGGGTGGCGCAGGAAGCCCCCGCCGGGCCGGACAGCCTGCTGGAGCGGGTGCTGGCCGCCGACGTGGAGCGCGCGGCGCTGTTGGAGGAAGGCCTTACCGCCACCGATCCGCACCGTATCGCCGAGATCGAAATCCGGCTGGTGGACATTGAGGCCCATTCCGCCCCCGCCCGCGCCGCCCGCATTCTCGCCGGCCTCGGCTTTGACGAGACCGCCCAGGCCCGCCCCTGCGCCGAATTCTCCGGCGGCTGGCGCATGCGCGTGGCGCTCGCCGCGCTCTTGTTCACCGAGCCGGACCTGCTGCTGCTGGACGAGCCCACCAACTATCTGGATCTGGAAGGCACGCTCTGGCTGCAGGATTATCTGGCCAATTATCCGCGCACCGTGGTGCTGATCAGCCATGATCGCGACCTCTTGGATACCTCGGTCGATCACATCCTGCATTTCACCAATGGCAAGCTGGCGCTCTATCGCGGCGGCTTCACCCAGTTCGATCGCCAGCGCCGCGAGCGGCTGCTGCTGGACCAGAAGGCCCGCAAGAAGCAGGAAGGCCAGCGCGCCCACATGGAAGCGTTCGTCGCCCGCTTCCGCGCCAAGGCCTCCAAGGCCAAGCAGGCGCAGTCGCGCATGAAGGCTTTGGCCAAGATGGAGCCGCTGGCCGCCGAAGTGGGCGAGCAGGCGGCATCCATCTCGATCCGCCATCCCGAGAAGCTGCTGTCCCCGCCCATCGTGGTGTTCGACAATGTCTCGGTGGGCTATGTGCCCGGCAAGCCGATCCTCAAGGGCCTCAACCTGCGCCTGGACGAGGATGACCGCATCGCCTTGCTGGGGCCGAACGGCAACGGCAAGTCCACCTTTGCCAAGCTGCTGGCGGATCGCCTCCAGGCCCAGAGCGGCAGTGTGGTGCGCGCCGACAAGCTGGAAGTGGCCTATCTCGCCCAGCACCAATTGGACGAGCTGATCCCCGGCGATACCCCGGCCCAGCATGTGCGCAAGCTCATGCCCGATGCCCCGGAATCCCGGGTGCGCGGTCGGGCGGCGGAAATGGGTTTCTCCGGCGGGGCGGCGGACACCAAGGTCTCGTCCCTCTCCGGTGGCGAGAAGGCCCGGCTGCTGCTGGGGCTGGCCGCCTTCAACGGCCCGCATCTGTTGATCCTCGACGAGCCCACCAACCATCTGGACATCGAGTCCCGCGCCGCTTTGATCACCGCCATCAATGATTTCCCCGGCGCGGTGATCCTGGTGTCCCATGATCGCCATCTGCTGGAAGCCTGCGTCGAGCGGCTGTGGATGGTGGGCGGCGGCACGGTGAAGCCCTATGACGGCGACCTCGACCAGTATCGCCGCGAAGTGCTCAGCCGCTCCGGCACCGAGCGCATGACCGACGAGGGCCGCAAGGACAAGGCCGACGCCAAGCGCGATGCCAATGCCCTCGCCCCGCTGGAAAAGCGGGCCAAGGAGCTGGAAGCGCAGGTGGCCAAGTGCGAGCGGGACATCGCCGCCATCGACAAGCGCCTGGCCGACCCCAAGATCGCCAAATTCCCCAATGACGCCGCCCGCCTGAACAAGCAGCGCGACGAGGCGGTGGCCACGCTCGCCAAGATCGAGGAAGAGTGGCTGGAAGCCAGTTCCGAGATCGAGACCTTAGCCGGCTGACACTCTGTCGGCGGGCAGCGCTTGCGGCCCGCCCCTGCGATGATCACTTAAGCCCGGTGCCGACGGCATGCCTTCGTCCCCAGCGAAGGGGCTTTCAACGTGATCCATCCCAGAAACAGGCAGCATTCATGACCGCCCTTTCCATGCATCAGGCTTCGGTTCCGGTCTTCATCCGGGGCCTGACCGCGCTCTCCGCCGAACTGGAGAAAGCTGCCGCCTCCGCCGGCGAGCGCAAGTTCGATCTCAATATCCTGGCGAGCGCGCGCCTCGCCCCCGACATGCTGTCCCTAGCCGGCCAGGTACAGCGGGCCAGCGATACCTCGAAACTCTCCGGCGAACGCCTCTCCGGCACCCCGGCGCCGAAATTCGAGGACACGGAGACCACCCTGCCCGAACTCCAGGCCCGGATCGCCAAGACCATCGCCTATCTGGAGAGCCTGGACCCGGTGCTGTTCGTGGGCAGCGAGGACAAGACCATCACCCTCAACCATATCGGCGACCTCAAGGGCGACGCCTATCTGCTGAGCTTCGCCTTGCCGAACTTCTTCTTCCACGTGGCCACCGCCCACGCCATCCTGCGCCAGAACGGCGTGCCGGTGGGCAAGCGCGACTTCCTCGGGCCGATCGCTTAAGACGGCGCGGCGCAGGATCTGCTTCAGGTCCTGCGCCGGTGGCAATGGCCCGGGCCGCACGGCGCGGCCACGCGGCCGGTCACGCGCCCGGTCACTCGGGCTTGATGTTCGCCGCTTTCACCACCTCGGCCCATTTGTCCACTTCGCTCGCGAGGAAGGCCGCAAAGGCGGCGGGCGTGGTGCTGCTGGCCACAGCGCCCTGCTGGGCCAGCTTCGCCTTCACGTCGGGGAGGGCCAAGGTCTCCACCAGCGCCGCATGCAGCTTGTCGGCGATGGGCTGCGGCAGGTTGCGCGGGGCGACGATGCCGTACCAATTGTCCGCCACCACCTTGGGAAAGCCCAGTTCGGCGGTGGTGGGCAAATCGGGCAGCATGGCGGACCGCTCGGGGCTGCCGATGGCCAGCGCCCGCATGCGTCCAGCCTGAACGTGGGGCAGCAGAACGGCGATGTCCATGAACATGGCATCCACTTGGCCGCCCAGCAGGTCGGTCACGGCCGGGGCCGCGCCGCGATAGGGCACATGCACCAGCTGGATGCCGGCATATTGCTGCAACAGTTCGGCCGCCAGATGCGGCATGCTGCCGGCCCCGGACGAGGCCACCGTCAGCGAGCCGGGCTTGGCCTTGGCCAAAGCGATGAACTCGGCCAGGGTCTTGGCCGGCACATTGGGATTGACCACGAACAGCTCGGGCACGCTGGCCGCAAGGGTCAGCGCCAGCAGGTCGGTGCGCGGATCATAGGTGGGATCCGGCTGGAGGGAGACGCTGATGGCCAGCGCGCCCGCCGATCCGATGCCGAAGGTGTAGCCGTCGGCCGGCGACTTCGCCACCGTCTTCATGCCCGTCACGCCGCCGGCACCGGGGCGGTTGTCGACGATGACCGGCTGCTTGAGGATCCCGCCCAGCTTGTCCGCCAGGGTGCGGGCAATGGCGTCCGCCGGCCCGCCGGAGGCAAACGGTACCACCATCTTGATGGCGCGGCTGGGATAGACATCGGCCGCATGCCCTGAGGGTGAGGCGAGCGCCATGGCCGCCGACAGAATTAATCCACGGATCAGCACCTTCATCATGGACCTCCCAGCCTGCCCCACGCTCTCGAGGCGTGTTTAACCCTCGGGACATCCTGTCAGCGCTCGGAGGCACCGACAAAGACCTTCTGGCGATGGTCAGAGATGCCGCTACGGCATCGCCGACGCCGCCCGAGACCCAGAATATGCCGGGGCAGCATGGAACCACCTTCGGGCCCCTGTTGCTCTCTTCCGTGGGGATGGTTCCACCGCCATCCAAGGATGAGCGGAACGGTCATGTCCAGATTGTTCCGGGAAACGCCGCGCCGGCACACCGGCGCCCGCACCCGACGGGCGATGCCGGCCAAGAGGATGCCGGCCAAGAGGAAGGACGCGGGCCGACGCCCCTTCGATGCTCCAGACTTTGCCAGGTGAGGCTCCGTGCGCGCCGGACAGCACCGCCAAGATCGGCCCACGGCATGGATCTGCCCACGGCATAGATCGGCACAAGGTCTGTGCGAAACGCCCACACCTCCGCTAAGCTTGGACTTTCGCTCGACGGGGCCACGCCGCAGGGCATCTAAGGATTGCGAACCATGGATTTCATTGTCGGGCTCTGGTCGGTTACGACCGCAGTGCCATCCTTTACTTCGGCCACTATCAATCAACGGATCAATGACCTGGAGAGCGCGGTGGACGAACTGGCGGTTCAGGTCGCCATGGCGAGCTTTCCGGTTGACCAGAAGATCCGCGGCATCTTCGTCGCGCCGGAATATTTTCTCGCGCATCAGGATGCCGAAAAAGTGGTTTCATCGCAGGTGACCGAGCGCACGATCTCGGTGGGCGAGCGCGACGCCTGCATCCAGCAGCTCTGCGCCCTCAGCACGCTCCACCCGCACATCTTGATTGTTCCGGGAACCATCGCCTGGAAGAAGACCTTCGCGCGGCGCAGCGGCGACCCCAAGACCGTGGACCGGCGGCAGCGCGGGGTCAAGCAAATCGACTATTTCATCAACCTGGACAAGAAAAGTCGCATCAAGGGGATGGATGCCTACGATGACGTCCGCAGCAATGGCGCAACTTATTATCTGCCGAGCGCGCCGGCAAAGCGACAGATGATCCTCGGAAAAAAGAGCACAAAAGAAACGGTGGATGGAAATACATATAGAACGAATGCTGGTATTAAATACTATATTCGAAATACCGCCTACGCCTTCTTGGACGGAGAGGTCGTCTATAAATATCACAAGCGCGGCGATTTCTTCGAATCCGTCAACACGGACGATGCGGTTTTCATCCCGAGCGTCAAGCGTCCTGTGGTCTCTTTGCCGGTAACCCCGACAAAACACATGACATTTGGCTTCGAAATTTGCCTCGATCATCATATCGGCATGCTCAAGCGCCTGATTGCGGAGCAGAACATCTCCAATCCCGACTTCCACATTATCAGCTCCGCGTCCGTCGAGAACGACATCGACAACATGTGCATGCGCGATGGCGGCTACATGCTGCATGCATCCTCAAAAAGCTCTTGTACCTGCGTCTTCAAGAAAAACGGCAGCAGCAAGACGCGGATCTCCATGGACAGCCACAGCACAAGCGGCGGCTACACCCTGCGCTTCTGGGCACTCTCCATCGCAACGGGCGCCAGCGCGCTGTTTGGGGACGTGGACGGCGCGCTGAAAGCCTACAACAAGACCAAGACCTTCTTCGCCAGCGCCGCGAGCAAGAATGCCTATGACAAGCTGCTCGACCTGCACAGCAAGCGCGATGAGGCCGGCCTGCGCAGCCATCTGGACTGGTATCTGGGCAAGCCCGGCGCCCGCCAGCCGCAGGGGGCCGGCAGCCAGATCCCCAAGGACAAGCGCTTTTTCAATCTTCTGAACGCCTTCAAATATTAGCCGCTTGCGGTGTCATGCCGGCGCTGCGGCACCAAGCGCTGCCAGCCGCGGCCACGCCGCTTCCGGCTCCAGCCGCACCACCACGCCCTCGGCGCCGCGCAGGGCCAGGGCGCCCGTCACCGGCTCGTCCACCCGGTCGCAGAAGGTGGAGAGGAGGATGCGTCCGTCCGCCCCCGGCGCGAAGGTGGCCACGGCCGGCGCGCCGCCGAGATTGAGCGCCACCAGGAACCGCTCGCCCGCATGTGCGCGCACATAGAGCAGCAGATCGCCCGCGACCCCGACCGGCTGATAGCGCCCCACCGCCAGCGCCGGATGCGCCCGGCGCAGACGCAGCAGGGTTTGATACAGCGTGTACAAGGACGCCGGTGCGCCACGGTGTTGCATCAGGTTATTTTCGGGGAAGTTAGCGTCCAACGGCAGCCACGGTGTCGCATCGGTGAAACCGCCGTTGGGGGAGCCGTCCCACGGCATCGGCGTGCGCACCCCATCCCGCCCGAGGCCGAGGCCGGGCACGTTCTTCTCATAGGGATCCTGGATCCGGTCGGGCGGGATCGGCACCGTGGTCATGCCGATTTCATCGCCATAATAAAGGGTTGGCGTGCCCCGCAGGGTGAGGAGCAGCATCGCCGCCACCCGCGCCTGCTCAGCCCCCAGCCGGCTCGCCACCCGCGGCCGGTCATGGTTGCCCAGCACCCAATTGGGCCACGCCCCCGGTGGCAGCGCAGCTTCATAGCGTGCAATGAGATCTGCCAGCGCCCGGGCCTCCCAGGGGGCCTCCAGCAAGGCAAAGTTGAACGGCAGGTGGGCCCCATCCAGATGCGCGCCATAATAGGCGCCAAGCCGTTCCACCGGCAGGTAAATTTCGCCGATGAGCAGCCGCTCTGGAAACGCGTCCACCACCCGCCGCAGCCCGGCGATCACTCCGTGGACCTCCTCCAGGTCGGTGGTATGGAGGGGCTGCAACTGGAAATAGGGGTTGCTGCCCTCCCGCCAGTCCGGATTGGGCGGATTGTCGCGAAAGTCCTGATCTTTCAACAGGTGCCAGATCACATCCACCCGGAACCCATCCACCCCCCGCCGCAGCCAGAACCGCATGGCCTCATGGATCGCGGCCGCCACCTGCGGGTTCCGCCAGTTCAGATCCGGCTGCTCGGCCAGGAAGGCGTGATAATAATATTGCTGGCTATCCGGGTCATAGGCCCATGCGCTGCCGCCGAATTCCGAGCGCCAGTTGTTCGGCGGCCCGCCATCGGCGGCGGGGTCCCGCCAGATATACCAGTCCCGCCTGGGACTCGCCCGGCCGCTGCGGGCCTCCTGGAACCAGGGGTGGGCGATGGAGGTGTGGTTGGGCACCAGATCCAATAAGACCTTGAGGTTTAAGGCCTTTGCCTCGGCCACCAGCGCATCGAAATCCGCCAGGGTGCCGAACAGCGGGTGGATGCCGGTATAATCGGCCACGTCATAGCCGAAGTCGGCCATGGGCGAGGGAAAGATCGGCGAGATCCAGAGCGCATCCACCCCCAGTTCCACCAGATGGGGCAGCCGCCGGCGGATGCCGGTGAGGTCTCCCACCCCGTCCCCGTCGCTATCCTGGAACGAGCGCGGATAGACCTGATAGATCACCCCGCTCTGCCACCACTTCGCTGGCTGCGGGAGGCCATCGGGGCCGTCGGTCGTGGGATCTGGCACGGGGCGGGCCTCCGGATTGCGCAAGGGCAAGGCTGACGCCCTCCCGCCCATCCTGGCCGGGGGGCGACCGCAGCC
Source organism: Azorhizobium sp. AG788 (assembly GCF_943371865.1). Classification (GTDB taxonomy): domain Bacteria; phylum Pseudomonadota; class Alphaproteobacteria; order Rhizobiales; family Xanthobacteraceae; genus Azorhizobium. The sequence goes on along the minus strand of NZ_CALRWL010000032.1, from coordinate 29,431 downwards.
CGATGACGCCCAGCCATAGCATGAACCGCATCCGCGCGAGCCGCGACCAGGGCGCCCCCGGCGCCGCCACCGGCCAGGGAACCCTGGGTGCAGTGCGGCGTTGATGGAGCGAAGGGGACCGCTCAAAGCCGCGTGGCGGCGGTGACGTGCCCTGTCCGCGTCCCCCGCCAGCGACGAGTGCCCATGCAGATCCTGCGCGATGCCTTCCCCCGCCCCGCCCCCGCCGCCGACGCGGGTTCCCCGCTGCCACGGCTCTATCTCGTGCATCCGCTCTGGCTGGGCGGCGTCGATGCCTTCGCTGCCACCTGCGACCATGCGGCGGCCCTGGGCTTCAACGGCATTCTGCTGGCCCCGCCTTTTGCCACCGGGCGCGCCGGCAACATCTTCCTCACCGCCGATCACGATCGCCTGAACGCCGCCTTCGGCAGCGATGCGGATGCGGTGGAGGGGCTGGGGCTCATGGTCAGCGCGGCCCGCAGCCGCGGCCTGTCGCTCTATCTGGATCTGGTGGTGGATCGGGTGGCGGTCGATGGCCTGCTGCCGGCCCTGGAGGCCAGCTGGTTCCTGCCGCACGCGGCGGACGACGCCGTGCCCGATCCGCGCCGCATGGAGCGCCGGCAGGATGCGGCCCATTTCGATTTCGCCCGCCCAGATGTTGCGGCAGCGGTGGGCAGCTATTTTGCCGATCTGGTCTCGCAATGGACCGCCGCCGGCATCGCCGGCTTCCGCTGCGATGCCCCCCATCATGTGCCGCCGGCGGTTTGGTCGGAAATTCTAGCGGTCGGTCGCCTGACCGCCCCCAGCACGACCTTCCTGGCCTGGACGCCGGGCGCACCGCGCGATGCCCTCGCCGCCTTGCGGCCGGTGGGATTTGATGCGGTTTTCTCCTCCACCGCCTGGTGGGACTACCGCAAGCCCTGGCTGGCCGAGGAATGGCGCGACCTTCACCCCCTGGCCGCCGTGCTCGGCTGCCCGGAGGTGCCGTTCGGACCGCGGGTGAGCGTCCCCTCTCTTGCCCCTGCGCAGGCGCAGATGGCCCATCGCCGAGCCCTGGATTTCAGCGCTGCCACCGGCGACGGCCTCCTGGTGTCGGCAGGGTTCGAGTTTGGCGCCCGTGATCCCTTGGACCCGGCGCACGGCTCGCCCGCGGATCTCGCCTTCGTCCGCGACACGGCGCCGTTCGATTTGGCGCCGGCGATCCGGGCCGCGAATGCCCGCCTCGCCGCCCGCGCGGCCCCCACCAGCGCGGCGTGGGAGTTGATCTCCGCGCCCGGCGCGGCTGTTACCGCCTTTGTCCGGACCGAGGGCACCGGTGCCAGCCTGGTGCTGACCAATGCCAGACTGGACGGCACCGTCACGGTCAAGGGCGAAGATCTTCTGCCCCGCGCCCTGGGATTCGGGCGGTTCTTTGCTCCCGACGATCGCGTTCTAATGCCCGGAACCATCCTGGAACTGGCGCCCGGCGAAGTGCTGCGGCTCACCGCGGAGGTGATCGCGCCGGTGCTGGAGGCTCCGGCGGCGGACCCGGAAGGCGCAACGCTGGCAGCCAAAGCGGCCCGCCTGGCCATTGAAGCGGTCACGCCGATGGTGGATGGCGGCGCCTTTCCGGTGAAGCGGATCGTCGGCGAGCAGGTGGTGGTGGAGGCGGACGTCATCACCGACGGCCACGACACCATTGCGGTCGCGCTGCTGTGGCGAGCCGGTGATGACGACCAATGGCACGAAGTCCCCATGCGCCCGCTCGGCAACGACCGCTTCGCGGCGGCGTTCCCCCTGGAACGGCTGGGCAAGCACGAATTCAGCATCGAAGCATGGCGTGACGCCTTCGGCAGCTTCCACCATGAGCTGGACGCGAAGGTGACGGCGCAGATTCCCGTGTCGCTGGAAATCCGCGAAGGCACGGCCTTGGTGGGCGGTGCCACGGCGACGGGCGAGGCGGAGCGCGCGCTGGCACGCCTTCAGCTCGAGTTGGGCCGAGCCTCGGAACCCGCGCAGCAAGCGCTGCTGCTGGCGCCAACGACGATCGCCCTGATGCGCGCCACCCGTGAGCGCCCGTTCGCCACACGGAGCGCCGTCTTCACCGTGGACGCGGAACGGCAGGGCGCGGGCTTTGCCGCCTGGTATGAGATTTTCCCGCGCTCCACCAGCGGCGACGCATCGCGCCACGGCAGCTTCGATGATGTGATCGCGGACCTGCCGCGCATCCGCGACATGGGCTTCGATGTCCTTTATTTCCCGCCGATCCATCCCATCGGCGAGCGCAATCGCAAGGGCCGCGACAACAGCCTGACGCCGGCCCCCGACGATCCCGGTAGCCCCTATGCCATCGGCTCACGCCATGGCGGCCACACCGACATTCACCCGGAACTTGGCACCAAGGATGATTTCCTGCGGCTGGTGGCGGCGGCGCGCGAGCACGGGCTGGAGATCGCCCTCGACTTCGCGATCCAGTGCGCCCCGGACCATCCCTGGCTGACGGATCATCCCGGCTGGTTTGCCTATCGGCCCGACGGCTCGATCCGCTATGCGGAAAACCCGCCGAAGAAATACCAGGACATCGTCAACGTCGATTTCTATGCCCGCGACGCCGTGCCGGATCTGTGGCTGGCGCTGCGGGACATCGTCAACCATTGGGTTGAGCAGGGCGTGCGGCTGTTCCGAGTCGACAATCCCCACACCAAGCCGCTGCCGTTCTGGGCGTGGCTGATTGCCGACGTGCGTGGCCGGCATCCCGATGCGGTGTTCCTGGCGGAGGCCTTCACCCGCCCGAAGATGATGTATCGCTTGGCGAAGGTGGGCTTCTCGCAGTCTTACACCTATTTCACCTGGCGCAATACAAAGGCGGAACTCACCTCTTATCTGGAAGAATTGCGCGAGCCCCCGGTGAGCGACATCTACCGTCCGCATTTCTTCGTCACCACACCAGACATCAATCCCTATTACCTCCAGACCTCCGGGCGCGGTGGATTCCTGACCCGCGCGGCTTTGGCTGCCACTTTGTCCGGACTATGGGGTGTGTTCTCCGGCTTCGAATTGGCCGAAGCCGCGGCGGTGCCGGGCAAGGAGGAATATGCCGCCTCCGACAAATATGAGATCCGCGCCCGAGACTATGCTGCGCCCGGCAACATCGTCGCTGAAATCACTCGCCTCAACCGCATCCGCCGGGAAAATCCGGCGCTGCATACGCACAAGTCCGTCCTTTTCCTCAATGCCTGGAATGATCACGTGCTCGCTTACGCCAAAGCTACCCCCAGTCGCGACAATTTGCTGGTGATCGCCGTCAATCTCGATCCCCATGCGGCTCAGGAAGCCGATTTCGAGCTTCCGCTCTGGGAATTGGGCTTGCCCGATCATGCCAGCGTGGAGGTGGAGGATCTGATGTCCGACGCCGCGTTCCGCTGGACCGGCAAGGTGCAGCGTGTACGGCTCGATCCGGCACAACTGCCCTTTGCCATCTGGCGGCTGCGGAAGGTGGAGGCCTGACCCATGGATGCCATGCGCGCCGGGGGCGATCCACTTTGGTACAAAGATGCCGTGATCTACCAGCTTCACGTCAAGTCCTTCTTCGACGCCAATAATGACGGCATCGGTGACTTTCCGGGCCTACTGTCAAAGCTCGATTACATCGCGGACCTGGGCGTCAACACGGTTTGGCTGCTGCCCTTCTATCCCTCGCCCCGCCGCGATGACGGCTATGACATTTCGCTCTACGAAGGCGTGTCGCCCGATTACGGCACCATGGAAGATGCCCGGCGCTTCATTGAGGCCGCGCATGCGCGCGGCATCCGCGTCATCACTGAGCTCGTGATCAATCATACCTCAGACCAGCATCCCTGGTTCCAGGCCGCGCGCCATGCCCCCAAGGGCTCGCCGGAACGCAATTATTATGTCTGGGCCGACGATGACCAGGGCTATGCGGGCACACGGATCATTTTCTTGGATACCGAAAAGTCCAACTGGACCTTCGATCCCGTGGCTGGCCAATATTTCTGGCATCGGTTTTATTCCCATCAGCCGGACCTGAACTTCGACAATCCCGAAGTGCTGGAGCGGGTGCTCTCCGTCATGCGCTTCTGGCTGGATCTGGGCGTGGATGGCCTGCGGCTGGACGCGGTGCCCTATCTCATCGAGCGCGAGGGCACGTCGAACGAAAACCTGTCCGAGACGCACGACATCTTGAGGAAGATTCGCGCCCATCTGGACGAGAACTACACCGGGCGCATGCTTCTGGCGGAAGCCAACATGTGGCCGGAGGATGCCCAACAGTATTTCGGCGCCGACGCCGACGAATGCCACATGTCGTTCAACTTCCCGCTGATGCCGCGCATGTACATGGCGATCGCCAAGGAAGACCGCTTTCCCATCACCGATATCCTGCGGCAGACACCGGCCATCCCCGATACCTGCCAATGGGCGATCTTCCTGCGCAACCATGATGAGCTGACGCTGGAAATGGTGACGGATTCCGAGCGCGACTATCTGTGGACCGTCTATGCGGCAGACCGTCGGGCGCGCATCAATCTGGGCATTCGCCGGCGCCTCGCCCCGCTGCTGGAGCGGGATCGCCGCCGCATGGAGCTGATGAACGGCCTGCTGCTCACCATGCCCGGCACGCCGGTGATCTATTATGGCGATGAAATCGGCATGGGCGACAATATCCATCTGGGCGACCGCGACGGCGTGCGCACGCCCATGCAATGGTCGCCAGACCGCAATGGCGGCTTCTCCCGCGCCGATCCCGAACAGCTCGTGCTGCCGCCGATCCAGGATCCACTGTACGGCTATTTCGCGCTGAACGTGGAAGCCCAGTTGCGCGATCCGCATTCGCTGTTGAACTGGACCCGGCAGATGCTGGCCATCCGCAAGCGCCACCAGGCATTTGGGCGTGGCACGTTCCGGCTGCTTTATCCCGGAAATCGCAAGATACTGGCTTATCTGCGGGAGTATCAGGACGAGACCATCCTGTGTGTCGCCAATCTCTCCCACACGCTGCAGGCGGTGGAGCTGGATCTCCAGGAATTCCAGCATCGCGTGCCCGTCGCCATGGTGGGCATGACGCCGTTCCCGCCCATCGGCCGATTGCCCTATCTGCTGACCATCCCGCCGTTCGGCATGTATGCCTTCCAGCTCGCCACCGACGTGGCCGAGCCCGCCTGGCATAGCGCGCCGCCCGAGCAATTGCCGGAATTCGCCACCCTCGTGGTGCGCAACGGCCTGACGGACGCTGTCTCGCCGCGCTTCCGGGCGCTGATCGAGAGCGAAGCGTTGCCGGCCTATCTGGGGCGGCGGCGCTGGTTCGCCTCCAAGAACGAGACCATCACCGGCGCCCGCCTCGCCCTCACCGCGGGGATGCCGGGCACCGAGAAGGAGTTCCAGTTCGCCGATATCGAGGTGCAGGTGGGCGGGCGCACCGAGCATTATGCCATGCCGCTCACCATCGCCTGGGAAGACCAGCAGCCAGCGCCTCTGGTTACTCAGCTCGCGCTGACACGGGTGCGGCAAGGGCGGCGGGTGGGCTATCTCACCGATGCGCTGACCTCGGACGCCCTTCCCCATGCGCTGGTGCGGGCGCTGCGGCGCCATGCGGTGATGCCGTTGCCGGACGGCGGCGAACTGCGCTTCGTGCCCACATCGCGGTTGACCGATGTGGAGATCCCGCCGGACGCCCCTATCCAGCGCAATGCGGCGGAACAGTCAAACTCCACCATCATCATCGGCTCCATCGCGGTCATCAAGGTGGTACGGCGCACGCTGTTCGGCATGCATCCGGAATCCGAAATGGCCCGCCACCTGACCGAGCAGGGCTATGCCAACACCGCGCCCTTGCTGGGCGAAGTGGTGCGCATTGCCCCTGATGGAACGCCGGCGGTTCTCGGCCTCATGCTGGGCTTCGTCAGCAACCAGGGCGATGCCTGGAACTGGACGCTGGATCAATTGCGGCGCGCGCTTGATGCCACCGCAGCCACGCCGCAAGCCTCCGAGCATCGGTTCGAGGAGCAGATCTCGGGAATTACGCCCTTCGTCCGTGGTGTCGGGCGGCGCCTCGCGGAACTGCATACGGTACTGGCGCGCACCATACCGGACCCCGACTTCGCTCCCCAATCCGCCACGGCGCAGGACACCGCCAAATGGGATGCCGAGATTTCGCACGAAATGACGGCGGCACTCGACATCCTCGCGAACGTCAGCGTCTGGCCGGACGAGGACACCAAGGCCATCGCCCGCGCCATCCTCGATGTCCGCACCGAACTCCTGCAGGCCGTCCACCGCCTCGCGGCGGAAGCGGATGGAGCGCTGATGACGCGGACCCATGGCGACTTCCATCTGGGCCAGATCCTGGTCTCCGGGGGAGATGCCTTCATCATCGATTTCGAGGGCGAACCCCGCCGCTCCATTCCCGAGCGGCGGGCCAAATCCAGCCCATGGCGCGACGTGGCAGGCATGCTGCGCTCCATCGACTATACCACCGCAACCCTTGCCCTGCCCGGGAGCGACCAATCCGCCTGGGCGGGGAGCGAAAGCCGCGCCGACCTGCTGCGCCGCTTCAAGACCCGCGCAGAGCGAGCCTTCCTGAGCGGCTACGTGGAGGGCGGCGGCCCGTTCGCCGCCATTGATCGCCCGCTGCTCGACCTCTTCCTCTTGGAAAAGGCCGCCTATGAGATCGGCTATGAGGCCGCCAATCGCCCCGCCTGGATCGGCTTGCCGGTCCGCGGCCTGCATGGTCTCGCATCGCGCCTGGCCGGTGCGGTGGAGCTGGATGCCGACGCTCAATTGGAAGGGGAGCCCGCATGAGTGTGCGCACATCCCCTCCTACGTCTTTCATCATCGCCCGTTGTGCGCCTGACGCCAACGGGGCAACACTCTCTGAGGGAGGCCCCCGATGACCATCGCGGAGCGCATCGACCCGGACGTCGCCGTCGATCAGGACGCCCTCACCGCCCTGGTGGAGGGTCGCCATGGGGACCCCTTCAGCTTCCTGGGACCGCACCCTGTTGCCAGCGGGATGGTGGTGCGCACCTTCCAGCCCGGCGCCCGGACCGTGGAGGTGCTTGAGGGCGGAACAGGCCGGGCGCTCGCGCCCCTGCAATTGATTCATCCCGCGGGGGTCTTTGCCGGCCGCCTGCCCGAGCGCTCCATCGGTGGCGAGGGCCAGCCTGGCCGCGTCCAGGACACTCTGGTGATTGGGTGGGCGGACGGGAGCGTGCAGGAGACCGAGGATCCCTATGCCTTCGGGCCGCTGCTGGGGGAACTGGATCTCTACCTGCTCGGCGAAGGCACCCATCTTGAGCTCTCGAGTGTGCTCGGCGCCCATGCGGGCGTGGTGGAAGGTGTCCACGGGGTGCGCTTCGCGGTGTGGGCACCCAATGCCCAGCGCGTTTCTCTGGTCGGTGATTTCAACGCCTGGGACGGCCGACGCCACCCCATGCGCCTGCGCCAAGCCGCGGGAATCTGGGAGATCTTCATCCCCCGGATCGGCGTCGGTGCCCGTTACAAGTTCGAGATCCTGGGCCGCGACGGCACGGTTTTGCCCCTGAAGGCCGATCCGGTGGCGCGAGCAGCCGAACTGCCCCCGGCCACCGCCTCGATCGTGGCAGACCCGACGCCGTTCCGTTGGACCGATGATGCCTGGATGGCCCAGCGCGCACAGCGCCAATCGGCGGAAGCGGCGATTTCCATCTATGAAGTCCATCCCGGCTCATGGATGCGGATCCGCGAGGACGGCGGGCGCAGCCCCGACTGGGAAGAGTTGGGCGATCGCCTGATCCCTTACACCGCCGAGATGGGCTTTACCCATATTGAGCTGATGCCCATCATGGAGCATCCCTTCGGCGGCTCCTGGGGCTATCAGCCGCTGGGCATGTTCGCGCCCACGGCGCGGTTCGGATCGCCTCACGCCTTTGCGCGCTTCATCGATCGCTGCCACGAGGCCGGCATCGGCGTGCTGCTGGACTGGGTGCCGGCGCATTTCCCCAGCGATGCCCATGGCCTAGCCGAATTCGACGGCACCGCCCTTTATGAGCATGCGGACCCGCGTGAGGGCTTTCACCACGACTGGAACACCCTGATCTACAATTTCGGCCGGTCGGAAGTGTCTGGCTTCCTGGTGGCCAGCGCCCTGGAATGGCTGCGCCACTTCCATGTGGATGGGCTGCGGGTGGATGCGGTGGCCTCCATGCTCTACCGCGACTACTCCCGCAAGCCTGGGGAATGGGTGCCCAATATTCATGGCGGGCGGGAAAACCTGGAGGCTGTAGCCTTCCTGCGGCGGCTCAACGAGGTCATCCATGCGGAGGCCCCCGGCGCCATCGTGATGGCCGAAGAGAGCACCGCCTGGCCCGGCGTCACCGCGCCGGTGCAGGTCGGGGGCCTCGGTTTTTCGTTCAAATGGAACATGGGGTGGATGCACGACACCCTGCGCTACATCGGCCACGAGACCATTCACCGCCGCTACCACCATTCCGACATGACCTTCGGGCTGGTCTATGCCTTCTCCGAGCGCTTCGTTTTGCCCATCTCCCACGACGAAGTGGTGCATGGCAAAGGTTCGCTGCTGGACCGGATGCCCGGAGACCAGTGGCAGCGCATGGCCAATATGCGGGCCTATCTCGGCTTCATGTGGGGCCATCCCGGCAAGAAGCTGTTGTTCATGGGCTGCGAGATTGCCCAGCCCACCGAGTGGAACCACGATGGCGAGATCCCATGGGATCTGCTGGACCAGCCGTTCCATCGCGGCATGCAGAAACTGGTGCGCGACCTCAACGGCATCTATACCGCGCTCCCGGCCCTGCATGGGCGCGACGCGATGCCGGACGGGTTCGCCTGGGTCGTGGGCGACGACGTGGATAATTCCGTTTTCGCCTTCTTCCGCTTTGCGCCGGGTGCCGCCCCGGTGCTGGTGGTGAGCAACATGACGCCGGTGCCGCGAAACGACTATCGCATCGGCGTGCCCGAAGGGGGACGCTGGTCCGAGGTGCTCAACAGCGATGCGGCCGCCTATGGCGGCTCGGGCATCGGCAATCTCGGTGGGGTTGAGGCGCAGATGCAGGGGAGCCACGGCCAGCCCTTCAGTCTGATGCTCAACCTGCCGCCCCTCTCCACCCTGTTCCTCACGCCTGGACCGACGGCGTGAGGACACCCACATGACGGTGGCGCAGCGCGCTCGACCGCAAGCAGGGCACCCTTCCGAACGTCGCGGTCGGCAGTCCGGCGGGGCCCTGACCCACCGGCTGTGTCCGCCGCGAAAGCGAAAGCGGTGAATCGGCGCCGGGCGCTCTCCGATATCCTTCAGCGCCCTGTCTCCCGCCCGCGGTCCTGTCCGCGCCCTTGTGCGACGATTGAGAGTCTTCATGGACGAAACCCTTCGCGACCTCGCCCGCGCTGCCGGTATTTCCCCCGCTTGGCATGACGCCTTCGGCCGGCCGCAGTCGGTTCCCGCCGACGCGCTGCGCGCGGTGCTGAGTTCTCTGGGCCTGCCAGCGGCCACGCCTTCCGATATGTCCGACAGCCTGCGCCGCGCGCAGGCGGGCGTTGGCGCGCCGGCCCCGCTGGTGACCGCCGACGTGGGCGCGCAGGCGCGCATTCCCCTGCCCGGCTACAGCGGAACCGTGCGCTACCGCATCACCCTGGAAGGGGGCGATCTGGTGGAGGGCGAAGCGGACGTGGAGGCCGGCGCCATCACTCTGCCGGCCCTCGACAGCCCCGGATATCACGTACTGGAAGTGGGAACGCACCACTGCCTGGTGGCCGTGGCGCCCGAGCGTTGCTTCTCCATCGCCGAAGCGACGGGCGAGGCAGACCCGCGGCTCTGGGGCCTCGCGGTGCAGATCTATGCGCTGCGCCGATCGAAAAGCGGCGGGCTGGGCGATGGCGGCATCGGTGACTTCTCCGCTTTGTCGGAGCTTGCAGCCCTTTCCGCCCAGCGCGGTGCATCCGCCGTGGTGCTCAGTCCGGTGCATGCCCCCTTCTCCGCCGATCCAACGCATTTCAGCCCTTATGCGCCATCCAGTCGCCTGTTCCTCAATGCGATGCATGCCGATCCCGCAGCCCTGTTCGGGGACAGCGCAGCGCAGGCGGCGGCGGCATTGGGGCTAGAGGAGACGCGCTCTGAGTTGGAGGGGGCAGATCTGGTGGAGTGGCCCCGCGCCACCCGCGCCAAGCTCGCCCTTTTTCGCCGCCTGTTCGAGACGGAGCTTCCGAACCGTCCCGACCTGCAGGCGGATTTCGCGGCGTTCCGCGCCGCCGGGGGACCGCCCCTGGAAGACCATGCGCGCTTCGAGGCGCTGCACGCCAAGATGCTCGCCACCGATCCCACCAAATGGAATTGGCGAACCTGGCCGGAAGGCTTCCGCGACCCGCGCAGCGCGGCGGTGGCGGCGTTCGCCCGCAAGTCTGCGCGGGAGGTGGATTTCTATGTCTTTCTGCAATGGATGGCCGCCTGCGGCCTGTCGCGCGCCCAGGCCAGCGCCCGCGCTGCGGGCATGCCCATCGGCCTGATCAGCGATCTGGCGGTGGGCAGCGACGGCGGCGGCAGCCAGGCCTGGAGCCGTCATCAGGATATGCTCATCGGCCTCTCCATCGGCGCGCCGCCCGACCTGCTGAATTCCGTCGGCCAGGCCTGGGGCCTGTCGGCCTTCTCGCCGCGGGCGCTGCGGGAAAGCGGCTTTGTCGCCTTCATCGCCATGCTGCGCGCCACCATGGCCCATGCGGGCGGCGTGCGCATCGACCACATCATGGGCCTCCTGCGACTGTGGATGGTGCCCGATGGCGCCCTCCCCTCCGAAGGAGCCTATCTTGCCTATCCGTTTGACGACATGGAGCGGCTGGTAGCGCTGGAATCCCACCGCCACCGTGCCATCGTGATCGGAGAGGATCTGGGCACCGTGCCGGAGGGGTTCCGCGCGCGGCTGGCGCGCCGCGGCATCCTTGGCATGCAGGTGCTGTGGTTCGAGCGGGAAGACCGTCATTTCAAACCCGCAGCACACTATTCGCCCAACGCCATTGCCGTGACCGGCACCCATGATCTGCCCACGGTGGCGGGCTGGTGGCGGGGTCGCGACATCGACTGGCGGACCCCGCTGGGCCTGCTGGGCGAAAACATGGACGAACCCGCCGCCCGCGCCGAGCGCGAAGCCGATCGCCGGGACATCTGGGAGGCGCTCGACCATCCATCATCGGCTGCGCCGCTGCCGGACACTCCCGAGGCCGTGGTGGAGGCGGCACTGGCCTTCGTGGGCCACACGCCCGCGCCCCTGGTGATCGTGCCGGTGGAGGATGCCCTGGGCCTGGTCGAGCAACCCAATCTGCCCGGCACCGTGGACGCACACCCCAACTGGCGCCGCCGGCTTTCCGCCCCCGCCCAAGAGCTGCTGGACGCGCCCCAGGTGCAGGCCCGGCTTGCCCACCTGGATGCCGCCCGGCGCGACAGCCGGCAGCATGCCGATACCCCGAACAACAGGAAGCAGGCATGATTGCGCCGCGCGCCACCTTGCGCCTGCAGTTTCACAAGGCGTTTCCGCTCGACGCGGCGATCCCGCTGCTGGACTATTTCAGCGCGCTGGGCATCAGCCACATCTATTCCTCCCCCCTCCTCACCTCCCGCGCCGGCTCGCGCCACGGCTATGACACCGTGGACCACGCCAGCCTCGATCCGGAGATGGGCGGGGAGCCCGCCCTGGTGCGTCTCGTGTCCGCTCTGCGGACACGCAACATGGGCCTGATCCTCGACATCGTGCCCAACCACATGGGGGTGGGCGGTGCCGACAACCGGGTGTGGCTCGACGTGCTGGAATGGGGCCGGGCCAGCGCCTATGCGGAGCTGTTCGATGTGGACTGGACGCCGGCGGATCCGCAACTGGCGGGCAAGCTGCTGGCGCCGTTCCTCGACCGTCCCTATGGCGAGGCGCTGTCGGCAGGCGCGCTGGTGCCGGCCTATGCGCCGGAGCGCGGGACCTTCCACATCTCCCACCACGAGCACATCTTCCCGATCTGCCCGCTGCATTATGCCGATCTGCTCGGTGCCGCCGATCTGCCCATCCTGGCGGAGGCGCGGTCCTTGTTCGAGGAAATCGCCGCCACGCCTGCACCGCACCCGGACCGGGTGGCCAATGCCCAGAGCCGCTTGGCCCAAGCCATGGGAGACGTGGACGGCGCAGCGGCGCTCGCCACCATCCTGGCCGCCTTCGATGCCCGCACCGATGACGGAAAAGCCCGCCTGCATGCCTTGCTGGAACGCCAGAACTATCGTCTGGCCTGGTGGCGCACCGCCAATGACGATCTCAACTGGCGTCGCTTCTTCGACATCACCGGCCTGGCCGGCGTGAAGGTCGAGCGGGCGGATGTGTTCGAGCAGGCCCATGCTCTGGTGTTCAAGCTCTACGCCGACGGGCTGATCGACGGATTGCGCATCGATCATGTGGACGGGATCGCCGATCCCGGCGCCTATTGTCAGCGGCTGCGGCGCTGCCTGGATGCGCTCGAGGTGGAGCGGCCGGCGGGAACGCCCCCCGGCGGCTATGTGGTGGTGGAGAAGATCCTGCACCCCGGCGAGCGCCTGCCCGCCGACTGGCCGGTGGAGGGCACCACCGGCTACGACTTCATGGATGAGGTGGCGGGCGTGCTGCACAATCCTGCCGCCACCACGGCCCTGACCGCCATCTGGCAGGAAGCCACCGACGAGCGATCCTCGTACGCGGCGCAGCTGGAAGCCGCCCGTCGCCAGATCCTGCGCGACGGCTTCGGTGCCGAGATGCAGACCGCCACGCGCTCCCTTCACGTTCTGGCCCGCAGTGACCTGGACACCCGCGACATCACCGAGGCCGCCATTCGCCGCGCGCTCAATGAACTGGTGGTGGCGTTCCCGGTCTATCGGTCCTACGTCACCACCCAGGGCCGCACCGAGCAGGATGCCGCTTTCCTGGAGGCGGCGGCTACGCAGGCCCGCCGTCGCCTGCCGTCTATCGACCATCCGGTGCTCGACCTGCTGGAGCGCTGGCTGAGCGGCGAGACACCAAAGGCGGCCGGCGATATCTGGGAAGCCGGAACGCGCGAATATGCCATCGCCAAATTCCAGCAGCTGACCGCGCCCATCGCTGCCAAGTCCATGGAAGACACGCTGTTCTATCGCTATGGCCGGCTGATCTCCCGCAATGAAGTGGGATCGGATCCGGTCGACCTCGCCCTGACGCCAGAGGCCTTTCATGCCACCGGCGCATCCCGCGCCGACGCCCTGCCCCACGCCATGCTGGCCACCGCCACCCATGACCACAAGCGGGGCGAGGATGCGCGCCTGCGCTTGGCGGTGCTCAGCGAGATGCCTCATGACTGGCGTGACGCCCTTGCCACCTTGCTGACGCAGGCAGAACCGTTCCGGCAGGAACTGGACAGTGGACCGGCCCCGGCCCGCGCGGACGAGGTTTTGTTGTATCAGACCCTGATTGGCGCCTGGCCGCGCGGGCTATCGCCGACCGATACAGAGGGGCTGAAAGCACTCTGCGACCGCGTGGCCGAATGGCAGTTGAAGGCGATCCGGGAAGCCAAGCGTCGGACCAATTGGGTGTTCCCGGATGCGCCCTATGAGGACGCCTGCCGCGCGTTCCTGGACCGCATCCTGACCTCGGAAGACGGTGCCGCCATGCGGCGCGGGCTCTGCGCTGTCGTGGCGCGGATCGACCCGGCCGGCGCGCTTAACAGCCTCGCCCAGGCGACGCTGAAATACACTGTCCCCGGCGTGCCGGACCTCTATCAAGGTACGGAATTCTGGGATTTCAGCCTGGTGGACCCGGACAATCGTCGTCCCGTGGACTATGCCGCGCGCATGACAGCCTTTGCCGCCTCGGTGTCACCGGTGGACCTTCTGCCCCACTGGCAAGACGGGCGCGTGAAGCGAGCGATCATCCATCGCCTGCTTCAGGCCCGGCGCGGCCACGTGGATCTGTTCGCCGGCGGCGGCTACCGCGCCCTGGACACCACCGGTGCCCATGCCACGAGCGCCCTGGCCTTCGCCCGGGAACAGGGGCAGGCCGCGCTGATCGTGGTGGTCTCACGGCTGGCGGCGGCTCTTCTGGAGGACAGCCAACTCCCCCTCGTCTCGTCGGAAGCCTGGCAGGACACCGCCATCACCATTCCCGATGCTCTGGAGGGCACCTATCGGGATGTGCTGTCGGGGGAGATGACGGAGATATCCCGCGGTCCGCAGTATCTGTCCCGGGTCCTCCCCGCCCTGCCCACGGCGGCGTTGCTTCGGATGCCGTGAGGCGCTCGCCAGAGGGACGGCCGCGTGGGAAACGGGACCGTGGCGGGAACATGCCCCTAGGTCGAGCGTTGTCTTTGTCGTGCAGCGAGCGCCAACCATCCGCCCCGTCTCCGCCCGAAGATGGGCGATGCGCACGCAGTTCAACCTCGGGACGGAATGCGTGTGTTCATCCAAGTCATCGGAGACGCGCGCGCTTAGCCTGGGGCACCTGACCACCGGACGGGTGAAACACCAGCCTGTCACCATATGCGAGGGGGTTTCCCATGGCATCACATGCAACCACACCCAAGCCCACTTCCAAAGGGGAGCGGAAGCTTGACGAGACGCTGGCGCAAACGTTTCCGGCCAGCGACCCACCGGCCGCAAACCGGTTTACCGGCGCTGAAGTCCACGCAGAGCCGGTGAAGCGGTCGGCGGAGAACATGCCCCACAGCCATGACCAGGCCGAGTCCGACCAATTGGACGAAGCGCTCGAAGAGTCGTTCCCGGCCAGCGATCCGCCGGCGATGACCCTCAAGCGCGGCCATGACGACGCCGAGCCCAGCTGAGGCATTGACCAGCCAACAAAAATGCCCCCGCCGGGTTCGGCGGGGGCATTTTCAATCCCGTGACGGGTATGCGGTGATCAGAGAGCTTCGCCGCGGGTCCGGGTGGTCTCGAACAGGAACCAGGTGCGGCGTTCAGCCTCATCGATCCAATTTTCCAGCAGACTGGCCGTCGCCACGTCGCCATGCTCATCGCACAGGTCATGGGTTTCGCGCATGAAGCTGGTCAGTTGCAGATTGTCCTCGCGCAGTTCCGACAGCATGTCCATGGGCGTGACATAGTCGGCGTCATTGTCCGAAAGCCGCTGCAGCCGGGCGGCGTGACCCAGCGACCGCAGCGTCGTTCCACCGATCTTGCGCGCCCGTTCCGCCATATCATCGGTCATGGCGAAGATCTGATCGCTCTGCTCATCCAACATCAGATGATAGTCGCGGAAATGCGGACCGGACATGTGCCAGTGGAAGTTCTTGGTCTTCAGATAGAGCGCGAATGTATCCGCCAGCAGCGTGGTCAATGCGGCGGAAATGTCCTTCGTGGCATTGGACGGCAGGTTGCTGGGGGTCTGCAAGGGGGCGTCGCGATGCGCCTTGGCATCTTTCTTGGACATGGTGGCACTCCTGGTGGGAACCGCTGAAAGGCGTCTCTGCCGGAACCGAAGTGAAGGGCCGAGGTCACGCATAGCGCGTTGGACGGTAGACAACTCAGGCGGAGCCGTATTGTTCGATCATCCGTTCACGACCCGCCGATGACGGCGCGCCCGGCGGCTCGGCGACGTCCGCCGGAAAGCGCTGGGCGAAGAGCGGCCCGCCCGGCATTGTGAGGACAACCGTCCCCCCACACGCGTCGGCGCAAGACCGCGCGGGGCCAGGAGAGCCGCCATGAAATTTCCCCTACCCGTGGTGCTCAGCTTCAACGCCGGCTACGTGGACACCTCAGGCTTCCTCGCCTTGCAGGGCCTGTTCACCGCCCACGTCACCGGGAATTTCGTGACCTTCGGTGCGGCCATGGTGCTGGGCACCTCCGGGGCCGTCGCCAAGCTTCTGGCGCTGCCGGTCTTCTGTCTGGTGGTCATGGGCTCGCGCCTGCTGGGGCTGGCTCTGGCCGCGCGGGGCTTGCCGGATTTGCGCATCCTGATGGCCATCAAGCTGGTGCTTCTGGCCATTGCCGCGGGGCTCGCCCTGGGGCTTGGCCCGTTTCACAATGGCGACGCGCTACCCGCGGTGGCGATGGGCATGACGCTGGTGAGCGCCATGGCGATCCAGAATGCCCTCCACCGCACCCATCTGACCGACGCGGCGCCCTCCACCTTGATGACCGGCAGCACCACCCAGATCATGGTGGACCTCACCGATTTGATGCGGAGCATCCCCGCCGCGGAGCGCAGCGCGGCCCTTGGCCGGTTGCAGCGCCTGGCGTTCAATGTGGCGGCGTTCGCCTTGGGCTGCGGGTGCGCGGCATGGCTGTTCGCGCGCCTCGGCATGTGGTGCTTCCTGCTGCCACCCGTGGTGGCCGCCCTGCAATTCCTGGCTCCGCTGCGAGGCACGCCCGCGGCCAAGCCGGCTCAGTAGGACAGGAACGCCCCGGCGAACCAGCCGCCGCCGCGGTCGTCCCCCGCAAGACGGATGCGATACTGCGCCGTCAGATCGAGATAAGACATGGGCGCGCGATAGGTATCCTCGCGGAACCAGTTGCGCACGGTCAGCCCCGGACCGGCCGCCAGGGTTCCGGGGGTCGCCAGCAGCGAGTCATAGGCCCCGCCGATGGCAATGAACGGCGTCACGACGACACGCGTGCTGAGCGGGTCCAGCCGATAGGACCGGCCCCAGCGGGCCTCGAAATTGCCCAGCGTTTCCGGCGTCTGGGTGAAGTAGTCCAGTTCGCCATAGACCTGCCAATAGTTCCAGTCCGGAACGTCCACCCGCAGATCGGTGCCGTCGCCGGTGGAATAGGCCACCCGGAACAGCACATCCTCCCGCGCCAGTGCGCCGATGGGAAACAGGCGGCTGACCTCGAAGATCAGGTTCTGGTCGCTGATGGGCTTCCACCGCACACCCACGCTGCCCTGGGTGGTGGTGGCGCCGGTGGCGCCTCCGGTCTCGTCATACCAGGTCTGGAACACCCGGCCGAACACCTCGAAGATGGCGCCGTTCTGATAGCCGATGCCCGGCGGGCGCCAATAGACTTCCGCCCCGCCCTGGATGGTGTTGCCCCCGGAGGGCGGCGGCGCCAGCGGCGAGGACGGCGCCACCCCCACCGCGCCATAGCTCACCGAAGCATAAGCGCCCCAGGTGCGGCTGATGTCGGCCGCCTCGCGGCGCAGCCCGAACAGGGTTTGCGCCGGCAGCGGCAGCTTGCCATCCGCATTGGCGTCGATGGCCTGTTCCAGCAGGGAGACGGCTTCGGCATTGTGGAAGGTGCGTTTGGCCGCATAGGCCGCATCCACCAACGCCGGCCCCCGGCGCAGGCTGCCCTCCTCCTCCGCCTGATGGAAATAGGCGTAAGCAGTGGCGGTGTCGCCCACCTGACTGGCCAGATAGGCCAGATCCAGCGTCTTCATTCCGGAGAGCGTTCCGGCCGAAACGGCCTGCGCAAATCGGGCCTTGGCCTCGTCCTTGCGGCCGAGCGCCACCAATTCGCCGATGGCGCCGCTGGTCATGGTGGAGCGTTCCGCAGGCGTGCGCGCCAGGCCGGCTCCGAGATCGAAGGCCGCCAGCGCCTCGTCATGCTGACCCAGCGCCTGCAAGGCAAAACTGCGCCGGGCGGCCACATCATAGCTGCGCTCGCGCGCCAGGGGCGCCAGCGCCTCCAGGGCGCGCGCCGGCTGCTTGGCTGCCATGGCGGCATCGGCCAGCGCCAGGCGCACCCCACGCACTTCCCCGACCGGCAGGCGCCCGGTGGCCAGGGCCGCGGTGAAATCATCGGCCGCGGCGGCGGAGCGCTTCAGCTGCTGGCGCAAATAGCCGCGCTGCGCCAGCAAGGCGGCATCGCGGGGATTTCGCGCTACGGCCGCATCAGCCACGGCCTCCGCCTCGCCGAGCTTGCGCTGGGCGGTCAAGGTGTTGAGCAGGAGCAGCCGATAGCCGGCATTGTCCGGCTCCAGCGCCACGGCTTTGCGGGCCTCGATGGTGGCTGTCACATAGTCGCGCTGCGCGAATGCCTTGTAGGCCGCATCCGCAGCGGCGTAACCCGCATTGGCTTGGGGTGCAGCGGCTTGGGGCGTACCGGCTTGGGGCGCACTGGCCTGGACCGGGGCCGCCTGCGGCCCAGCGGCTTGAGGCGGGGCGGTTTGGGGCACAGGTCCGAACGAGACATCGGGCGCCGCGGGGGCGGCGGGGGATGCGGCAGCAGATGGTGCGGGGTTGGCGACCGCCGGCGGCGCCGGCTCCCGCAAGTCCCGCGGCATCAAGGTGCAGACCAAGCCGGAGGGCGTGTCCTGGCATTCCTGCCGGGGTGCATAGTCTTGAGGTGGGGCAGCAGTATACGCCCGGCCAATCTTTTGGAGCGCCTCGGCGGCGGCGCGGCGCTCACTGACCGCCGGATCGCGATCGCCCGCCAATGGCTTCAGCCACTCCAGCGCCTGCCGTGCATCGCCGGCGGCCAGAGCGCCGTCGACGGCGATCAGCCGATAGGTTCGCGCCTCCGCAGCAGCCAGCCCTGGGGCACTGAGCGCCTTGGCATATTCGGCCATGGCGGCGGCCACCCGGCCGAGCCGCTGGAGCAAAACCGCATGCAGCAGACGCGGCAGAGCGAGCAATGGATTTTGCGCCACCGTGGCCGCGGCAATACCTTCGGCGACCGCGGTGCGCCCCGCGCGCGTCAGCGCATCGATCAGCAGCAGGCGGTCGGGCAATTGGTCTGGCGCCAGATCCACCGCCTGTTGCGCCAGGGGCACCGCGGCGCCCGCATCGCCCTTGGCCAGGGCCTCCACCGCCGCCCGCGCCGGCACCGCGGCCAGGCGCTTGCGAATGGCCGCGCGGCGGGGGGCGAGGGTGGGATCCACCACCCCCTTGGCCATGGCTGCGGAAATGGCGGCTTCCGCCTCGTCCAGCCGGCCGGCGGCTTCCAGCGCGTTGATCAGCAGCAGCTGCCAGCGCGCAATATCAGGCCGCAACGCGACGGCCTCCCGCGCCTTGGCGGCGGAAGCGGCGAAGTCACCGGCGGCATAGGCCTTGTAGGCTTGGTCTGCGAGGGTCCAGGCCGGGCCTTCGCCGCTATCGTCGCCAGCCGCATATACGCTGGCGGACATCAGCAGACTTCCCACCAGGGCGGTCGCGGCCAAGGCCGCGCCGACGCGCCGACGCACCGAAGCGGGCGGGGTTGCACAGCGGGCGAGACGGGGGCGATCGATGGTGGCCATGGCGCCACCGTGCGAAATCGAGGTTAATTCACGGTTAAGGTTACCGATGACCAATTCGGTTTTCGCCAACCAAATCAGAGCCACCTACTTAAGACACCGCAAAAAGACTCGGAAATTATTTCGTAAAGCAAGTATTAACGCGTACGAAACCTCTCAACGTCACTCCGTCGGCAGCATCATCCGGTGGCGCTGTTCCTGCACCGCCGCGTCCACCGCCTCGCGGGTCACAACCGCCTGCGCCACCAGGAAGTCGCCGATGCGCCCGTCGCGCTCGGGATGGTAGTCGGTCATCGCCAAATCGAAGGCCGCACGGTCCACCAGCCCCAGATCTATCAGCAGGTCGCCGATCAACGGCACGTTGACCGCCCTGGTATCGAAGGTCGAGCCCTGATCGGCCAGCAGGCGCAGGGCCGCGGCCACTTCGCCTTCGCGGGCAATCACCTGGCGCGGCTCGACGCCAAGCTCGGTCGCGAAGTCCGCCAAGGCCTCCGGCGACAAGGGACCACCCACGGCGATGCGCGGGACCCCGTCCGCGTCGGGTCCGAAGGGAATGGCCCGGTAGCGGACGCAAAGGCCTGGGCTGATCTCGCCCGCATGGCTTCGCACCCGCGGCTCATCCAGACGTCCCCGCGGCAGCGCCGCCTGGGCGGAAATGGCCTCGGCCAGGGTCTCATCATCGAGCCAGCCTTGGGAGACCAGCAGCCGTCCCAGCGGCACCTGGCGGTCCTCCTGCTGGACCAGCGCCGCCTTCAGCCGGCTCTCGTCCAGCACCTGCCAGGCCAGCAGCAGATCCCCCAGCCGCTGCCGACGCATCTGCAACTGATCCGCAGAAGGGAAGGCATGCATGGTCTTGTCCCAGGAGACCCGGGTGCCGAACAGCAGATTGTCAATGAACAAGCGCCATGCCCGCGCGGTGGCCATGAAGTTCACGCCGTTGCAGATGATCATGCGCGGCACCGAGAGAAGGGCCTGCTCGAATCCATAGATCCGGTTGACGAAGTAAACGCGCTGCACCACCCGCAGGATGAGCGCCGCCATGTTGAACCACAACACCGGCCCAAGCCACGGATTGTCCACGAATACCGGCGGAAAGCGCAATGCCCCGAACCCCAGCAAGGAGGCCACGTAAAAGCCGAGGAAATTCAACACCAGCACGTAGGCCAGGATGGAGACCAGAGAGGTGATCAGTGTCTTGCGATCGCGGAACAGGAGATACTTGGTGGCAAGGCTGCCCGGCCAGCCGATCTGTCGCCAGCTCTGCAGGGCAATGCCCAGGGTCCAGCGCGCCTTCTGCCGATAGGCGGCACGGAACTTATCCGGGAAGAACTCACGCACGCACAGGGGCATGGAGAGTTCCGTGGTGCTCTCGTGCCCCATCACCGACACGCGCTTGACCTTGTACTGCACCGGGAAGCGCACGAAGATGGACTGCATGCCGAGCCGTGACAGGCGCAGGCCGACGTCATAGTCCTCGGTCAGGCTGTCGGTGTTGAAGGGCTGGTTGTTGCTCTCCCCGCACAGGGCCAGGATCGCCCGGCGGGAAAAGGCGGTGCCGACCCCGGCGGACGGCACCATGCCTGACAGGCTTTCGCGCACCGGCAAGTCCTTGCCGTGCCATTCGGCGAACTCGTCCATGTAGGTGCAGGCCACCAGTTCATACCAGTGCCGCTCCAGCGAGACGACCGGCAACTGCACCAGATCCTTGCGCGGGATCAGGTAGTTGAACAGGAAAAGCTCAAGCGGATGGATCACATCCTCGCTGTCGTGAAGGATCACGCCGGCGAATTCGATATGGTTCTGCTCTTCGTAGAGGAAGATGGCCTGGATCACCCAATTCAGGCAGTCCGCCTTGCAGGTGGGGCCGGGATGGGGCACCTCCACCCGCTGCAACTGCTTGAAGCGGCGCTTCATCCGCTCCACTTCGGTCATGGTGGCCGGATCGTTGGGATAGGTGCCGACGAAGATGACGTACTCGCGATAGTCGACGCTCGCCACCATGGTTTCCAGCATGATGGCGATGACGTCGGATTCCTGCCAGGCCGGAATCATGATGGCGAACGGCTGCGGCGGCTTCTCGATCAGTTGCTCAGCGGTGAGGGGGCGATAGACGCGCTGGATGGTCAGCGCGCGATAGCCCTCGCGCAGCCAGTAATAGCTGTCGATGAACAGGTCATCGAGGCTGGAGATCATGATGATCACAGCCACCACCACCGCCGCCCATTCAAGGGCGACGTAGTATTCGGCAGAGCCGTAGGTCAGCAGGAAGGACAGGTCAGGCATGATCTCGCCAACGCGCGTCAGTGCCCTCTGGCGGCACGGCGGCGCGCCCGTTGCGCCAGGATCAGGAACACCAGAAACAGGACGATGCCCGCCCCGAGCGCAATCGGCCCCCAGGAGGGCCCCCGCTTGAGGAAGGCGGAGAAGGGATCGCTGTCATTCGCCTGGGTCTCCGCCCCGGGCTCACGGGTATCGAGAACGGAGACCGGCCCGTCCGCGGAGATGACATTGACATCTCCGCGCCCCAGCAGGAACGGCGTCACCAGGCGCGGCGCGGTCTCCCCTATGGTGCGATAGACGATCCCCAGGTGGCCGTTGGCCTCCACCGCCTCGGCGACCCCCAATTGATCCAGGCCGGAGACGTCGAGCAGCGCCATATCCTTGGCGCCGGTCAGCACCAGACGTCCGCGCTCCACCCGCACCTTGCCGCTCGCCCCGGCAACCCGGGCGCCCACGGAGAGGAATGCGGTCTCGGGCCGCGCCTCGGCCCCATCGGCGGAGACCATCAAGGTGGCACGCTCCGGGGACAGGCCGGAGGCACCGACCATCGAGACCACCAACGGCAGCGACGTCACATTGGCCAGATATTCCTGCGGCACCACCAGCGTTGCCTTGCCCGCCAGACGAGGCACGACCCCGAGGAAATCCACCGAGTGCGGTGGCTCCGAGAGCACCACACGGCTCGACGGCAGCACCGCGGCCGGGAAGGCCTGAGGCACTTCACGGCACCGATCATCCATGGGTTGGCGCTGGAAGCTGACTCGGAGCACGTTGCGGGCCGCCAGCGCATAGCGCGGGACCTTCACCGAAATGCGTTCGGGCCGGCCATTGGCGGTCAGGCTTTTCGCGCCCAGCAGAAAATCGTTGAGGAACACGGAGGCCACGGGCGGAGACGTGCCCGCGCCGGGCGCGGCCGACACGTCCAGCAGGAATTCGGACGGCACCTGGCCGCTGGTGGCAATCCCCGCCAGATCGAAGTTGGCGCTCCAGTCTCCCCGGGCCAGCACATCCAGCGAGCTGGCCGCGCCGCCGAGTTGCGCCAGTTCGACGGACGCACCCGCGGGCACATCCGGATTGCGCGCGGTCGTCACCTTGAGCGACGGCACGATGGCGGTGGCCCGCCATAGGTCCGAGAACAGGCCCGCCACCGCTGCCCCGGCGCCCGGCGTCACGGCGATGACCGGACGCCCGGCCAAGGTCACGAGGCGCACGTTGGCCGTGGCCGCGGCGATGGTGGCAGCGCCATGGCTCCGCCATTCGGACAAAGCCGTCGCCGCTTCGCGGGACGTCGCGCCGACTTCCGCCTCAAGGCTCTTCAAGCCCTCGTCCAGCTGGCCGCGCAGGGCGTCCTCATCCACCACCACGTCGGGCGCCAGCCCACCATTGGCCAGGAGCAGCAGGGCGCCGATTTCCGCAGGACGGGTGATCCGCTGACGGCCGCCCTTCGCCAGCGCCTGGAACGCGGGAACGGTGGACAAGGCCGCGGGAATATCGAGGCCGGTGGTATCCACCTCGTCGCCAAGGCGCGGCAAGGCGACGATCCGGGCCGGCTTTCCGGCCTGGGCCAGCACCGCCGCCAGACGCCAGGCGGTGTCATAGGCGTCCTGGGTCAAGGGGCCGGCGGGAACCATGAGCACGGGATGGGGCGGCAAGGCGCTCCACGCGGTGGCGATATCGCGCACCGCATCCCGGTCGTAGCGATAGGTGAACAGCGTGGTCGGGGAAATTTCGAAGATATTGCCGATGGACCGCTCATCGCCGCACAGATGCTGCGCGATGGAGGACGACCAAGCCACCGACAGATTGACGAAGCCGGTCCGACGGCCGGTGCCGGGCACCTCCAGGGTGTCGGCGATCAGGCCCCGGTCCTCGGTCACGCTGCGGGCCATCAACGGCGTTCCATCGACGCCGGCCACATAGGTGGTGCGCCCGCCATCGCCGCGCAGATACCGCCCTTCCAGCACCACCGCGGCGTCGCGGAGCGGCACGCCCTTCGGTACGGGAAGAAACAGGTCGCGGCGGGCATCGATGCCGGACAGCAGGATCGGGCGGGTGATGCCGAGATCGGACAACGGCAAGCGCACCATCACCGAGCGGGCATCGGTCAACCGCGCCAGGGCCGCCCCCAGCGTCTCCGGGGTCGCCGCAACCGGCAAAGGCGAGGACGGTGCGGCGGTCGCCGGAACCTGCGCCCGTGCGGACCCCAGCCCAAAAACGGAGACGACACCCAAGGCCGCAACGGTGACCGCTACGGCGTGACGTCGAGGATGATGCTGACTCATGTGGTTTCTTAATACCTCTAAACCCGCTTGCGGCGTTCGATAACAGGTTTTTCACAGGCTGGACATGCATAACTGCGCGCGAGACAGGAGGTATAGCGCCCGAGCGTTTACAATTTGAACGGCTCCACAACCCGTCCGCACAACGCATCCACAATGCGGCGGCAGGCCAGTCCGTCGCCATAGGGATTCGATCGGCGCGCCACCCGCCCATAGGCGACGGGATCGTCCAGAAGGCGCGCCGCGGCAGTAACGATGCGGGTTTGGTCCGTCCCCACCAGCTCCACCGTCCCCGCCGCCACGGCCTCCGGACGTTCCGTCACGTCGCGCATCACCAGCACCGGCTTCCCAAGGGAAGGGGCCTCTTCCTGCACCCCGCCGGAATCCGTGAGCACCAGGGTGCTGCGGCGCATCAGCGCAACGAACGGTAGGTAGTCCAGCGGCGCCACCAGATGCACGTTTTTGCGGCCGAACAGCCGATCGTGGACCGGCCCGCGCACGTTGGGGTTGAGATGAACGGGATACACGATCTCCACATCATCCCGCGCCGACAGCGTCGCAAGGGCCTCGCAGATGTCGATGAAGCCGCTGCCGAAATTCTCGCGCCGGTGCCCGGTGACCAGGATCAGCCGGCGCGCCGGGTCCAGCATGGCGAACGGAGCATCCAGTTCCGCTTGCAGCGCCGCATCCCCCTCGATGCGCGCCAGCGTGGCGAACAGGGCGTCGATCACCGTATTCCCGGTCACCAGCACGCGGCCGGGCAGGTGCTCGCCGGCCAGATGGGCCGCGGCGGTGGCGGTGGGCGCGAACAGGTGGCTGCACAGCCGATCCACCAACTGGCGGTTCATTTCCTCCGGCCACGGCCGGGCGAGATCATAGGTGCGCAGACCCGCTTCCACATGGCCGACGGGGATGCGGTGATGGAAGGCGGCAATGGCGGCCATCAAGGCGGTATTGGTATCGCCATGCACCAGCACGCAATCCGGACGCACCGCGGACAAGATCGGATCCAGCGCCGTCAGGATGCGGGCCGAGAGCGCGTTGAGCCCCTGGTCCGGTCGCATCACGTCCAGATCATAGTCGGGCACGATCTGGAACAGGCTCAGCACCTGATCGAGCATGGCCCGGTGCTGGCCGGTCACGCACACCACCGAGGTCAATTCCGGCTCTGCGGCGATGGCCTTGACCAGGGGGGCCATCTTGATGGCCTCCGGGCGGGTGCCGAAGACCGACAGAATTTTCATGATACTAGACCGCCGGTTGTGGGACCTGCTTCTGGCATCTCACTGCGAACCCTGCAATCATCGCCGGCGGTGAGGCCTTCATTTTGCGATCCCCCCATGTGCGCCCCGTTGTCACCGTGCCGGCCCCTTCGGTGCGGCGGGTGAATCGCCGCGCTGTCTTGGGGTTTATGGCAGGAGGCGCTGGGCTGGCGCTTGCGGCCTCCGCGCCGCGGACGGATCGCCTCCCCCGCCGCCTGGATGGCAGCTTTCTTCAGGTGTGGAAGGACGACCTGACATTGCCCCGGCCGCGCTGGGCCGAGCGGCTGCGGCAAATGAAGGTGCTGGGCTGCCAGACGCTGGTGCTGCAATGGACGGCCCTTGGCACCGCTTATGCCATGTCCGACCCGCTGCTGGATGCGTTGATGGATCTGGCCTTGGCCGCTGGCCTCGGGGTGCGGGTGGGCCTCCCCCACCAGGAGGGCTATTGGCCGATGCTCGCCGCGCCGGATCTTGCCGTGCGCGCTGGCTATTTCGTGCGCGCCACCGACGCCGGCACGCGGATCTTGCAGGGTAGCCGGCTCTCAGCCCATCCGGCCTTTTCCGGCTGGTACGTGCCCTATGAAATCGAACAGGTGAACTGGGCAGACGCCGAGCGACGGGGCATCCTGGCGCGCTACCTCGCGGCCTTGGCCAAGGCCAATGACAGCGGCATTCCGCTCGCCATTTCGACCTTTCGCAGCGCCCTCCCCGATGTGAAGACGCTGGCGGATCTCTGGGGCGCGATCCTCGACGAAGTCCCCGTGCGCCTGATGGTGCAGGACGGGGTGGGCATTTTCGGCATGGGCAATTATCGCCATCTGGCGCCGCTGTTTGCCCTGCTGCGGGCGCGCGGCTCCGATTTTGACACGGTGGTGGAATTGTTCACCGAGATTCCGTCGGGAAAAACCGATGGAACAACGTTCAGCGCGGTCCCGGCCACCATGGTCCGCTTGCGAGCCCAACTGGCGGCTGCCGCGGACACGGGAGCACAGAGCCTGATCGGCTTTGCCGTCCATCCCTACATGACTGACGCCAGCCCCGCCGCCACCCAATTGCGCGCCGCCTACGCCCGCGCGCTTGGGAACACAGGCTTCGGCATCTGATCCTCAGGCTGGGCCGGTCCCGGGAGACACGAACGCCCGCCGGGCGGCCTGGACCTCGGCGGCGATGAAGCGCTCCACCTCCTCGATCCGGCGCAGGGCGCGCATGTCCGCATGCACCGCGATCCAATAGCTGCGCTCGAACCGCAGCCCCGGCAGCAGCCGCACCAGCTCGGGATAGGAGGCCGCCGCATAGTCATGCAGGATCCCGACGCCCACCCCGGCGCGGACCGCCTCCATCTGCCCCACCACGCTGGCGCACTCGAAGCGGCGGGCGCACAGATCGGTGAGCGCGTCCATATAATCCAGGCCGGGGCTGTAAGTCAGATCCTGGACATAGGTCACCGCCAGCCGGTCGGCGAGATCGGCGGTGGTGGCGATGGCGCCATGCTGCGCCAGATGGGAGCGGGCCGCATAGACGCTCAAGGTATAAGCCGACAGCTTGCGCCCGATCAGGCGGCCGGAGCGGGGACGGTCCAGCACGATGGCGATGTCCGCCTCCCGCTTCGACAGCGAAAACGTCTGCGGCAGCGGCACCAGTTGGATCAGCAATTCGGGATGCAGCGCCGCGAACCGCCCGAGCCGGGCGGCGAGAAAATAGGTGCCCAGTCCATCGGGAGCGCCCACCCGCACCGTTCCGCTCAGGCGCAGGTCCGCATTGCCCAGCAGCGACTGGGCCTTGACCATTTCGCCTTCCACCCGCTCGGCGATGGCCAGCAATTGCTCGCCCGCCGAAGTCAACACGCAGCCCGCCGGGCTGCGCTCGAACACCTTGGCGCCGAGGTCGTTCTCCAGGGCATTCAGCCGCCGGGTCACGGTGGCATGGTCAAGGCCGAGCTTGCGGGCGGCCGCGAGCATTTGCCCGTCCCGCGCCACCGCCAGGAACACGCGGGCGTGGTCCCAGTTCATGATCGATACGCCTATTTTCGCGGAATGATTGGGCGAACTTACCCATTGCTCCGCGCTGATGCCACCCCTCTAGTGCCTGCTGCATTTCTGGCAGGAGCCGCTCCATGGATACCATCGGCCATTTCATCAACGGTCAGCATGCGGGCACCGTGCCCGGCGGCCGGTTCGCCGCCACCTTCAACCCCGCCACCGGGGAGCAGATCGGCCAGGTGCTGCTCGGCACCGTGGATCAGGTGGGCTTTGCGGTGAAGGCGGCCGCCGCCGCTTTGCCGGCCTGGGCCGCCACCCCGGCCCCGGCGCGAGCGCGGGTGATGTTCCGCTTCAAGGACCTGCTGGAGCGCAACATGGATCGCCTCGCGGCCCTCATCACCCGCGAGCACGGCAAGACCATCGAGGACGCCAAGGGCGAACTGATCCGCGGCATCGAGGTGGTGGAGTTCGCCTGCGGCATCCCGCATCTGCTCAAGGGCGAATTCTCCGACCAGGTGGGCCGTGGGGTCGACACCTTCTCCATGCGCCATCCGGTGGGGGTGTGCGTCGGCATCACCCCGTTCAACTTCCCGGCCATGGTGCCGCTGTGGATGTTCCCGGTGGCGCTGGCCTGCGGCAACAGCTTCGTGCTGAAGCCCTCCGAGAAGGATCCGAGCCTGGCCCTGGTGCTCGCAGAACTGCTCGCCGAGGCGGGCCTGCCGGCGGGCGTGTTCAATGTGGTCAATGGCGACAAGGAGGCGGTGGACGCCTTGCTCTCCCACCCCCAGGTGGCGGCGGTGAGCTTCGTCGGCTCCACGGCCGTGGGTGAATATGTCTATCGCACCGCCACCGCGCACGGAAAGCGCGCCCAGGCGCTGTGCGGCGCCAAGAACCATCTGGTGGTGATGCCCGATGCCGATCTCGACCGCACCGTTGACGCCCTGATGGGCTCCGGCTACGGCTCCGCCGGCGAACGCTGCATGGCGGTCTCGGTGGCGGTGGCCGTGGGCGGCATCGGCGATGAGCTCATCGCCCGCCTCGCCCCCAAGGTGCAGGCACTCAAGGTGGGCCCCGGAACCGATCCCGACAGCGAAATGGGGCCGCTGGTCACCAAGGAGCATCTGGCCAAGGTCTCGGGCTATGTGGACACCGGCGTCGCCGAAGGGGCCAAGCTGGTGGTGGACGGCCGCGGCCTCAAGCTGCAGGGGCACGAGAACGGCTATTATCTCGGCGGCTGCCTGTTCGATCACGTCACCCCGGACATGAAGATCTATCGCGATGAGATCTTCGGCCCGGTACTGAGCGTGGTGCGCGTGCCGGGCTTCGACGAGGCGCTGCGCCTTGTGAACGAACATGAGTATGGCAATGGCGCCGCCATCTTCACCCGCAATGGCGATGCGGCGCGGGCGTTCGACTATGGCGTGCTGGCCGGCATGGTGGGCATCAATGTGCCGATCCCGGTTCCCATCGCCTATCATTCCTTCGGCGGCTGGAAGCGGTCCATCTTCGGCGATCGCAATGTCTATGGCCTGGAGGGCGTGGGCTTCTACACCCGCCTGAAGACCACCACCACCCGCTGGACCGGTGACGTGCGCGGCGGCGCCGAATTCGTCATGCCCGTGCTCGCCTGAGCCTGGCGACCCGGCGCCGGTAGAACAGGTCCGGCGCCGGGCTAGGGCATTTTCGAGGCGAGATGGATGGTCTTTCCGTCCACTACGAACGTGCCGTAGCCGTGATGGTGGATGGTCTTCGGATTCTTCTGTTTGGGATCCCGCCAGCCCTTCACCACTTCGAGGACGAAGAGGTTGTAGCGGTTCACCAGCCGGGTATCGACGACCTTGCATTCGAGGTTGACGAAGCATTCGGCGATCAGCGGGGCGGCAACGCTCTGCGCCGGCACGCCAGTGACGTCGATGGTCGCAAACTTGTCGACATCACGGCCCGAGCAATTGCCGATCGCCACCACCTGCGGCGCGAGCCTCAAGGATGGAATGGCGATGACGCAGGTGCGCGTCGCCCGCAGCGCCTGGAAGCTGAAATCGCCGGCACTGACCACGCAGGCCACCCGCGGCGGGGTGAATTCCACCATCATGTGCCAGGACATGGTCATGACGTTGGCCCGGCCCTTGTGGCGGGTGGTCAGCAGCACCACCGGGCCGGGTTCGAGCCATTGATAGACGTCGGCGAGCGGCAGGTCATCCACGGCAAGCTCCTGCGCATGGCACCGCCCGAACGGCGGGTGATCCAGTATGGCACGCACCGTCGGCGTCTTGCGCTTTGGGCTTCAGACAGCAAAAGGCCCCCATGGTTTTCACCGATGGGGGCGTTTTGGTTTTTGTGATCTGGGCTGATCTTCGCATGTGCTTTGCAGGCCTGGCAGCGACCTACTCTCCCGCATCTTGAGATGAAGTACCATTGGCGCAGAGGAGTTTAACGGCCGAGTTCGGGATGGGATCGGGTTCAGGCTCCTCGCAATAGCC
>NZ_CALRWL010000031.1:0-73418 GCF_943371865.1 Azorhizobium sp. AG788 | reverse complement strand
ATGCGCGGGCGTGGCCCGCGCATCCACGCTGGGCGGACGGCGCAGTCCTGAGAGGTCAGGGCAAGCGGTGCCGCGTGGATCCCCGGATCACGTCCGGGTCTGACGGCGCGCTGTTGGAAGGCGTGGCCGCACAATGCCGGCACCGAGTGCTGCCCCGCCGCCGTGCGGCCGAAGCCGGCGCGCCTGGACTCAGCGGGCGGTGGTGCAGTCGGGCTCGGGGGTCAGGTCGGCGGTGCCGTAGCTGCCCGGCTCGAGGAATTGCAGCGAGGTGGCCATGGGCTGGCCGCGACGGCGACCGATGCAGGCGGGTTGGGCCGCCGCGGCGACAGACAGCGAACCGCTCTCCAGCACTTCCGCCAGGGGCGCCATGGTCACCGGTGCCGCCGCGCGGCCCAGATCGCCGAACACCGCCGCGCTCGCAGCGACCACCAGGCCGCCCAAAACCACCATGTCGAGTCGCATCTCGCTCTCCGTCGACCCCCCGATGAAAAGTATCCCGCATCGCACCATGTTTTACTGCATTGCACAACGAATGATGCGGCATGGCCAAGCTCCCCGCCCTGTGCCGTGCGCAGAGCTGAAGCGCGAGCGATGGGGCGAGGCGGCGGTGTCGCTGCATCGCAGCGCGGGCGGGCCTGCCAGATGCATTGTGGCGGAAGGCTGGAACTGCTAAAAATCCGCCATGACCTGCCCGTCCACCCTCGTCCCGCGCCTGTCCAAGGCGGCGTTCTGCGCCGTCGGGCCTTATGCGTGCGACACCATGGACTTCGCCGCGGTGCCCGATCACGTGCGCCTGCCGGGCCGGTTCTTCGGACGCTTCACCACCGCCGCGCTGGCCGCCCTCGGTCGCTGACGCGCCACCGGGCTGATGCCGCCGGCGTCCGCTCCTTTTCGTCCGACCTTAAGACCCGCCCGCCGGCGCTCGCCGCCCGGGCCCATGCTCCTCAGGACACTCTTGCCATGAACGCCCCCACCAGCGGCCCCCGCACCCTCTACGACAAGGTTTTCGACGACCACGTGGTCGCGCAGCAGGAAGACGGCACCTGCCTGCTCTATATCGATCGCCATCTGGTGCACGAAGTGACCAGCCCGCAGGCGTTCGAAGGCCTGCGCATGACCGGCCGCACCGTGCACGCGCCGCAGAAGACCCTGGCGGTGGTGGACCACAATGTGCCGACCACTGATCGCACGAAGCCCAATCCCGATGCGGAGAGCGTGGCCCAGATCGCCGCGCTGGAAGAAAATACCCGCGAGTTCGGCATCGACTATTTCGACGGCTTCGATATCCGCCAGGGCATCGTCCATGTGGTCGGCCCCGAGCAGGGCTTCACGCTGCCCGGCACCACCATCGTCTGCGGCGACAGCCACACCTCCACCCACGGGGCCTTTGGCGCCTTGGCCCATGGCATCGGCACCTCGGAGGTGGAGCATGTGCTCGCCACCCAGACGCTGATCCAGAAGAAGGCCAAGAACATGCGCGTCACCGTCGACGGCGTGCTCCCCGAGGGCGTCGGCGCCAAGGACGTGACCCTGGCCATCATCGGCGCCATCGGCACCGCCGGCGGCACCGGCTATGTGATCGAATATGCCGGCCAGGTGATCCGCGATTTGTCCATGGAAGGCCGCATGACGGTCTGCAACATGTCGATCGAGGGCGGTGCCCGCGCCGGCATGGTGGCCCCGGACGAGAAGGCGTTCGCCTATCTGCGCGACCGGCCCCGCTCCCCCAAGGGCGCGGACTGGGACAAGGCGGTGGCCTATTGGGAGACGCTGAAGTCCGATCCCGGCGCCTTCTTCGACAGCGAGATCACCCTGGACGGCGCCAACCTGCCGCCCATCGTCTCCTGGGGCACCAGCCCGGAAGACGTGATCTCGGTGGACGGCCGCGTGCCGGATCCGGAGCTGATCGCCGACGAGGGCAAGCGCGCCGCCAAGAAGCGGGCGCTGGCCTATATGGGCCTCGCGCCCCAGACCAAGATCACCGACATCACCCTGGACCGGGTGTTCATCGGCTCCTGCACCAACGGGCGCATCGAGGATCTGCGGCAGGCGGCCAAGATGGTGGAAGGCCATCGCGTTAACGGAAACGTGAACGCCATGGTGGTGCCGGGCTCGGGCCTGGTGAAGGCGCAGGCGGAAGCCGAGGGCCTGGACAAGATCTTCCTGGCGGCCGGTTTTGAATGGCGCGAGCCGGGCTGCTCCATGTGCCTGGCCATGAATGCGGACCGGCTGTCGCCGGAAGAGCGCTGCGCCTCCACCTCGAACCGCAATTTCGAGGGCCGCCAGGGCTTCAAGGGCCGCACCCATCTGGTGTCCCCGGCCATGGCGGCGGCGGCGGCCATCGCCGGCCATTTCGTCGACATCCGCACCTGGCCGCGCGGCTGAGCGGGCGCGACGCCTGCTGGCAAGTCGTGTGACGGCAAGGGCTTAAAGAATAAAACGCCCGCGGAAGGTCTCCGCGGGCGTTTTTCATAGTAAGCGATCTAACAGCGATCTGTGTCCGGTTCCAGCCGAGCCGACGCCCCGGAGGGCCGCTCAGCGCCCGGAAAGCCGCGTCAGTGCAGGCCGGCGAAGGTGGTCGCGATCAGGCCGGCATTGGCCTCATGCGGCGCCAGATACGCAGCGATCCCCAGTATTGAAACCAGTGCGGTGGTGACGGCGAGCTTGCGAAGCATGGTCACTCTCCTGAGTTCGTGTCTGTGGGGGCAACGACGGCTTGCGCTTAATTGTTCCTTAACCATGACGGCATGGCATCACCTTGAGCAAAGCCGGGCGGAACGCGGTCAAACTCTGGCTTGACTGTGGCGGTGCCGGCTGGGGGAGCCGGCGCCGGGCCTCGTGCGGCTGGCCGAACTGTGGCAGCGTGCGCCGCGCATCCGGCAGAGGATGCCAACACGAGGATCTCTCATGTCCGAGCCGGTATCTGACCCCTTCGTCTGGCGCACCCGGCAGGCGCCGAGCCTGGAGGAGATGGAGGTGCTGGCCGACGAGGTGATGGAGCGCCTGCCGGCGCATTTCCGCCGCCTCATCGCCGGGGTGGTGATCCGGGTGGAGGACTTTCCCGAGGACGACGTGCTGGAGGAACTGGAGGCGGAGACGCCGTTCGATCTGCTGGGCCTGTTCCAGGGCGTCGGCCTCGCCCAGGACGATGCGGTGGCCCAGACCGGGCGTCTGCCCAACATGATCTTCCTCTATCGCCGCCCGATCCTGGATTATTGGGCCGAGCACGAGGAGACCCTGGGCCATGTGGTGGCCCATGTGCTGGTGCACGAGATCGGCCACCATTTCGGCCTCTCCGACGACGACATGGAGCGCATCGAGGCGGAGGTGGCGCCCTGACGGAGGCCCGGAGCGGCGCGATGACATGACGTCACGCCCCCGAGATAAAGCTGTGCCGTTCGCGATCCCATCAGTTAGAGTTATTCCAAACTGAATGGTATCGGGAACGGGCGGACACAGCATGCAGACGGTACAACGGTATCCGGCGGGCCTGCGGGCCATTCATTGGCTGACGGTCGCTTTGATCGTCATCATCTACGGCCTGACCTACACCGAGGACTTCTTCGCCCGCGGCACCCCGGCGCGGGCGGCGGTGTGGTGGCTGCACATTTCCTTCGGGCTGGTGCTGATCGCGGCGGTCGTGGCCCGGGTGGTCGCCCGCGCCCTGGGCGAAACGCCTCCGCCGTCCGCTTCGCTGTCGCCCTTGATGCACCGGGGCTCGCAGGCGATCCATGCGCTGCTCTATCTGCTGTTGATCGCCACGCCGCTGGTGGGGATCTATCTGTCCTTCCTGCGCGGCAATGAGGTGACGCTGTTCGGCCTGTTCACCATCCCCAGCCCGATTGCGGTGGTGGACCGGGCGGCGCGGGCACCGGTGCAGGAAGTCCACGAGTTGCTGGCCAATGCCCTGGTGATCGTGGCGCTGCTGCATGCGGCGGCGGCCCTGTGGCACCATTTCGTGCGCAAGGACGACGTGCTGCTGCGCATGCTGCCCGGCGGCGGGCGCTGAGGCGCTTTATCCGGCGCGCGGATCGCGCTAGAACCCTTCCATGGTGCGCCTCGGGGCCGCCCGCAGGTCAGCGGGAGGGCCGGTCCGAGGCCTGAGGGAGCCCTCCAGGACATGGAAAAGTTCACGACGCTTGATGGCGTGGCTGCGCCGCTGAAGATCGTCAATGTCGATACCGACATGATCATCCCCAAGCAGTATCTGAAGACCATCAAGCGCACCGGGCTCGGCACCGGCCTGTTCTCGGAGATGCGCTACAAGGACGACGGCTCGGAGAACCCCGACTTCGTCCTCAACCAGAGCGCCTATCGCCACGCCAAGATTCTGGTGGCCGGCGACAATTTCGGCTGCGGCTCCTCGCGCGAGCACGCGCCCTGGGCGCTGAACGATTTCGGCATCCGCTGCGTGATCTCCACCTCGTTCGCCGACATCTTCTATAACAACTGCTTCAAGAACGGCATTCTGCCCATCGTCGTCTCCAAGGAGGACCTGGGCAAACTGTTCGACGATGCCGACCGCGGCGCCAACGCCACGCTGAGCATCGATCTGGCCGCCCAGACCATCCGCGGCCCCGACGGCGGCACCCTGCATTTCGAGATCGACCCGTTCCGCAAGCGCTGCCTGCTGGAAGGCCTCGACGACATCGGCCTGACCCTGGAGAAGGCCGAGCACATCGTCACCTATGAAGGCCGCAAGGCGGTGGAGCAGCCCTGGCTCTGAGCCGGACGGTTTTCCGCTCGACGAAAAGGCGCCGGACCCCGGCGCCTTTTTTTATTTTTGCGCCGCGGACGCAGAAAGTGGTGTCATTTTCGGGCCGAAGTCACTGTTCTGCCTTGGGGATTGGCTTAAAGTGCGCCGACCTCGCCCGCATGGCTGCCTGTGTCCCGCTTCCGGCGGGCCGGCGCTCTCTTCCTGACCCGATCCGCCGGAGGACACCACGTGCCGCATTCCACGCCGCTCGTCGCCACCATTGTAGGGGCCATCGTCCTGGCCTTCCTGCTGGGTACTCTGGCGCAGCGGCTGCGATTGTCGCCTTTGGTGGGTTATCTCATGGCCGGCGTGCTGGCCGGCCCCTTCACCCCCGGCTTCACCGCCGACCCGGAACTGGCGCTGGAACTGGCGGAGATCGGCGTCATCCTGCTGATGTTCGGCGTCGGGCTGCATTTCTCCTTGGCCGATTTGTTGTCGGTGAAGGCCATCGCCATTCCCGGCGCCATCACGCAGATCGCGGTGGCGACGCTGCTGGGCATGGGTCTGGCCCATTTCATGGGCTGGGGTCTCGGCGGCGGCATCGTGTTCGGCCTGGCCTTGTCGGTGGCGAGTACGGTGGTGCTGCTGCGGGCGCTGCAGGAACGCCGGCTGCTGGACAGTGATCAGGGCCGCATCGCCGTGGGCTGGCTGATCGTGGAAGACCTGGCCATGGTGCTGGCCCTGGTGCTGCTGCCGGCCATGTCGGAAGCGCTGGGCGGCAAGGCCGTGGGCGGGTCACAGGCGGAACTGCTGTTCGGCACCTCCAGCGTCTTTGCCACCATCGGGCTGACCCTGGCCAAGGTGGTGGCCTTCGTGGTGCTGATGCTGGTGGTGGGCCGCCGGGTCATTCCCTGGGTGCTGGACCAGGTGGCGGGCACCGGCTCGCGCGAACTGTTCCGGCTGGCGGTGCTGGCGATCGCGCTGGGCGTGGCCTACGGCTCGGCGGTGCTGTTCGGGGTGTCGTTCGCGCTGGGGGCCTTCTTCGCCGGCATGGTGCTGAGCGAGTCGCCTTTGTCGCAGCGCGCCGCCGAGGAGACGCTGCCGCTGCGCGATGCGTTCGCGGTGATGTTCTTCGTCTCCGTGGGCATGCTGGTGGACCCCAGCATCGTCCTGAGCAGCCCGCTGCCGCTGCTGGCCACCTTGCTGATCGTGCTGGTGGGCAAGTCGCTGGCCTCCTTCCTGCTGGTGCGGCTGTTCGGCTACGGCAAGGTGACGGCGCTGACCATCTCCGCCAGCCTGGCGCAGGTGGGCGAATTCTCCTTCATCCTGGCGGCCCTGGGCGTGGACCTGGGCCTGCTGCCGAAGGAGGGGCGCGACCTGATCCTGGCGGCGGCGATCATCTCCATCCTCGTCAATCCGTTCTTCTTCCTGGCGCTCGACAAATTGCGGCCGCTGATTTCCAGGATGGCGCCCGACGCCGATACGCCAGTGGCCGGCGCCACGCTGCCGCAATCGGACAAGACCAATCACACGGTGCTGGTGGGCTATGGCCGGGTGGGGCGGCTGGTGGCCGCCGGGCTGGAGACCGCCGGCACGCCCTTCCTGGTGATCGAGGACCGCGAGGACGCGGTGGAGGAGCTTCAGGAAGCCGGCCTGGAAGTGGTGGTGGCCAATGCGGCGCTGCCCGCCGCTTTGGTGGCGGCCAATGTGGCCGGCGCCAAGCGGCTGATTCTCGCCATTCCCGACGGGTTCGAGGCGGCACAGGTCCTGAAGAAGGCCAAGGTGCTGAATCCGGCGCTGGATATCATCGCCCGGGCCCATTCCGATGCGGAGGTGGAGAATCTGCGCCAGGGCGGCGCGGGCTTCATCATCATGGGCGAGCGGGAAGTGGCCCGCGGCATGTTGGGCCACGTGTTCGGCCTGGATGCCGCGGTCAAGGAGGAGGGGGTCTCCAAAAGCGCCGCCGGGGCTCCGACATCTGTGGATGACGCCGGCCCGATGATGACCACCGCCAGCGTGGCCATCGATGCCTCCATGCCCGAGGTCAGGGAATCGGGAGACGGCGGCCTCTCGGGCAGCACGCACGTGCTGCCGGACATTGGCGACGTGCTGAATGGCGGCCCGCAGCCCGAGGCTGCCAGCGAGGCTCCCAGCCCATCCAGGCCCGGAACCCGCACGCCGCAGGGAGCAGATCCCGCCGCATAATCCGCGGTCCGCGGGCTTCGCACGGCGGCGAACCGGGCGTTCACCGTTGACGCGCGGCCCGCCCACCCCTATAAGCCGACCCCGAACTCGGGCGGCTGCGGCTCCCGGGGCCTTGCCTCATTCTCGAGCCGATCTCGAGTGGGCGCCGGTGGCTTTCGCCGCCGGTGGGTCCTGGGTCCTGTCGAGGCGGTCGCGAGAGGAGAGTGCCGGAAAGAGCGACGCGGTCGAAACCGGGTCGCGTTTTTTGGGTGGCATTCTGCTCGAACTTATTGGAATCGACCCCGTTCTTGGACGTGGTCCAGAACTCGGAGACAAGACCCGTGAAGCGCACTTATCAACCGAGCAAGCTCGTGCGCAAGCGTCGGCACGGCTTCCGTGCGCGCATGGCGACCAAGAGCGGCCGTAAGATCATCGCCCTCCGCCGGGCGCACGGCCGCAAGCGCCTGTCCGCCTGAGGCGTGCCTGCGGAGCTGCCCATCGTGGATCGCCTCCGCAAGCGTCGTGATTTCCTGGCAGCCGCCAGGGCTGAGCGCGCCGGTGTCACGTCCTTCCTTTTGCAAGGCCGCGACCGTCGGGACGAGGGGGATCCTCGCCTTGGCTTCACCGTGACAAAGAAGAACGGCAACGCCGTGGTGCGCAATCGCATCCGGCGGCGGCTGCGCGAGGCTGCGCGGCTGGTGCTGCCGCTGGCCGGCCGCAAAGGCTTTGATTATGTCCTGGTGGCGCGCAGCCATTGCCTGCACGCGCCATTTCAGGATCTGGTGCGCGACATGGAGCGTGCCGTGGCCCGGCTGCATGCCGCCAAGAAGTCGTCATCCCACGCCCATTCCCCAGATTCCAAAACTTCATCCGCCCCCGCCGACGGAGGCCGCCCGGCATGACCGACAATCGCAATATGTTCATCGCCATCGGGCTGTCCCTGGCGATCCTGATCGGCTGGCAATATTTCTACGGCATGCCGCAGGCGGAAAAGCAGCGCCAGATCGCGGCGCAGCAGCAGGCCGCCCAGCTGGCCGCGCAGAGCCAGGCGCCCGCCGCCACCACCGCTGACGGCGCCGCCGTTCCCGGCGGGCCGGCATTGGCCCCCAATGCGCTGCCTGCTGCCGCGCGCACCGTGACCCGCGCCCAGGCGCTGGCCGCCAGCCCCCGCGTCGCCATCGACACCCCCCGCGTGAAGGGCTCCATCTCGCTGCGCGGCGGCCGGGTGGATGACGTCTCGCTGGCGGACTATCACGAGACCGTGGACCCCAAGAGCCCGATCATCGTCCTGCTGTCGCCGTCCGGCTCGCCCGAGCCCTTCTATGCGGAATTCGGCTGGACCTCCGGCGCCGGCGCCCAGGTGGCGCTGCCCGGCCCCGATACAATGTGGACCGCCCCGGCGGGCGCTTCGCTGTCGCCGGCGTCGCCGCTGACCATCAGCTATGACAACGGCCAGGGCCTGCGGTTCAAGCGCACCTTCACCATCGATGACCATTACATGTTCACGGTGAAGGACGAGGTGGAGAACACGGGCACCGCCCCCGCCACCCTCTATCCCTACGCGCTGGTCTCCCGCCACGGCATGCCCCACACCCAGGGCTTCTACATCCTGCACGAAGGCATGATCGGCGTGCTCGGCGACAGCGGGCTGCAGGAAGTCACCTATGCCAAGATGGACGACGCCAAGCCGCTGACCTTCAAGGCCACCGGCGGCTGGCTGGGCATCACCGACAAATACTGGGCGGCGACCGTCATTCCCGACCAGAAGACCGCGGTGGATGCCAAGTTCTCCTCCGGCCTCCAGGGCAACACCCGCACCTTCCAGAGCGACTTCCTCGCCGCGCCGCAGACCATCGCGCCGGGCGCCACCGGCGCCTCGCAGTCGCGCCTGTTCGCCGGCGCCAAGGAAGTGGCCGTGGTGGATGGCTATGAGAAGACCTATGGCATCGACCGCTTCGACCTGCTGATCGACTGGGGCTGGTTCTATTTCATCACCAAGCCGTTGTTCCTGGTCATCGACTGGATCTACAAGCTGGTGGGCAATTTCGGCGTCGCCATCCTGATCGTGACGGTGCTGCTGAAGGGCCTATTCTTCCCGCTGGCCAACAAGTCCTACGCCTCCATGGCCAAGATGAAGGCCGTGCAGCCGGAGATGGCCGCCATCCGCGAGCGCTATGCGGATGACAAGGTCAAGCAGCAGCAAGCCACCATGGAGCTGTACAAGACCCAGAAGATCAATCCGGTGGCGGGCTGCCTGCCCATCGTGATCCAGATCCCGGTGTTCTTCGCGCTCTACAAGGTGCTGTTCGTCACCATCGAAATGCGGCATGCGCCGTTCTTCGGCTGGATCCACGATCTGTCCGCGCCCGATCCCACCACGGTGTTCAACCTGTTCGGCCTGATCCCCTGGGATCCGTCCTCCGTGCCGGTGCTCGGCGCCTATCTGATGCTCGGCGCCTGGCCGCTGATCATGGGCGTGACCATGTGGGTGCAGATGAAGCTGAACCCGGCCCCGCCGGACCCGACCCAGCAGATGATCTTCAACTACATGCCGATCATCTTCACCTTCATGCTGGCGCATTTCGCCGCCGGCCTGGTGATCTACTGGGCCTGGAACAACACCCTCTCGGTGCTCCAGCAGGCAGCGATCATGCGGCGCCATGGCGTCAAGATCGAGCTGTGGGACAATATCCGCGGCGCCTTCAAGAAGAAGGCCCCCGCCAAGGGCTGAGGGTACCGCGCACCGCCGCGAGAGAAAAAAAAGGGCGCCCGTTGCGGCGCCCTTTTTGTTTGCGGCGCTACGGCAGGTCCGCGATGGCCCGGATTGTCCTGGTTCCGCGTCAATCCGCCGGCGCCGGCCACCGTATGAAGGGCGATCGCGATGGGAGATGCCGCATCTCCCCGATCTGACTTCAGGAGGGCGCCATGGGGCGCACACGTCGCACGCTGAGCCTGGCATTGCTGGGCGTTCTTGGCCTGGCCTCCGCCGCCAGCGCCGAGACTTTCCGTCTTGATCCAGCCCGCACCGAGATCCGCTTCGAGGTGGGCGCCCAGGGCTATCCGGTGACGCGCGGCGTGTTCCGCCAGTTCACCTCGAACCTCGCCATCGATTTCGACCAGCCGGCCCGCAGCAAGGTGAGCTTCAAGGTGGCGGCGGCCTCGCTGGATACCCAGGTGCCGGCCCTGGATGCCTATGTGCGCGGGCCGGTGTTCCTGAACACCGCGCAGTTTCCCGACATCACCTTCACCTCCAATGGGGTGGAGAAGCTGGACGACCATCGGGTGCGGGTCTCCGGCGTGCTGACCCTGATGGGGGTGAGCAAGGCGGAAACCTTCCTGGTGGACGTGACCCGCCAGACCGGGCTCGCCGCTTTGTCGCTGGAGGCGGTGGGGCGGATCCATCGCTCCGACTTCGGCATGATCGGCGGCCTGCCGCTGGTGTCCGACGAGGTGGGCATCACGGTGGCCACCCTGGCGGCGGCCCAATGAGCGCGACGCCCCGGCGCTGGAGCGGGCCGGTGCGGCTGATCCACTGGGCCATGGCGGTGCTGCTGGTCGGGCTGGTGGCGCTGGGCTGGATCATGACCCACGGGCGCTTCGACCTCGGTACCACCTTCACTTATTACCAGTGGCACAAGTCGTTCGGGGTGGTGGCGCTCGGGCTGCTGGCGGCGCGGCTGGGGTTTCGCCTTGCCAGCCGCCGCCCGCCGGACATCGGCCCTGCGGGCTGGCAGCGCCATGCGGCCCATGGGGTGCATCTGGCCTTCTACGGCCTGATGCTGGCGCTGCCGATCTCCGGCTGGCTGATGGCCTCCGCCTCGCCCTTGCATCTGCCCACCCGGCCGTTCGACGCCTTCACGCTGCCGGACCTGGTCAGCCCGGACATGGGGGTGTTCACCGCTCTGAGCTGGGTCCACGCGCTCCTCGCCTATGGCCTGCTGGGCCTGCTGGCCCTGCACGTGGCCGGGGCGCTGAAGCACCAGTTCGTGGAGAGCGACGGGGTGTTGCGCCGCATGGGCTTCTAAACCGGGCCGCCGGGGCCGGCGCCGGCGCGCCGAGGCTTGCAGCGCGGCCCATTGCGGACGATAAGCGGGCATGACCGACCCCAAAGCCACGGACGTCCCGTCCACCGACGTTCCGCCCCCTGCCGCCACCCCCGCCGCCGCGGCGGAGCCGAACCCGCTCGATCCGTTCCTGGAGACCGGACGGCTGCTGTTTGCCGCCGAGTGGAAATTCATCACCGCCGCCCCCACCACCGAATTCCTGCCGCCCATGGAGGGCATGGAGATCGCGCTGGCGGGGCGCTCCAACGTGGGCAAGTCGAGCCTGGTGAATGCGCTGACCGGCCGCAACCACTTGGCCCGCACCTCGGTGACGCCGGGGCGCACGCAGGAGCTGATCTTCTTCCGGGTCGGGCCGGAACTGACCCTGGTGGACATGCCCGGCTACGGCTTCGCCAAGGCGCCCAAGGACAAGGTGGATGCCTGGGTGCGCACCATCCGCGCCTATCTGCGCGGGCGGGTGAATCTGGCGCGGGTGTTCGTGCTGATCGATTCCCGCCACGGCATCAAGCCGGTGGACGAGGAGATCCTCGACCTGCTGGACAAGGCGGCGGTGTCCTACGCCATCATCATGACCAAGGCCGACCAGGTGAAGCCCACCGACTTCGTCGGCCGCCTCGCCGAGGTGCAGGCCAAGATCAAGCGCCGGCCGGCGGCCTATCCGGTGGTGTTCCCCACCTCCAGCCACACCGGCGCCGGCCTGCCGGAACTGCGCGCCGCCGTGGCGCAGCTGATGGCCGAGCGGGCCTGAGCGGCGCCTTGCCTGCGGGGCGGGTGCCTGCGGCTGCCGCGGAA
This sequence comes from Azorhizobium sp. AG788, assembly GCF_943371865.1. GTDB lineage: Bacteria > Pseudomonadota > Alphaproteobacteria > Rhizobiales > Xanthobacteraceae > Azorhizobium. The sequence goes on along the minus strand of NZ_CALRWL010000031.1, from coordinate 61,682 downwards.
AGCGGATCCTGCTGCGGGTGGCGCGGGGCCGTGGCCGGTGGGCGGTGGTTCGGCCGCCCGGGGGCGGCGGTCCTTGGGCTTGAGCGCGCACGGTCCTGATGCTTGGGCCTGTGGCGATGAGATCCCCAGAGCGTGCGGCCGCGCGTGCGGCCGGCATCAGCGAGCCCCGTTCAACAGGTTGGGGCGGTGCCTGCGGCTGCGCGGCGCCGGGGACGCGGGGCGCGGTCGCTCATCCGGGCGCGCGGGGCGATGGGGGGCCAGCGGGGCGGAGTGGCGTTGAAGCCCTGAGACCGGGCGCTGCCCTCAGGTCTGGCGGCAGGGTTCAAGGTGCAGACGGGAGCCGAAGCTCAACCAGCACGCGCGATCGGCCGGGGTCGGCCGGCGTGAGCGCTCAAAGACGGGCGTAAGACGGCAGCGAGGGGCGGCAGCGCGATGGGCCGGGTGCGGCAGAGGCACCGTTGGTCCTTGGCACGCGTCGAACTTGGGCATGCATCCGTCTTGGCGTGCGTTAGTCTTTGCCGGGATGGTCCGGCGCCGCGTACGTCCCCCTCGGACGCGGCGCCTGGGGACCTGGGGGTCAGCGACGCTTCTTCTCTTCCTGCAACAGCGCCTCGGTCGCCGCAATGGCGCCCTCGAGGTCGGAGATCTTGCGGATCGCGCCATCGGAGGGGAGGGTGGTGCCGCTGGCGGCGGTGAGGAGAAGGTCGCGCTGGGCGGTCTTCAATCGTTCGAGGAGGTCTTTCAGATCCGCCTCACCAAGCTGAGCCATTTAACACTTTACTCCTGAAAACGTAAAAAGACGGGCGCAGCCGCGAGGGCTACGTCCGTCCAGAAACTCTTGGTCACGGACCAAAGGGATGATCTGCAGAGCAGATCAGTCGGCGACTTCGATGCCGCGGGCTTCGGGACCCTTGGGGCCCTGGCCGACCTGCACCACGACGCGCTGGCCTTCGGCGAGATCCGCGAGGCCCGAACGGGACACCACGGTGACGTGCACGAACACGTCCTTGCCGCCGCCTTCCACCGCGATGAAGCCGAAGCCCTTATCGGGGTTGTACCACTTCACGGTGCCGACACGCTCTTCGGTCGGGCCGGTGGCCGCACGCGGACCAGCACCGCCACCCATGCGGGGAGCGCCGCCGAAGCCGCCGGCGGCGGGAGCGCGGCGCGCAGGCGCGGCTTCTGCCGTGGAGGTATCGACTTCAAGAACTTCCGTGACCTGACGGCCCTTCTGGCCCTGGCCCACGCGGACGCTCAGCTTGGAGCCCGGAGGAACGCTCTCCTGGCCAGCGGCTTCAAGCGCGCGGGCATGGAGGAACACGTCACCGGAGCCGTCAGCGAGCTCGACGAAGCCGAAGCCCTTCTCCGGGTTGAACCACTTTACCGTGGCTTCGATGGGCGGGCCCGAAGGAGCCGGCGCACTGAAAGAGCTGCTGCTGCTGCTGGGCGAGGAAAATGCACGCTCTCCTCCGAAGCTGCGGCTGGGCGGGGGAGAAAAGTCGTCATCAAAGCCACGACGGCGCGGCTCTCGGAAGTCTCGGTTACGGCTCATGTGTATTTCCGTTGAGGTCAGGTCGCCAAACTTGGCTAAGGCCATCCACCATTGCTGAACTTGTCGGCGCTTACTGCTAACGTCTTGGAACGACCTGAAAGAAGTCCCCCTCGACACGTTCAAGTCAGCTACCCGCTTCTCGCCTCGCAGCCTATATGGACACGGCCGGATTTTCCGCGCGCACCTTTCGAGAAACGCGCATCACACCGGCGTAGTCAGAGACTAACACACATTCCTGCCGATTTGGTACATCAATGTTTATCAGTTGTGATCAGGCGCTGCGGGGCCATAAAACGATTCCCCGCGCACCGGCGCCCGTGATCGGGGGCAAGGGCGCCGGGAGCTGCCGCAAGCGCGCAATTGTTGAGCTTTCGTAAGGGGAGGGGGCATGGCGTCGTCCACGGAAGGCCAGCGGGACGGGCACCTCCCGCCGGATCTGACGGCGGCCCAGGGGGCCGGAGCGCCCACGGCCGCGACCGGTCGGGTCCATGGCGCAGCGCCCAGCCACGCGGGGGTGGCGATCCCCGCCCCGCGCCATGACGACGCTTTGGCGCTTCTGGAGCAGCGGCGGTCGCTGCCGTTGCGCTCCCTGGTGGCGCCGGGGCCGAGCCCGGAGGAATTGACCCGGCTGCTGGCCATCGCGGCGCGGGTGCCGGACCATGGCCGGCTGGCGCCGTGGCGCTTCATCGTGCTGGCCGGCGCGGCACGGGCCGAGGCCGGTGACCGGCTCGACGCTTTATATCTCACCCAGAATCCGGATCTGCCGGCGGCCAAGGCCGACATGTGGCGGCTCTATCTGCTGCGGGCGCCGATCACCGTGGTGCTGGTCAGCCGCCCGGACCCGACGGCCAAGGTGCCGGTGTTCAACCAGATCCTGTCCGCCGGAGCGGCCGGCATGGCCCTGGTCACCGCCGCCACCGCCATGGGCTATGCGGCCCAATGGCTGCTGAAATGGCCCGGCCGCGATCCCGCGGCCGCCGCTTTGCTGGGCGTGGGCGTGGGCGAGCAGGTGGCCGGCTTCATCCATCTGGGCAGCCCGGCGGAGCGGGTGGACGACCGCGCGCGGCCGGACCTCGCCAGCCTCGTCACCTATTGGCGCGGCGATTGAGGTCTGGAGGCATCCGGACGCCGGGTATCGACCTGAAACGGTATGATCCCGGCGCGCAGGCGCCGCGGCGCCGGGGCCTCAGTCGAACACGGCGGTGGTCTTGTCGCGCTTCTTGTCGTAGCGGATGGTGATCTTCCGCACGCTGCACAGGTCGATGTCGTACCAGATGGCATTGGACGAATCGACGCTATAGACCACCTTCAGATCCCAGATGCAGGTCTTGGAGGCGCGCTTGAAGCGGATGTTGACGGATTCGCCGTCATCCAGGGTGCCCTTGCCCAGGACGTCTTCTTCCCAGTCGCCGGACTTGCCGGGCGAGACGAACACTTCCTCGATTTCATAGCCGGTCTTGTTCACCAGGGTGAAATCCTGCTTGGCTTCCGCAGCCAGGCTCGGGTTGGCCAGGCCCCCCACGAGGGCCAGTGTCAGACCACAGGCAATGAACAGGCTTTTCATGCGTCTTCCCCTCGCCCTCAGGCCGCCGCGGGTGGCGGGCGGTACCTGATTACGAAGCTGGGGAAAAGGCGTCAATCGCTGCGGTTGCAAATATGGGCACCCAAACCGCCGCTTCTGTGGACCAGAGGCCGGTCCGGCCAAGCCGCCGGGACGCTCCGGGCTGCGGCCGTCAAGGCAGGGGTGGTGCCGCTCCGGACGGACGGCGATCGCGTCCATCCGGATGCAGCGAACCGGCGTGCCGCCGATCCGGTCAGTCGAACTTGGCCGAGGTCTTGTCGGTCTTGCGATCGTAGCGGATGGTGATCTTCTCCACCGAGCACAGATCGATGCCGTACCAAACGGCGGAGGAATCATCGTCGCTATAGACGACCTTCAGGTCCCACTTGCAGGTCTTGGCGGCGCGGTGGAACTTGATTTCCCAGGAATCGCCGTCCTCCAGCACGTCCTTGCCCAGGACGTCTTCTTCCCAGTCGCCGGACTTGGTGGGCGAGACATAGACCTTGTCGATGTCGTAGCCGGTCTTGTTGACCAAGGTGAAGTCCTGCTTGGCTTCCGCCGCCAAGCTCGGGCTCACGCCCGCCGTCATGGCAAACAGCGCCAGGCCCATGGCAATAAGTGTTGATTTCACGCGCGTCCCTCGCCCCACACACCGCCGTCACTGGCGGACGAGGCCTGCTTACGCAGCCGGGGAATCGGCGTCAATCGGCAGGATTGCAGGATCTTGCCGGCCTCAACGTCAGGTCGCGAGGGCGGTACCGTGAGGCGTGCCGGGGTGTCCGCTCTCCCGCTGCGCCTCAGTAATGGGCGTTGGTCTCGGCGATGATCGCCTTGCGCACATAGAGAACCGAGACATAGATCGCCAGCAGCGAAAACACGCCCATCAGGCCGTATTCGCCGATGTCGCCCAGATGGAACAGGCCGCCCACGGCCCAGCCGGCGGCGATGGCGATGGTGATGGCCTGGGTTGCCACGAGGATGGTGGCGCTCACCACGCTGATCAATCCCCGCGTTCCCAGTCCCTGACCCGTCTGCGCCATCATCATCTCCTGCGCACCTGCCGCTGCCGCCGCGGTGCATTCCAGATTGTGCGCATGGCCGGGAAAAGACGAAGGCCATTCACCTTTGCCGGCACATGCTCTATGGGGCCGGGACACTGCCCCCCAACGCCGCGTGGGTCAAGCGCGGCACCAAGGACCTTGCGCCATGAACCATGACAGCTTCCATGCCGCCCGCGGCGTTGTCGCCGCGCCCCACGCTTTGGCGGTCGAGGCCGGGCGGCAGGTGCTGGCGGATGGCGGCAATGCCATCGAAGCCGCCTTGGCCACTGCCGCGGCCATTGCCGTGGTCTATCCGCACATGAACCACATGGGCGGCGACGGCTTCTGGCTGATCCGCGAGCCGAACGGGCGGGTGCGCTATATCGAGGCCTGCGGCTTTGCCGGCGAACGGGCCAGCATCCCCTTCTATGGCGAGCAGGGCTATGACGCGATTCCCGAGCGGGGACCGCTCGCCGCGCTCACCGTGCCGGGGTTGGTGGGCGGCTGGGCGCTGGCGCTGGAGGCGGCCCAGGCGGCGGGCGGCCGCATGCCCATGTCCCGCCTGCTGGAAAGCGCCATCTCCCACGCCCGCGCCGGCGTGCCGGTCACCGCCTCGCAGGTGCAGCTGACCACGGACAAATTGGCGGAACTGAAGGATGTGCCGGGCTTTGCCGACGCCTTCCTGGTGGACGGCGCGCCGCCCAAGCTCGGCCATGTGCAGCGGGCCGAGCGCCTCGCTGACACGCTGGAGCATCTGGGCCGGGCCGGGCTGGAAGATTTTTATCGCGGCGACGTGGCCCATGAGCTGGCCGCGGATCTGGAGCGCATCGGCAGTCCGGTCACCGGGGCGGACCTGAAGCGCTTCAAGGCGATGCTGCGGGAGCCGCTGAGCGTGGATCTGGCGGCGGGCCGGGTGTTCAACGCCCCGCCCCCCACCCAGGGGCTGGCCTCGCTGCTGATTCTGGCGATCTTCGAGCGGCTGGCGGTGCCGCGGGCGGAATCGTTCGATCATGTGCATGGGCTGGTGGAGGCCACCAAGCGGGCGTTCCTGGTGCGCAACAAGGTGGTGCGCGACTTCGAACATCTGGAACACGATCCCGCGAGCTTCCTCACCAAGGCGGCGCTGGACGGCGAAGCCGGCCTGATCGATCGCCGCCGCGCTCTGCCCTGGCCGCAGCCGGCGCAGCGCGGCGACACCATCTGGCTCGGGGCGGCGGATGCCTCCGGGCTGGTGGTGTCCTATATCCAGTCGATCTTCTTCGAATTCGGCTCCGGCTGCGTGCTGCCGCGCACCGGGGTGCTGATGCAGAATCGCGGCGCCAGCTTCAGCCTGGACCCGCGCGCGGTGAACCCGCTGGCGCCGGGACGCCGGCCGTTCCACACCCTCAATCCGGCGCTGGCGGTGCTGAAGGATGGCCGGGTGATGGGCTATGGCACCATGGGCGGGGAGGGCCAGCCGCAGACCCAGGCGGCGGTCTATACCCGCCATGTCACCTATGGGGTGCCGCTGGCGGAGGCCATCGACCGGCCGCGCTGGCTGCTGGGCCGCACCTGGGGCTCCAGCCACACCAATCTGCGCCTGGAAGGGCGCTTTGACGACGACCTGCTGCGCGCCCTGCGCTCGGCCGGGCACGATCTGGAGGTGCTGGACGCGCCCTATTCCGACACCATGGGCCATGCGGGGGCGGTGATCTTCACCCCCAAGCGGGGGCTGGAGGGCGCCCATGATCCGCGCGCCGACGGCGGTGCGGCGGGGATCTGAGAGCCACGCACCGCCACGAAGACCGATCAAGACCATGCCGGAAACAAAAACCCCCCGATCCCGGACAGGGATCGAGGGGTCTGTCGTCAATCGGAGCCGCCCCGGAGGGCGGCTCAGACCAGCTGACCGAGGGTCAGAGGGTCTTGTTGACGGAATCCTTCACGGCGTCCTTGGCCTTGCCGACGGCCTGCTGGCCTTCGCCCTTGATCTCCTGGACCTTGCCTTCGACCTGCAGGCGATCATTGCCGACCGCCTTGCCGATACCCTGCTTGGCATTGCCCATGGCTTCGTTGGCCACGCCGGAAATCTTGTCGCTGGTGCTACCCATGATGTGTGTCCTTTCATGACTTGGGAACCTGCACACACAACGTGGTCGCTCCCATTCGGTTCCCGCCGGCTTCAATCCCGATTGCATGGGAACGGGCCGCGGGTCGCGCCGCATGCATGCCTTCCGGGCGGGAAAAGATTTCGCTCTGCCTGAATTCGCTCTAAGACAGCCGTTACAAAATTGCGCAGGCCAGTCAGGCAAGGACATAAAGGTACCGAGGACATGCCCACTTATCGTTCCCGCACCACCACCCACGGCCGCAACATGGCCGGAGCCCGGGGCCTCTGGCGCGCCACCGGCATGAAGGATGGCGATTTCGGCAAGCCGATCATCGCGGTGGTGAATTCCTTCACCCAGTTCGTCCCCGGCCATGTCCATCTCAAGGACCTCGGCCAGCTGGTGGCGCGGGAGATCGAAAAGGCGGGCGGCGTCGCGAAGGAATTCAACACCATCGCGGTGGATGACGGCATCGCCATGGGCCATGACGGCATGCTCTACTCGCTGCCCTCGCGCGAGATCATCGCCGACAGCGTGGAGTACATGGTCAATGCGCATTGCGCCGACGCCATGGTCTGCATCTCCAATTGCGACAAGATCACCCCCGGCATGCTGATGGCCGCCATGCGGCTCAACATTCCCGCGGTGTTCGTCTCCGGCGGGCCCATGGAGGCGGGCAAGGTGCTGCTGTCCACCGGCGAGAAGAAGGTGGACCTGATCGACGCCATGGTCGCCGCCGCCGACGACCGCATTTCCGACGCCGATGTGAAGGTGATGGAACGCTCCGCCTGTCCCACATGCGGCTCCTGTTCCGGCATGTTCACCGCCAATTCCATGAATTGTCTCACGGAAGCGCTGGGCCTGGCGCTGCCGGGCAACGGCTCGGTGCTCGCCACCCATTCCGACCGCGAGCGCCTGTTCGTGGAAGCCGGGCATCTGATCGTCGACATCACCAAGCGCTATTATGAGCAGGACGACGACAGCGTGCTGCCGCGCTCGGTGGCCAGCTTCAAGGCGTTCGAGAATGCCATGACCCTGGACATCTCCATGGGCGGCTCCACCAACACCGTGCTGCATCTGCTGGCGGCGGCCAATGAGGGCGGCGTGCCCTTCACCATGGCCGACATCGACCGCCTGTCGCGGGGCGTGCCGGTGCTGTGCAAGGTCGCCCCGGCGGTGGCCAACATCCATATGGAAGACGTCCATCGCGCCGGCGGCATCATGGCCATTCTGGGCGAGCTCAACCGTGCCGGCCTGATCCATGCGGACCTGCCCACGGTGCACGCCAGCACCCTGGGCGCGGCGCTCGAGCGCTGGGACATTGCCGGCACCCAGAGCGAGCAGGTGCGCACCTTCTTCCGCGCCGCGCCGGGCGGCGTGCCGACGCAGGTGGCGTTCAGCCAGTCCCGCCGCTGGGATGACCTGGACCTCGACCGCGCCACCGGCGTCATCCGCGATGCCGCCCATGCCTATTCCAAGGATGGGGGCCTGGCGGTGCTGTATGGCAACATCGCCGAGGAAGGCAGCATCGTGAAGACCGCGGGCGTGGATGCCTCCGCGCTGGTGTTCAGCGGTCCGGCGCGCATCTTCCAGAGCCAGGACGATGCGGTGGAAGCCATCCTGGCCAATGGCAAGATCAAGGCCGGCGACGTGGTGCTGATCCGCTATGAGGGACCGCGCGGCGGCCCCGGCATGCAGGAAATGCTCTACCCGACCTCCTATCTGAAGTCGAAGGGCCTGGGCAAAGTCTGCGCCCTCGTCACCGACGGGCGCTTCTCCGGCGGCTCGTCGGGCCTGTCCATCGGCCATGTCTCGCCGGAAGCGGCGGAAGGCGGGGCCATCGGACTGGTGGAAGAGGGCGACATCATCGAGATCGACATCCCCAACCGGCGCATCCATCTGGCGGTGAGCGACGAGGTGATGGCCCATCGCCGCGCCGCCATGGAGGCCAAGGGCGAAGACGCCTGGCAGCCCACCGCGCGCAAGCGCGTGGTGTCCCAGGCGCTGCAGGCCTATGCGGCCCTGACCACCTCGGCGGCCCGCGGCGCGGTGCGCGACGTGCGCGGTCTCAAGCGCTGAGCCCGGCCATCTGACAGAAAAACGGCCGGAGAGGTGTCTCTCCGGCCGTTTTTGTTGGTGCGGGTCCACCAGCAGCGGGCGTGCCAGGCACGCGCCGCCGCCAGCGCCGGTGGCATCAGCCGCAGATCAGCCGGCCGTTGGAATTGCCGATGTCGCCGCGGCACTGGCTCAGCGGGATCTGGCTGTTGTGCCAATTGCCGCGCACATCGGCGCAGCTGGCCTGGAGCCAGCCGTTGACCACCTTGGCATTCTGGCAGGACTGCAGATAGGAGCCCGGCGGATAGGGGCCGTTGCGGCGGTTCTGCGGCGGCGGGGGCGGCGGGGGCTGATAGCCGCCCTGACCATAATACTGGCCCTGGCCGCCATAATACTGGCCCGGCGGGGGGCCGGGAGGCGGGCCGGGGCGATAGCCGCCGCCACCACCGCGGCAGACCAGCTGACCATTGACGTTGGCGATATCCCCGCCGCAGAGCGCGTAATTGGACAGCTTCACCACCGCCAGCTGGCCCTGGTTGTTGGGGCACATGGCCAGCAAATCGGTGTTCTGGTAGATGTTGGCGTTCCGGCAGGTCTGGAGATAGCTGCCCTGCGGGATCTGGGGCTTGGCTTGCGCCTGCGGGCCCATGACGGCCGTGGCGCACATGACAAGCCCGGCCATCATGGCCTGGACGACGCTTTTTACCCTCATGGATGCCCTCCAAGGCGGCGACCGCGGCGGTCGATTCGAAATGTACTGTGTGGTCGGCACCGAAAAATGGCAGACTGCGCACCCAGGTAGCGTGCCTGCGTCTCTCCGTGGCCTGCTGGCTGTACTCTTGCGACTCTCGCCGGCGGAATTGTCCCGTTGTCGCATGGGAACGGCGGCGGCCGACTTTTGTGCCAGACGGGGACGACAATCAATCGCCAAATGAGCTCTCACCGAGTGGACGGCCTTGGGTGCCGTCGCGGTCTGGGTTGGAGCAGACATGTCAGACCGGCCCAGAGCCTCCTACAGCGCCGATGCGCCGCCGCCGTCCCGCTGGCGCATCGGCGTCGTGATCGTTGCGGCCTGCGCGGGACTGGCGCTGGTGGGGACCGCAGTCTGGCAGGACCGGCGCGGCGAACTGGCGCGCGCCCATGGGCTGGCCGCCAGTCAGGTGGCCGCCCTTGGGGGGCATGCGATCGCTTTGGTCGATGGCTTGGAACTGGCTCTGGACAAGGTGGAGGCCGAGATCCACGGGCGCCCCCTGCCGGAGGTGCGGGCCGATGCCGTTCTGTACAAGCAGCTCACAGCGCTCCAGGCGAAATTTCCCCAGATCGAATCGATCTTCGCCGTGGATGCCCAGGGGCGGGCACTGGTCTCCAGCCGGGCCTTTCCGGTTCCGCCCTATGACGAGCGTGACCGGGACTATTATGCCGCTGCCAAGGCCGGGCATAGCGGGCTCTATGTGAGCCAGCCCTATCGCGCGCAGGCGGCGCGGGACGTCTCGTTCGTATTGAGCCGGCCGATGATGGAAAATGGGCGGTTCGCGGGTCTTGTGGCGGTGAGCGTGGCGCCGCCGGCCCTCCAGGCCTTTTATGGCACTGTGCTCGGAAACGCCGGCGGCGGCGCGGTCCTGGCGCGCGCGGACGGCGTGGTCCTCCTGCGCTCCCTGAGCGGGCCGAAATGGCCCGACCGGCTGCCGGAACGCAGTGACCTGATGACGGCGGCGGGTCAGCAGGAGACGGGTGTGTTTTCGGGCACGTCCCTGGTTGAGGGCGAGCGGGTGCTCTACGCCTTCCAGGCCTTGGGGGAGCGAGAGTTGCTGGTCGCCCTGGCGGTCACGGAACGGGATGCGCTGGCGCCCTGGTATCGCCGCACCCTGCTGTTTGGCGGCGGGACGCTGCTCGCCTTCTGCGGTCTGCTGGCCTGGGCGTTCCCCCGGCGCGGCCGCCCGCCGGCGGGGCCGCGCTCGTGGCTGCCGCCCCTGGTCCCCTGGCGGTCAAGCCGGGATCGGCGCGCGGATGCGGGCGGCAAGAGCCTGTCGCCCAGCGCCGTTCGGGTGCTGGACGCCCTCGCCGGCGAGGTGGGGGGCCGGCTTGGTGCGCAGGATCCGGCCGCTGCGGCCCCTGCGGCGGCGTTGATTCAGGCGCTGTTGCGCTTCGCCGCCGGCAGCGCGCCCCAGCCGCAATTGATCGACATCGCCGGCAGTCTCGCCGGCCTGCCTGACCTGCTCGCCAGCGCCGGACGGCCCACCTTTCAGTTTCCCGAGATCCGTGCGGACGAGCCGGTGCTGGTGTTTGTCGATCCCGCGCAATTGGCGCTGGCCCTGCTCGATTGTGCCTTGAGCCTGGCGGCGGCGGACCCCATGGCCCATGTCCTGGACGTGCAGGCGGAGGTGCTCAGCATGTCGGCCAGCGAAGTGGATGGGCTCGCGGCCGGCACCTATGTGTGCGTGACCCTGGCGGCTGCCGGCACGCCGGCCGCAGATCGGGCGCCGCCTGCTTTCCCGTCCGGCACCGCGAAGGAAGGGGCCGCCTTGTTCGGTCTGGCCGCGGCTTATGCGCCGGATCTGCGCGGCGTTGCGGTGGCCATCGCCCCGGCCGGAGGGCGTGGCCCGGTGGCCCAGCTGTGGCTTCCGGAGAGCTTTGCCGAGCCCGCGGCGGTGCCGTCATCACCGGTCTGATCTGGCCCTTCGCGAACGCGCGGAAACGGCTTATGACATGGCCGGGCAATCCTCAGGCAGTCTGCCGGGCGAAGAAGGAACGGGACATGAGCACAGGGCGCCGACCAGTCGCAACGTTCATAAGTCTGGTGGGTCTGGCGTTCGTGTCCGGGTGCCTGGCAGGGCCGGCCCTGGCGGCGCCGAGCGCCGCCAAATGCCTGACCAGCGATGACTTCTTCGTCGTGTACCGCGAGAGCAACCTCGGGCCGGGCAGCGACATTCTGGCCCGCCGCAAGGGCGCCGAGACCCCCGCCCCCTGCGCCTTTGCCAAGGCGCCCGGAGATTTCGAAGTGGGGGCGAAGGATGAAGCGGATTACGTGGTCGGCTTGTCCGGGCGCATCCTGGTGGTGGACCGCGGCACCGGCCCGTCCCGCAAGCTGGTGCTCTATGATCTTGCGGCCCGCAAGGCGGTGCAGACGCTGTCCTACGACTCGTCCTCGCCGGTGAAGGTGGAGCCGGGGGTGGTGGTGTTTTCGGCCATCACCGGGCCGGCCAGCGCGAAGACCTGCCCGAAGTTCAAGGACTACGCCAAGCAAGGCCTCGGCGCGGCCATGAGCGTGGAGACCCGGATCGCCCTGCCGTCTTTGGCGCGCAGCACGTCCGGGCCGGCCCGCTGCGTGGCGCAGCAATAGGGCTGCGCCCGGCGCTTGCTCAGCGCTCGGTGAAGAAGGTCATCAGCACCTTGCCGCCCTCGCCGGTCAGGCACAGGAAGCGGTGGACCTTGTCGGTCTTGTCACGCTGGATATAGGCCTCGCCCATCATCACGCCGATGATCTTGGTGTCGCCGACCGTGGTATTTGCCTCCGCGATCGTGAGGCCGTCCATGTCGATGAAGATGTCCTCGATCGAGGGGGAGGTGGTCTTCAGCATCACCAGGGCCTTTTGCTTGCAGGCCAGCACCAGGCTGGTGTCATTCACGACTTCCTCCGCCGCATGCGCCAGGTTCGACATCTCTGGCGACAGGAGAAGCGCGACCGCCAGGGGCAGAGCGAGGGGCAGGGCTGCGGCACGGATCATGATGGAAGCCTCCGGGGCACCAGGGGATCCGCCGGCGCCGCCGCAGATCGCACCCGGTGCGGGCATGACAATCAGAGTCGGAGGCCTGTTTCCGGGCAAAGGTGAACCCCACCAACTCTACGGCTGTGGCACAGCTCGCACAGACACAACGCGCCGACGCGCATTTGGTGCCCCGCGCGGCACGCAAATGGCGAAATTGTGTTTGAGTGGTGCTTCGTTACCCCGTCCTGGGGCGAGGCGGGCGCCCGGATCGGGACGCCGGCCCCGTTGGTTGCCGCCTCGCGCCTAAGCGCCCTGATCGTCCGACAGCAGCTTGGTCACGATCGCTTCGGCTTCGTCGTCGTCCGCATCCGAGGGGGCGATGAGCCGGTCCAGGGCGGCCATGATCTCGTCGCCGATGGCTTCCACCTCGGCGGCGGTGAGCTCGGGATTGCACGGCAGCACGAAGCGCTCTTCGCCTTCGTCGGTGGCGAGGTCGAGGATCAGCGCGCTGGGCAGATCCGTGGGGTGCAGGAAGTTCATGCGCAGCCCCGTGAGGATGCGGGCGGAAATGTCGGACATGGTGCTTTCTCTCCGATCGACCGGTGCCGGTTTGGCGGACTTAGCACCTTCTCGCGCCCGCGGCGCCCCTCAAAGCGGGAAATGAGGGTGTATTGACCATGGGTCAATACAACTCTTGATTGACGACGGCTGTTGAAGGTGGGGCAAACACCATCAGCGGGCGGGGGAGCGCCATTTCTTTTGCTTTGTTCGTCACAACCGTCATCAATCCTTATTTTGCGCGTGCGAGGCTGCTTTTGTTCCGCTGCGAGGCCCTCCCACCCAACGATCTCGCCCTTTTTCGGCGTCACGTGGCCTCGTCGAGTTCCAGATGCATGAGCGCTGCCCGGGTCGCCGAGACCTGCCCGGCGCGCCCTCAAGAGTTTTTCGCTGCCCGTCGAAGGACAATGACAATGTCTGAGCCGAACGCGCCTGCGCGCATTTTTAACGTGTTGTTCATCTGTACTGGAAATTCCGCCCGCTCCATTTTGGCGGAGAGCATCCTGGCCAAGACCGGGGTCGGGCGGTTTCGCGCCTTTTCGGCGGGCAGCCACCCCAAGGGCGCAGTCGATCCCCTGGCATTGAAGGTGCTGGATGCGGGCGGCTTTTCCACCGACGGCCTGCGCTCGAAGTCCTGGATGGAGTTCGCCGGCCCCGATGCGCCGGTGATGGATTTCGTCTTCACCGTCTGCGACAACGCCGCCGGCGAAACCTGTCCGATCTGGCCCGGCCAGCCGATGACGGCGCATTGGGGCATCGAGGACCCCACCGCCGAGCAGGGCACCGACATCCAGCGCGAAGCGGCCTTCGTCAAGGCGTTCCGCTATCTCAAGAACCGCATTTCCAGCTTCACCGCCTTGCCCGTCTCGACGCTCGACAAGGCGTCGCTGGGAACCCAATTGCGGGAAATCGGCCGTTCCGACGGGACCACGGCGTCCCACGCCAGCGTCGCGTAAGGCGGCCGACGGGCGGCGCCCGCACGCACACCGGCTCGCCGCGCGGCGAGCCGGCCGCCCTCGTGGGGATGCAGGCGCCACCGGGGCCTCGTGGCCGGCGGGTCACGGGGGCATGCCAGATCCATCGGACGGCATGCCCATTGTCGCCTGCGCACGATTGGGGCTTTCATTTCCATATCTCTTGAAATATAGAAATGAGAATGGATACCCAGCACGCCCTGGCCGCCTTTGCGGCCCTGTCCCAGGAAACCCGGTTGCGCATCGTCCGCCTGCTGGTGACCGCCGGGCCGGCCGGCCTTGCCGCCGGCGCGGTGGCCGAGGCGGTGGGCGCTTCGTCCTCCACCGTCTCCTTCCATCTCAGCCATCTGGAGCGGGCCGGCCTGATCGCCTCCCGGCGCGAGGCCCGCTCGATCATCTACAGCGCCGCCTATCCGGCGCTGTCGGCGCTGATCGGCTTTCTGATGCACGACTGCTGCCAGGGCCATCCGGAGGTCTGCGGCCCGAGCGTTGCGATCTCATGCCTGCCATCGAAGGACAAAGCCCATGTCTGAGCCGAGCGCATCAGCGCACATCTTCAATGTCCTGTTCCTGTGCACCGGAAACTCCGCCCGCTCGATCCTGGCGGAGAGCATCCTGACCAAGGATGGCGCGGGAAAATTTCGCGCCTTCTCCGCCGGCAGCCAGCCCAAGGGCGAGGTGCACCCCCTGGCGCTGAACGTGCTGGAGGCCACCGGCTATCCGGTGGCGGGGCTGCGGTCCAAGTCCTGGTCCGAGTTTGCCGGTCCGGACGCGCCGGTGATGGAGTTCGTCTTCACGGTCTGTGACAACGCCGCCGGCGAGACCTGCCCGCTGTGGCCGGGCCAGCCCATGACCGCCCATTGGGGCATCGAAGACCCCGCCAGCCACACCGGATCCGACCTGGAGCGCGAGGCGGCGTTCGTGACCGCGTTCCGCTATTTGAAGAACCGGATCACGGCCTTTACCGCTCTGCCCGTCGCCAAGCTGGACCAGGCCTCGCTTGCCACCCGCCTGCGGGAGATCGGCCGTTCCGAAGGGGCGACCGCGCCCCGCACCGTCTGAGGGCACCATGACCGTCGTGATCTATCACAACCCCGCCTGCGGCACCTCGCGCAACGTGCTGGGGTTGATCGGCAATGCCGGCCTCACCCCGCAGGTGATCGAATATCTCAAGACCCCGCCCAGCCGGGCGGAGCTGGTGGATCTGATCGCCCGCATGGGCGTGCCGGTGCGCGCCGTGCTGCGCGAGAAGGGCACGCCCTATGCCGAACTGGGGCTCGCCGATCCGGCCCTGAGCGACGATCAGTTGATCGACGCCATGATGGCCCACCCCATCCTCATCAACCGGCCCATCGTGGTGACGCCGCTGGGCGTCAAGCTCTGCCGGCCCTCGGAGGCGGTGCTCGACATTCTGCCCGCTCCCCAGGCCGGTGCCTTCGCCAAGGAAGACGGCGAGCCGGTGGTGGACGCCCACGGCCAGCCCATCCCCAAGACCTGAAGGCGCGCACCCATGTCCACCTTTGAGCGCTATCTGACCCTGTGGGTCGCCGCCTGCATCGTCGTGGGCATCGCGCTGGGCCATGCCATGCCCGGTGTGTTCCAGGTCATCGGCGCGGCGGAAATCGCCAAGGTCAATCTGCCCGTGGCGGTGCTGATCTGGCTGATGGTGGTGCCCATGCTGCTGAAGATCGACTTCGCGGCGCTGCGCCAGGTGGGCCAGCATTGGCGGGGCATCGGCGTCACTTTGTTCATCAACTGGGCGGTGAAGCCGTTCTCCATGGCGGCTCTGGGCTGGCTGTTCATCGGCTGGCTGTTCCGCCCGCTGCTGCCGGCGGACCAGATCGACAGCTATATCGCCGGGCTCATCATCCTGGCGGCGGCGCCCTGCACCGCCATGGTGTTCGTGTGGTCCAACCTCACCCGCGGCGAGCCGCATTTCACCTTGTCGCAGGTGGCGCTGAACGACGCCATCATGGTGGTGGCGTTTGCGCCCATCGTCGGCCTGCTGCTGGGGCTGTCCGCCATCACCGTGCCGTGGGGCACGCTGGTGCTCTCCGTGGGGCTGTACATCGTGCTGCCGGTGGTGGTGGCGCAACTGCTGCGGCGCCGGCTGCTGGCGGGTGGCGGCGAGGCGGCGGTGACGCGCCTGCTGGCGGTGCTCGGGCCGGTGTCGCTGGTGGCCTTGCTTGCCACCCTGGTGCTGCTGTTCGCCTTCCAGGGCGAGCAGATCCTGGCCCAGCCGCTGGTGATCGCCCTCTTGGCGGTGCCGATCCTGATCCAGGTCTATGGCAATGCCGCCTTGGCCTATGTGCTCAACCGCGTGGCGGGGGAGGCCCATTGCGTGGCCGGCCCTTCGGCGCTGATCGGCGCCTCCAACTTCTTCGAACTGGCGGTGGCCGCGGCCATCAGCCTGTTCGGCTTCCATTCCGGGGCGGCGCTGGCCACGGTGGTGGGGGTTCTGGTGGAAGTGCCGGTGATGCTGTCGGTGGTGTGGATCGTCAATCGCAGCCAGGGCTGGTATGAGCGCGGCGCCGCCCGCGCGGTGGCGGCCCGGACGGAGCGCCGCTGATGGACGAGAGCCTGCCCAACATCGCCCCGGCGCTGCTGGAGGTGCCCAGCAGCGGCCGCCTGCGGGCGGGGGAGGCCCCGAGCCATCCGCCCCGCATCCTGTTGCTCTACGGCTCATTGCGGGAGCGCTCCTATTCCCGCCTGCTGACCCTGGAGGCCGAGCGGCTGCTGCGTCGGCTCGGCGCCGAGACGCGGGTCTATGATCCCCAAGGTTTGCCGCTGCCGGACGGCGCCTCTGCGGATCATCCCAAGGTGCAGGAATTGCGCGACCTGGCGCTGTGGTCCGAAGGGCAGGTGTGGACCAGCCCCGAGCGCCATGGGGCGGTCAGCGCGGTGCTCAAAGCCCAGATCGACTGGATCCCCCTGGCGCTGGGCGCGATCCGGCCGACGCAGGGGCGGACCCTGGCGGTGATGCAGGTCTGCGGCGGCTCGCAATCGTTCAATGCGGTCAATCAGCTGCGCATCCTCGGGCGCTGGATGCGGATGATCACCATTCCCAACCAGTCCTCCGTGGCCAAGGCGTATGACGAGTTTGATGCCGCTGGCCGCATGAAGCCCTCGGCTTATTACGACCGGGTGGTGGACGTGATGGAGGAATTGGTGAAATTCACCCTCCTCACCCGGCCCGTGGCAGGCTATCTCACCGAGCGCTACAGCGAGCGCAAGACCGCCGCCGATGCCATGGAGGCCGAATTGCAGCGCGGGCAGATGCGGTGAGTTCAGTGGGGATCGAGGCCGGCGCGGTGCCGCCGGCACGCCCGGTGCGGCGCTGGCAGGTCATCTCCGCGCTGGGGGTGATGCAGATCTTCACCTGGGGCAGTTCCTATTATCTGCTGGCGGTGCTCGCCGGACCCATTGCGGCCGATACCGGCTGGCCGCTGCCATGGATCTTCGGTGCGCTGTCCGCCGGCCTGCTGGTGGCCGGCTTCGCCTCGCCCTGGATCGGCGCGCGCATCGGGGAGAGTGGCGGGCGGGCGGTGCTGGCGGGCGGGTGCGCCTTGCTGGCGCTGGGCCTTGCCATCATCGGCCTGGCCGGAACCCTGCCGGTGTTCATCGGCGGCTGGCTGGTGATGGGGCTGGGCATGGGCGCCAGCCTCTATGACGCGGCCTTCGCCACCTTGGGGCGGATTTACGGGGTCGCCGCGCGCCCGGCCATCACCCAGCTGACCTTATGGGGCGGGTTTGCCAGCACCATCTGCTGGCCGATCTCGGCCTATCTGGTGGCGCATCTGGGATGGCGCGAGACCTGCCTGGTCTATGCCGGCCTCCATCTGTTCGGCTGCGTTCCCATGCTGCTGCTGGCCTTGCCCCGCGCGCCCCGCGCGCCCGTGGCTGCGGGCGGCACCGCGCCGGTGCCGGCCCTGGCCTTGAGCCATTCCGAGCACCTCTGCGTGTGGCTGTTCTCAGCGCTGCTGGCCATCTGCGGCATGATCACCGCGACGGTGTCGATCCATCTGCTCAGCCTGCTGCAGGCGCAGGGGCTGACCCTGGCGGCGGCCGTGTCGCTGGGGGTGCTGATCGGTCCCTCCCAAGTGGCGGCGCGCATTCTGGAGATGGCCGGCCGGGGACGGCATCATCCGCTCTGGACCCTCGCCGCGTCGGTGCTGGCCATGGCCGGCGGTCTCGCCCTGCTGGCCACGGGATGGGGCCTGCAAGGGGCGGCGCTGATGCTGTATGCCGCCGGCAGCGGGCTCTATTCCATCGCCCGCGGCACGCTGCCCTTGGCGCTGTTCGGGCCGGCCCGCTATGCGCATCTGATGGGCCGCCTGGCCCGCCCCAATTTGCTGGCGCAGGCGCTGGCCCCCTCCATCGCCGCTTTCTTCGCCGTGCGCTACGGCGCCGGTGTGATGCTGGAGGGGCTGGTGGGCATTGCCGTCGCCAATGTGGGCCTGATGGTGGCCCTGGCCTGGGCGGCGCGCCGCATCTGAGGGCCGGAGCGAACCGGCGTTGCGCCGTCCGGGGGCATCGCCATCGCCTGGGGCGCGCGTCGCGGCCGGGCAACAGGTTGCGGTCTGAATCGATAGTTGCAAAAAAATAATCAATCTATATCAATATATTAGGCGATTTTCGAGAGGTATCTCCGCCCTGCCGTCGGTTGACGCTGCGTTTTGGAATTCCTAAGACTTGTCCATCGGAATTCTGTCGCGCTTGGTGGGGTGGCATGGCTCAGGACGCGACTGCGGAAGGTGCAGGTCGGCCCGGTGCGGTCTATGGGCCGACGACCTTCCGCTTGCGCCATTCCACCGCCATCACCACCAGCTTGTGCGGCTTGGCGCTGGCGGTTGCCGCCACGGTTCCGGCGAGCGCCCAGACCCCCTGTCCGACGCCGTGCAGCGTGATCTGGAATGGCAGCGCCGGCACGGCCGGCAGCAACACTTACAACTATATCGAGGTGGCGACGGGCGGTGCTGGCGGTGTGGGCGGCGCAGGACAGGGCGGCACACTGGCCGCATCGGTTCCCGCGAGTCTTCAGGCCAGCGGCGGCAGTGGCGGCACGGGCGGCACCGGGCGGGTCGAATTCTGGACGCTGGGCTATGGCGGTGCGGGCGGCAATGGCGGCGCCGGGGCGGCGCCCGCGACGATCAGTGTCTCCGGCAGCGTGACCTCCAGCGGCGCGTATGGCGCTTCGGTGGTGGCGAACGGAGGGGCCGGCGGGTACGGCGGGTTCGGTGAGGGACCCAGCGGCGGTACGGGCGGCACGGGCGGAAACGGCGGAGTCGGGGGCACTGCCAGCGTCGTCCTTGGCAGTAGCGCCAGCATCGTCACCACCGCCACAGGGGTGTCGGCGATCCAGGTTCAAGCCAATGGCGGGGCCGGCGGCGCCGGTGGACAAGGGGGGACGGGCAGTTCCGACGGCGTCGGCGGGACCGGCGGCAATGGCACCATCGGCGGCACTGCAAGCGTGACCCTGTTTGCGGGGGCCTCGGCCACCACGTCCGGCGCGCAGGCCAGCGCCATCGTCATCACCAGCAATGGCGGTGCCGCGGGCGCCGGCGGCGCCGGCTGGTCTGCGGGCATTTCGCAGGGGGGACCGGCGGGCGTGGCGGGCGCCGGCGGCAGTGCCAGCGCGCAGATCGCGGTTTCAGCCCAGGTCACCACCTCGGGCTATGCCGCTTCGGCGCTGGTGGTGCAGTCCGGCGGCGGCAATGGCGGTGCCGGCGGCGCGGCCGGGGGCCTGTTCTCCACCGGCGGCGCCGCCGGGGCGGGCGGGAGCGGCGGCAGCGCATCTGCGACCAACAATGGAGCCCTCACCACCACGCAGGGCGCCTCCATCGGCATGGTGGTGCAGTCCATCGCCGGCGGCGGCGGCACCGGCGGGTCGGCCAGTGCCCTGTTCGACGCCTTGGGCGGCAATGGGGCGGCCAGCGGAAATGCCGGCAGCGCGGTTGCCGGCAATGGCGGGACGATCATCACCAGCGGCAACTATTCGCACGGCATGCTGGTTCAGTCCGTGGGCGGCGGCGGCGGCAGCCTGCTGGGCGGCGCCGGCTCGAAAATCTATGTGGGCGGGTCGCCGACCCAGAGCGGCACCGGCACGGGCGGGCCGGTTTCCGCGACAAATACCGGCTTCATCTCCACAACCGGCGCCGCATCCGACGGCATCCTGGTGCAGTCCATCGGCGGCGGCGGCGGCAATGGCGGCGGCGCGTCCGGCGTGGTGGCCATCGGCGGCCAGGGGGCCGCGGGGGGCAATGCGGTCGCGGCCACGGCCGTCAATGGCGGCAGCGTGCTGACCACCGGGGCGAACAGCAATGCGCTGGTGGTGCAATCCATCGGCGGCGGCGGCGGCCGGGGCGGCGGCGCCATCAGCGCCGGTCCCGTGGGCAGCGTGGGCATTGGCGGCTCGGGGTCCGGGGGCGGCAATGGCGGCGCGGTGACCGCGACCAATCAAGGGGTCGGCGTCAGCCTGGTCACCCAAGGCAATTATTCCGCGGCGCTCCTGGCCCAATCCATCGGCGGGGGCGGCGGCAGCGGGGGCGGGGCGGCCGCCTCGGCCGCCGGTGTGGCCAGCCTGGCCATCGGCGGCAAAGGCGGGGGCGGCGGCAACGGCGGCACGGTGACCGTCACCAACGCCAATCGCATCAATACTTCGGGGGCGCATGCCGCCGGCATCATCGCCCAATCCATCGGCGGCGGCGGCGGCACTGGCGGCGGTGCCACGGCGGCGACCGCCGGGCTCGGCTTCGGCGCGTCGGTGGCGCTGGGCGGATCGGGCGCCAACGGCGGCACCGGCAGCACCGTGACGGTCACGAATGCGCTCGGGGCCGGCATCACCACCACCGGCATCGATTCCTTCGGCATCCTGGCCCAGTCCATCGGCGGCGGCGGCGGCACTGGCGGCAGTTCGGCAGCCCAGAGCACGGTGCTGTCCGGTGGGGATCTCCCCTCCATCTCGGTGAGCGCAAGCATCGGCGGCAGTGGCGGCAGCGGCAATGCGGCGGGCGCCGTCACGGTGTCCAACAGCGGACGCGTGACCACCGGCGGCGACGGCTCCATTGCGATCCTGGCCCAGTCCATCGGCGGCGGCGGCGGCAATGGCGGGGATTCCTCCGCCCTGTCCTCGGCCAAGGAAGTGGGCGGTGAAGGGGCGTTCTCCGCCTCCGTGAGTCTGGGGGGAACAGGCGGGGGCGGCGGCAAGGGGCTCGGCGTCTCGGTCAGCAACCAGGGCGAGGTGACCACCTTCGGGAATTTCGCCGATGGCATCACGGCGCAGTCCATCGGCGGCGGCGGCGGCACCGGCGGGGTCGGTGCCTCCTCGGCCACCGCCAGCAGCGTGGCGAAGACCATGACCATCGCGCTCGCCGTCGGCAAAGGCGGGGCGGGGGGCGGGGCCGGCGATGGCGGCGCGGTGACGGTTACCAATGCCGGCCTCATTTCCACCGCGGGCGCCAGTTCCCGGGGCATCTTCGCCCAGTCGGTGGGCGGCGCCGGCGGTTCGGCGGGGGGCGGCACGGCCAGTGCGACCTCCGGCAACGTCTCTCTGGGGGTCACCGTGGGCGGCGCAGCCGGCGGCGGCGGCTACGGGTCTGCTGTCCAGGTGATCAATACCGGCACCATCACCACCACCGGCGGCGATGCCGACGGCATTCTGGCCCAGTCCGTGGGCGGGGGCGGCGGCGTCGGCGGCAGTGCCAGCGGCAAGACCAGCGTCGGCACCACCGCCACTTCCGGGACCGCGCAGGCCGATGCGCTCACCGGCACGGGAAGCTCCACCTCGGGCATGATGGCCCAGTCCATCGGCGGCGGCGGTGGGAGTGTTGGGGGCGTGGCCTCCAGTTTCGCCGGCAGGCTGGCCCGGTCCACGGGCGCTGCCGGCGCCACGGCTGCGGCCGGCAGCTCCAGCCCCGCCTTCGGCCTGTCGGTGGATCTCGGCGGCAGCGGCGGCAGCGGCGGCCAAGGCGGGATGGTCACCGTCAATTCCGGCACGGCGCAGGCCAATGCGTTCATCACCACCAGCGGCGACCATGCCTCCGCCATCATCGCCCAGTCGGTGGGCGGTGGCGGCGGCAAGGGTGGCGCCGCCGCCAGCGAGGGCTCCGGCGGCAAGGTCGAACTGACCGTGGCGCTGGGGGCCAAGGGCGGTTCCGGCGGCGCCGGTGGCCAGGTCACCGTGACCAGCTACGGCACCTTGCGCACCACCGGCGCGGATGCGGTGGCCATCATCGCCCAGTCGGTGGGCGGCGGCGGCGGCATCGGCGGCAACAGCAACGCCACCAGCAAATCCAAGATCAGCCTCGGCGGTGCCATTTCGGGCACCGGCGGCCAGGGCACCTATGGCGGCAATGTCGATGTGACCGCCGCCGGCCAGATCTCCACCGCCGGCCACCTCTCCGACGCCATCCTGGCGCAGTCCATCGGCGGCGGCGGCGGCGTGGCCGGGTCCGCGGGCGCGGACGGCCATTCCGCCGGCTCCGGCTCGGTGTCGGTGAGCCTCGATCTGGGCGGCACGGGCGGGGTGGGCGGCGTCGGCGGCACGGTCACGATCACCAATCTCGCCACCCTCGTCACCGCGGGCGCGACGGCCAACGGCATCGTCGCCCAGTCCATCGGCGGCGGCGGCGGCAAAGGCGGCAGTGCGGCCTCCGCCGCGGCCGGCGGGGCCTATGATCTCGGCGCCACCCTCGGTGGGGCCGGCGGCTCCGGGTCCGGCGGCGGGGGGGTGACGGTCAGCAATAGCGGCGTGGTCTCCGTCACCGGCGCCCAGTCCCTGGGCATCCTGGCCCAGTCCATCGGCGGCGGCGGCGGCACCGCCGGGGCCAGCGCCGCCACCGCCAATGGCGGCAAGGCGAGCCTCGCCTTCAGCCTCGCCGGGGCCGGCGGCGCCGGGGCCAATGGCGGCGGGGCAACCGTGACCAACACCGGCACCATCGCCACGGCGGGGCAGGGCGGCACGGCGATCCTGGTGCAATCCATCGGCGGCGGCGGCGGCAATGCCGGCAGCGCCACCAACACCAGCAAGGCCAAGATCGCGCTGGGGGCCTCCATCGCCGGGGATGGCGGCGGCGGCGGCAATGGCGGCATCGTTACCGTGACCAACCTCGCCCGCATCGTCACCACCGGCGCCATGGCGGATGGCATCCTGGCCCAGTCCATCGGCGGCGGCGGCGGCAATGGCGGGGCGGGAACCGGCGCGGCGGATGGGGCCGGCGGCCAGGGCCTCAGCCTTGAGGTCGCCGTGGGCGGCGCGGGCGGATCCGGCGGCACCGGCGGCACGGTCACGGTGGCCAATGGCAGCAGCACGGTGCCCGGCGCCACCATCGCCACCACGGGGAACGGATCGAACGGCATCGTCGCCCAATCCATCGGCGGCGGCGGCGGCAAAGGCGGGGCGTCCTCCTCCTCGGCGGGCGGCAGCGGCGTGGCGGCGCTGTCCGCGTCCCTGGGCGGCAAGGGCGGCAGCGGCAATACCGGTGGTGCGGTCACGCTCACCAATGCGGGCATCATCGCCACCAAGGGCGACCATGCGGACGCCATTCTCGCCCAGTCCATCGGCGGCGGCGGCGGCAGCGCGGTGGTGTCCACCAGCCTCGCCAAGGACCAGAAGGGCGACGTCAGCCTGGGCATGACCTTGGGCGGCGCCGGGGGCGCCGGCGGCACCGGCAGCACGGTCAATGTCGACAATAGCGGGGCCATGGGCACCGGCGGGGCCTTTGCCATCGGCATCCTCGCCCAGTCCATCGGCGGCGGCGGCGGCAATGCGGCGCTGGCGGGGGAGACCGGCAGCGGCGGCACCGCGACCATCGCCTTCGGCCTCGGCAGCGACGGCGGACGCGGCGGCCATGGCGGCACTGTGTCCGTGATCAATAGCGCCGGCATCACCACCACGGGCCTGAGCGCCACCGCCATCCTGGCCCAATCCATCGGCGGCGGCGGCGGCGCGGGCGGCGGCACCAACAATGCGGTGAGCGGCAAGATCGGCCTCGGCGGCAGCGGCACCGGCGATGGCGGCACCGGCGGTCATGGCGGCGGCGTGAGTGTCACCACCACCGGCGGCACCGTTTCCACGGCGGGCAATGCCGCCGATGCCATCCTCGCCCAGTCCATCGGCGGCGGCGGCGGCGTGGCCGGCTCCGGCAATGGCAAGGCGGATGGGGCCGGCGGCGGCGCCGTCGCCCTCACCGCCACCCTCGGCGGCAGCGGCGGAAACGGCGGCAATGGTGGCATCGTCACCCTCAATCTGGGCAGCGCCACCAGCATCATCACCAGCGGGGCCGACGCGGCGGGCATTCTGGCCCAGTCCATCGGAGGTGGCGGCGGCAAGGGAGCGGCGGTGTCCTCCACCAGCGGCGGCGGTGCCACGGCCACCCTCAGCGCCACGGTGGGCGGCAGCGGCGGCGCCGGCGGCGCCGGACAGGCGGTGGTCGCCAATGTGAATGCGGCGATCTCCACCTCTGGGGACGGCGCCGACGGCATGCTGCTGCAAGTCATCGGCGGCGGCGGCGGCACGGCGGTGATCGCCGCCAGTGCCGCCAGCGGCAGCGCGGCTAAGGTCAATCTGTCCGCGACCCTGGGGGGCTCCGGCGGCACTGGCGGCGCGGCCGGTTCGGTGATCCTCAGTCAGGCGGGCCGCATTTCCACCTCCGGCGATTCCGCCAATGGCGTGGTGGTGCAGGCCATCGGCGGCGGCGGCGGGCGCGTGTCGGCGGTGGAAGCCAAGACCGGCGGGGGAAGCGTCAACGGCACCCTGACCCTGGGCGGCTCCGGCGGCAGCGGCAATAGCGGCGGCTACGCCCAGATCACCATCGCCGGCCAGATCACCACCGGCGGCGCCAATGCGGTGGGCGTGCTGGGCCAGGCCATCGGCGGCGGCGGCGGCCTGGTCGAGACCGGCACCACCAGCAGCCAGGGCACTGTGGCCTTGGCGCTGACCCTAGGCGGGGCCGGCGGCAGCGGCAATGACGGCGGCACCATCGTGAGCACCCTCGCCGCGGGCGCCCTGGTGCAGACCCAGGGGGCGAATGCCCATGGCGTCCTGCTGCAATCCATCGGCGGCGGCGGCGGCATTGCCGGCGCCAGCACGGCGGCCGGGGTGGCCAGCGTCGCCATCGGCGGGGCCGGCGGTGGTGGCGGCTCGGGCCAGGCGGTCACGCTGACGGTCAATGGCACGGTGCTGACGGCGGGCGCCGGCGCCAGCGGCGTGCTGGTGCAATCCATCGGCGGCGGTGGCGGCATTGGCGGCAACGCGTCCAGCACGGTGTTCTCGGTTTCCACGGCCACCGTCGGCAGCCAGGGCGGCACCGGAAACGGCGGGACGGCGAATGTGATCGTCAATGGCACGGTGCAGACCACCGGCGCCCGCGCGGCGGCGGTCAGCGCCCAGTCCATCGGCGGCGGCGGCGGCCTGATCCAGTCCGGCGGCGTGACCTTAATGGGGAGCGCCGGCGGGGCGGGAACGGGCGGCCCGGTCAATGTCACCGTCGGCGGCACGGCGATCGCCCAGGGGCTGGATTCCCCCGGCATCTTCGCCCTCAGCTCCGGCGGCTCCGGCGCCAACCCCATCGCCATCACCCTCACCGGCGGCGCGTCGGTGGTGGGCGGCACCGGCACGGCGGCGGGCATCATGCTGTCCGGGGGGACGAACAATACCATCTCGATCGCCGCGTCCGCGAGCGTCAGTGCCGCCAGTGGTCTGGCCATCGCCGCCGGTGCGGGCAATGAGGCGGTCAGCACGGCCGGAACCGTCACCGGCAACGTGCAATTGGGCAGCGGCAGCAACAGCTTCACCACCCAGCCCGGCGGCCTGTTCAATGCCGGACAGGTGGTGGATCTCGGCAATGGCGTGCTGGTGAATTTCGGCACGCTGAGCCCCGGCGGCGGCTCCCGCATCACCACCACGGCGATCACCGGCGCGCTGTCCTCCTCCGGGCTGATCGCCCTGGACCTGGACCCCGTGGCCCAGAAGGCGGACCTGCTGAATGTCTCCGGCACGGCCGCGCTGGCCGGGACCATTCATGTGAAAGCGCTGACCATCGCGCCCGACGCCACGCTCACCATCGTGAATGCCGGCGCCGTGACCGCGAACACCGCGACGGTCACGGATGAGTCCCTGGTCTATTCCTGGATTCCCACCACCACGCCCACCCGCGTGACCCTGACCTCGGCCGCGGACTTCACCCCGTCCGGCATCCGGTTCTCGGGCAATGAGCGGGCCATTGCCAGCAATCTCCAGAGCCTGTGGAACAGCGGCGGCGGGCCGAACACCGGCCAATTGTTCGACCTGTTCACCACGATCAATAGCGGGCCAGCGTACCAGCGCACGCTGAGCAGCCTCTCGCCGGAGGTGGTGAGCGCTCCGGCCGCCGGTCGCGGACTGCAAAGCAGCCAGGTGCTGAACCGCACCATGAGCTGCCCGGTCTTTGTCGCCGAGGGCACCCAGCTCAATGAGGACCAGTGCGGCTGGACGCGGCTGGTGCTGGGGCGCACCAGCGCGACCTCCGGCCCCCAGGGGCAGGGCTTCACCAACGACAGCCTCATCATGCAATCGGGCGTGCAGATGGAGTTTGCGCGCGATTGGTTCGCCGCTCTGTCCATGGCCTACAATCAGAGCTGGCTGACGGGCGCGGGATCGCTGACCACCGCGAGCGGCAGCGGGGCGGACATCAGTGCCGCGCTCAAGCACCAAGTGGGCAACTGGCTGTTCGCCGGCGCGGTGGATGTGGGGTGGATGCAGTATGACAACCAGCGTCAGGTGTTCGGCACCGGCACCGGCGCCGCCGCCTCGTGCGACACCGACGTGTTCAACCTCACCGGCCGCGTGCGCATGGCCTATGAGCTGCCGTTCCAGGGCTGGTATGTGCGGCCCTATGTGGACCTCGACCTGTCCTATGTCTCCATGCCGGGCTACAGCGAACGCGGCACCACCGGCACCGAACTGCGGGTCCAGGGCAGCAGCCAGACCACGTTCGTCGTGACGCCCTCGGTGGAGATCGGCGGCCGCCTGGATCTCGCCAACGGCCTGGTACTGCGCCCCTATGCCAATGCGGGGGTCTCCTGGGCCTCCAACGATAGCTGGGTGACCACCGCCAGCTTCCTGAACGCGCCCGCGGGGGCCGGCGGCTTCCAGACGTTCACGGCCATGCCTGAGGTGCTGGGCAATTTCAACATGGGCCTGCAGGCGGTCGCCAACAGCACCTGGGAGTTCCGCCTGGAATATGGCGTCAATGCCGCCGACAACTTCCTCAACCAGACCGGCATGGCCCGCGTGGCCGTGCACTTCTGATCGGCAGGGATGGCGGACGGCCGATGGCAGGGGTCAGGTCGGCAAGCGGAAATGGATCTCCCAGGTGCCGTTGGTGTTCTGGATCCGCAGGTCCGGGGAGAGTTGCGACAGCAGGTATCCGGTCAACTGGTCGACCCGATCCGGGTCTTCCAGCAATTCCTCGGCGGTGGGCGGGCGCCGGGCCAGGGGCGGGGCCTTGCCGTCGTAGCGCAGCATGATGTCGAACACGATGTCGTTGTAGCGGGTGGTGACCTCGATCTCCGGCCGATCCGGGTCGACGAAGCCGCGGGCGAGGAGATCCATGGCCTGCCACGTGACGTGCGCGCCGCGGTGAACCACATCCACCCGCGCGCCCCAGCGGGCGCCTTCGGCTTCGATGAAATTCGCCACGTCGTGGTGCCGGGCGCCACCGGCCGGAAAGCGCCGGACCATCTTGCGGCGCGCGCCGATGCGAAACAGCGAGATCAGCACCACCGTGACCAGGATGGAGACGGCGAACGCCGAGAAGGTGATCAGTCGCACCTGCGACGCCTGCCCCTCCAGGATGCGGTGCAGGGGTTCGTAGGCAATGGCGGTGACGAAGCCCATGCCGATGGCCAGCACCTTGCGCGCATCCAGCACCCGGCTGGCCACAAGCTGAATGCCGTTCACGGTGGTGAACGTCGCCAGGAACAGGAACAGGGCGCCGGTGACGGAATCCGGCAGCAGCAGCCAGAAGCCGATGACCTTCGGCATGAAGGAGAAGGCGATCAGCAGTCCGCCGGTCCAGAACGCCAGCCTGCGGGCGGTACAGCCCGATGCCGCCGCCAGGGCCACGGCGCCGCCGGAGGCCACCATGGGCAGCGCATTGAGAGTGGCGGCGAGCAGATGCATCACCCCCTCCGCCCGGATGCCGCGGCCGATGGACACCAGGTCGGGCGCCTTCCAGTCGCGGTCATTGTTGCGCTGGGCGATGGTCTGCACCCCCATGGAGGTGAGGGCAAACACAAAGCCGGTCAAAGCGAACGGGATGATGGCGCCGGCATTGAAGGCCCAGCCGAACAAGGGCGGATGGGGAAAGTCCACCAGCGATGCCTCGGCGAAAATCCTGACGTCGTGGGGGTCCAACTGCCCGGCGATCACGCTCACGGCGAGGCCGACGCCGAGGCCGATCAGGTTTGTGAACAGCCGCAGCGAGCTTTGCACATAGACATGGAGGATGATCAAGGTCGCCAGCGTCAGCCCCGAGATGGCGAAATTCAGCAGGGCGGTCTCGTTGCCCTCCGGCGGCTCCAGGATGAGGATGATCCCCTGCTGGCCGAGCCCCACACCGATCAGAAAGACCGCGAGCCCCGCCACCTCCACCGTGAAGATGCCGCGCAGGCGGAAGATCACGAAGGAGAAGGCGATCTGGGACACGCCCACCACCGCCACCATGGTGAAGTTTTCCGCCAGCGTGAGGCCGGCGGAGGAGGCGTATACCATGGCGGGAATGGCCGCCGTGGTGCATTGCAGGGGATAGAACAGCCCCGCACCGACGCCGAAGCGCCCGAGCCCTTGCAGGATCAGCACCACCCCGCCGCAGAACAGGGTGGTGGCCGCCAGATTCAAGAACTGGGTATCATCGAGGCCGAGATTGGCGACCGCGATCCCCGGAACGCCCAGGAGCGCACTGAGGAAGGCAACCTGCTGCAGCGCGGAAAGCAGCGCCACCCGTTGCGGCGGCAGGTCTTCAACGCCGTAAACGAGGCTTTCGGGTTTGCGCATCGGTGCCGCCGATTCAGATGACGGGCATGAGCTGGGTTCCCGGCGCGTCGGTGACCCACAGGTCGCCGCTATCGAGATCGAACCACCAGCCGTGCAGTTGCAGCGATCCCGCCTCGACGCGCTCGCGCACCCAGGGATAGGTCATCAGATTGTCCAGGGAGCCCAGGATTGCGGCGCGCTCGGCGAGGTAGGGCACGACCTTGAGATGCTCCAGCGACATGTGCTGGTCGCCATCGCCATCCGGCAGATGCAGCCGGCTCGCCGCCAACGCCATCTCCACCCAAGGCCCGACGAACTCGCGCGGCGGGCGCTCACCCCCTGCGGTGGCGAGCATGGCCTTGATGCCTCCGCAATGGGCGTGGCCCAGCACGACGATATGGTCGACGCCGAGATCGCGGACCGCATATTCCAAGGCTGAGCCGGTGCCGTGCAGGCCGTCATCGGGCGCATAGGCGGGGACCAGATTGGCCACGTTGCGCACCACGAACAACTCACCGGGCATGGCGCCCGACAGGATGGCCGGGTCGACCCGTGAATCGGAGCACGAGATCATCAGGGTCGCGGGCGATTGGCCCTTCTCGGCCAACCGCTGCATCAGGCCGGGCGCTTCATCGTAAAACCGCGTCTTGAACCGACGGATCCCCTCGACAAGGTGTGATACGTCCCGGCACGCCGCTCCATTCGAGACGTCGTGCCTATGATCGTCAGAGTTCTCTGTCATATTCCGCCCCCACAGCAGTATCGTACAGGCACCAGCCGACAGCTTTTCTTGTCGTCAAGAACTTTCTGTTCGAACCCTAAAAACTATCTTTTGCGGACCGGCTCAAGAGGCCCGCTACATCTCAGCATTCCGATTTAACGTCTCGCCTAGCCTAATACAACCGGGTGGTGTTGGGGCTGTCAAATCGTCAGCGAGCACCTCATGCGGCGCCTATAGAGCCTTTCGCCAGGAAGACGCGGCAGCGGCCACGGGCGTCCTCATGGCCGCACGCGGGCGATGGGACAGGCCTGCGCCTCAGATCATGGATCGATCCGGCCGCTCCGCCGCCGCCAGAACGGCAGGTGCCCCCAGCGGCGCTCGGCCCCATAGATGCGGCTGCGCTGCGCCAGGAAGTCCGTCACCGCGGCGGCAATGGTCTCGCCATAGGCCCGCAGCGCGTCGTCATCGCCACGGTGTGCGGCAATGGCGGCCGTGGCGGCCCGCTCGCCGGTCCAAAGCGCGCTGGCCATGCCGTGAGAGGACAAGGGATCGAAGGCGCAGGCCGCATCGCCCGCCGCCGCCCAGCCGGGGCCGCAGGCGCTGGCCAGCCAGGTGGTGCCGGCACTGGCGAGGCGCGGCGGGGCCGCGATCTCGAACGTCGCGCTCTCCAGCCAGCGGCTGACATAAGTGGTGCCGGCGGCCATGGCGCGCCACGTCTTGCGATCGCGCGCCAGCCCGCGCGGCAGCAGGTCCGGGTCGGAGAAATAGCACAGCGACAGCCGCTCGTCGGGCAGCAGGGCGGCGTACCACCAGCCGTCGGGCGCGGCTTCGATGAGGGTGGCCGGCGTCGGCTCCACCGCCGCATCGCTGCGGGTCAGAAACGAGCAGGCGGCCACCAGCCGATCGGCGCGGAAGCCGGCGCTCAGGTGGCGGGCGATCCGCGCCTGCCTGCCGGTACAGTCGAGGAGAAAATCGGCGGTCACGCAGGCAGAATCCGACAGGACCAGGCGCCAGCGGCCGTCACTGGTGCGGGTGGCGGATTGCACCTGCGCTGGGGTCCTGCGAATGCCGCGGGCATCCAGGCGCCGGTCGAGGGCGAGATCGAAGGCGGCGCGATCCAGCACATGGCCGCCGCCTTCCGGATGCATCATGGCGTGGCGCTGCGCCAGCACCGGCGCGCCCCAGGCGGAATGGGTGATGATGTTGTGGCGGTGCGGCCCGCAGGTGAGCAGGTCGCCGAGCCCCAGGCGCTCGATCGAGCCGCTGGCCGCCACCGACAGCGAGTCGCCCGGCCGCTCCTCCGCCTGTGGGCGCGGCCCGATGAGCTGGGGGGTGAGGCCGGCGTGCAGTGCGGTCAGGGCCGCGGCGGCGCCGGCCATGCCTGCGCCGGCGATGGCCAGTACCACGTCCGGCACCGGCGTCAGCGCTTCGGCGGCGGAATGATGCCGGGGAAGGGCGGGGTGTTCAGGACCAGATCCATGGAGCCGCGATCCATCTCCACGAACAGCTTGGCCGGGATCTCCTTGGGACGCCCGGGATCTTGCGGCCCTGGCCGGCTGACGACGAACCCCATGCGCTCCCACAGATAGATCATGCGGTTGAGCCCGTCCGAATAGCTGGCCTGGGCATGATAGCCGATGCCGGCGCTGCCCCGCGACCAAGCCGCCCGCGTGCCGAAGAAGCGCAGGCGGTCGGCCGGCGCCACATTGGGATCCATGAGGGCGTTGTAATTGATCTCCGGCAGCACATCGATGGGCAGCAGCGCCGGCCACCAGGCGGCGGCGGGGAAGTCGTTGGCGAATGCCACGTGCTGGCAGCTGAAGGCATCGCATTGCCACGGCAGGCCCATCCAGCGGGTGAGATCGCCGGGCATCTGCGGGGCCACCGCGGGCGGGGTGCGGCCCATGCCGCCGAAGGCCCTGTCCGGCGTCAGCAGCAGGCCCAGGTCCTGGAGCAAGGTGGGGTCGCGGTTCTCGGCTTTGCGGATGCGGTAGGCGCCGCGATACAATTGCGGGTGGCGCAAAGTCCAGGTGAGTTCCACGCCGGGATGGAACGCGCCGCCCGAGCACGGCTCCAGTGCCGCGCGGGTGAGGGCCTCCGGCTGCTGGGCGAGGGGAATGTCGGCGAAGGTGATCGCGGGGTCAGCAACGGTGGGATCAAGGTCGGCGACGAACGCGCCCTCCGCCCAGGCCCGCAGAATGGCATATTGCCGCTCCGGGATGCGGAACCAGCGCAGAGGCGAGGCGGAATAATTGATGCCGTCGCCCGGCATGAACGGCAGCTTGTGCACCTGGCTCGGGTCGGTGATCGGGTCCTTGGCCGGATCGCGCAGCGCGGACAGGACCTTCTCGCGCAGTGCGCGATTGGCGGGGGAGGGATCGGCGAGCCGGGCGATATAGGCCGGATCGTTCAGATCGCCCACATCCACATATTGCCGGCTGAGCGCCGCCGCAGCGGCCACCCATTCCGTCAGCGCCAGCCGACGGAAGAAGGGATAGATGTCGCGCCGGAACGAATAGGGCGGCTTGGGCGGGGTGGCCCAGCCGCCGGCGATGGCGGTATCGGTCATCACGTCATACAGCGTGATGAAGGGCGGAATCTCGGGGGCGAAATCCGGGCCGCAGCAGGCCACCCAGGCATTTTCCGCCACCAGCGTGCGGCCGTCGCCCAGCGTGACCTTGGCCTCCACCGGGCCATCGCACCAGTCGTCGTACCAGCCGTCATTGTCGGAGAAATTGGTGATGGGATTGTTGGGATAGGCCGACTGGGCCACCCCGTTGCCGGGAAAGACGATGAGCCGGCCGGCCTCGTCGGTGCCCAGCGCCGCCAGCGTCACCTCATGGCGCTTCCAGAACCGGCCCACCATGGCATGGGCGGGGTCGAGGCCCTTGGCATTGACGCCGGTGCCGGAAATGCGGTGCACACCGGCGTCGATCACCAGCATCTCCGCGCGGTCCTTGGCAGCGGTGATGCCCTGATTGCGCAATTGGCCCGGCAAGCCCGGGGCCAGTTCGCCATTATCCAGCGGATTGTTGAAGCCGTACCAGGCGGCCTTGGTGTTGGCCACATGGACCGACCACTCGATCTTGGCCGCGCCCGCGGTCACCTCGCCGAGGACCTCGCCGGCAGCATTGAAGCCATAGATGCGGAAGCGCTGCGCCTGCTTGCGGATGTGATCGTGCCCATCCTTGTAGCGCCCGTCCGCCACGGCCGGCAGGCCGGGCACTTCCGGGGCGTAGAAGAAGTCGGGGCTGCTGCCGACGCGGCAGATTCCCAGGGCGGGATAGATGGCGATGCGCGCGACCACGGTGTCTGCCGGAGGCCGACCGGCGGGCGCCCCCTGCGCAAACGCGGCGCGGGCGGCAAGCGGCGCCGAAAGGCCGATGGCACCGGCCCCAAAGAGAAAGTCCCGACGACGCATGAAATCCCCCACAAGATCGCCGGGCTGACTGTCTCGGCCCCAACGCGCTTCCCGACGGGACTATACATGGGTTGGCGTCCGCGCTGGTAGCTGTCTGCTCCGCATGCCGCGCCCGCGTCAGTCGCACCGCGCTCTCGCCGTCCGCCTCACGGGGGTGCGCTTAGGCCCGGAAAAGCGAAGGTTGGAACAAGCGAGGCGTAAGAAAAAGCGACGGCGTCGGAGAGCCGTGCTCTCCGACGCCGCGCTGGTCGGTCCTTCTTCGCGCACCTTTATTATATCTTCTGGCGCGAAAGTGGCTTGAGCTTGGGGACTGCCCTTAATCCTCCACCGCGCGTCGCGCTGCTCGAGGTGCGGTCTCGTGCGCGCTGTCCGCATGCGGTTGCGGATCTCGGTTTCAGTCTGGTTCCCGCCTCAAGTCTTCCTCTGGACGACCTCCCAGGGCGACTCTTAGCAAAGTCATACGGAAATAAAAACAAGTATTGTTGCTGCATTGCGCTCATTTCTTGAACGCGATGCAGCATTGGCGACGTGCCGCCATGCTCTGGTGGGCGGGTTCACGTCCGGGCGTTCAGCCGGCCAATGCCCGCTCCAGGAAGGCGGCGGCGGCCAGGGTGCGGTGGTCGCGACCGAAGCGACCCACCACCTGGATGCCGATGGGCAGGCCGGTGGGGCCGGTGAGGCCGGGCACGGACACGCAGGGGCTGCCCATGAGCGTCCACAGCCGGTTGAACACCGGCGAGCCGGTGCTGCCATGGCCGTGCGGTGCCTCGCCGGGGGCGGCGAAGGTGAGGAGGCCGTCGAACTCGGCGAACAGATCCCCCAGCCGCTGGCGTCCGCGCTTGGCGGTGCGGCGGGCGGCGTCATAGGCATCGGGCGTGATCTCGGCGGAGGCGGCCAGGTGCGCGCTCAGCAGGGGCGACAGCACCCCGCGGTCATATTCGTCCGCCAGGGCCAGCGCGCCCTCGAAGTCCTGGATCAGAGGATGGGCCATGTGGGCGGCTTCCACTTCCGCCGGCAGGTCGATCTCGCGCACATCGGCGCCCGCGGCGGCGGCGGCGCGGGCGGCGGCCTCCAGCGCCGCATGGGCGCCCGCATCCGCCTGGTCGGCCCAGGCGGTGCGCACCAGGGCGAAGCGCGGCGGCGCGATTTCGGCGTTCGCCAAATCGAGATCGCGTCCGGTGATGGCGGCGGCGGCGAAGGCCACGTCCACCACCCGGGCGCCGAACAGGCCCAACGTGTCCAGATGCCAGGAAAACGTCTTCATGCCCACGGTGGGCAGAATGCGGAAGGTGGGCTTGTAGCCGGCAACACCGCAGAAGGACGCCGGCCGCAGCACCGAGCCGCCGGTCTGGGTGCCGATGGCCAGCGGCAGCATGCCCGCCGCCACCGCCGCCGCCGAGCCGGACGAGGAGCCGCCGGGCGTATGGGAGAGCCGGCGCGGGTTGCGGGTGGGGCCGGGCTGCATGAAGGCAAATTCAGTGGTCACGGTCTTGCCCAGCACCAGCCCGCCGGCCCGCTTCACCTGGCGCACCACCGGCGCGTCGGCGCGCGGCTGATAGTCCGCATAGGCCGGCGAGCCGTAGCCGGTGGGGAAATCGGCGGTGTCGATGATGTCCTTGATGCCCACGGGAAGGCCGGCCAGCGGTGCGCCCGCGCGCTCGGGCGTGGCGGCGGCGCGGGCGGCTTCCAGGTCCAAAGCGACGAAGGCGCGCACATCGGCTTCCTGGGCGGCGATTGCCAAGGCGCAGAGGTCCACCACGTCGCGCGGGGTCAGGCGCTCGGCGCGCAGGTCTTCGAACAGGTCACGGGCAAGAAGCATGGGGGTGGCCTTCGGTGGTTGTCGCTTATTGCACAGGCAGGATGCGGCGCCCGGCACGGGCGGCATCGTCATAGACCTTGGTGTCGCCGGGGCGCTCGGAATAGCAGGTGGGGGCGATCACCGGCGTTCCCGCCGCCAGCAGGTCGGTGACGGTGACGAAGCGATAGCCTTTGGCCCGCAGGGCCGGGATCAGGATGTGCAGGGCTTCGGCGGTGTGCTTGCCGCGGCCATTGGCGTGCATCAGCACGATGGAGCCGGGCTTGATCATGCGCAGCATGGTCTCGGCCATGACCTTGGCGCCGAGAAACGCCGGATCCCCGGAATCCACATCCCATTGGATGGCCAGATGGCCGGTCTCGTTCACATAGCTCATGGACTGGGCGTTGCACGAGCCATAGGGAAAGCGGAACAGGCCGGTGCGCTCGGGCACCTGGCTCACATTGCAGCCGGCCCCCTGGGCGGCGGCGCGACGGGTGGCGAAGGCGATGTCCGCATCGTCCACCTGGCGCTGCAGGGCGCCGTCGGTGGTCACGCTCATATTGGCGTGGGACCAGGTGTGGTTGCCGACTTCGAACCTGGCGTCGCCGATCAGCTGCGAGGCGCGCTCGGGGTGGCTGATCATCCATTTCCCGCCGGCGAAGAAGGTGGCCTCCACCCCTTGTGCCCGCAGATAATCCACCAAGGCGCCGTCATAGCCGGAGACCTCGCTGGAGGCCTCGCACAGGTCGAAGGTGAGGGCCACCAGCTTCACCCCCGGCGGCAGGTCCACCCGCCGGATGGAGCCGGCGAGCGGGGCGGGCACCGGCTTCGGCGCGGGCAGGAGGCGGTCGGTGAGGGTGGCGCCGGTGCTGGTGTGCGGCCGCACCTTCTCTTCGCCGGGCACCGCCTTCAGCACCTCCGGCGCATAGCAGGCGGAGGCGGCCTGGACCGGCGCAGGGGCAACAGCACCCGCCAGCAGGAGCGCGGGAGCGGCCAGGGCACAGGCGATGGTGCGGAGCAAACGGATCATGGCCGCGCAAGTGGCACGGCGGCGCGGGCGCGGCAAGCGGATTGCGCAGTTTCCCCATGGCCAGCATCGGTGTGCCGCAGGGATTTGTGAGGCGATGCCTTTGTGGGTTATGCCAGCACCATGACGGAGCCCTCACCCGCCCGCCGGGGCTATCACCACGGCAATCTCAAGGATGCGCTTCTGGATGCCGCCCGCGACCTGGTGGCGACCCAGGGGCCGGCGGGATTCACCCTGGCGGAAGCCTCCCGCCGCGCGGGCGTCTCCGCATCGGCGCCCTATCGCCATTTCAAGGACCGGGACGCCTTGCTGGCGGCGCTGGCGGAGCGCGGGTTTGCGCTGTTTGCCCAGGATCTGGAGCAGGCGTTCGATGGTGGCAAGCCGGACGCCGCCACGGCGTTCGGACGGGTGGGCGATGCCTATCTGGCCTTCGCCCGGCGCGAGCCCGGCCTCTATGGGGCGATGTTCGCCATCTGCCGGCCCGACGGCGCGAAAGTGCCGGAAGCGGGGCGTTCGTTTCAGGTGCTGGTGGACGCGGCACGCCAAGCCGCGGGCGGGATCGCGGTGTCCGATGACCGCATCCTGGCGATCTGGGCCCTGGCCCATGGCGCCGCCACGCTGGCCGCGGCGGGTCATTTGACCGACGCCCAGGCACACGCGGTGTTGCGGGGCGCCCTCGCGCCCCAGCCGCCGCGCGACGCCTAAGCCCGCCGCCGCCGTGGTTGTTCGCCTCCGGGCTTTGTTTTAACCTCTCCAAAAAGCAAAATCAGCCAAATGGGAGGATGACATGTGCCACATGTTCGCGCGGCAGCCTCAGGAAGACTACGAGTCGGTAACTCGCTCCATTCGCATCGGCGGCCACATCACGTCCGTCCGGCTGGAGAACACCTTTTGGCGAATACTCGAGGAGATCGCTGAGAGCGAGGGCACCAGCGTCGCCAAATTCATCACCACCCTGCATGACGAGGTGTTGCTGTGCCATGGCGAGGTCCAGAACCTGGCTTCGCTCTTGCGGTGCTCGTGCCTGCTCTACATCTCCCGCAAGGTGAACGCGCCGGCGATCTGTGCCGGCGACCATCTGGTGGCGGCGGAGTAGACGGTCCACCGCTCTCGAGACGGCGGTGAACCGGACATCGCCGGCCTACGGGCACCGGACGCGCACGGGGCGCGGCCATGCCGCACCCCTCTCGACCGGCACGCCCCGTGACGCGGCGCCCGTGCGGCAATCGTGTTGCGAAGGGCGCAGCGCTCAGCCACGCCCCTCCGGTGACGAAGCGGCAAGGCGCCGGCCCTCCGCATCGGCCACCTTCATGGCCGCCACCACCATGTGCGGGGTCACCGCAAACGGCGTATTGTGAATGGTCTCGCCCGTCGCGCAGGCCCGTTCCGCAACCTGGGTGAGCTGAGCGCCGCTCACGCCGCCCAGACCGATCTGCTCGAAGGTGGTGGGCAGGCCAATCGAACGGCAGAAGCTGTAGACTTGATCGATGACCGGGCGCGGACGGCCGGTGAGCCAGAGTTGCGAGAGCAATCCAAACGCGACCTTTTCTCCATGATAATAATGGTGGGTCTCATCCAGGGTGGTCAGGCCGTTATGGATCGCGTGCGCCGCTGCCAGCCCGCCGCTTTCAAAGCCCAGGCCGCTGAGCAGCGTGTTGGCCTCGACCACATTGTCCAGCGCCGGCACCACCACGCCCTCCTGGCAGGCCGTGCACGCCATCAGCCCCTGTTCGATCAGGCAGTCGAAGCACAGGCGGGCCAATCCGTGCGACGTCATCGGACCCGGCCGCCCGGTCATGTTGGCGGCGCGGGTGGCGCGGCAGTCTTCCGCCTCGAACCAGGTGGCCAGGGCATCGCCCATGCCCGACACCAGATACCGCACAGGGGCCTTCGCAACGATGCCGCTGTCGACGAGCACCAGATCGGGGTTTTTGGGAAGGACGAGATAGCGCTTGAACGCCCCTTCCGGGGTATAGACCACCGACAGGGCGCTACAGGGCGCGTCGGTTGAAGCCAGCGTCGGCACGATGGCCACCGGCACCCCCATGTGGTGCGCCACCGCCTTTGCGGTGTCCAGGGCCTTGCCGCCGCCGATGCCGACGATGACATCGGCATGGGCGGTCTTCGCCAGATTCGACAGTCGCTCGATTTCTTCGTCGGAGCATTCGGCGTGGAACGCCTCGATCTGAAACGGCCCGATCTTGGAGAAGATCTGCTCCAGCTCAGCACCGAATGAGCTGTGCGCAAAGCCGTCGATGACGACATAGACATTCGATCCCAGGCGCTTGACCTCTTCGCCGAGAAGCGTGAGCGCGCCGTCGCCCTGGACGTAGCGGCTGGGGAAAATTGCTGTGCTGATCATCTCTTGGATCCTGGAATGTGAGGCGCACCACGGCATTCGGGCCCGCCGGTGATCGTCGGGACCGTGCGCATGAGACAGCCGGGCTGGGACAGGCCAGCCCGGGGCGTTGATGTTCAGATGTCCTTGCGGCCCATGAGCCCGGCAATGTGGTCGGCCTGACGGACGGCCAGGGCGACGATGGTCAGCGTCGGGTTGCAGGCGGCGCTGGTGGTGAACTGGCTGCCGTCGGAGACGAACAGATTCTTGATGTCGTGGGTCTGGCCGAATTTGTTGACCACGCCGTCGCGGGGCTTCTCGCTCATGCGGTTGGTGCCAAGATTATGCGTGCTCGGGTAGGGCGTGGTGGGATAGGTCTGGATCGCCCCCACCGCCTCATAGAGCGCCGCCCCCTGCTTGTAGCCATGGTTGCGCATGGCGATGTCGTTGGGGTGGTCGTCATAATGCACATTGGCCACCGGCAGGCCGAACTTGTCCTTCTCCTTGTCCAGGGTGATGCGGTTGGTCTCCTGCGGCATGTCCTCGCCCACCAGCCACATGCCGGCCATGCGCGGATAATTCTCCATGGCGGCAGTGAACGGCCGGCCCCAGGCACCGGGATTGAGGAAGGCGGCCATGAACGGCAGCCCCAGCGACAGGGTCTCCATCTCATAGCCACCGACGAAGCCGCGCCCCGGATCGTTGCGGGCCTCGTCGCGCACGATGCCGGCCATGGTGGTGCCGCGATACATATGCACCGACTTGTCGAACGCGGCATAGACCGAGCCGGTGACATGGCGCATGTAGTTCCTCCCCACCTGACCGGAGGAATTGGCCAGGCCATCGGGATATTTTGCTGAGGCGCTGTTCAGCAGCAGGCGCGGGCTCTCAATGGAATTGCCCGCCACCGCCACCACGCGGGCCTTCTGCCGCTGGGTGGTGCCGTTGGCGTCAAAATAGACCACGCCGGTGACCTTGCCGGTGGCGTCGTGCTCGATTTTGGCCACATGGCAATTGGGCCGCACTTCCAGATTGCCGGTGGCCTCGCCCTTGGGGATTTCCGTGTAGAGCGTGGACCATTTGGCGCCGGACTTGCAGCCCTGGAAGCAGAAGCCGATCTGCTGGCAGGCGCCGCGGTCATCGCGGGGCTGGCTGTTGATGGCCATGCGCCCGGTGGAGAAATCCTTGTAGCCCACCTTGCGGGCGCCGGCCTCCAGCACCTTCTCATTGTTGTTGCCGGGCAGGCCGGGAATGCCGTTGGTGCGGGTCACGCCCATGCGATCCTCGGCCTTGGCGTACCAGGGATCCAGTTCCGCCTTGGTGAGCGGCCAGTCCAAGAGATTGGCGCCCTTGAGCCCGCCATAGGTGGAGGCGACCTTGAACTCGTGCTCATCAAAGCGCAGCGAGGCGCCGGCCCAATGGACCGTGGAGCCGCCCACGGACTTGACGATCCAGGCCGGCAGATTGGGAAAGTCCTTCGCCACCCGCCAGGAGCCGGAGGACACGCGCATGTCGGTCCAGGCGAGCTGGGCGAAGCTCTCCCATTCGTCATTGACGAAATCCTGGATTTCGTTGCGCGCCCCGGCCTCCAGGATCACCACCTTGATGCCCTTCTGGGCCAACTCATTGCCCAGCGTGCCGCCGCCCGCGCCGGAGCCGATGATGACGACGACCCCATCATCTTTCTGATCGAACTGTGCCATTGGGTGCCTCCCGGCAATGCTGTTTTGTAGTTTTCTATTGTTTGATTATGGGACGGGCCGGCTCACGCCTTGGGCAGCCAGTCGATGTCGTCGAAGCCGCGGTTCAGGTAGCCGCCCTTGTCGGCGGAGGCGCCCTCATAGCCGAACTTCGGCCACAGCTCCTTCTGGTTGTAGAGCGACACCACCAGATCGCCACGCACGGCCTTGAAGAAGGCTGTGGCCTCGATGCTGCGCAGTAGCGCCACCCGGTCCGCCTCCCAGGCCACATCCACATAGGCCTGGCCGTGGGCGGCGCGGGCGGCGGCATCGAGCTGCTTCACCCCGCCCTCCAGCATGATCTTGACCTTCGGATCAGCAGCGGCCTTGGCATTCCAGGGCGTGACCGCGGCGATGTAATAGCTGTCCACCAGGAAATCGTGCGGATAGATGTCGCGGGCCGCCTTCACCAAGGTCTTCAACGTGGCGGGCTGCAAGGTTCCGCCCTCCGCCCAGGCCTCGCTGGCGAGACCTGTGGCGATGGCGGCGGCGGGAACCGAGGCTGCCGCCGCCTTCAGCACGAAACGGCGGCTATAGCGGCTGCGGGGATCGACTTCTCTCATGGGGGCCTCCCTAGGCGATGCTTTGATATTGGCGCTTGGCGTTTTGCGCGTTGTGTTTGACGTCTGCCCTTGGCGGGGCCGTTCTCAGAGGAAGCGGCCACCCCGCTCGATCACTTCGGTGCGGTAGCCGTCCGGGTCGGAGATGAAGAAGAAGCGGGCGAGCGTTCGGCCGTCATGCTGGAAATCGCGGATCGGTCCGGGGGCGAGGCCTGCGGCGGCAAGGCGCGCATGCTCGGCCTCCACGGAGGCCACCGTCACCGCCACATGGCCGTAGCCATCGCCGAGCACATAGGGCTCGGTGCGGTCGTAATTGACCGTGAGTTCAACTTCGAACGGGCTTTCCTCGCCGCGCAGATACACCAAAGCGAAAGTGCCGAAATCAAACCGCTCGGCCAGCGTCAGGCCGAAGGCGGTCTCGTAGAAGGCCCGGGCGCGCGTCTCGTCGAGGACGCGCAGCATGACATGGACGGGCTTGGCCATCAGTGAAGCTCCTTGAGATCATCGATCACGGCGGCGCGGACCGCCGGATGGGGGTGCCGATACGGCATGGTGGCGCCGGGGCGCGGCGTCTGCGTCGAAACCGCATTGGTCAGCAGCGTCCACGCCTGTCGCATGTGTCCTCCCGCTGTGAGTCTGATGGGAGTATGGGCGCGGGAATCGCGCGCTTGGTAGTAGCGGGCTGTGAAGGGGCGGAAGCGGACAATGTCGGCGGTCACGTCCCGTTGAGGGCGCGGGGGAGCGCCCTTGACAGGCGTTGCAGATGCAATATGTGAATGTGCGTTACATTTACATATGGAGTGACTGCCATGTCCTGCTGTTCGTTCACCTCCCGCCGGGCCGGCGGCCCCGGTCGGTGGAAGGGGTGGGAAATCGCCGCCATGGTGGCGGGCTTCATCATCTTCTGGCCGCTGGGCCTGGCGATGATTTTCTACAAGAAGCTCCGCCGGAGCCCGGATCGGCCTTTGTTTGACTTGCGTTTGGGGCCGCTTTCCCGCGATACCGGAAATGTCGCGTTCGAGGCGTACAAGGCGGATGAGATCCGTCGTCTCGAAGAGGAGCGGCGGACGCTGGCGGCGGAACAAGGGGCGTTCGAGGATTTCCTCGACGACCTGAAGCGCGCCAAGGACCGGGAGCAGTTTGATGCCTACATGGCCCGGCGGCATGCGCAGCGGGGGGACGTCCGGTGACGAAGGCCCCCTGGCCATCGTGACCGGGGCCAGCAGCGGCATCGGCTACGAAATCGCCCGCCTGCTGGCCCATGATGGCTATCGCCTGCTGCTGGTGGCCCGCGATCCAGCTCGACTGGAAGCCGCCGCCGCCAGCCTGCGGGCCGGCAATGGCGGTCGCCGGCTGATCGAGACCCATGTGGTGGATCTGGCCGATCCCGATGGTCTCGATGAGATGGCGTGTTTTGCCAATACGCTGTGCCCCGACGTGCTGGTGAACAATGCCGGCTTTGGCGGCTATGGCCCCTTTGCCCGCACCGGCATCGCCCGCGAGGTGGAGATGATCGCCACCAATGTCACCGCCCTGACCGTGCTGGCCAAGGCGGTGCTGCCGCCCATGCTGGAGCGCGGCTCCGGCCGCATTCTCAATGTGGGCTCCACCGCCAGCTTTGCGCCGGGGCCGTTCGCCGCGGTCTATGCGGCCACCAAGGCCTATGTCCTGTCCTTCTCCGAGGCTCTATCGGAGGAAACCCGCGGCAGTGGCGTCACCGTCACCGCTCTGTGCCCCGGCCCCACCCACACCGCTTTCGCCGCCCGCGCGGGCATGGGCGAGACCCGGGTGTTCAAGGGCGCGGTGGCCGATGCGGAGGGCGTGGCCAAGATCGGATACCAGGCCATGCGCGCCGGAAAGCCGGTGGCGGTGCCGGGGCTGTTGAACCAACTGCTGGTGTTCATGGTGCGCCTCGTCCCGCGCGCGCTGGTGGTGCAGATGTCGCGGCGGGAATTCACCCTCGACGGCGGGAAATGACCTTAGGGCAAGTCACCCAAGGACAAATGAGGGCAGGAATGACGGTGGAGATGTGCGTCCGGCAGTGACCCTTGGGCCACATCAGCGCGGCAGCTGCCGTCCATCAGCAGAATCCATTTGTCGCCGCCAGCGCCGCGGGGTAACGGCGGGGATCGTTCCCCCCGCCTTGGCTCGCCCATGAACATCCTGTCGATCCAGTCCCATGTGGCCTTCGGGCATGTGGGCAACGCCTCCGCCGTGTTCCCGCTGCAGCGGCTGGGGGTGGAGGTGTGGCCGATCCACACCGTGCAATTCTCCAATCACACCGGCTATGGCGCCTGGCGCGGCCAGGTGTTCGAGGCGCAGGTGATCGACGATCTGGTGGAAGGCATCGCCGAGCGCGGCCAACTGGCGCGCTGCGACGGCGTCCTGTCCGGCTATATGGGGTCTGCAGATATCGGCGCGGCCATCCTGCGGGCGGTGGCCAAGGTGCGCGCGGCCAATCCGCGGGCGGATTATTGCTGCGATCCGGTGATCGGCGATGTGGGCCGCGGCGTGTTCGTGCGGCCGGGCATCCCGGAATTCATGCGCGAGCAGGCGGTGCCCGCCGCCGATGTCATCACCCCCAACCAGTTCGAGCTGGAACTGCTCTCCGGCCGCCCGGTCCAGACCCGCGCGGACGCGGTCGCCGCCTGCGAGGTCCTGCGCGCAACCGGACCAAAGGTGGTGCTGGTGACCAGCCTCCACACCCAGGAAACCCCGGACACGTCGCTGGACATGCTGGCCTGTGGCCCGGACGGGCGCTTCCTGGTGCGCACGCCGCGCCTGGATGTGTCGCTCAATG
The DNA here is from genome assembly GCF_943371865.1 of Azorhizobium sp. AG788. Classification (GTDB taxonomy): domain Bacteria; phylum Pseudomonadota; class Alphaproteobacteria; order Rhizobiales; family Xanthobacteraceae; genus Azorhizobium. The sequence continues at coordinate 18,731 of NZ_CALRWL010000031.1, read as the reverse complement.
GGGCGGGGGATGCGATCGCGGCGCTGTTCTTCTTCCATTGGAAGCGCTCGGGCAGTACGGCGCTGGCGCTCGGGGCGGCGGCGTCGTCCATCTATGGCCTGCTGTCGCGCACCCATGAGGCCGGCGCGCGCGAATTGCTGTTGGTGGATGCCCAGGACGAGTTCGTGCGGCCCACACGGGTCTTCACGGCAGAGGCCATTTAAGGCCACACTCGTTAGACGCGCGGAATCGCGCAACGACGCTGCGCATCTTCCGCCTGATGTTTCTCCGGTTGGACTTCCGCTTATGCCCCGCCGCTACGTGATCCTCGACGTCTTCACCGAACGGCCGCTGGGCGGCAATCCCCTGGCCGTGGTGCTGGATTCCCAGGGCCTGGACGACGCGGCGATGCAGCACATCACCCGCGAGTTCAATCTGTCCGAGACGGTGTTCGTGCTGCCGCCCCGCGACCCCAACCACCGGGCCCGCCTGCGCATCTTCACCTGCGCCCATGAACTGCCCTTCGCCGGTCATCCCACGGTGGGCGCCGCCGTGGCGCTGGCGCTGGAGACCCGCCTGAGCAGCGGCACCATGCTGCTGGAGGAAACGGTGGGCACCTTGCGCTGCGAGGTGGCCACCCAGGGGCAGGCCTCCCGTAAGGGCAATGCCACCTTCATCGTCCCCCGGCAGAGTGTCCTGGAGGAGGTGGAGGTGTCGCGCCAGCAATGCGCCGACGCGCTGTCCCTGAGTCTCGCGGACATCGGCTTCGACGCGCATCGCCCGGTGGTGGCCTCCGCCGGTGTGCCGTTCCTGTTCGTGCCGGTGGCCAATCTCACCGCCTTGGCACGGGCGCGCATGGACGAGGTGGCCTTCATCCGCAGCCTCGGCGCCTTTGGCGAAGCCATGTATCTCTACACGATCGATGACGAGGGCGACGCCGACTTCCGCTCGCGCATGTTCTCCCCCGGCCTCGGCATCGTCGAGGATCCGGCCACGGGTGCTGCGGCAGCCGCCTTCCCGGCGGTGCTGATGGATGCGGAGGCGCGGGTGGATGCCAAGCACCGGGTGCGCATCGACCAGGGTTTTGAAATGGGGCGGCCCAGCCGCATCAATCTGGGCTTCACGGTCAAGGGCGGCGTGGTCACCGAGGCGACCATCGGCGGCGCGGCGGTGGTGATCGCCGAGGGCGTGCTTCACGTTTGAGAGAGGGGCGCGGGCCGCGGCCCCTGATCGGCGCGCAACGGCTGCTTTTTTAGTCGCTGCCACTTGGTGGGGGCGACTGCCGATCTATCTATGGTGCATCGCACCCACGCGACTGTCCCGGTCGCGCGGCGGCTTGCTTCGGCGTCGCTGCCCCGGTCAGTCCATTGAAAGGTCCCTCCATGAGCCACAAAACGGCGACCCTGTTCGACCCCTATACCCTTGGCGACCTGACCCTGCCCAACCGCATCGTCATGGCGCCGCTGACGCGCAACCGCGCTGGCGCCGGCCAGGTGGTCACGGACCTGACCGCGCAATATTATGCCCAGCGCGCCAGCGCCGGCCTGCTGATTACCGAAGCCAGCCAGATCAGCCCCGAGGGCCAGGGTTACCAGGACACGCCAGGCATCTATTCCCCCGAGCAGATCGCCGGCTGGAAGACGGTGACGAAGGCGGTGCATGACGCCGGCGGCCGCATCTTTCTCCAGGCCTGGCATGTGGGGCGCATCTCGCACACCTCGCTGCAGCCCGGCGGCAAAGCCCCGGTGGCGCCGTCCGCGATCCGCGCCAACACCAAGACCTTCGTCAACAACACCTTCACCGATGTCTCCGAGCCCCGCGCCCTGGAGCTATCCGAGATTCCGGCTTTGGTGGAGAGCTATCGGGTGGCCGCGGCCAACACCATTGCCGCCGGCTTCGACGGCATCGAGATCCATGCCGCCAATGGCTATCTGCTGGACCAGTTCCTCCGCGACGGCGCCAACAAGCGGACCGATGCCTACGGCGGCTCGATCGAGAACCGCTCGCGCCTGCTGCTGGAGGTCATGGCGGCGGTGATCAAGGAAATCGGCGCCGAGCGTACCGCGCTGCGCCTGTCTCCGGTCAGCCCGGCCAATGACCTGACCGACAGCAATCCGCAGCCTTTGTTCAACTATCTGATCGAACAACTGGAATTGTTGAAGCCGGTCTATATCCATGTGGTCGAGGGCGCCACCGGCGGCCCGCGCGACGTGGCGCCGGACTTCGATTTCGAGGCCCTGCGCCAGCGTTACAGCGGCGCCTGGATGGCCAACAACGGCTATGACCGGGCCTTGGCCGACAAGGTCCTGGCGGACGGCAAGGCGGACTTGATCGCCTTCGGCCGCCCGTTCATCGCCAATCCCGATCTGGTGGAGCGCCTGCGCGCCAACGCACCGCTCACTGAGGTGGATCGCGATACGCTCTATGGCGGCGGCGCCCATGGCTATACCGACTATCCGGCCCTGGAAACGGCGGCCGCGTGACCTTCGCGCCGCTCCATGCCGCCGGCGCCTTGCTGGTGGCCTCCATCTCCCGGCTCGACCTTCGGGTCGAGCCGGGGCTCTGGACCGAGGCCGAGGCCCACCGCCCGGCCATCGATGCGCATTTTGCCCAGCGCCAGGCGGCCATTCCGCAATTGTGGAACGGGCGGGTGCTGGTGATGCGCCACTTCGCTCTGGAGCGCGACGTTCTGCGCGGCGGCTTCATTGAGACCGATTTTGCCAGCTTCCTGTGGTGGCGCGACCATGGCTGGTCGCCGGAATTCAAGGTGTTCAACACCTTCGGTCTGGCTGCCCTGGAAGGCTCTGACGGCGGCTTCGTGCTGGGCGTCATGGCGCCTTGGACCGCAGCGGCGGGGCGCATCTATTTTCCCGGCGGTACCCCCGATTTGTCCGACGTGACACCCATGGGCACCGTGGATCTTGAAGCCAGCGTCCGGCGTGAGCTGACCGAGGAAACCGGCCTCACCGGCGCCGATATCGCCCGCGACGCTGGCTGGATCCTGGTGGAAGACGGCCCGCGCATCGCCTTGCTGCGTCGCCTGGTGGCGCATGAGCCGGCGGAGACGCTGGCGGTCCGTATCCGCGCCGGGCTGGCGACGCAGACCGATCCCGAACTCAGCGCCATTCATGTGGTGCGGGCGCCGGCGGACCTGCTGCCGCAAGTCACTGCGTTTTCAGCCGCTTACATGCTGCACCGCTGGGCGGTGGCGGGCTGAGCTCAGATCGGCGGCAGGTTCAGCCAGCGGGCCATGGCGGTGAGCACCACGTCCACCGAGAAGGCGGCGATCACAATGCCCATGATGCGGCGCACCAGATTGGTGCCGCTGCTGCCGATGATCCGGGTGATGTAGTCGCCGGCCAGGAAGGTGAGCAGCAGCACGCCCATCATTGCCGCCACCACCGCCACCGTCACCCCTTGATCCAGATAGCTATGGCGATTGTTGTCGCTGAGCAGGACCACCGACAGGATCGCCCCCGGCCCGGCGATGGTGGGCGTCGCCAGCGGATAGATGGCCAGTGCCGTCAGGGTCTTGTCGTCGCTCAGGCCGGCAGGGCGCTTGGGCTCGGAAAAGATCATGGTGAGGGAAAAGGCGAACAGGATCAGCCCGCCGGCGATCTGGAACGACAGGATCGAGATGCCCATGGCATGAAGCAGCGCTTGGCCGAGCACGGCGAAGAACACCAGGATCAGGAACGCGAACCCGACGCTCAGCACCGCCAGCCGCCGCCGTTCCGCGACGGTCTGCTCGCCGGTGAGGGCCACGAACAGCGACAGATGGCCGATGGGCTCCAGCAGCGCATAGAGCGTCACGAACTGGGTCACGAACAGGTTCAGATGCTGCTGCATGGCGGGTCCTTCGCGGCCGGCGGGCGCAATCCGCAAAGCGGGTGCGTGGCCGGCGCTCGTGCCCTATCCTGAAAGCGCCCGCCCGTCATCCCGAAGACGGTGTGACGCGGGAACGCCTTGGGGCCCCTACCGTTGAGGTCCAGCTAGAGCGCGATCCCGTCAGATCGCGCCCGAGGATGATCCGGGCTCCGTGCCCGATACGAGGGAGATGAACATGGCTTGGGCTGTCTGGGTGGGAAGCGTGCGCAAGGGCTCCTACAACGCCGCTTTGGCGCGGGCTTTGCCCGAACTGGCGCCGCAGGGGGTGAGCTTCGATTTCCTGCCCTCGGTGGCCACCTTGCCGATCTATGACGCCGACGTAGAGGCCGAGGGCTTTCCCGCCGTGGTGGAGGCCACCGGCGCGGCGATCGCCGCCGCCGAGGCGCTGGTGATCGTCACGCCGGAATATAATTACTCGATCCCCGGCGGGCTGAAGAATGCGCTCGACTGGGTCTCGCGCCTGCCGAGCAAGCCTTTGGGGCGCAAGCCGATCCTGATCCAGTCCGCCTCCATGGGGGTGATCGGCGGCGCGCGGGCGCAATATCACCTGCGCCAAGTGCTGGTGGCCGTGGACGGACGGGTGTTCAACACGCCGGAAGTGATGGTGGGCCGGGTGCAGACGCTCCTCACCGACGGCACCTTGACCGATGAGGGCACCAAGACCTTCATCGCCAAGCAGCTCAAGGCGTTTTCCGAGTTCATCGGCCGCTGAACGGAGAGGGCGGGGGGCTCAGCGCCCCCCAATCTTCAGCGCCCCTCGTATTCCGCCCAGGACAGCGGGGTCTCGAACACCCGCACCGTGGCGAGCGCCGGCAGCAAGGGCTTGGCGCGGTCCCAGATCCAGATGGCGATGTGTTCGGCGGTGGGGTTTTCCAGCCCCTCCACCTCATTGAGGCAATAGTGATCCAGCCGCGCCAGCAGCGGCGAAAAGGCGGCTTCCACGTCGAAGAAGTCCACCACGAAGCCGCTATGGGCATCCACCTCGCCCTCCAGCACCAGTTCCACCCGATAGGAATGGCCATGCATGCGGAAGCAGCGATGGGTCGCCGGCACGTGGGGCAGGCGGTGGGCGGCTTCGAAGGTGAAGGCTTGGGTGATCTTCATGGCGCGGCCGGCTGGAGGCTTTCTGGACAGGTGAGGGACACGGGATCGCGGTCTTGGGGCCGGAGCCTTAAGGAATACCGATGATCTTATGGGTCTGGAGGCTCAGGCGCCATTGCGGATTGTCGAGGCAATAGGTGACCACCGCTTGGGTATTGGCACCCCGCTCCGGGCCGTCCATGGGTTGCAGGAAGAAATGGGCGAAATCGAGCCCCGCCACCTGCTCCGGCAGCAAGGTGGGCTGGGGAAATACCAGCTTCAGCTCGCTGCCCGAGGTGAGCACCAGCGGCGCGCCGGCCTTGGGGCTGACGCAGATCCAGTCGACGCCGTCCGGCGGCTGCAAGGTGCCGTTGGTCTCGATGGCGATCTCGAAGCCGTGGGCGTGCACCGCCGCCACCAGCTCCGAATCCAGTTGCAGCAAGGGTTCGCCGCCGGTGAACACCACATAACGCTTGCCGCCGGGGGCAGTCCCCCAGGTCTTGGCGATGGCATCCGCCAGATCCTGCGCGGTCTGGAACCGGCCGCCGCCTTCGCCATCCATGCCGATGAAGTCGGTATCGCAGAAGCGGCAGACCGCTTCGGCGCGGTCTTCCTCGCGGCCGGACCACAGGTTGCAGCCGGCAAAGCGGCAGAACACCGACGCCCGGCCCGCCTGGGCGCCCTCGCCCTGGAGGGTCTTGAAGATTTCTTTCACCGCATAGGCCATGGCGCCATGCCTTAGCGGCGGAGCGCGGGAACTGGCAAGGGGCGGGGACGCAGAGCGCCCCTGTGGATCTCGATCATTGCATGGGCGCAATATGCAATTGCGGTTGTGCGATCTGATTGGTCTTTCATGCAAGATGGAGAGGGCTTATCTCAGATCCAGCACTTCACCGCCGCGCTCTGGCCCCCGGCCAGAGCATCCGGCCAAGGGGATCTGTCATGCGACACATCCCGGAGGATGGAACATGCAATTCACCGGAATTCACCATTTGACCGCCGTGTCGGCCGATGCGTCCGCCAACCACCGTTTCTACACCCAGACCTTGGGGATGCGGCTGGTGAAGAAGACCGTGAACCAGGACGACACATCCGCTTATCACCTGTTCTATGCCGACGGCGAAGGCAGCCCCGGCACCGACATCACCTTTTTCGAGTGGCCGGTGGGCCGCGAGCGCCGCGGCAACCATGCGGTGGTGCGCACCGGGCTGCGGGTGAAGGACGAGGCGGCGCTGGCCTATTGGCTGGAGCGCTTCAAGGCCACCGGCGTCGCCCATGACGAGATCGTGTTGCGTGACAATCGCCCGACCCTCGATTTCGAGGATGGCGAAGGCCAGCGTCTCAGCCTCGTCACCGACAACGGCAGCGGCCCCGGCATCCCCTGGGACCGCAGCCCGGTGGCGGCGGACCTGCAGATCCGCGGCCTCGGCCCCATCACCATGAGCGTGCCGGACCTCAAGCCCACCGATGCGGTGCTGACCGCCTTGATGAACATGCGCCAGGTGCGCAGCTTCACCGGTGCCGACGGCCTCACCACTCATGTCTATGAGATGGGCGAGGGCGGGCCGGCGGCGGAATTGCAGGTGCGGGTCGATCCCAAGCTGGCGCCGGGCCGGCAGGGGGCGGGCGGGGTGCATCATGTGGCGTTCCGGGTACCGACCTTGGAAGACTATGACCGCTGGACCGCGCGGCTGAAGGAACTGGGCGTGCCCTCCAGCGGGCCGGTGGATCGGTTCTATTTCCGCAGCCTCTACTTCCGCGAGCCCAATGGGGTGCTGTTCGAACTGGCCACCGACGCGCCGGGCTTCGCCTCGGACGAGCCGTTGGCGTCCCTCGGCGAAAGCCTGTCCCTGCCGCCGTTCCTGGAAGCGCGGCGCCGGGAGATCGAAGCCGGCATCAAGCCGCTCTCGGCCTGAACCGGGCGTTCGGTCCCCATCATCCCCGGCGCGGCTCGCCCGCGCCGGGGCGTCCCCCTCGACGCCAGAGCGGGGCCGAATTATCTATAATAGATGAGCGCGAGTCCCGACGACACCATTGCCACCCGCATCAGCCGTACCCTGGCGGAGCGCATCGTCTCCGGCGTCATCGCCCCCGGCGAGCGGCTGCGGCAGGATCATCTGGCGGAAGAATTCGGCGCCAGCCATGTGCCGGTGCGCGAGGCGTTCCGCCGGCTGGAGGCGCAGGGCCTGGTGGTGAGCGAGCCGCGCCGCGGCGTGCGGGTGGCCGGCTTCAGCCTCGCCGACGTGAATGAAGTGGCGCAGATGCGCGCCGCGCTGGAGGTGCTGGCCCTGCGCCATGCGGCCCCGCATCTCACCGCCGCCATTCTCGACGCGGCCGAAGAGGCCACCCGCGCCGGCGACAAGGCCAGCGACGTGCAGGCCTGGGAAGAGGCCAATCGCGCCTTCCACCGCCTCATTCTCACTCCCTGCGCCATGCCCCGGCTGCTCAAATCGGTGGATGACCTGCACATGGCCTCGGCCCGCTTCCTGTTCTCCGGCTGGCGTGCGGAATGGGAAGCCCCCACCGACCGCGACCATCGGGCGATCCTCGGCGCCCTGCGCGCCGGCCAAGTGGAAACCGCCGCCGCGGTGCTGAGCCGGCATGTCTCCTGGATCGGCCAGAAGCCGAAGTCCGGGCGGGCTGCGGGGGTGGCGGGGGTGCGCTGAGGGACGGGGCGCGGACAGAGTGTCGCCTTGGTCCCTCGCCATATCTGGGCGGGTGTCCTCCGAGACCGGCAGGCAGGACATGGAGGCCGGGCCTTGTCGGGATGAGAGCCGCAGGCTTGGCAGGGCTGCTCCTGGCCGCTGCGCCGATGACAGGACGTCGCGCCTTGGCCGCAGACACTCTTCCCACCGACGCCGAAATCTCAGCTGTGCTCACGACCCGCGTCGAGACCGAGCGCCGCGCCAGCGGCATCGTGGTCGGGGTCATCGACGCCCAAGGCCGGCGCGTGATCGCCTGTGGCGCCCCCGGTTCCGGCGGTCGCCCCCTGGATGGCAAGACCGCATTTGAGATCGGCTCCGTGACCAAGGTGTTCACGTCGCTGCTTCTGGCCGACATGGTCCGGTGCGGCGAGGTGGCCCTGGACGATCCCGCCGCGACCTATCTGCCGCCCGGTATGACCTTGCCGGAGCGCGACGGCACGCCAATCACGCTGCTGGATCTTGCCACCCACACCTCCGGCCTGCCGCGCCTGCCGGGCAATCTCAAGCCCCGAGACCCGGCCGATCCTTATGCCGGCTATAGCGATGCGAAGCTCTATGACGGCCTGCGCGGCGCGCGGCTGAACAGTCCGCCCGGCGCGGCCTATGTCTATTCCAACCTGGGCGCGGGCCTGCTGGGCCAGCTGCTGGCGCGGCGGGCGGGCCTGCCCTATGCGGACCTGATCACGGCGCGCATCACCGGGCCGCTGGGCCTGACGGACACGGCGATCACCCTGTCGCCGGAGCAGACGCTTCGCCGGGCCGTCGGCCACGATGAGGGCCTGTCGCCCGTCGGTTCTTGGACCATGGACAGCCTGGCCGGGGCCGGTGGCCTCTCTTCCACCGCCGACGACCTGCTGGTCTTCCTGGCTGCCGCGCTGGGCTATGACCAGACGCCGCTGCACGGCGCCATGGCCGACCAATTGGTGCCACGCCGCCCGGCCGGCGCGGGGACGCTGGTTGCCCTGGGATGGCACATCTCGCCGATCCCCGGCGGTGAGATCGTCTGGCACAATGGCGGCACCGGCGGCTTTCGCAGCTTCGTCGGCTTCGACCGCGCCCGCAGCATTGGCGTGGTCGTGCTGGTGGACACCGCCAGCGCGGTGGGCGGCGATGACATCGCCCTGCACCTGCTGGCCGGTGCCCCGCTCAGCAAGCCCGCGCCCGTGCGCCAGGCCGTGGCGGCCGGTGCCAGGTTCGTGGAACGATGCGTCGGCCGCTATCTGCGGCGCCGAGGGTGAGTGTCCTCGTCACCGGGCGGGACGCCCATTGGTCGGCCCGCTTTGCCGTGCTGCGCGTCTCGGCTTCGGCGCTTGTGCCCTCCGGCTGGCGGGCGGAATGGGAAGCCCCCACCGACCGCGATCACCGCACGATCCTCGGCGCCCTGCGCGCCGGCCAAGTGGAAACCGCCGCCGCGGTGCTGAGCCGGCATGTGTTGTGGGTCGGCCAGAGGCCGAAGGCGGGCAAAGCGTCCGGGGTGGTGGGGCCACGCTGAGGGACGGGGCGCTCGGACGAAGGGGCTTTGGTGCGATGGTGCTCGGGCTTGAGTCCAAGTGGGGGGCTTCCCCTCTGGAGGGCGGTCCGACGTGCTGTGAGAAGACCGTGCAGCCGCGCCATGAGGCTGCCGCGCTTCATATGGCTGGCCGTTTCACCCCCCTCCCCAACCCTCCCCCGCAAGGGGGGAGGGGGTGCCGGCCGCTGGCGGCACGGCTTGGGCAAGGGCTGCGGCGGTGCAAAGGCTGCGGTGGTGCAAGGACTGCGGTGGCGCAATGACTGCAGTGGTGAAAGACCAGTAGTGGCGCAGGGGCGAGTCCGCCCATCGCCGTCCGATATGCACTTTCGGCCTTTTGGTCCCCGTCCAAGCGGCATGAGCGCGACCGTTGCGCCCGCGCGCCGCACCCCCTCCCCCCTTGCGGGGGAGGGCTGGGGAGGGGGGTGAAACGGCCGGGGCTTGGACAGCGCTCACCCGCGTGCGCGACGAGCCCTCGGGGCGCGATATGCCATGCCGCATCCCAGCCCCCGGCCGGAGGCACGCGCACCTTGAGGCGCGCAGAGGCCGTGCCCCATCCCGGTCGGTGGCCGCGCGCCTCGCGCAGGCGCGGCTGAAAATTATGCCCCAGCAAGACGTTAATTCCTGCTCCGCGTGTCGCTGACTGGGCGCCCGGCGGCGCCCCCTTGCCAGCCTCATACTTTTATGGCGTCAATTAGCGATAGGAATCACAAATTATCTATAATTTTTCCGAAGGAGTGCATCCATGCGCGACACCGCTGCCCCCACGCCCTCATCTCCCAGCTGGCATTCCAGTGCCCGCATCGCGCCGCTGGCCGGGCAGGCGGCGGTCGCCGTTGCCGGCGCGGCGCTCATGACCCTGGCGGCCAAGACCCAGATTCCGTTCTGGCCGGTGCCCATGACGTTGCAGACCCTGGCGGTGATGGGGTTCGCCGTGGCGCTGGGGCCGCAGCGGGCGGTGGCGATCCTGCTCACCTATCTGGCGGCGGGGGCGCTGGGCCTGCCGGTGTTCTCGGGGACGCCCGAGCGGGGCATCGGGCTCGCTTACATGGTGGGGCCGACCGGTGGCTATCTGCTGGGCTATCTCACCGCCGCCGGACTGGTGGGCGCGCTGGCGCGCGGTCGCGGCCCGCTGGGCCAGGGGCTCGCCATGCTGGTGGGGCTGGTGCCGGTCTATGGCCTCGGGGTGATGTGGCTGGCGACCTTCGTGCCCGCCGGCAAGCTGCTGGCGCTGGGCGTGACGCCGTTCCTGTTCGGCGATCTGGTGAAGATCGCGCTGATCACGGTGGTCGCGGCTCTGGTGCCGGAAAGTCTCACGCGCCGGCTGGGGCGGTTCCTGTGAGCGGCGCCGACGGCATCATCCGCCACGACTGGACGCTGGATGAGATCATCGCCTTGCACCAGTTGCCGCTGCTGGAACTGGTGGGCCGCGCCAGCGCGGTGCATGGCGCCCATCACGATCCCAACCGGGTGCAGAAGGCGAGCCTGCTGTCCATCAAGACCGGCGGCTGTCCGGAGGATTGCGCTTATTGCCCGCAATCGGCCCATCATCGCGAGGTGGATCTCACCCGCGACCTGCTGATGGACCCGGACGCGGTGGTGGCCATGGCCGCCACCGCCAAGGCGGCGGGGGCCGAGCGCTTCTGCATGGGCGCCGCCTGGCGCGAGGTGCGCGATGGCAAGGCGTTCGATGCGGTCGTCGCCATGGTGGCGGGCGTGCGGGCGCTGGAGATGGAAGCCTGCGTCACCTTGGGCATGCTCAAGCCGCATCAGGCGGAACGGCTCGCTGCCGCCGGGCTCACCGCCTACAACCACAATCTCGATACCGGGCCGGATTATTACGGCGCCATCATCACCACCCGCACCTATGAGGACCGGCTGAAGACCCTGGCCACGGTGCGGGCGGCGGGCATCGATCTGTGCTGCGGCGGCATCATCGGCATGGGCGAGAGCGTGCGGGATCGCGCCGGCATGCTGCACATATTGGCGGGATTTGCGCCCCATCCGGAAAGCGTGCCCATCAATGCTTTGGTGCCGGTGGCGGGTACGCCCTTGGCGCAGCGCCCGCCCGTGGACCCGCTCGATCTGGTGCGCATGGTGGCCACGGCGCGGCTGGTGATGCCCACCGCCACCATCCGCCTGTCGGCGGGCCGCTCCAGCCTCACTCGCGAGGCGCAGGTGCTGTGCCTGGTGGCGGGGGCGAACTCGGTTTTCTATGGTGAGACGCTGCTCACCACGCCCAATGCGGGCATTGGCGAGGATGCCGACTTGTTCGCGGCCCTCGCGGCGCAGCCGGTGGAAACCCAGCCGGTCGAACGCCGCTGCGCCTGAGCGGGGCCGCCCGCGCGGCGGCCCCTTTCGCTCAGCCGGCGAGGATATGCACGCTGAACAGGCCGGCGGGGTCGGTGAGCACCGCTTGCGAGGTCCAGCCGGCGCTTTCCGCCAGCTCGGTGAAGCCGGCGGCGGTGTATTTGTAGCTGGACTCGGTGTGCAGATTTTCGCCTTCGGCGAAGCTGAACGTGCGCCCATTGAGGTGCACCACCTGCGGGCGTCGGCTCACCAGATGCATTTCGATGCGGCTGGCGGGGGCATTGAATACGGCGCGGTGGCTGAAGGCCGCCACATCGAAATCCGTGCCCAATTCGCGATTGGCCCGGTGCAGCAGGTTCAGATTGAAGCGGGCGGTGACGCCGGCCGCATCATTATAAGCGGCGTGGAGCACGCGGGGATCCTTCACCAGATCCACCCCCACCACCATGTGCGCGCCAGCGCCCAGGGTGTCCTTGGCATTGGCCAAGAAGCGGCGGGCGTCCTCGGGGTCGAAATTGCCGATGGTGGAGCCGGGGAAAAAGCCCACCAGCGGGCGCCCCCACACCGCATCGGGCAAGGCGAACGGCTGGGTGAAATCCGCCGCCACCGGCAGCACGGTGAGGCCGGGCACGTCGGCGCGCAGGGCCTGCGCCGCCTCTTCCAGGAAGTCGCGGGAAATATCCACCGGCACATAAGCTGAGAGATCGCGCAGATGGCTCAGCAGCAGGCGCACCTTGGTGCTGGAGCCGCTGCCGAATTCCACCAGCGCCGCCCCCGCCGGCACCAGGGCGGCGATGTCGGCGGCATGGGTGGTGAGGATCTCCACCTCGGTGCGGGTGGGGTAATATTCCGGCAGTTCGGTGATGTCCTCGAACAGGGCCGAGCCCACCGCATCGTAGAAATATTTCGGCGCCAGGCGCTTGGGGGTGGCGGCGAGGCCGCGCGCCAGGTCGGCGGCGAAGCTGCCGGACGCGGCATCGATGTCGGGTGAGGGCGCGAGCGGGGCGGTCTGGGGCTGCATGGGATCTTTCCGCGGTCAGAGCGTTTCGTCGGCGAGGCGCAGGCCGGTGAACTGCCACCGCTGGTGGGGATGGAAGAAATTGCGATAGGTGGGCCGGGCATGGCCGTCGGGCGTCGCCAGCGAGGAGCCGCGCAGCACCATCTGATTGACCATGAACTTGCCGTTATATTCGCCCAGCGCGCCGGGCGCGGCGCGATAGCCGGGATAGGCGCTGTACGCGCTGCGGGTCCATTGCCACACCACCCCGAAGGCGTCGTCCATGAGACCCTGGTGGGCTGCCACCTCGAACGCCTGCTCGGTGGGCAAGGAGCGGCCGGCGAAGCGGGCAAAGGCATCGGCCTCATAATAGCTGACGTGGCAGACCGGGGCTTCCAGATCCACCGGGCGCAGGCCGCCGAGGCTCATGGCGTGCCAGGCGCCGTCGATCCAGTGCCAGTAGAGCGGGGCGTCCCAGCCCTGGGCCTGGCAGGTGGCCCAGCCTTCGGACAGCCACAAGAGCGGGTCCAGATATCCGCCGGCCTGCATGAAGGCGAGCCAGTCGCCGTTGGTCACCAAGGGCGTGGCGATGCGGGTGGGCGGCAGGAGGAAGCGGTGGGCCGGGCCTTCATTGTCGAACGAGAAGCCGGCCGCCGGCGTGCCGTCATGGCCGATGCGGTGAATGCCGGCGGTGATCTCCCCCTCATGGCCGAGGCCGCTGTCGCGGCGGGCGCCGGGCATCTGCCAGCGCGGGTCATAGGCGGGAAACAGCGGGTTGTAGGAGAAAGCGTGCAGGATGTCGGTGAGCATCAGCTCCTGGTGCTGCTGCTCGTGATGGAGGCCGATCTCCATCAGCGGGGCGAGGGTCGCCAGCAAGCTCTCGTCCGCTTCGCCCAGCAGGCGCATCACCGCCCCATCCACATGGGCGCGATAATCGGCCACCTCGGCGGCGCTGGGGCGGGTGATCAGGCCGCGATTGGGGCGGTCATAGCGCGGGCCGGCGGAGACATAATAGGAATTGTACAGATAGGCGAAGCGCGGATCGAAGGTCACATAATCGGGCGCGTGTTCGCCAAGGATGAACTGCTCGAAGAACCAGGTGGTGTGGGCGCGATGCCATTTGATCGGGCTGGCATCGGGCATGGACTGGATCACCTGCTCCTCGGCGGAGAGGGGGGCCGCCCGGCGCTCGGTCTCATCGCGCACGGCGCGGAACCGGGCCAGGAGATCGGGCGTTGATGCGCGATGGGGAGCGCCCGGAATGGCGGCGGCATGGCCCCTGGCGGGGAATTCGCCCCACGAGGGCGTCGGGTCGCTCAAGGCCATGGATGGATCTCCGAAGGATAAACACAAGATACGCGCAAATCTTGTCTACAGATGGGGCAAAGATGTCCGGTTCCAAGTGTTGCAGCGCAGCAAAAATGGGAGTTGGGCCTGGGCTTGCGGCATCCAGCGCCGCGGCGCTGGCCGGCTTTTCCTCCCATTCGCTTAACGCTTCAGCGTTCGCGCCTGTTCCCTAGGCAATCCGGGGCGGGGAATGGCCGGTGTTTGTGCTGGTCGTGCGGCCGCAGGATTCTAATATGACAAACGAATCACGAAAGGCGCGCCATGAAATCGGTGCCCAGCCCCCGCGGAACCCGCAGGGTCCAGTACGCCGCCCTTCCTTATCGCCAAAGACAGGACGGGGAGATCCAGATCCGGCTCATCACCTCGCGGGAAACCCGCCGCTGGGTGATCCCGAAGGGCTGGCCCATGAAGGACCTGTCGCCCAGCAAGGCGGCGGCGCGCGAAGCCTATGAGGAAGCTGGCCTGCTCGGGAGCATCTCCAGCGAGCCGCTGGGATTGTACAGCTATGACAAGCGCCTGACGCTCAAGACGGTGCCGTGCGACGTCATGGTGTTCCCGCTGAAGGTGAAGCGCTATGTGAAGAAATGGCCGGAGCGCTCGGAGCGGTTCGGCTTCTGGTTCTCGGTGGAAAGCGCGGCGGCGGCGGTGCAGGAGGAGGACCTGCGCCTCATCATCCTGGCGTTCGGCGATCTCATGGCGGCGCGCTTCGCCGAGAAGCGCTCGCGTCAGCCAGCGGACGCCGCGCGCGCGCCGATGGAAGACGCGCCCCCGGCGCCAAAGGCGAAAAAGGCCGCCAAGCTGAAGACCGCGCTGGTGGCAGAGGCCAAAGGCACGGCCAAGAAAGCGAAGGCGGAGGCCACCGACGGCCGCGTGCCGGCAGATGACGCGGACACCGCGCCCGGTGCCAAGCCGGGCAAGGCGAAAGCCGCCAAGGCCGGCGCCGCGCCGGTTGCGGCCGAGGCTGGAGCGGCGGCGGCGAAAGCCGGCAAGGCGGCGGGAAAGGCTGCGGCCAAATCCGGGGCGAAGGCATCCGGGGGCAAGGGACCCGGAGGGAAGACGTCCGCGGGCAAGGCATCCGGAGGCAAGGCATCCGGAGGGAAGCCCGGCTCCGGGAAAGCGGTCCTGGAGACCGCCGCGCGTCCGGCCGGCGACGACCCGGCCGGCGATGCGCCACCGGCCAAGCAGAGCGACGGGGCGTCCGCCCCGGTCAAGGGCAAGGCCAAGGCGCAGCGGGCGGTGACGGTGTCGGAGCCGGCGCAGCACAAGGCGTGGTCGGCGGCGGAGGAACCCGTCCGCCTGCCGCCCATCGAGCCCTCCACCTTGCGGCCGACCCGTCACTGAGGATCGGCCGCAACCGAGACCGGTGCAGCCCGAACGCTGAAACGGCGCGCTGGGGCCGGTGCGCTGGAACGCGCTACCGGCTGCCATCCGCCCAATAGAGCGCGTGCGGATTGTCCACCAGCACCTGCCGGCGCAGAGCCGGGGTGGGGAGCCACACGGTCGCCAATTCGGCCAGAGCCACACTGTCCGGCATGGCCTCCCACAGTTCGCAATGGGGCCAGTCGCTGGCCCACACCAGCCGATCGGGCCGCGCCGCCACCAGCGCGGCGATGAACGGATCGAGGGCGGGGAAGGGCGCGGCGCCGGCGCCCAGGCGATAGGGGGCCGAGAGCTTCACCCAGGCCTTGCCGCTTTCCAGCACCCGCAGCAGGCCCTGGAAGCCCGGCGCCGCCACCGTGCGGGCGGGTTGCACGAAGCCCAGATGGTCGATCACCACCGGCACCGGGCAGGCGGCCACCAGCCCGGCCAGATCGTCCACGCTCTGGATGTCGATCTGCAACTGGAGATGCCAGCCCAGAGGGGCGATCCGCGCCGCCAGCCGGGTCATCTCGCTCAGCGGCAAGCCGCCGGGATTGCGGCGGTTGATGCGGATGCCGCGCACCCCGGCCGCGTGCAGGCGCTCCAGTTCCGTCTGCGGCAGGTCCGCCGGCACCACCACCACGGCGCGGAGCCGCTGCGGATCGCTGGCCAGCGCCGCCAGCAACGCGCTGTTGTCGGTGCCATAGACGCTGGGCTGCACCAGCACCGCACGGTCGATGCCGGTCTTGGCCATGAGGGCACCATAGGCGGAGAGGTCCGCCGGCTGCGGCGTGTAATTGCGCACCGCCACCAGGGGAAAGTCCTCCGGCGCGCCGAACACATGGATGTGGCAGTCGCAGGTGCCCGGCGGCAGCCGCGCGCTGAGCGCCCGGTCAGGCGGGAGCGGCGGCAGGCACAGCGGTGCGTCCGGTCGTGAATCTGTGCTCATGAGCGCGGGCTCATGAGCTCTGGATGCCGTCGCGGCGCAGGAAGTCGAAGTCGCAGCCTTCGTCCGCCTGGAGCACCGCCTGGTCGAACAATTGCGCATAGCCGCGCGTGGGTGTAGCCCGCGGCGGCTGGAGCGCCAGCGCCGCGCGGCGGGTCTCCAGCTCGGCCTCATCCACCAAGAGATCGATGCGCCGGCCGGCCACATCCAGGCGGATCAGGTCGCCATTGGCCACCAGGGCCAGCGGCCCGCCCACGGCGGATTCCGGCGTCATGTGCAGCACGATGGTGCCGAAGGCGGTGCCGCTCATGCGCGCATCGGAAATGCGCACCATGTCCTTCACCCCCTGGCGGCCGAGCTTCTTGGGGATGGGCAGATAGCCCGCTTCCGGCATGCCCGGCGCGCCCTTGGGGCCGGTGTTGCGCAGCACCAGCACGTCGTCCGCGCTCACGTCCAGGTCCGGATCATCCACGCGGGCGGCCATGTCCTCCACGGATTCGAACACCACCGCCCGGCCGGTGTGCTGGAGCAGGCGCGCAGTGGCGGCGGCATGCTTGATCAGCGCCCCGCGCGGCGCCAGATTGCCGTGCAGCACCGCCATGGAGCCTTCGCCGCGAATGGGGTTGGTGCGCGGGCGGATCACATCCTGGCCGGGCACATCCTCGGCGCCCGCCACCCAATCGCCCAGGGTCTCGCCGGTGACGGTGCGGGCGGACAGATCGATCAGGCCGTCCAGTTGCGACAGCAGTTTGGGCAGGCCGCCGGCATGGTGGAAGTGCTCCATATAATGGGCGCCGGTGGGTTTGAGATCCACCAGCACCGGCACCTCGCGGCCGATCTCATCCAGGATGCCGAGGTCAAAGCCATGCGGCGTGCGGTTGGCGATGGCGGTGAGGTGGATGACGCCATTGGTGGAGCCGCCGATGGCCTGGAGCACCACGGCGGCATTGCGGAACGCCGCCGGGGTCAGGAGATCGCTGGGCTTGGGGCCGCCGGTCCGGGCCATGTCCGCCGCCACCTTGCCGCTGGCTTCCGCCAGACGGATGCGCTCCGCATGGGGGGCGGGGATGGTGGCGCTCATGGGCAGCGACAGGCCCATGGCTTCGGTGATGCAGGCCATGGTGCTGGCGGTGCCCATGACCATGCAGGTGCCCACCGAGGGCGCCAGCCGGCTGTTGACGATCTCGATCTCTTCCGCATCGATCTCGCCGGCGCGATGGGCGCTCCACAGGCGGCGGCAATCGGTGCAGGCGCCCAGCACTTCGCCGCGATGATGGCCCACCACCATGGGCCCCACCGGCACCACGATGGTGGGCAGGTTGGCACTGGCGGCGGCCATGATCTGCGCCGGCAGGGTCTTGTCGCAGCCGCCGATGACCACCACCGCGTCCATGGGCTGGGCGCGGATCATCTCTTCCGTATCCATCGCCATGAGGTTGCGCAGGAACATGGAGGTGGGGTGGGCGAAGCTCTCGTGAATGGAAATGGTGGGGAACACCATGGGCATGGCGCCGGCGAGCATGACGCCGCGCTTCACCGCTTCCACCAGTGCCGGCACGTTGCCGTGGCAGGGGTTGAAGTCGCTATAGGTGTTGGTGATGCCGACGATGGGGCGGTCCAGCGCGTCGTCCGAATAGCCCATGGCCTTGATGAACGCCTTGCGCAGGAACAGCGCGAAGCCTTCGTCGCCATAGCTGGTCAATCCCTTGCGGAGCCCCTTGGCCATCCGTTTCTCTCCCTGCGGCTGATCACGGCCAGCTTGTGGGCACCGTATCGTGCGACGGATTATTGTCAATAATATCGGCGCCGCTCGCGCTTCCTATGCGGAATCTTCGGCTGAATCGTACATAATTATTGACAATATCCTGAGCCCGAGGCCTCCTTCGGCAAAACAAAACAACGGGAGGAGATCAGCCAATGAAGTGGGGTGATATGGGTTGTGCGGCACTCGTCGCCGCAACTTTGCTCGGATCGGTGGGCGGCGCCGCGGCGCAGGCCACACAGATCAACATGTGGAGCAACTGGCCGGATGAGCCGGCCAAGAAGGACTGGGTCACCGCCCGCGTCCGCGCCTTCGAGACCGCCAATCCGCAATGTTCGGTGAAGCTGAGCTTCATCCCCAAGGCGGATATCTACACCCAGGCCAAATCCGCCGTGCGCACCGGGCAGGCCCCCGACATCTTCTATCTGGAGCCGGACCAGCCGGAATTCCTGGCCGGCGGCTTCCTGGAGCCGCTGGACGATTATATCGACCTTGCGGGCCTGGAAGACTGGGCCAAGCCGGCCTGGACCTCCAAGGGCAAGGTCTATGGCCTGCCGGTGGAGGCCTATACGGTCGAACTCTATTACAACAAGGATCTGGTGAAGAAAGTCGGCGTGGATGTGCCGGCCAATTTCCAGCTCACCCAGGCGCAATTCACCGATCTGGTGAAGAAGGGCGTCGCCGCGGGCATCACCCCCATCTCCCAGGGCGTGGGCGACCGGCCGTTTCCCGGCGGGCTGATGCTGTATGAATCCCTGCTGCGCAAGCTGGGGCCGGACGAATACAACCGGCTGCTGATCGGCCGCTTATCCTACAAGGATCCCCGCGTCGTCGAGGTGATGACCTGGATG
>NZ_CALRWL010000030.1:0-75113 GCF_943371865.1 Azorhizobium sp. AG788 | reverse complement strand
CGACGATGCCGATGATGGTGGCCGAGCGGGTGTTGGATTCGAAGAAATACAGCACCTGGCTCGCCATCACCGGCAGCACCTGCGGCAGCAAGGCGAAGCGCATGCGGTGCAGGTCGCTGCCGCCCGCCGCCATCACGCCCTCCACCGGCTTGCGATCCGCCGCCTCGATGGCCTCGGAGAACAATTTGCCGAAGGCGCCGAAGTCCGAGCAGGCGATGGCCAGGGCGCCGGCGAACGGCCCGAGGCCCACCACATTGATCCACATCAGCGCCCAGATCAGCGTGTCCACCGAGCGCGAGACATCGAAGATCCGGCGCAGCGAGAAATGCACGAAGAAATTGGGAATGACATTCTTCGCCGCCAGAAAGGCGAAGGGAAACGCCACCAGCGCCGCCGTGAGCGTGCCGATGAGCGCGATGGCCAAAGTCTCGCCCAAAGCCTTGATGAAGGCGGGCAGCCGGCCATGGGCATCGGGCGGAAACAGCAGCGAGACGAACAGGCCGAGCCGGTCCATGCCCGCCATCAGCCGGGCGGCGCTGAAGTCCAACGCCCAGAAGGCGAATATCGCCAGCGCCAGCAAGGCGAAGATGACCAGAGCGGCGCGGGTGCGCCCGGCGATGTCGCTCTTGAACACCGCGGGGTTGCGGGCGCGGATACCGGCCATGTCGGCCAGCGCCAAAGCGGCCAGGGTGGGGCGCGGGGTGGTGGGGGCGGTGTCGGGCAGGGGGCTCACGCGCGCTGATCCTGTGAGAGGAGGCGATGGCGCACCTGTTCGGTGCCGAGATCAATCAGGATCACTGTGCCGATGATCATCAGCAGGATGGCGCTGACGTCGGTGTAATAGAAATTGCGGATCGCCACCAGGAACTCCTGGCCGATGCCGCCGGCCCCCACGAAGCCCAGCACGCCGGCGCCGCGCACATTGATCTCGAACCGCAGCAGCGCATAAGAGGCGAAGTTGGACAGCACCTGCGGCAGCACGCCGAAGCGCACCTGCTGCATCCAGCTGGCGCCGGTGGCGGTGAGGCCCTCCACCGGCTTCATGTCGATATTCTCCACCACCTCTGCGAACAATTTGCCCAGCGCGCCGGTGGTGTGGATGGCGATGGCGAACACCCCCGGCATGGGGCCGAGGCCGAAGGCGAACACGAAGATCAGCGCGAACACGATGTCCGGCACCGTGCGGCAGAATTCCAGATAGCGCCGGGTGCAGAAGCGCAGCACCGGATTGCGGATCAGGTTCGCCGAGGCCAGGAAGCACAGGATGAAGCCGCCGATGGCGCCCGCCAGGGTGCCGAGATAGGC
Organism: Azorhizobium sp. AG788; assembly: GCF_943371865.1. Lineage (GTDB taxonomy): Bacteria > Pseudomonadota > Alphaproteobacteria > Rhizobiales > Xanthobacteraceae > Azorhizobium. The sequence goes on along the minus strand of NZ_CALRWL010000030.1, from coordinate 73,808 downwards.
CATCAGCAGGGTTTCGCCCAACAGGGCCGCCCAGTGGCGCAAGTCCCAATACCAGCCGACGATGTCCGCGCGGGGCGTGGCGGCGGAGATGCTGGGAATGGTTTTCGCCAGATAATCGGTGAAATTGGCGATATGGGCGAAGGCGGCGGGGCGGATTTCGGCGATCCAGCCGGCCAGCAGCACCAAAGCGCCAATCACCACCGCCACGGCCAGCGACTTCAGGCGCCGGGTCGCGGTCGCGCGGTCATAGGCGGCGGCCAAAGCGTGCGCCTGCGGCGGCGGAAGGGTGGGAACGGTGGCGGGCATGGGATGCGCTCTTCACGAAAAAGGGCGGGGGCCGTTGCCGGCCCCCGCCCGAGGATCCAATCAGGACTTCTTGCGCTGGTCGTCGTTATACTTGACCATGCCGATGATACCATCATAGTCCTTGGCGCTGATCGGCGAGAATTCCAGATCCTTGCCGTTCGACAGCTTGTCGAAGGCCGCCTTGTCCTTCTTCGGCGCGTCGAGGAAAGCCTGCTTGATCTTGGCCTTCAAGTCGGCGGGAAGCGAGTCCAACACCGCGAACGGGCCTTCGGGCAGGAAGTCCGACTTGAAGACGATGCGGAAGTCGGCCTTGGTCAGCGGCTTGCCGTCAGCGGTTTTCAGCAGGCCGCGGGCCAGCAGGCGGGTCAGGTAATTGTCGTCCTCGGAGTTCCAGGCGTTGGCGGCGGCATCCGCCGTGCCCTGGGCCACCGCGAGGACGGCATTGTCATGGCTGCCGGCATAGACGCTCTTGCCGAAATAGCTGTCCACCGAGAAGCCTTCCTTGTTCAGGAAGTAGCGCGGCGCCTGGTTGCCGGAGGTGGAGTTGGGATCCACCAAAGCGATGGTCTTGCCCTTCAAATCGGCCAGGGTCTTGTACGGGCTGTCCGCCTTCACCCACACCACCGAATAATAGCCGGTGAGGCCGGTGTTGTGACGCTGCACCACCAGCGGATCGATCTTCACGCCGGTGAGCACGGCGCGGGCATAGGAGGCCGGGCCGTAGAAGGCGATCTGCGCCGTGCCGGCCCGCTGGGCCTCGATCACCGCCGCATAGTCATTGGCAATGCGCAGCTTCACCGGAACGCCGATCTCCTTGGAGAGATATTCGGCGAACGGGGTGTAGATGTCGGTGGTGGCCGAGGCGTTTTCGGCCGGGATCACCGCGAAGGTCAGCTCGGGATACTGCTTCTTCCACTCCTGGGCGCCGGCGGCGCCGGAGGTGAGGGCGAGCGCGGCAGCGGCCGCGATGAGCGTGCGACGGTTGAACATGGCAGTCTCCTTGGGAAAGGGGGGTGAGACGCGGGTGAGCCTCACGGCCCGGCAGCGGCAGGCGCCGAGGGCGCCCGGTGGCCCGCCGGCCCGCGAGGGACAGGGGGAATGCGGACATCCGGCACCGGGGCGGCGGGTGTCCTCCCCGGGGCCATACGGGCCCCGAACGCGATCCCGCCGGAGGCACGGCCCGCCGGCAGGGTCCTGGTGGCAAAGAGCAGGGTGCAGGCGCAGCGCCCGCGCCCGTGTGGAACGGTCAGCGATCCGGTGCGGCGGTGGCCGGCAGAGCGGCCGGCGCGTGGCCGCCGGCGGCGGGCATTGCGTGGTCCAGGTCCATCACCTCGTCGGCCTCCAGGCCGTAGAGATCGCGGGCCACGTCGGCGGTGAGGGCATCGGGGGCGCCGTCGAACACCACTTTGCCGCCCGCCATCCCGATCAGCCGGTCGCAATAGGTGCGGGCCAACTCCAGGGAGTGCAGGTTGCACAGCACGGTGATGCCGAAGTGCTTGTTGATCCGCAGCAGGGAATCCATCACCACCTTGGTGTTGCGCGGGTCCAGCGAGGCGATGGGCTCGTCCGCCAGGATCATGCGCGGCTCCTGCACCAGAGCGCGGGCGATGGCGACCCGCTGCTGCTGGCCGCCGGAGAGGCTGTCCGCGCGCTGGGCGGCGAGGGTGGCGATGTCGAACTGATCGAGGGCGGAGAGGGCGACCGCCTTGTCTTCCGCGCTCCAGGTCTTGGTCATGGCGCGCCAGCCGGCCATGGTGGACAGGCGGCCCATCAGCACATTGGTCAGCACATCCAGGCGGCCCACCAGATTGAACTGCTGGAAGATCATCGCCGCCTGGGCGCGCCACAGGCGCAATTCGCGGCCCTTCAGGCCGGTGACGTCAGTGCCTTCGAAGACGATGCGGCCGGCGCTGGAATCCTGCAGCCGGTTGATCATGCGCAGCAAGGTGGACTTGCCGGCGCCGGAACGGCCGATGACGCCGATGAAGGCGCCGTGGCCGATCTCCAAATTCACGTCCGAGACGGCGGCCTTGCTGCCAAATCGGCACGTCAGTCCGTCGATCACGAGCATCGTGGGGGCTCCGGGGAAAGGACAGAAGCCTTCCCATAGTGGCCTCCCACGACGGTCGTGTGACGGTGCCGCCCGCCTTATGCCGCAGGCCCGCACACGATGGTTTTTGCGGCCGGGTCAGCCAAATGTCACACGCCGTCATATGGTTGTCATGGGCTGTCGGCGGCGGCTTCCGCGCCGGCGGTTGGCGGGTCAGGCACGCGCCCGATGCCGGACAGAGCCCGCCTGCGGGGCCGCATCGCGGGAGGCATCTGTCGCCAGGGCGCGACCGCCGCCTCCGGCCCGGCAGGCAAAGCATGGATCGCCGGGTTCGGCCCCTTGGGGTGGCATGATCCCCGCCCGGGGGGCCGGCAGCAGCGTTTGGCGGGCGCTGGCGATGCGCGAGCGCTGCCGGAGGTGCGGGGCGGTGCGATGTCCATGGGGGCCGGTGTGCGGCGGCCGGCGCCGCGGCCGGACAGGCCGACGGCCCCCCGGGGAGCGGGGGAGCGCCGCAGCGCACGGACTTCAGGACAGGGGCTTGGGGCTGCCAGGGGGCACGGCCTCCAGGTCGCCATCCTGCGGTGATGTCAGGCGTATTTGAGCTTTCTGGCGGCGGCCAGGAGGGTGGCGCGGTGGGTGCCGTGGCGCCGGATCAGCAGCCGGGCGTCATCTCTGGAGATGCCGGCGGCTTTGGCGAAGTAGGCCGCCTCGTGGTCCTCCGGCGCCAGGGCGGGTCCGCCGCCGATACGATCCTGATCCATGCGCATGCCTCCCTGGGATCGCAAGAGCCTGCACCGGGAAGCTGGCCTGAGGATGTCTTGGGGATCGCTTGGGTGCCGCAGGTTGCAGGCATAGCCTGCATTGTGCTCGCCCAGCCCAGACGCGCCGCTGGCGCCGCTGAAGGATAACGCTTTGATGTGAAGCTGAAAACTGGTGCTGCGAGAGAGGATTGAACTCTCGACCTCTCCATTACCAATGGAGTGCTCTACCACTGAGCTACCGCAGCGTCCGGATCGGCTGGGCGGGAGGAACTCCGCGCCGGGCGCCGATCTTGGGGCCCGCTCTCGACGCTTGGCGCCGCGAGTTCGCAGTCTCTGCCACATGCTTTCGGGAGGCGCAAGCCTTGCGCGTTCGAAGCTGCCTCGAAGCTGTGGTCAACGCGAAATTCCCCGCTTGCAACACCGTGTGCCATCCCCCGCTGCCACATTTGGCGTCCTATGCCACCGCATCCGCCATCTTTTTGCGCGTGCACAGAGCTTGAGCGGAAGGCACGACGCGGATAGCCTCTCCTCAGCGCAACTGCGGGGGGTCGCATGGCAGCGGACAAGGCGCGTACCCAGACCATCGGCGCCGTGCGCCGCACCTTCGCGCCATGGGCGGATCCCGCCGCCACGCCGCTGATCCGGTTCGAGAATGTGGTGAAGCGCTTCGGCGCCTTCGTCGCGGTGGAGAACCTCAGCCTCGACATCTATGAGCGCGAGTTCTTCGGTCTGCTCGGCCCCTCCGGCTGCGGCAAGACCACCTTGATGCGCATGCTGGCCGGGTTCGAGCAGCCCACCTCGGGCCGCATCACGCTGGCCGGCGAGGACATTTCCGGCATCCCGCCCTACCGGCGGCCGGTGAACATGATGTTCCAGTCCTATGCGCTGTTCCCGCACATGAGCGTCTGGGACAACATCGCCTTCGGCCTCAAGCAGGATCACTTGAGCAAAGCCGCCATCGCCGCCCGGGTGGAGGAGATGCTGGCCCTGGTGAAGCTCACCACCTTTGCCAAGCGCAAGCCGCACCAGCTCTCCGGCGGCCAGCGCCAAAGGGTGGCGCTCGCCCGCTCGGTGGCCAAGCGGCCCAAGGTGCTGCTGCTGGACGAGCCGCTCACCGCGCTGGACAAGAAACTGCGCGACGAGACCCAGTTCGAGCTGATGGATCTCCAGATGTCGCTGGGCATGACCTTCCTGATCGTCACCCACGACCAGGAGGAAGCCATGACGGTGGCGGATCGCATCGCGGTGATGAACCAGGGCAAATTGGTGCAGGTGGCCCCGCCGGCGGTGATCTATGAGCAGCCGGCCAGCCGCTACATCGCCGACTTCATCGGCGACGTGAACATGCTGGAGACGACCCTGGTGGCGACCGGCGCCGGCGGTTGCGAACTGGCCTCGCCCAAGACCCCTTATCCGCTGCGGCTCGACCAGAGCGTGGAGGCGCACGCGGGGGACACGGTGTGGCTGGCGATCCGCCCGGAGAAGATGCGCATCGCCTTGGAGCCGCCGGCGGACATCACCGCCAATTGCCTCACCGGCGTGATCTGGGACATCGGCTATCTGGGCGATCTGTCCATCTACCATGTGGAGATGCCCTGCGGCACGCGGGTGAAGGTGTCCAAGCCCAATGTCTCGCGGCTGGTGGAGCGGCCCATCACCTGGGAGGACAAGGTGTGGGTGACCTTCTCGCCCGATGCGGGCGTGGTGCTCACCAGCTAGATCGAAACCCCGGTTCGCACACACGCGCTCTCAAGGAAGGCGACGCACATGGCCATGGCGGGGGAGAAGGGGTGGGGCCGGCGGTTCGTCATCGCCGTGCCCTATCTGTGGCTGCTGGCGCTGTTCCTGGTGCCGTTCCTGATCGTGCTGAAGATCTCGCTGTCGCAGGACATGATCGCCCAGCCGCCCTATGCGCCGGTGTTCGATGCCGCCGCCGGCTGGGCCGGTTTCAAGGACTTCCTGTCCCAGCTCTCCATCGCCAATTACTTCTATGTGCTCTCGTTCGATAACGAGTTCATCGCCGCTTATGGCTCCAGCCTGCTGATCGCCGGCATCTCCACCGCGCTGCTGCTGCTGGTGGGCTATCCGATCGCTTATGCCATGGCCCGCGCCCCCAAGGGCATCCAGCCCATGCTGCTGATGCTGGTGATCCTGCCGTTCTGGACCTCGTTCTTGATCCGGGTCTATGCCTGGATCGGCATTCTCTCCCCCGAGGGCTTCCTCAATCAGCTGCTGGACGCCCTGGGGCTGATCAGCGAGCCGTTGCAGATCCTCAATACCGATCTCGCGGTCTATATCGGCATCGTCTATTCCTATCTGCCCTTCATGGTGCTGCCGCTCTATTCGGCGCTGGAGAAGCTGGACGGCACCTTGCTGGAAGCGGCGGAGGATCTGGGCTGCCCGCCGGCCAAGGCGTTCTGGACCATCACCTTTCCGCTCTCCCTGCCCGGTGTCGCGGCGGGCGCCTTGCTGTGCTTCATCCCGGCGGTGGGCGAGTTCGTGATCCCGGATCTGCTGGGTGGCTCCGATACGCTGATGATCGGCAAGTCGCTGTGGACCGAGTTCACCGTCAACCGCTCCTGGACCGCCTCGGCGGCGGTGGCGGTGCTGCTGTTGCTGCTGCTGGTGGTGCCGATCGTGATCTATCAGAACCTGCAGGCGCGCGAATTGGAGGCCGGGCGATGAGCCGCCATCTCACCTGGTTCAACATCACCGCCTTGGTGCTGGGGTTCAGCTTTCTCTACATCCCCATCCTGCTGCTGGTGATCTATTCCTTCAACGCCTCGCGGCTGGTGACGGTGTGGGCGGGCTTTTCCACCCAATGGTATTGGGCGCTGCTGGAGAACGAGCAGCTGCTGGACGCCCTGTGGGTGACGCTGCGGGTGGCGTTCCTGTCTTCGGTGGTGGCGACCGTCTTGGGCACCATGGCGGCGCTGGCGCTGACCCGCTATGGGCGCTTCTACGGCCGCACCCTGTTCTCCGGCATGACCTATGCGCCGCTGGTGATGCCGGAAGTCATCACCGGCCTGTCGCTGCTGCTGCTGTTCGTGGCCATCGGCTTCGAGCGCGGCTTCTGGACCATCACCTTGGCCCACATCACCTTCACCATGTGCTTCGTGGCGGTGGTGGTGCAATCGCGGCTGGTGACCTTCGACCGGGCATTGGAGGAGGCGGCGCTGGATCTGGGCTGCCCGCCGCTGAAGACCTTCTTCACCATCACCTTGCCGCTGATCCTGCCGGCAGTGCTGTCCGGCTTCATGCTGGCCTTCACTTTGTCCATGGATGATCTGGTGATCGCCAGCTTCACCACCGGGCCGGGGGCCACCACCTTGCCCATGCGGATCTATTCCCAGGTGCGGCTGGGGGTGACGCCGGAGATCAACGCCATCTGCACCATCCTGATCGGCGTGGTGGCCCTGGCGGTGATCATCGCCTCGGCGGTGGCCAAATCCCAGGACGCCCGCCGCACCCGCGAGGAGCAGGCGGCGGCGCGGGGGTGACAGAGGGGCGGGTGGTTCTCGGAAGCCCGAAACATCTTGGCTGTTTCACCCAAAACGGCCGGATGGGCGTTCAAAAACGGCACTGCCGCCATTAGGCCGTCATGCCCGGCCTTGTGCCGGGCATCCACGCCCAACCGCTTGCGAGAACCTGCGGACGTTCGGCCCGGCCTCACCGCGTGGATGGCCGGGACAAGCCCGGCCATGACGGCGCTGTGGCGTTGAAAAGGGACATCAGCTCTCAATCCGGTGAAATCCAAAGTCGGCTTGAATTCTGAATTATCAATTCACCACAGCGAGTTAGAGCTTTCTTGTTCCGCCAAAGCCCGGTTCCACTTTTCGGCTTCATGCTCTAGAACACCCTTCAGTGGTGGGACACTGATCGAATCTTCTGAGGGCTCCGGGCTGTATGGCAGCGCGGGGGCTGAGGGCTTTGCGCTTGGGACCTGCCGGCCGCCGTCTGCGGCGTAACGGCTTCCCGGCCCGCGCGCCCCGCCCAGGATTCTCACCTCCGCATGCAGTACAGAGCGGACATCAGCGGCCTGCGCGCGCTCGCGGTGGTGCCCGTGGTGCTCTATCACGCCAATGCCGCTTTGGTGCCCGGCGGCTATGTGGGCGTCGACGTGTTCTTCGTCATCTCCGGCTATCTGATCACCGCCATCATCGCCGGCGATCTGGCCAAGGACCGGTTCAGCTTCGCCACCTTCTATGATCGCCGGGTGCGGCGCATCGTGCCGGCCTATGCGCTGGTGGCGCTGGCCACCACGGCCATGGCGGTGGCGACCTTGCCGCCGGTGATGCTGATCCCCTATGGCCGGGCGCTGGAATATGCGTCGGTTTTTCTGGCCAATCGCCATTTTCTTGCCACCGCCGGCTATTTCGCCCCCGGCGCCGAGGAGCAGTTCCTGCTGCATATGTGGTCGCTGGCGGTGGAGGAGCAATTCTATCTGTTCTTTCCGCTGGCGCTGATCGTGCTGTCCCATCCTCGCCTCAAGCGATTTCGCGGGCTGGTGATCTGGGCGGTGCTGCTGGTCTCGCTTTATGTGGCCACCAAGAATGCCATCCAGCGGCCCAACAGCGCCTTCTACAATTTCACCTCGCGGGCCTGGGAACTGCTGCTGGGCTCCGTGCTGGCGCTGGGCCTGGTGCCGCGCCTGAGCGGGCGCTGGCTGCCGGAGGCGCTGGCGGCAACCGGCCTCGCCATGATCGTCGCCGCGCTGGCGCTGTTTGATCGCACCACCATCTTTCCCGGCCTCTCGGCGCTGCTGCCGGCGGGCGGGGCGCTGCTATTGATCTGGGCCGGGGAGGAGGGGCGCACGCCCGTGGCGAACCGCCTGCTGGCGCTCAAGCCCTTGGCCGGCATCGGGCTGATCTCCTATTCGCTCTATCTGTGGCACTGGCCGATCCTCGGCTTCTTCAAGTTTCACGCCGGGGGCGATCCGGGGCTGGTCGCGGGTGTGATGCTGGTGGGCGGCGCGGTGGCGGTGTCGATCCTGTCCTGGCGCTTCGTGGAGAGCCGGTTTCGCCGCCATGGCCCGGCCAGCCGGCGCTCGGAGCTGCGCAGCATCGCCGTCGGCCTGCTGGCGCTGGCGGGGCTGGCGGGGCTCGGAATCGCCCTGGACCTGTCCGGCGGTCTGCCGGGACGGGCCAGCGCGGAGTTCCTGAAGGCGCAGGCGGCGCTGGGGGACTCGTGGCGCGGCACCAAGGCCTGCCTCCAGGGGCCGGGGCTGGCGCCTGCCGGCACCCAATGCCGGTTCGGCGATCCCGCCCCCGATGCGCCGGTGATCGCTCTGTGGGGGGATTCGTTTGCCAACCACCACGCCCCGGCGCTGGATGCCATCGCCCGCGACACCGGCTATGGCCTGCTGCAGGTGACCAAGGCCGGCTGCTTCCCGCAGGCGCCGGGGGTCGGGGCTGGCGCCACCCGCGAGGACGCCGATTGCGAGACGTTTCGCAGCGCTTCGCTGGCGGCGCTGGCCGCCGACCCCAAGGTGACGACGGTGGTGATCGCCGGCCTGTGGCCCGCAGGCGCGGGGCTGGCGCCCACCATGGCGGCGCTGAAGGTCGCCGTGGCGCAGCTGGCGGCGGCCGGCAAGGCGGTGGTTCTGGTGGGTCCGCCGCCGGACTTCGGCGGCGGCGGCGGCGCCCGCTGCCTCATTCGCAAGCGGTTCCTGGGGCTGGACGAGAGCGCCTGCGACCTGCCCGCCGCCACGGCGGCGGCCAACGCCGCGCCGATCGAGATGGCGCTGGGCGAGATTGGGGCGCAGGTGCGCGGCGTGCGGGTGGTGCTGCCCCGCGCCGCCTTCTGCGATGCCCTCACCTGCCGCCCGACCCTGCCGGACGGGAGCCTGGGCTATATCGACAGCGGCCATCTCAATGGCGCCGGCTCGCTGCATCTGGTGCCGCTCCTGAAGGCGGGGATCGGCCAGCCGCCGGCGCCGTGACCGGGGGCCATCCGCAGGAATGCGGTCGATTGGTACCGCTGAAGTCATGAGGGTGACACGGGTTTCGATGGAAGATCCGCCAACGGTTTAAAACTGTGGCGGCGGTGATGGCTTCGAACGAAGAAAAAGACAAAATAAGCCGGCAAGGCTTCTTTGCCAGTCTCCTTCTTCTGGTGCCGATGATTTATGCGGCGCTGGTCAGCAATTCATCCGCGGTGTTTGCCGATACGCTCGGCCTGTCCATGGATGTTTGCGCCATGTTCCTGTCCTGGCAGGTGGTGCGCCGGACCGCGCGCGGCCGAACCGAGACCTACAATTACGGCCTCGATAAGCTGGAGAACCTGCTGAATGTGGGGCTGGCGGGCGCCAATGTGGCGTTCGTGGCCCTGGTGCTGTGGCAGGCCATCGAGGGGCTCTACCGGCCGGTGCCGCTGGAGGGCGCCACCACCGCCATCGTCCTGAATCTGGTGGCCATCGGGTTCTTCGCCTGGATGTGGCGGCGCATCAGCCGCATGGAACAGAGCGGCCAATCGCCGGTGATGGACGCCCAGCGCCGCTTCTATCTGATGGGCATCGTCGACAGCCTGGCCCTGGTCATTCCGCTCTCGCTGGGCGCCTGGCTCAAGGACTATGGCTGGGCGGTCTATATCGACCCGATCACCGCCATCGCCCTGTGCGGTTTCTTCGTCTACCACCTCTGGGGCATGGCGTCGGGATCGCTGCTGGACCTGCTCGACCGGGCACTGGAGGAACGGCTGCAGTTCGACCTCCTGCGGGTGCTGGCCAGCCATTATGACGACTATGACGCGCTCCACGGCATCCGCACCCGCCGCGCCGGCGGGGTCAATTTCATCGAGCTGATGCTGGGCTATGATTCCCAACTGTCCATGGGATGCGTGCAGGAGCGGATCAACGTGATGATCACCAAGCTGGAGCAGGTGATCCCCAATTCCGTCGTCCTGATCTGCCCCACCGACGAAACCAGCACCGCCCGCCGGGCCGCCGACGCGCCGGGTGTTGCCGTTCCCGCCTGAGGCTTGGGTGCGTCGGAGCCGGGGTGGCCGGGCGGGCTGAAATCATCATTGAACAAAGCGGGAACATCGGCTAGCGTCGCTGGTGTTCCAATCCTGTCGCGGACGGCGCCATGCCCCCATCAGCCCGGTCCGGAGATGCCGTGGTCGCCGGGCGCACCTTGCGGGTTCGCACGCCGCAGGGCGAGGCGGATGTCCCCATCCGCATCTTTGCGCCCTACCAGAAGGGCGGCGCATGGGTCTGCCGCACCGAGATCGACTGGCCGGAGCGGCAGCAGGCCCTGGATGCCGCCGGCCACGATTCCGCCCAGGCGCTCTATATCGCCATGGAGATCGTCGGCGTGCATCTCTACACCAGCGCCTATCACGCCGATGACGCCTTCATCTTCACCGACTGGATCGGCTACGGCTTTCCGGTGCCGAAGGGCATACGCGACCTGCTGATCGGCCACGACGCCAAATATATGTGAGCGGTCCGGCAGCGCTGGGGCTCACCGCCCCTCGCGCACCCAGGCCGCCGTGATCACGCCCAGCAGCAGCAACAGGCCGGACAGGCCCGCGAACAGCGGGAACAGGCCGATGCCCTTCACCACCGAGACGTCGCGGGTGCGCAGGCCCAGCCAGTCTTCGCCCGCCAGCCGGTCGCCGGAGGACACCTGCACCACCCGCGGCACGGCGCCGTTGAGATCGGCGAGGCGCCACAGGCCGCCGCTGGTGGCGGAGGTGATGGGCGAGAGCCAGTCCTTGGTGGAGGTGACTTCGGCGAATTCCTTCGGGTTCAGCGGGCCGATATTGGTCAGCGCCGTCAATGGCCCGTTCACCGCCCGCCATAGGCCCAGTTCATCCGCCGGGGTGGTGGCGCGCCACAGGCCGGGCTCGGCCTGGGTGAGGGTGAGCGTGCGGGTGGCGCCGGAGGGGGTGGTGATGAGCGCAGTGGGCACGGTGTCGCCCATGGTCTGGCGCTCCACCACCAGGTCGCGGCCGGCGGTGGAGAGCTTCAGGCGTTCCTCCTCCAGGTCCGGCTCCTTCATCAGCCAATGGGAGAGCCGGCGCAGCAGATCGATATAGGGGCCGCCGCCGTCATAGCCGCGCGCCCATAGCCAGAAATGGTCCGACAGCAGCAGCGCCACGCGGCCCTGGCCGACCCGGTCCAGCTGCAGCACCGGGCGCTCGCCCGGGGCCTGCATCACCGTGACGCCGGAGCGGGCGTCCGCATCGATCACCCGGAAGAAGCGGCTCCATTTCGGCGGCTCGCTCTCGGCGCCCGGCAGGCCGCGGGTCACCGGATGGCGCTTGCCGGGGGCGGTGAGGCCGGCCACATAGGGCGCTTCGGTGGTCTGGCCGGTGGGCGCGGCGGGCAGGATCTCTTCCAGCGGCGTGTTGAACAGCGAGCCGGGCTCGACGAAGTCCGTGCCGGCCGCCACCAGCAGCGCGCCGCCATTGCGCACATAGCGCACGATATTGTCGAAATAGACCTGCGGCAGCACCCCTTGCTGGGAGTAGCGGTCGAAGATGATCAAATCGAAATCGCGGATCTTGGTCTGGAACAGCTCGCGCGTCGGGAAGGCGATCAGCGACAGTTCGTTGATGGGCGTGCCGTCCTGCTTCTCCGGCGGGCGCAGGATGGTGAAGTGCACCAGATCCACATTGGCGTCGCTTTTCAAAAGGTTGCGCCAGGTGCGCTCGCCCACGTTCGGCTCGCCGGAGACCAGCAGCACCCGCAATTTGTCGCGGATGCCGTCGATGGAGACGGCGGCGCGGTTGTTGATGGGCGTCAGTTCCCCCTCCAGCGGGGCCACCTCCACCTCGACGATGTTCGGCCCGGCGTGGGCGATCTCCACCTCCACCTGGGCGCTGCGGCCGGTGGCGACCACCGGGCTGGCGATCACCTCGCCGTCGCGGCGCACGGTGACGGGCACGCGAGCGCCGGCCGGGGCGCCCTCGTCGGTGACGCGGAAGGTCAGCGTCTGGCGCTGGCCGACGATGCCGAAGCGCGGCGCCTTCTCCAGCGCCACCCGGCGGTCGCGCTCGCCGGCCTTGCCGGTGATGAGGCCGTGCACCGGGGCGGAAAAGCCCAAAGCGGCCGCCTCGCCGGGCACGTCATGCACCCGCCCGTCGGTGATCATGATGGCGCCCGCCACCCGCTCCGGCGGCACGTCGGCGAGGCCGGCGGAGAGGGCCGCGAACAGGCGGGTGCCGTCGGTCTCGCCGTCGCGGGCATCAGCCTCGATGGTGCGGATTTCCAGGCCCGGAATCTGCTTCAGCCGGGCATCCAGCGCGGTGCGGGCGGCGTCGGTCTGTTGGGTGCGCTCGCCGAAATTCTGGCTGGCGGACTTGTCCACCACCACCGCCACCACGGAGGACAGCGGCTCGCGCTCTTCCCGCGTCAGCGAGGGATTGGCCAGCGCCACCAGCCCCACCAGCAGCGCCAAGGCGCGGAAGGCGGCGCCGCGGGTGCGCGAGGCCACCAGCGCCAGCGCCAGCACCACAGCTACGGCGGCGATGGCGCCCAGCACCGGCCAGGGCAGGAAGGGTTCGAACGCGAGGCCGTAGGTCATGGGCGCCTTTCAGCGGGCATCGGGGCGCGGCGCGGGGGCAGGCGGAAGGGCAAGGGCGCGCTCATTGGCCAAGCCGCTCCAGCAGCGCCGGCACATGCACCTGGTCGGCCTTGTAGTTGCCGGTCAGCATGTACATGACCATGTTGGCCCCGGCGCGGAACGCCATTTCCCTTTGGCGCGGCTCGCCGGGGGTGAGCGGCAGCAGGGGCTCGCCATTCTTGCCCACCGCCCAGGCGCCGGCCAGATCGTTGGAGGTGATGATCACCGGGGAGACGCCGTCGCCGGCGCGGGCGGGGCGGTCCTCGCCGTCGCGGGCGGCGGGCAAAGCTTCCACCCAGGTGGTGCCGGAGGTGAAGCGGCCCGGAAAATCCTTCATCAGATAGAAGGCCTTGGTCAGCACATGGTCGCGCGGCACCGGCGCCAGTTCCGGAATGTCGAGACCGGAGAGGATTTCCCGCAGCCGGGCGGCGGCGGGGGAGAGCGGCGCGCCGGGCACCTGCGTGGTCTCCAGCGCGTCGCGGGTGTCGAACACCACCGTGCCGCCCTGCTTCATGAAGGCATCGATGCGGGCCAGCACCGCCGGCGAGGGCAGGGGGCCGCTGGGCAGGATCGGCCAATAGAGCAACGGGAAGAAGGAGAGGTCGTCGCGGGCGATGTCCACGCCCATGGGCTCGCCCGCCTGCAGGGCGGTGCGCTGGGCGAGGAAGGTGGTAAGGCCTTCGAGTCCGGCGCGGCTGATGTCGTCCACTTCCGCATTGCCGGTGGTGACATAGGCGAGGCGGGTCTGGGCGGTGGCCTTGACCGCGAAATCGCTGGCCGCATCCGCCCGCGCCGGGGCGGGGGCCAGCGGCACCGCGCCCAAGGCGAGCGCGGCGAACAAAGCGGCGGCGGTGGCGCGGCGGCGGCCCAGGCGCCCGAGCCCTCCGGCCAACAGCAGCACGGCGAGGGCATCCAGCAGCAGCAGGCCCATGCCCACCACCAAAGCCACCCCGCGCAGATCACGCGGCTCGCTTTCGCGCAGCGGCGAAGCCGGGGTGCCGCCCAAAGCGGAGAGGTCGAGGGGCGCGAGCCGGTCGTCGGGCAGCAAGGTGTTCACCGCCAAAAGGGCATCGGGCGGGCCATAGAAGCCGGGGGGATGCTCGGCGCTGCCGCGGCCGGCGAAGGTGGCCGGCACCGGGCGGGCGGTGGGGCCGGCGGGCCGGAAGGCGCCGAAGCCATCCAGCAGGCGGGTGGGGGCGACGGTGGCGGCGGCGGGGTTGGCGGACGCCGAAGATCCCGCCGGCACGCCCGCGCGCGCGGCGTCGGCGGCCCCGGCTTCGGGAGCGGTGGTGTCGGACAGAGCGATGACCCGGCGCAACATCTCAACGAATGTGCCTGAAAGCGGCAGGTTCGACCAGCTGGTGTCGGCGGTGACGTGGAACAGCACCATCAGGCCCTTGCCCCGGCGGGCGCCGGTGACCAAGGGCGTGCCGTCCGCCAGCGCCGCCCAGGTGCGCTCGCCCAAGGTGCCGTCCGGCTCCGCCAGCACCTGCCGGGTGACGCTGACGTCATTGGGCAGTTTCACGTCGCGGAACGGGCCGTCGGGGCTGAGCGCCCCCAAAGCCTGCGGGGTTTCCCAGGACAGCGAGCCGCCCAGCACCCGCCCGCCCCGGCGCAGGCGCACCGGCAACAGATCATCCTGCGCATTCGCGAGGCGCGGGCCGGCGAAGCGCACCAGCACCCCGCCGTCCTCGACGAATTTGGCGAGGCGCGCCCGGGTGGCGGGGGGCACGGTGCCCACGTCGGTGAGCATGATCACCGGCACCCGCTGCTCCAGGAAGCGGTTGATATTCTCCGTGGGCGCGCCGCTGTCGCCCATGCGCACATCGGCGAACGGCCCCAAAGCGCGGGCGAGATAATACGTGGGGGCCAGCAGCGGCTGGCCGGTGTCGCTGGAGGCGCCGGAGACCACGCCCACGGTGCGCCGCCGCCAGCGCTTGTCCAGCAATTGCACCGCGCCGGCCGAGCGCTCGCCGACGATCTCCAGCCGCGAGACTTCGTTGCGCATGTCCACCGGCAGGTCGAACTTGGCTTCCGTCTCCCGCGCGCCGGGGGCGAATTCGAACGGGGCTTCGCCCAGGGCCAGACCGCGCAGGTCGCGGGCTTCCACCCGGCCGCTGCGGGCGCCGCCGTCATCGGGGCGCAGCACCTTCACCGTGAGGGCGCCGGGGGCATTGTCGGGGGCGACCAAAGCCAAGGGCGTGGCGACGCCGCCGCTCACCACCAAGGCCGGGCGGGCGCCTTTCAGGGCGGCAAGGTCGGCGGCCAGTTCCTGGTCCGCTTTCAGGTCGACGCCGTCGCTCACATAGACCAGGCCGGCGTCGGCATTGGCGGCGAGATATTTGCCCGCCAGCGCCAGCGCCTCCTTGCGGGCGGGCGCCCAGGCGACGGGGGAGAGCGAGCGCAGCTTGTCGCGGGCCTGGGCCGGCAGCAGCAAGGTGGCGTCCTTGGGCACATCGCCGGTGGGGATCAGCGCCACGCCGCGGCCATTGGCGGCGGCTTCGTCGATGAGGCCGGAGGCGGTGGCCATGCGCTGGCCCCAGGTGGCGGCGGCGGGCCAGCCCTGGTCGATCACCATCACCAGCGGCCCGCCGGCCGAGGGGGCGACGGCGGGCGGATTCCAGATCGGGCCGGCGGCGGCGAGAATCACCAAAGCCGCCAGCAGCAGCCGCAGCAGGGTCAGCCACCACGGGGTGCGGGCGGGGCTTTCTTCCTTGGGCTTGATGTCGAACAGCAGCCGGGTGGGCGGAAACGACAGTTCGCGCGGGCGCGGCGGCACCACCCGCAGCAGGAACCACAGCGCCGGCAAGGCCAGCAAGGCGGTGAGCAGCAGCGGCGAGGCGAACGTCAGCGGCAAGCCCATCATGCGCGGGCGTCCTTCCACAGGCCAGCGCGGGCCATCGGTACGGCGGCGGGCAAGAGAGAGTTATGGCGGTCAGAGCGAGGGCCCGGCCGTGGCCGTTTCACCCCCCACCCCAACCCTCCCCCGCAAGGGGGGAGGGGGGATGGCGCGCGGGTTTCAGCGTGACGTTTCCGTCCCCGCGGGGGAACCCTCCCCCCTTGCGGGGGAGGGCAGGGAGGGGGGTGAAACGCTTTCCGCTCCAGGCGTTCTGCCCCTGCATCGTGGCCCGCGAGCACGCGCAGGAGCGCGTATCGGTGCGTCCCAAGCCGCCTACTCATGGCAGCGCCTCCTGCGGCGCGCCGGATCCCACCGCGCCCGCACCCATGCCGCCCGCACCCAAACCGCCGACGCCCATGCGCATATGCAGCGCGAGCAGCAGTTCGCTGGCGGGGCGGTCGGTGCGGTGGACCTGGAAGCCCCAGCCGAGGCGCTGCCCGGCGGCGCGGATGGCCTCGCGATGGAGGGCCACGCGGGTCTCGTAATCCGCGCGCCAGGCTTCCGCCCGGCCCACGGTCAAGGTGGCGCCACCCTCGGGCTCGCGGAAGGCGATGCGGCCGGTGAAAGGGAAGGTTTCCTCGGAGGGGTCAACCACCTGGATCACATGCCCATGGGCGCCGCCATGGGCGAGGCGCTCGATGGCGGCGGCCACTTCCACGGTGGGGCTCCAGAAATCACCCAGCAGCACCACTTCCGACAGAGGCGAGGGATGAAAGGCCGGCGGCAGGCTGGCGGGCAAAGCCGGGGACAGCAGCAGGGCTTCCGCCATGCGCTCCATGATCCGCCGGCTGGCGGTGGGGCGCATGATGTCGGGAATGCCCACCCGCTCGCCGCCCTTCACCAAAAGGTCGGCGAGCGCCAGCGCCACCACCAGCGCCCGTTCGCGCTTGGGGGCGAGCTTGGCCGAGGCATAGTCCATGGAGGCGGACAGGTCCGGCCAGATCCACACCGTATGGGCGGCTTCCCATTCGCGCTCGCGCACATACAAATGGTCGTCGCGGGCGGAGCGGCGCCAATCCACCCGATTGGCCGGCTCGCCGTCGCTGAAGCGCCGGTACTGCCAGAAATTCTCGCCCGAGCCGGAGCGGCGCCGGCCATGGACGCCGTGCTGCACCGAGGCGGCGATGCGCCGCGCCTCCAGCACCAGACGCGGCATGGCCGCCGCCAGTTGGGCTGCATCATGGGACAGGCGCGCCATGGCCGGCGCGCCATCGGGGGCCGGGGACGGGGCGTTCGGGCGTTCGGCCACGCGGGGCTCAGCCCAGCTTCGCGGCGAGGCGGCGGATCACCCGCTGCACGGTTTCCCCTTCCGCGCGGGCGGCGAAGGAGAGCGCCATGCGGTGCTTCAGCACCGGCTCGGCCAAGGCCACCACGTCATCCAGGGAGGGAGCATAGCGCCCGTCCAGCAAGGCGCGGGCGCGCACCGCCAGCATGAGGGCCTGGGAAGCGCGCGGGCCGGGGCCCCAGGAGATCAGGCGCTGCTCGTCGCCCTCGGCGGTGCCGGGGCGGGCAGAGCGCACCAAGGTGAGGATCGCTTCCACCACCGATTCGCCCACCGGCAGGCGGCGCACCAGCCGCTGGGCGGCCATCAGGTCTTCCACGCTCATGGCGGCGCGGGGCTTGGTGTCTTCGGCGCCGGTGGTGTCGAACAGGATGCGCCGCTCCGCATCGCGGTCGGGATAATCCACGTCGATTTCCATCAGGAAGCGGTCGAGCTGGGCTTCGGGCAGCGGATAGGTGCCTTCCTGCTCCAGCGGATTCTGGGTCGCCAGCACATGGAAGGGCTTCGGCAGATCATGGCGCTCGCCGGCCACGGTCACATGATATTCCTGCATGGATTGCAGCAGCGCCGACTGGGTGCGGGGCGAGGCGCGGTTGATCTCGTCCGCCATCAGCAATTGCGCGAACACCGGGCCGCGGATGAAGCGGAACGCCCGCTTGCCGCCGGCACTTTCCTCCAGCACTTCCGAGCCGAGAATGTCCGAGGGCATCAGGTCCGGCGTGAACTGCACCCGGCGGGCATCAAGGCCCAGCACGGTGCCCATGGTCTCCACCAATTTGGTCTTGGCGAGGCCCGGCACGCCCACCAGCAGCGCATGGCCGCCGGCCAATATGGTAATCAGCGCCTGGTCGATCACCGTCTCCTGGCCGAAGATCACCGAGGCGATGGCGCTGCGGGCGGTGCGCACGCTGGCGGCGGCGGCTTCCGCATTGCGGATGATCATCTGGTCCAGGTCGAAGGTCTCGCTCGGTGCCGACATGCCTAAAGTCTCCGCTTGGCCGGTACCCTCGCCGCGAAAGACGGCGAGAGCAGGCCCGAAGCCGCACGATGACGGCATTTCGGGCCGGACCCGGACCCGACCGGGCGTCCGCGGGGTTGTCCCGCTGCGGTCGCACCTGCCGGAACGACCAGCTTACGATATGTTGGCGCCGCGTCGAGCCATCCGTTTGCGCCGCAGCGGATGCTCCCGTCACGTCATCGCGAGGTATGAGGCCATCATGGACCAGACTGACCGGGATGTTCCCACGCCCGCGACGGCCGATGCCAGCGCCGGCGCGGCTTCGGGCCGGCTGGGGGCGCTGATGGCGGCGGTGAAGGCCGCTGGCGGCCGCGGCCCCGCGCCGGTGGACACGTGGAACCCGCCCGATTGCGGCGACATGGACATGCGCATCGCCGCCGATGGCACCTGGTTCTATGGCGGCACGCCCATCGGCCGGGTGGCGCTCACAAAGCTGTTCGCCTCGGTGCTCACCCGCGAGGGCGAGCGTTTTGTGCTGAAAACGCCGGTGGAAAAGATCGGCATCCAGGTGGAGGACGCCCCGTTCTTGGCGGTGGACCTGGCGGTGGAGGATGCCGACGCCGGCCCGGTGCTGGTGTTCCGCACCAATATGGACGATCTGGTGCGCGCCGGGCCGGGCCATGAGCTGCGCTTCGCGCCCGGTGCCGAGCCGGGCGAATTGCGGCCCTATGTGCATGTGCGGTTCGGCCTGGAGGCGCGGCTCACCCGCGCGGTCTATCTGGATCTGGTGGAGCGGGGCGAGGTGCGAAGCTGCGACGGCGTGCCTATGTTCGGCGTGGCCTCGGGGGCGGCCTTCTACCCCATGATGCCCGCCGCAGGCCTTGATCTCGTCAGCGTCTGATGTGTCCTCTCAGTGCCCGCCAAAGCCGGAAGGTCTGTTCCGCCCGTGACCCTGCAATCCGACCCTGATCCCGCCGAACCGGACCCCAGCGCGCCGGAGGCCTCGCCTTTGGCGGATTTCCTGGCGCGGGCCCGCACCCGCCTGTCGCCGGTCCCGCCGCCGGACTATGATCACGGCGCCTATGCCAGCGTGAACGGCGACCACGCCATTTCCGACCATCGCCCCCCGCCCAGCCAGGCGCCGCGCCATGCGGCGGTGCTGGTGGCGGTGGTGGCGCGGCCGGAACCCACCGTGCTGCTGACCTTGCGCGCCACCACCCTGTCCACCCATGCCGGCCAGATCGCCTTTCCCGGCGGGCGGGTGGATCCGGGCGACAAGGATGAGGTGGATGCCGCTCTGCGCGAGGCGCGCGAGGAGGTGGGGCTGGCCAGCCATCTGGTGCGGCCGCTGGGGTTTCTGGATGGCTATCTCTCCGGCACCAATTTCTGGATCGTGCCGGTGGTGGGGCTGGTGGCGCCCAATTATGCCCTCACCCTCAATCCCGCCGAGGTGCAGGAGGCGTTCGAGGTGCCCTTGGCCTTCCTGATGACCCCGGCCAACCATCAGCGCCAATCGCGCGAACGGGACGGGGTGCGGCGCTACTTCTATGCCATACCCTATGAGGAGCGCTTCATCTGGGGGGTCACCGCCGGATTGCTGCGCAACCTCTATATGCGAGTATATGCCTGATGATCCGCACCATCCTGGTGGAGACGGCGCTGTTCCTGTCGCCGTTCGTCGCCTACGCCCTGGTGCTGCTGGCGCTGCGCGGCTCCATGGTGCCCGAGCACTGGTCGCCGCGCGCGCTGGTGGCCTGTTCCGTGGCCGCGGTGCTGCTGGTGGCCGTCGGCCTCTATGTGTTCGAAATGGAAAACAGCGCGCCCCCCGGCAGCGTTTATGTGCCGGCGCAGATGAAGGACGGGGTGTTCCAGCCCGGCTATTACAAGTGAGCATCCCCACATGAGCACCGACGCCCTGCCGTCGCTGGCCGGAGCCCCCTGGTTCCAGGCCCCGGCGCTGCAAGCGGTGCTGGCAGCGCTCAATGGCGATGGCATCGAGACCCGGCTGGTGGGCGGGGCGGTGCGCAATGCCCTGATGGGCCTCCCAGTGGGCGAGATTGATCTGGCCACCACCGCCGTCCCCGACGAGGTGGTGCGCCGCGCCGCTGCCGCCGGGCTGAAGACCGTGCCCACCGGCATCGCCCATGGCACGGTGACCGTGCTCAGCGCCGGGGTGCCGTTCGAGGTCACCAGTTTGCGCGAGGACGTGGAGACCGACGGGCGCCACGCGGTGGTGCGGTTCGGCACCGACTGGGCGCGCGATGCCGCCCGGCGCGACTTCACCTTCAACGCCCTCTATGCGGACGCCCACGGCCAGGTGTTCGACCCGGTGGGCGGCCTGCCGGATCTGCGGGCGCGCCAGGTGCGGTTCATCGGCGATCCGGACACCCGCATTCGCGAGGATCATCTGCGCATCCTGCGGCTGTTCCGCTTTCACGCCGCCTACGGCTCCGGCCCGCTGGACCCGCCCGCGCTGGCCGCCGCCATCCGGCTGCGGGCCGGGCTCGACCGTCTGTCGCGGGAGCGGATCCGGGCGGAACTGGTGAAGCTGCTGGTGGCGCCCGGCGCGGCGGCGACCCTGGTGACCATGAGCGAGGCCGGGCTGCTGGGCCGCATCCTGGGCGGGGTGGCCGACGGGCGCGGCTTTGCCCGGCTGGTGGAGCTGGAGCAGGCCCTCGATCTCACGCCCGACCCCATGCGGCGCCTCGGCGTGCTCGCGGTGCGCATCGGCGAGGATGCCGAGCGGCTGCGGGCGCGCCTGCGCCTGTCCAATGCGGAATTTGCCCGGCTGGAGGCGCTCAGCGGGGCGCCCGCCGTGCGCGCCGATCTCGATGCGCGGGTGGCGCGGGCGCTGATCTATGGGATCGGTGCGCCGGCGTTTCTCGATCGGCTGCTGATCGCCTGCGCCCGGCGCGGGGGTGACCCCTCCGCCTTGGCGCAGATGGCGATGGCATGGGTGCCGCCGGACAGTCCCTTCACCGCGACCGACTTCATGGCGCGCGGCCTGCGGCCGGGGCCGGCGCTGGGCGCCGCGCTGGCGCAGGCCAAAGCGGCCTGGATCGCCGCGGATTTTCCCACCGATGCGGCGCAGATCGCAGCGCTGGCGGATGCGGCCGCCTGCGATCGGTGAACCCTCCCCCCGTGCGGGGGAGGGCAGGGCGGGGGGTGAAACGCTCAGGGCCGGGTGGCTGGCTGTCCACCGCCCAACGCACCATCCCGCGCGCGCACACTCCAGGATTCAGAACCGCCGGACAGCGCGTAATCGCGACGTCGAGCGTCCCCCAACGCCGCTGCCAAAAAAGCGAACGGCCGGCGCCGCGCGGGTGGGCGCGGGCCGGCCGAAAGAATTCTCAGTCGCCCGACGCAAGCCGGGCGCGGCGCTCAGGCCTCGTCGTCTTCTTCCTCTTCATCCTCGTCCTCTTCGAAGTCGACGACTTCGAGGGCTTCAAGGGTGATGGCGGGGAGAGAGTTGGTGCGGAATTCACCGACTTCGTCGGAATACCACACCACTTCAACGGTCTCTCCGGTCTCGGAGATCACGGTGAGGGCGGGGCTGCCGGATTTGAGCTGAACAATGTCACCCGGTGCGAAGGCCATGGCGTATCTCCTGATGGACGGCACGTCGGCCTAGCGGTGTTGCGTGACAGCGGCATTACAAGGCGCCGCCACGACAACGTCGGTTGCCGGCTTTAAGGCCATTTCACCACCGGCGGCATGGAGGAGAGGATCGACGCGACGTTCCCCCCGGTCTTCAGGCCGAAGATGGTGCCGCGATCATACAGCAGGTTGAATTCCACGTATCGCCCGCGGCGAATCAATTGCTCCTCGCGCTCGGCTTCGGTCCAGGGCTTGGCCATGTTGGCGCGCACCAGATGGGGATAGATGTCCAGGAAGGCGGTGCCCACATCGCGGGTGAAGGCGAAATCGGCGGCGAAATCGCCGCTGTTCAGCCAGTCATAGAAGATGCCGCCGATGCCCCGCTGCTCATTGCGGTGCTTGAGGAAGAAATACTCCTCGCACCAGGTCTTGAAGCGCGGATAGTCCGCCACGGCGTGGGGCGCACAGGCGCCCTGCATGGCGGCGTGGAAGGCCAATGTGTCGGGATCGTCCTGGGTGCGGCGGGCGTCCAGCACCGGGGTGAGGTCGGCGCCGCCGCCGAACCAGCTCTTGGTGGTGACCACGAACCGCGTGTTCATATGCACCGCCGGCACATGCGGGCTGTGCATATGGGCGATGAGCGAAATGCCCGAGGCCCAGAAGCGCGGGTCTTCGGAAGCGCCGGGGATCTGGTCGCGGAATTCGGGGGCGAACTCGCCGAACACGGTGGAGGTGTGCACCCCCACCTTTTCGAACAGCCGCCCGCGCATCAAGGCCATGGCGCCGCCGCCGCCCGGGGCGCCGCTATGGTCGGTGCGGTTCCAGGGCGAGCGCTCGAACCGGCCCGGCGCGCCGGGATAGAGCGCCTCGGAGGCTTCGTCCTCCAGCGTCTCGAAGGCCTCGATGATGCGCCCTTGCAGGGCCTCGAACCAGGCCCGGGCTTCGCTTTTATGGGCCTCGATATGGGCTGCGATCATGGCGGGGCTCCGCTGCAATGGGGAGGGGCGTTCTAGCCCGAGCCCGCCCCAGGCGGAAGGGCAGGGCCGAAACGGCGGCTGGCGCGAATCGCGCAGCGTCGTCGGCGCCGTGCCGGATCAGGCCATCGCCGGAAAGCCGTCGGTCTGGCGCAGGGCCTCGCCCAGCGCCATGGCGGCGGACACCGCCACATTCAAGGAGCGCATGCCGGGGCGCAGCGGGATCAGCAGGCGGGCATCGGCGCGCTCGTGCACCTCCTGCGGCACGCCGGCGCTCTCGCGGCCAAACAGCAGCACATCGTCACTTTGGAATGAAAAGCTGTGCAGGGGCGCCGCCCCCTTGGTGGTGAACAGAACGAGGCGGTGCCCGGCGGCCGTGCGCCAGGCCTCGAACGCGGCGAAGGAGGCATGGCGATGCCAGTCGGCGGCATCGAGATAATCCATGCCGGCCCGGCGAAAAGCGGCCCCGCTGACCGGAAAACCGGCGGGCTCGATGAGGTGGACGGGCACCCCCAGACAGGCCCCGGTGCGCAGGCAGGTGCCGGCATTCTGGGCGATGTCGGGGCAGTACAAAGCAAGGATCATGGGGCCGGTTTCCGGTTTGGGCGCAGATCGGGCGTAAATATGGCGATGGCAGGACCGCGTGCCGCATGGCGGCGATCTGGACAAGGGCTTGAGAGGGTGCAATTAGAGGCGCTCGAAGGTGCATCTTCTCCATTTCTGGGGAGGCCTGCCACATTCGACCTCGCGCCGCGCGCGGACAACGGGGCAACCCGCGCGGGCCCTTCCCGCAGAAACTGCGCGCCGCGACGGTCTGACCGGACTGACGATTGAGGAAAAGCGCCGTGGCACATACGGAGACGACCCAGACGACCCGCCGGGACTTCCTGTACATCGCGACCGGTGCCGTTGGCGCCGTTGGCGTCGCCGGGATGGTCTGGCCCTTCGTCGCCCAGCTCCAGCCGGACAAGTCGGTGCTCGCTTTGTCCACCACCGAGGTGGATTTGTCGCCGATCCAGGAAGGCCAGATCATCACCACGCAGTGGCGTGGCAAGCCGATCTTCGTATTCAACCGCGCCCCCAAGGACGTGGAACTGGCCCGCGCGGTGCCGCTGAACAGCCTGATCGATCCTCAGGCCGACCAGGACCGGGTCAAGAAGGGCCATGACAACTGGCTCGTGGTCATCGGCATCTGCACCCATCTCGGCTGCGTGCCCATCGGCCATCAGGGCAATTACGACGGCTGGTTCTGCCCCTGCCACGGCTCGCAATATGATTCTTCGGGCCGCGTCCGCGTCGGCCCGGCACCGCTTAATCTGGCGGTGCCGCCTTACACCTTCGTTTCCGACAGCAAGATCACGATCGGCTGACGCGCGCGTCGCCAGTTCAATAAAAGGTTGGCCCCATGGAAGGACACTCCACCTACCAGCCCAAGAACAAGCTGGCGCGCTGGTTCGAGAGCCGGTTGCCGCTTGTGGGTCTGGTGCATTCCAGCGCCATCGCCTATCCGGTCCCCAAGAATCTGAACTACTTTTGGACCTTCGGCGCGATCCTCACCATGATGCTGGTGGTGCAGATCCTGTCCGGTGTGGTGCTGGCGATGCACTATGCGGCCTATGCGCCGATCGCGTTCGCCCGCGTCGAGCACATCATGCGCGACGTGGATTACGGCTGGATGATCCGCTACATCCACGCCAACGGCGCCTCGATGTTCTTCATCGCCGTCTATATCCACATCTTCCGCGGCCTCTATTACGGCTCCTACAAGGCGCCCCGCGAAGTGCTGTGGATCCTCGGCGTGATCATCTATGTGCTGATGATGGCCACCGCCTTCATGGGCTACGTGCTGCCCTGGGGCCAGATGTCCTATTGGGGCGCCACCGTCATCACCAATCTGTTCTCGGCGATCCCGGGCATTGGCGAAGTGGTCGTCCAGTGGCTGTGGGGCGGCTATTCGGTGGGTGACCCCACGCTGAACCGCTTCTTCTCGCTGCATTATCTGCTGCCGTTCATGATTGCCGGCGTGGTCGGGCTCCATATCTGGGCGCTGCACCATGTGGGCCAGAACAATCCCGACGGCATCGACGTGAAGAATATCGCGAAGGACACCGTGCCCTTCACGCCCTACGCCACCATCAAGGACACCTTCGCCATGGTGGTGTTCCTGCTGTTCTTCGCGTGGTTCATCTTCTACACGCCGAACTATATGGGCCATCCGGACAACTACATTCCGGCCAACCCGCTCTCGACCCCGGCGCACATCGTGCCCGAATGGTACTTCCTGCCGTTCTACGCCATCTTGCGCTCCATTCCGGACAAGCTCGGCGGCGTGATCTGCATGTTCGGCGCCATCGTGGTGCTCGCCTTCCTGCCCTGGCTGGACACCTCCAAGGTCCGCTCGGCCCGCTATCGTCCCCTGTACCGCCAGTTCTTCTGGATCTTCGCGGTGGTGGCGGTGGGCCTGGGCTACCTCGGTTCCCAGCCGGCTGAAGGCGGCTATGTGATCGCCTCCCGCATCCTGACGGTCTATTACTTTGCCCACTTCATCATCATCCTGCCGGTGCTCGGCCTGATCGAGCGCCCGAAGCCCCTCCCGGCCTCGATCGCCGACGCGGTTTTGGCCAAAGGTGGCGCGACGGTCATTGCCGGGGCATCCGCCCCGCAGACCAAGGGCTGAGCGGGCAGGTGGAGAGAAAGATGATGAAAAAGACCATTCTCTTCGGTGCCGTCGCGGCGGCACTCGTGTTCAGCGCCCCGGCGCGGGCGGCTGAAGGCGGCCATGACGACATTCCCCACCGGGAATCCTGGTCGTTCGCCGGCCCCTTCGGCACCTACGACCCCGCGCAGTTGCAGCGCGGGTTCAAGGTGTTCAGGGAGGTCTGCGCCTCCTGTCACTCGGCCCATTTCCTGTATTTCCGCAACCTCGCCCAAGAGGGTGGCCCGGGCTTCAGCGAAGGCCAGGCCAAGGCGGTGGCGTCGGAATACCAGATCACCGATGGACCCAACGACCAGGGCGAGATGTTCCAACGCCCCGGCCGCCTGTCGGACCCGTGGCCCTCGCCGTTCCCCAATGATCCCGCCGCCCGCGTGGCCAATGGCGGCGCGCTGCCGCCGGATCTGTCGGTGATCGCCAAGGCCCGTGGCTCCCACGTGGGCTTCCCCGGCTTCATCACCGATGCCTTCACCCAGTATCAGGAAGGCGGCGTGGACTATATCCATGCGCTGCTGAACGGATATGTGGATCCGCCGGAAGGCGTGAAGGTGCAGTCCGGCCTGCACTACAACAAGTATTTCCCCGGCAAGCAGATCGCCATGCCCAAGCCTTTGAGCGATGGCCAGGTGGAATATACCGACGGCAGCCCGGCCACCGTGGACCAGTATTCCCGCGACGTCTCGGCCTTCCTGATGTGGGCCGCCGAGCCGCATCTGGACGCCCGCAAGCGCATGGGCTTCCAGGTGTTCGTGTTCCTGTTCGTGCTGGCCGGCCTGCTCTACTTCACCAAGAAGAAGGTGTGGAAGAACGTCGCCCACTGAGGCGATGGACTTTCGAAGGTCCGGTGCGCAGGCATCGATCAAGCGGGCGCCCTCGGGCGCCCGTTTTGTTTTGGGGGATGGCATCGGGCCGTGCCGCGGTGCCGTATGGCTGACCGGGCGATCCGCGGAAGGCGGCAGGCACCCGGCGGCGCCGGGCACCCGCTCGGCAGTCCCGGGCAGGACGATCTAAGCCGACGGCTCAGAACCGGGTGGCGAGGGTCACGAACCAGTCCGGCAGCGCCTGCACCACGATGCCTTCCAGGGCCTTGTCCAGGCCGGTGAGGATCAGCACCGCCACCACCATCAGCGCCCCGCCGAAGATCCGGCGGCTGAGCGCCGCCGCCCCGGCGAGGCGCCCGCGGGCGCGGCTAGCCAGATAGCCGATGCCGGTGCCGGCCAGCAGCAGCGACAGCGCTGCCCCCAAAGCGAACACCGCCATGGCGCTCGCGGCCTCCAGCTTGGAACCGCCGGATGCCGCCAGAGCGAAGGCGGCACCCAAGGTCGGCCCCACGCACGGCGCCCAGGCCAAGCCCAGCAGCGCGCCGGTGGCGAAATTCCCCACCAGCCCGGACGACACGCCCCCCGCCAGCCGCCCCGCTAGAGCGGAGAGCGGCGCCAGTCCGGCCCCGAGGCGCGCGCCCAGCGCCGGCAGCAGCAGCGCGAGGCCGGCCAGCAGCAGCAGCAGCGCCGCCGCCACCCGCAAGCCGCGGGATTCGCCGAACTCGATCCCCAGCGAGGCGAGGATCGCCCCGCTGACCGCAAAACTGGTGGCCAGCCCCAGCGCCAGGGCCAGCGGCCCGAGGCGACCGGAGGCGGCGGCACCCGCCACCACCACCGGCACCAAGGGCAGGACGCAGGGATTGAGGATGGTCAGAAGGCCGGCGAGGAAGCTCAGCGCATAGATCATGACATGTGTCCGCCGCGCGGCCGCGGGGCCGGGGCAGTTCCTTTCACCGGGCCGAGTTCAGGACTTTTTCCACCGCATCCTGGGTCACGCCCCAGGACATGCGCCCGGTCTCCTTGCCGCCGCGATAGGCGATGAGGGTGGAGCGCGGCACGCCCAGCTCGGCCACCACGTCCTTCTGCGCGTCATAGGTCACCCGCAGGAAGGTGGCGTTCGCATAGGCCGGCGCGGTCAAAATGCCATTCAGAATGCCCTCTTGCGCCCGGCATTGCAGGCACCAGGGCGCATAGACATGCACATAGACCGGACCGCCCGCCTTCACCGCGGCGGCAAAGGCGGCGGACGTATAGGGCTGGAAGACGGCGGCGCTGGCGGGGGCGGCGGCGGCGGCCAGCGGCAGAGACAGCGCAAGCAGCGCGACGTGTCGGCGGGTCAGGAGCATGGCGCACCATTGCAAAACCGGGCGCCACGGCGGCGCCCTCAAGGATCGAACATCCTTACGCCCGCCGGATCGCGCCGGATCATCTCCCACCGCGCACGCTCCCGGCATCAGCCCGGGCGTTGCGGGACCACTGGGAGCGCAGACAGCAGCACCTTCTGGATCTCGTCCGGGGCCACGCTCCAGGACAGGCGCCCGGTTTCCCGGCCGCGGCGATAGGCGATCAGCGTGGCGCGGGGCACATTGAGGGCGGCCACCACGTTCTCCTGGTCGTCATAGGAGACGCGCAGGAAGGTGGCGGCGGCGAACTTGGGCTCGGCCAGCAGCTTCTGCAGGATCGTGTCCTGGGTGAAGCACTGCAGGCACCACGGCGCATAGACGTGGAGATAGACCGGGGCATCCAGCTTGTTGGCGGCCTCGAATGCCACCGCGGTGTAGGGCTCGATGGTCGCGGCGTGGGCCGGGCGCGTGGCGGCGGCGGCAGCCGTACCGAGGGACAGGGCCACGAAGCGGCGACGAGTGAGAAATGGCATCGCAAACGTCCGTTTTACGAACCGAATTGGCATGGCGCAGCACCCCGCAATGAGGGGTATCACTCAACCGATCATAAGAGGCTTGGGTGACGGTTGCACGGCGCCCTTTGTGCGCCAGCCGAAACGATGCTAGTGGATGAACCCTGGCATCTGGCTCCCAGATGCCGTGACAAATTCGTCTACCAGATCAAGGCTTTGGGAGCCGACGTCCCGACATGCGGTTCCCGGATCCCGGGACGTCGGTTCCCGAGGCGGCTGGGACAGATCCGCGGTGCCGCACGGCCCCTTCCCGAGACTCCAGGCCCGAGACCTCAGCCATGACGCCGCTTATGCTCGATCTTGCTTCCGTTGTACGCTCCATCCCGGACTATCCCAAGCCCGGGGTGATGTTTCGCGACATTACCACCCTTCTGGGCAATGCCCGCGCCTTCCGCCGCACGGTGGATGAATTGGTGCAGCCCTGGGCGGGGGCCAAGATCGACAAGGTGGCGGGCATCGAGGCGCGCGGCTTCATCGTCGGCGGCGCGGTGGCGCACCAGCTCTCCGCCGGCTTCGTGCCGATCCGCAAGAAGGGCAAGCTGCCGCACCAGACCGTGCGCATGGCCTATGCGCTGGAATACGGCGAGGACGAGATGGAGATCCATGTGGATGCGGTGGAGCCCGGCGAGCGGGTGATCCTGGTGGACGATCTCATCGCCACCGGCGGCACCGCCGAGGGCGCCGTGAAGCTGCTGCGCCAGATCGGCGCCGAGGTGATCGCCGCCTGCTTCATCGTCGATCTGCCGGATCTGGGCGGGGCGGAGAAATTGCGCGCCATGGGCGTGCCGGTGCGCACGCTGATGGCGTTCGAGGGCCACTAAGGTCAGCGGATGACGGGCGCCGGGGCGCGGCGCGGGCGAGGGGGCGTTGTCGCTTGCATGGTCTGGCGCGGCGCGGGCCGCTCGCCCAGTTGCTGCCGTTTCACCCCCAAAACCAGAACGGGCGGCCCAAGGCCGCCCGTTTGCGTCTGAGAGGCCCGATGGGGCTCACATATTGGGGTAGTTCGGCCCGCCGCCGCCTTCGGGCGCGGTCCAGTCGATATTCTGGTTGGGGTCCTTGATGTCGCAGGTTTTGCAGTGGACGCAGTTCTGGGCGTTGATCTGGAACCGCGGACCGCTGGTCTCCTCCACCCACTCATAGACCCCCGCCGGGCAATAGCGGTTGGAGGGGCCGGCATAGATGTCGTGCTCGGAGCGCTTCTGTAGCTCCAGATCCCGCACCTTGAGATGGACCTGCTGGTTTTCCTCGTGATTGGTGTTGGAAATGAACACCGAGGATAATTTGTCGAAGGTGAGCACCCCATCCGGCTTGGGATAGGCGATGGGCTTGAAGCCGGCGGCGGGCTTCAGGCTGGCGGCGTCGGTCTTGCCATGCTTCAGCGTGCCGAAGAAGGAGAAGCCCAGCGTATTGGTCCACATGTCCAGCGCGCCCAGCGGGATGCCCACATAGGTGCCGAACCTCGACCACAGCGGCTTCACGTTGCGCACCTTGTGCAGGTCGCGGCCCACGGCGGAGCGGCGCCAGCTCTGCTCGTAGCTCGCCACTTCGTCATGGGAGCGCCCGGCGTCCAGCGCGTCGGCCAGATGCTCGGCCGCCTGCATTCCGGAGAGCACCGCATTGTGGCTGCCCTTGATGCGCGGCACGTTCACGAAGCCGGCGGCGCAGCCCACCAGCACGCCACCGGGGAAGGTGAGGCGCGGCACGCTCTGGAACCCGCCCTCGGTGATGGCGCGGGCGCCATAGGAGATGCGCTTGCCCCCCGCGAAGGTGTCGCGGAACATGGGGTGGGTCTTGAAGCGCTGGAACTCCTCGAACGGCGAGATATAGGGATTCTGGTAGTTCAGATGCAGCACGAAGCCCACCATCACCTGGTGGTCTTCCATGTGATAGAGGAACGCGCCGCCGCCGGTCTTGGGGTCGAGCGGCCAGCCGAAGGCGTGCTGCACCAGGCCGGGCCGGTGCTTGGCCGGGTCGACCTTCCACAATTCTTTCAGGCCGATGCCGAATTTCGGCGGCTCGCTGTGGGCGTCCAGCCCGAACTTGGCGATCAGGCGCTTGGTGAGATGGCCGCGGGCGCCCTCGGCGAACACGGTGTAGCGGCCGCGCAATTCCATGCCGCGGGTGAATTCGCCCTTGGGGGTGCCGTCCTTGTCCACGCCCATGTCGCCGGTGGCGATGCCGCGCACGGCGCCCTTGTCGTCATAGAGCAGTTCGTCGGCGGCAAAGCCGGGGTAGATCTCCACCCCGATGGCTTCCGCCTTCTGCGCCAGCCAGCGCACCAGATTGCCCAGCGAGCCGATGTAGTTGCCGTGATTGTTCATCAAGGGCGGCATGGCGAAATTGGGCAGGCGCACGCCGCCGGCGGGGCCAAGCAGATAGAAATGGTCGTCAGTGACCTTGGTGGTCAAAGGCGCGTCGCTCTCTTCGCTCCAGCCGGGCAGCAAAGCGTCGAGGCCGGTGGGGTCCACCACCGCGCCGGAGAGGATGTGGGCGCCGGCTTCCGAGCCCTTTTCCACCACCACCACGGAGATGTCGGCGCCGCGTTCCTGCGCGATCTGCTTCAGGCGAATGGCCGTGGCGAGCCCCGCGGGTCCGGCGCCTACGACCACCACGTCGTAGTCCATGCCTTCCCGTTCCGGCAGTTCCGCCTCGCTCATGGCCGTTCCCTCTTCTGGTGTGACACCACGCGCCGGACTTGTGCCGGCACGGAAGTTGGAGTTCTTCCACGGTTGGTGCGCGATGACAATTCGCTTTGCGCTTATGGCGGGTATCGCAAAAGACGCTCCGCGCCTTCAGCGCGGATCGCCTTTCGTATAGGATCAGCCGCTGACTTATAGGATCACAATGGATTCCCCCGCACGCGACGACTGGGCCGACATCCTCGCCTTCCATCTGGAAGCCGGCGTGGACGTGGCGCTGGGCGAGGTGGCGGTGGACCGTTTTGCCGAGAGCGCCGCCGAACAGGCGCGCCGGGCGGCCGCGCGCGGCGATTCGCGTGCGACGCCACCGGACCGCGCCACGGCCGCGCCGGGCGGGGGCGCGCCGGCGCCGCATCTGCCTGCGGTGCATACGCCGCAGGGGCATGTGTCGGCCGGATCCGGGCCGCAGGTCGCCGCGCACGCGCCAGACGTGGCGGTCATGGCCGCCCGCGATGCTGCCCGCACCGCCGTGTCGCTCGACGAATTGCGCGCCTTGCTGGAGGCGTTCGACGGTTGCCCGCTGAAGCGCACCGCCACCCAATTGGTGTTCGCCGATGGCAATCCGGCGGCGAAAGTGATGTTCGTGGGCGAGGCGCCGGGGCGCGATGAGGATGTGCAGGGGCTGCCGTTCGTCGGCCGCTCGGGCAAGTTGCTGGATCTGATGCTGGCGTCCATCGGCCTGGATCGCACCTCGGCTTATATCGCCAATGTGATTCCCTGGCGCCCGCCGGGCAATCGCACCCCGACCCCGCAGGAGACCGCCATCTGCCTGCCGTTCATCAAGCGGCAGGTGGAACTGGCCGATCCCGATATTCTGGTGTGCCTGGGTGGCCCGTCCGCGCAGGCGCTGCTGGATGCCAGCGAGGGCATCACCAAGATGCGTGGCCGGGTGCTGCCCTATGACACCGGCAGCCGCACCATCAAGGCCATTGCCACCTTCCATCCCGCCTATCTGCTGCGCACCCCGCTGGGCAAGCGCTATGCGTGGCGGGATCTGCTGGCCATCGAGGCCATGCTACAGCCCGGCGCGAAGCCGGCACCGGGTTAAGCGCTCAAACGAAAATGCCCGGCCGAGGCCGGGCAAATAGGCTTTCATCATGTCACCCGTGCGCCCGCCGTGGCCTTTCCCGACCGACGTCCCCGTTCGGGGCGCCGAGGGGAAAGGCCCCCGGCGTGCGGGCGCCGGGGACCTTCAGGATCAGCCGTTCTGGGACGGGCCAGAATGGGGATCCTGGTCCGAGAACGGGCCGTAGGACGGCGCGGCCACGGGGGCGAGCGTTTCGCCACGCACATTGCTCATGGGCGCGGCCTCACGGGGCAGAAGGCGCTGCGCGGTGCTCTCGCCGGCGGACACCGCATACTGCTCCTTGTTCGCCTGAGAGATGTACTCATCGGCGAAAGCCGACGAGGTGGCGCCCACGAGGCCGGCGACGACCAGCGAGGCGGCAAGCATCTTCGAAGCATTGAATGTACGCATTTGGAAATCTCCTAGGTCTCACTCTGCCGGCGCGCGCCCGTTTCCTCCCGCGGGGGCGGGAAGGGCAGTCAGCGGCTGCCGGCTGTTCTTGAAAGGCGGGGCCGGTCGGGGGAATGACCGGAAGGAACGCCTCTGTGGCGAAGCGAAGCCGGCTGTGCGGCGTCGCTTCGTTGAGGGGGAACTTAGGGATGTTCGTCGGCGAAACAAGTAACGAACGTGTGCGCAGTCGCCTTACGGAAACGTGACTTCAGCATCACGCATGCGTGTTCGAGAGTTTGTAACAATTTTAGCGGGGAATGCGCTGGATCGACGCGTTTAACTATTCACAGGTGCTGGGGTTGTGGTGGTTTCCGGCATGTAACCACCGAATTCAATGACCAGATACGATGTCATGAATGAATTGCAGCTTCTGCATGACTGGGGCGCTCAAAACGAATGGGTAGAGATCCGGCTGGCCCATGGAGCGGTTGATGGCGTTGATCGCCACGGTGAGCGGAACGAAGGCGGTGATCAGCGCCGCGGCATCGGGCGCCTTGTAGGGCTGGAAGGTCACCTCCGCCTGCAATTCGCCGCCATTGGCGATGCGCGGCTGCACCGTGAGGCCGAAGCTGCCGGCGGTTTCCAGCGCATCCACCATGTGCAGATAATGGGCCCAGGTCTCGGCGAAATCCTCCCAGGGGTGGGAGGTGGCATAAGTGGAGATGTAGGCCTCCTGCCAGCCGGCCGGGGGGCCGTTCTCATAATGGGCCTGCAAGGCGGCGCCATAATCCGCGGTTTCGTCGCCGAACACGGCGCGGAACGCCTCCAGCCGGCCGCCGTCGCGCACCAGCACGTCCCAATAATAATGCCCCACCTCATGGCGGAAATGGCCCAGCAGGGTGCGGTAGGGCTCGCCCATGGCGGTGCGCCGCTTCTCGCGCTCGGCATCGTCCGCCTCGGCGATATTGATGGTGATCAGCCCCTCGTCATGGCCGGTGAGCACCGCCTGGGGACCGCCGGTGGGGGCGGTGCTGTCCGCCAGGAAATCGAACGCCAGCCCATGGGCCGGATCTTCCGCCCGGTCGGGGGCGGGCAAATGCCAGCGCAGCAGCGAATAGAACAGATGGTGCTTGGCCCCTTCCAGCTTGCGCCAGCCGGCCAGATTGTGCGGCACGGTCAGGTCCGGCACCATGTGGTTGTGGCGGCAGGCGGCGCAGACCGTGCGCCCGTCATCCGCCCGCACCAGCCAGTTGCAGGCGTCATAGGCGGCGTTGTCGCAGGACAGATAGCGTGTGTCGGGATCCGCCAGCGGGCGCCAGCCGCCGGCTTCGTCCGGTGTCAGCGCGGAGAGTTGGCCGCTCTCGGGCAGATAGCCCAGGCGCATGCCGCAGCTGACGCAGGCGGTATTGTCGAAATGCACGGCATTGCCGCAATTCTGGCACTGAAACAGTTTCATGGGGGCCTCGCCGCAGACGGCGCCGGTGCCGCGCCGGTTCTGAAACACCGGGCACGGGCAAAAGTTGCCTGCGGGGCGACGGTATTTTCAGGGGGCGGTGCGGGCGGCCGCGGGTCAGCGGGCGCGGCAGGGCCGGGCTGCGGGGCGGTACGGCGGGGCAGGGTGGGGCAAATGCCCGGTCAGGTTTCGGCGATGCCGTTCAGCATGGGGGCGGAGACCAGAGCGGAATTGCGATAGCGCGGATCGTCGGTGACCTCTTCGCCCACCCAGGGGGGCAGCGGCACCTGTTCCTCGGGATGGGCCAGTTCCACCTCCGCCACCACCAGGCCGGCATTCTCGCCGTCGAACTCGTCCACGCTCCACAATTTGCCGCCGAACGGCACATCGTAGCGGGTCTTCTCGATCAAGGGCTGGACGCACAGGTCGCGCAGCATGGTGCGGGCATCGTCCACCGGAATGGCATATTCGAATTCCGGCCGGCTCATGCCGGTGGTGGGGCCTTTGACGGTGATGAAGGCCTTGTCGCCCGCCAGGCGGATGCGCACGGTTGAGTCGTCGCCAATGGCCAGATAGCCCTGGCTGAAGCGGCTGCCGGTGGCACCCGGGCGCCATGCGTCCGAGGCCACGAGGAACTTTCGTTCCACTTCCACTGCCATGGGGCCGCTCGCTCTGCTTGATGATTGCGAGCGATCTTGTCCTATCTCGCGGTGCAGCGCCAGTATGCCTTAGGGGAAGGTGCGGCGGAAAGCCCCCATCCTGGCCGCCGGGACAGGCAGGATGGGGGCTTTGGCTTCAGATGACCGATGCCGGGGCCGGCGTCTCCACCGCTTCGCCGTCATGCTTGCTGGGCGGATCGGTGTCGCCGATGGTGGTCACGCGCAGCATGTTGGTGGTGCCGGGCTTGGCGAACGGCACGCCGGCGGTGATCGCCAGCCGGTCGCCGGCCCCGCCCAGACCCTGCTCCACGGCGATGCGCACGGCGGTGTCCACCATCTCACCGAAGGAGTGGATGTCGTCCGCCACATGCACCGCATGCACGCCATAGGACAAGGCCAGGCGCCGGGCGGTCTCCAGGCGGGTGGTGATGCCGAGGATCGGGATCGGCGGGCGCTCGCGGGCGGCGCGCAGGCCGGTGGTGCCGGACAAGGTGTAAGCGACGATGGCGGCGGCATCCACGGCCAGCGCCGCCTGATAGGTGGCCTTGGTCACCGCATCGCCGATGGTCTTGCCCCATTGCGCCTGGCTGGCGTCGAGGATCTTGCGATAGCCGGGATCGCGCTCCACGTGGCGGATGATGTCGTCCATGAACGCCACCGCCTCCACCGGATACTGCCCGGCAGCGCTTTCCGCCGACAGCATGACGCAATCGGCGCCTTCATAGACGGCGGTGGCCACGTCCGAGACTTCGGCGCGGGTGGGCACGGGGGAGGAGATCATGCTCTCCAGCATCTGGGTGGCGACGATGACCGGGCGGCCCTGGCGGCGGGATTCGTCGATCATCCGCTTCTGCAGCGCCGGCAACTCGGGCAGCGACAGTTCCACGCCGAGATCGCCGCGCGCCACCATGATGGCGTCGGACAGCTCCACCAGCTCCACCAGATGCTCCACGGCGGAGGGCTTTTCCATCTTCAGCATGATGGCGGCGCGGCCCTGGATGAGGGCGCGGGCCTCGTGAATGTCCTCGGGGCGCTGCACGAAGGACAGGGCGATCCACTCCACCCCGAGATTGACCGCGAAATCCAGGTCCGAGCGGTCCTTGTCGGTGAGCGGGGAGAGCGGCAGCACCACGTCGGGGATGTTGAAGCCCTTGTTGTTGGACAGGCGGGTGCCGCTGACCACCTGCGCATCCAGCCAGCCCGGCCCTTTGGCGATGACCTTCAGGCGCACCTTGCCGTCGTCGCACAGCACGGTGGAGCCGATGACCAATGCTTCGATGATGTCGGGATGGGGAATCGGCACCCGGTTCTCGTCGCCGGGGGTGGCGACATCCGCATCGAAGCGCAGCACCTTGCCGGGGCCGAAGGTGATGGCGCCGTCGGCGAAGCGGCCGACGCGTAGCTTGGGGCCTTGCAGGTCGGCGATCACGCCGATGGGGCGGCCCACGTCCTGCTCCAGGGCGCGAATGCGGGCGAGCACCTCGCCGTGGTTTTCCTGGGTGCCGTGGCTGAAATTGAGCCGGAACACATCAACCCCGGCCAGGAACAGCTCCTTGAGCTTCTCCGGGCTGTTGGAGGCCGGGCCGACGGTGGCGATGATCTTGGTGGCGCGGTTGCGCTTCTGCGGCATGTGGCGTCCCTCCCGATGCGACCGCCATGGGGACGGTGCGTCTTATTTTGCGCGGACTGTATCAGATCGGCCCGGTGCGGGCGTGTCCGCGCGCGGGACGGCCTGGATGAAGACCACCACCGCGCGGCGTCCTCCCGTAGCAGATCACCCCGCAATGACAGGGTGATGGCGCGCCGGTGAGCCCGGCGCGCAGACGCCCTTGGCGGGGCGGTCTTAAATGAGCGAGCGCTCAGGCGATCTTGTGATCGGCCAGCAGTTCCAGCGCCTGCACCATGGCGGAATGGTCCAGCTTGGAGCCGCCGCGGGCGGCTACCGCATTGAACAATTCCTGGGCGGTGGCGGTGTTGGGCAAGGCCACCTGCAACGCGCGGGCGGACGACAGCGCCAGGTTGAGGTCCTTCTGGTGCAACTCGATGCGGAAGCCCGGATCGAAATTGCGCTTCACCATGCGCTCGCCATGCACTTCCAGGATGCGCGAGGCGGCAAAGCCGCCCATGAGCGCCTGTCGCACCTTGGCCGGATCGGCCCCGGCCTTGGAGGCGAACAGCAGTGCCTCGCCCACCGCTTCGATGGTCAAGGCGACGATGATCTGGTTGGCGACCTTGGTGGTCTGGCCGTCACCGTTCCCGCCCACCAGCGTGATGTTCTTGCCCATCTTCTCGAACAGCGGCTTCACCTTTTCGAACGCCGCTTCCGGGCCGCCGACCATGATGGTGAGCGAGGCGGCCTTCGCCCCCACATCGCCGCCGGACACCGGGGCATCCAGATAGTCGCAGCCGAGCGCATTGATCTTCTCGGCGAACTTCTTGGTCTCCACCGGCGAGATGGAGCTCATGTCCACCACGATCTTGCCGGGCGTCAGGCCCGCGGCGACGCCGCCGGCGCCGAACAGCGCCTCGTCCACATGGGGGGTATCGGGCACCATGAGGATGATGATGTCGGCGTGCTTGGCCACCTCGGTGGAGGAGGCGACGGCGGTGGCGCCCTTGGCGGTCAGCGCCTCAGGGATCTTGAACACGTCATAGACGAACAGCTGATGGCCGGCGTCGATGAGATGGCCGGCCATGGGGGTGCCCATGATGCCGAGGCCGATGAAACCCACATTCATTGCGCGATGCTCCCGAATTGTTCTTCAGCGATGATTTGGTTCAGCAATGGCGGCGTTGTGCCGGCGTCAGCCCTTGTAGGGGGCGAACCAGCCCATGCCGTCGTCGGTGCCGGCCTTGGGCTTGTATTCGGCGCCGATCCAGCCCTGGTAGCCGGCCTCGTCGATGACTTTGTAGATGAAGGGATAATTGATCTCGCCGGTGCCCGGCTCGCCGCGGCCGGGATTGTCCGCCAGCTGGATATGCTTGATGCGGGGCATGAGGGCGCGCAGCGTGGGCGCCAGATCCCCCTCCATGATCTGCATGTGGTAGATATCGTACTGGAAGAACAGATCGTCCGCGCCCACCTCGTCCAGCAGCGCCATGGCCTGCTTGGAAGTGTTGAGGTGGAAGCCGGGGATGTCGCGGGTGTTGATGGCTTCGGCCACCAGCGGAATGCCGGCCTTCTTCATCTCGGCGGCGGCGAACTTGAGGTTCGACACCAGGGTCTCGTGCACCTTTTCCGCCGGCACGTCCTTGGGGGTGAGGCCCACCAGCACATTCAGCGTCTGGGTGCCAAGCGCCTTGGCATAGTCGATGGCGGTGCCCACGCTGTCCTGGAACTCGCCAACCCGGTCCGGCAGGGTGGCGATGCCGCGCTCGCCATTGGCCCATTTGCCGGCGGGCAGATTGTGCAGCACCTGGGTCAGGCCATGCTTGTGCAGGCGCTCGGCCAGTTCTTCCTTGGGATAGTCGTACGGGAACAGATATTCCACGCCCTTGAAGCCGGCATCGGCGGCCTTGGCGAAGCGGTCGAGAAACTCATGCTCGTTCCAGAGCATGGTCAGGTTGGCTGCGAACTTGGGCATTCACCTCTCCGTTGGCTGAGCCGTGGTGTATCGGCCTTTGGTTTTGGCCTGGTGATGGGGTGTTGGGGATGGGAGCGATGGCGGCGCGGCGTCCCCAGGATCGGGTCCGCCGGGCGGCATCTTGGCCGGACGCGCCGTCTGCCGCAATCAGTCCGCCGCCCCGGTAGCGCCATAAGCGCTCCGGGGCGTGCGGGAATGGTGCGGGCAGGGGGATCCGCGCAGGCGCTGGGGGGCGCGCCTATTCGGCCGGCTCCAGCTGGACCACCTTCTGCGGCGGCAGGTCGAGGATCTCCTCGAACTCGTTCACCTTGTCGATTTCCACGCCCATGGCGATGTTGGTGACCCGCTCCAGGATGAACTCGATCACCACCGGCACCTGATGCTCGGCCATCAGCTTTTCAGCCCGGGCAAAGGCGTCCTTGAACTCGTTGGGGGTGCGCACCCGGATCGCCTTGCAGCCCAGGCCCTCGGCCACCGCCACATGATCGACGCCATAGCCGCCGACCTCGTCGGAATTGATGTTGTCGAAGGCCAGCGACACCTCGAAATCCATCTCGAAGCCGCGCTGCGCCTGACGGATCAGGCCGAGGTAGGAATTGTTCACCACCACATGGAGGTAGGGCAATTTGTGCTGGGCGCCCACCGCCAGTTCTTCCACCATGAACTGGAAGTCGTAATCGCCCGAGAGCGCCACGATCTTGGCATCGGGGCGGGCGGCGCGCACGCCGAGCGCCGCCGGCAAGGTCCAGCCCAGCGGGCCGGCCTGGCCGCAATTGATCCAGTTGCGCGGCTCATAGACCTTCAGGAACTGGGCGCCGGCGATCTGCGACAGGCCGATGGTGGTGACATAGGTGACGTCGCGGCCCAGCGCCTCGTTCATCTCCTCATAGACCCGCTGCGGCTTCAGCGGCACATTGTCGAAATGCGACTTGCGCTGCATGGTCTGCTTGCGCCCGAGGCATTCGTCGGCCCACTTCGACCAGTCCGGCAGCTTGCCGGCGGCCTTCCATTCGCGGGCGACCGCGATGAACAATTCCAGCGCCGCGCCGGCGTCCGAGACGATGCCGAAGTCCGGCCCGAACACCCGGCCGATCTGGGTCGGCTCGATGTCCACATGCACGAATGTGCGGCCCTTGGTATAGACCTCCACCGAGCCGGTGTGCCGGTTGGCCCAGCGGTTGCCGATGCCGAGCACGAAGTCGGACGCCAGCATGGTGGCATTGCCATAGCGATGCGAGGTCTGGAGCCCGCACATGCCGGCCATCAAGGGATGGTCGTCGGGAATGGTGCCCCAGCCCATCAGGGTGGGGATGACCGGAACGCCGGTCAGTTCGGCGAATTCCACCAAGAGATCGGCGGCGTCCGCATTGATGATGCCGCCACCGGAGACGATGAGCGGGCGCTCAGTGGCCGCCAGCATGGCGATGGCCTTCTCCGCCTGGGCGCGGCTGGCCTTGGGCTGGTAGACCGGCAAAGGCTGGTAGGTGTCTTCGTCGAACTCGATCTCGGCCATCTGCACGTCGATGGGCAGATCGATCAGCACCGGGCCGGGACGGCCCGAGCGCATGACGTGGAACGCCTGCTGGAACACCATCGGCACCAGCGCGGGCTCGCGCACGGTGACCGACCATTTGGTGACCGGCTTGGAGATGGACTCGATATCCACCGCCTGGAAATCTTCCTTGTAGAGGCGGGCGCGGGGGGCCTGGCCGGTGATGCACAGGATCGGGATCGAATCCGCCTGGGCGGAATACAGGCCGGTGATCATGTCGGTGCCGGCGGGGCCGGAGGTACCGATGCACACACCGATATTGCCGGCCACCGCGCGGGTGTAGCCCTCGGCCATGTGGGAAGCGCCTTCCACATGGCGCGCCAGCACGTGGCGGATGGAGCCGCGCGCCTTCATGGCGGAATAGAACGGATTGATCGCCGCGCCGGGAACGCCGAAGGCGCACGAAATGCCTTCCTTCTCCAGGACACGAACGGCAGCATCGACAGCACGCATGCGAGCCATGGCGTTTTCCTCCGACCCGGTTTCGGGCCTTATTTGGTTGA
Organism: Azorhizobium sp. AG788; assembly: GCF_943371865.1. GTDB lineage: Bacteria > Pseudomonadota > Alphaproteobacteria > Rhizobiales > Xanthobacteraceae > Azorhizobium. The sequence goes on along the minus strand of NZ_CALRWL010000030.1, from coordinate 34,057 downwards.
CTTGCATACTGTATACGCCGCGGCGCTTTGCGCTTCTATGGCAAGAAACGGCATCACATTGATGCCCTGCGGGCAATAATCTTGCCGCCGCCGCGCCTCGTTCGGGGCCGAAGCCGGTTCCGGCGCGTGACCCCCTCAGCGATCCGATGTCAGGGCAGGGCGGCGCAGGCCGCGTGGAAGCAGTGCCCGATCACCGCCAGCTTCTCCGCCTGATAGGCGTCATATTCGGCGACAAAGCCCGGCGACACCCACAGCACCGACTGGCCGCGCTTGCCGGTCCACCCCAGGCTGCCCATGTCCTCGGCCTGCCGCAGGTTGCGCACGAGATGGGTGCGCGAGATCCGCAGCGTCGACTGGAGCTCGCCATAGGCGCTGAAGCCGGTGGGAACCTGGGTCGCGCCGGGCGGGATATCCGGCAGCGTGCCCATCAGCCGATCCATCAACAGCCCGCCTTCATTCAGCCAGGTGAGCAGGGAGAACGTGCCGGAGGGCGGGGCGCAGAAATTGGATTGCAGCAGGGCAGAGACAATGCGGGGATGGGTGCGCGCCAACAGGGTGGGATCGCGGTTGAAGGCCTCGGCGCGATGGCCGCCGTCCAGATGGTCCAAGGTCGCAAGATGGAGTCCAAACCACCGGGCGATCGCCTCATAAGCGAGATCGGAGAGGACGATGGGCCGGCAGCGGCGATCCTGGCGCGGGGGCCCGTCGGCGGCGATGTCGTAGCGGATCATCTCCTTGACGAAGGCATCGGCGGTGTTGCGGCTGGCGATGGTGTGGCGGCCGATGTGATGGAGAAATTCGCTCAAAAGAACGGTGCCGTCGGCGCTCTGGAAGGCGAGCGACAGGAACACCTGCCCCATCATGTAGCGCTGCTGCGCGGCGAAGATCGAGGACAGCCGTGGCATGTCGGTGTGCAGGGACAGGAAGCCCGCGGCCAGCGTGCGCAGCGCGGCCCGCAGGTGGCCGCTGGCAAGAATCTCCGCGGGCGTGGGGGACAGGTGCGGCACGGTCACTTTCATCGCCGGTGCGGTTGCTGCGGCGGGTGGCAGGTTGGCGGGACGCGATCAATAGCGGGTTTATTCCGGGGGCGCGATGCCAGGGGGCGATGGGACGCCGGCCTGGTGATGGTACTGCGCCTCGGCTGCACCCGGTGGTGGTATTGATCGCGGTCTCAGTGTGATGCCCCCAGACAGACCCAAAAATGGTTGTTTCAGCCGCGCCGTCAAGGCTTGTCAGCGCCCGGCACCTTGGGCACAGAGGCCGGCGGGAGACGATCCCCTCCGGGTCCGCGGCACGCACCAGGAGGGGCGATTTCCCCTCCTGGCGAGATGAAGAACGCCACGGCTTTGAATACGTGCGGTCGTTGAAGCGCACCCGGTGCTGCCTGTGCGGGGGCTGGGCCGGGGGGCGGGGCGGCGTAAAACGGCGCGCGTTCGCTGGGGCCACCGGAGCCCCTAAATCCGGTGGCCCCAGCTCGATACCGTCGGGCCCGGCCGCAAAAGGCCGGCAAAAAGCCGGATGTCGGCGACTGCCGGTGGCGTGCACCGGCCGGCGGTCGCACCGGCCCAGCGGGAGCCGGATCGGTCCCGGTCGCGTGACCGCGTCTTGCCCCGGTCCCGTCCCCCAGGGCGCCCGACCTCAAATATAGTCGACGAAGGCGGCGAGCGGATCCTGCCGCAGGTCGCGCATCTGGGTGAGGGTATAGGTGTCCAGCACGGTGCCCATGGCATCGCGCACCTTCACCATCAGCCGGCGCACTTCGCAGGCGGCCAGATTGCAGTCCTCGCACGGCACGAAGGCGTTGCGGCTGGCGCAGGGGAGGGGGGCGAGCGGGCCGTCGAGCGCCCGGATCAGGTCGCCGACGATGATCTCCTCCGGCGGGCGGGCGAGCTTGTAGCCGCCGCTCTTGCCCTTCTTGGAGGTGAGGAAGCCGGCATTGCGCAATTCGCCCAGGATCACGTCGAGGAACTTCTTGGGGATCTGATTGGCGTCGGCGATTTCGGCGACCTGATTGGTCTCCCCCGGCGCCAGACGCGCCAGATGTACCGCAGCCTTCAGGCCATACTTGCCCTTTTTGGTCAGCATTTCATGCCCCTCGCCGGGGATATGGGCAAAAATCCTTGTGGCGTCAACATCACCACCGCCAAACCGGCCCAGGGACAGAGCGGATCGCGGATGTCCCGCCCCGAACGCGCTGGGGGCCCACGCGCCCGGCATCGGATTTCCTTCACTGTCCGCGTCATGCAAGCCATTTGCACCCGCCCCTTCGAGGCCGTGCCGCATCGTGGCGGACATGGGCGGGCGTCCCCCGGCAATGTCGAGGGTGCGTTGCGTCTTTCTTCGCCGATCGGTCGTTAGGGGCTATGTGCTGTTCCGGGAGCATCCTTCCCGTCGCGCCTTCGTGCGCGGCCGGACCGCTCGATGAGAGATCATTTGAAAATGCAAACCCATCCAAATCCTTGGCGTCGTGCGCTCGGTCCTCGCCCGATGCGTCTGCTGGCCCTGGGCGTGGCGCTTTCGATCGTTGCGCTCGCCACAAGCTGGAGTTCGGCGCGCGCGAGCAACCTCCCGCCGCCGCTGTCCCGGGACGCCATGGTCGGGTTTCTCGCCCAATGCATCGAGACGGGGCCGGACGGCTTGCCGCGCTTTGGCGACCAGGCCCGCGATCTCTGCCGCGCCCATGAACTGACCGCAACCGAGCCCATGTCCTGGCGCAAATTCGACTGGCCGGGCCAGGATGACCCGCGCTCGTTTCCCATCGGCTATCTGGCCAATGATGCGGTGGTTCTCAGTTCCGGCCCCAACCCCCTGATCGCCCATATTGCCGACTTTGGCGACACCGCACGCCAGTTCCGCCGGTTCGATGCGGGGAAGGGCGACGGCGGCCAGGTGGTGCAGATCATCGACGCCGCCGCTTATGGCATCATGACCGAGGATGGCGGGGCCGGGTACCAATGGTTCATTGGTCCGGCCTGTCGCGGCCCCGCCGGCGGACTGGAGCGGTTCAAGAGCTGGCTGTTCTTCGCCGCAGATGTCCCCGCCGGCGCGTGGCGGCAACGGATCGCGGAACTGGCAATGGCCCGTTCGGCCGCGGGATGTTCGCCCGGGTTTGCGAAATCCTTGACGCGCTATCGGCTGGAGCCGATCGAAGTTCCCCTGTTCGCGGTGCGCGACGGCAAGCGCCAGCCCATGACGGTGCGCGTTTCCACCATCGTCTCGGAGCATTTCGGCCGCGACACGATTCCGAGCGCCGACCATCTCGAACGCTTCTTCTTCGGCAAGGGCCTGGGGATGTATCGCTGGGAGCGGTGGGAGCAGCGCGGGCGCAGCTTGAACCCGGAGATGGAGCAGCAGGCCGCGCACTTCGCCCGATCGGGCCGATGCCCCGCCTTGCCATTCTCGGTCCCGCCCGCGAGCGGATGGGTGCTGACCGATTGCCGGATGTGGACCAATCTCGTCCGCCAGGATGATCCCTGGCACGCGGCGGACTTCGGCTGGCCGGGCCAATTGGAAGGTCTCTTGCCCTAAGGGAGCCTTGCCTCGGTTTAAACGCCCCCGGCGGCAGCCGCGCCGCGCGCGGCAGCGGGGCGAGCTGGAGGCCCCGAAGCCACGACCGTCGTCCCCCGGTTCGGGGGCGTCAGGTCGGACCGGGGGCGGCCGGCGGATTCGCGCCGTGCTGACCGTGCAGGGTGCCGGTCGCGTGGCGGATGACCTCCGACATCTGCAGCAGCTGCTTCGCCAGCGGACTGGTCTTGCGCCAGACCATGCCGATGGTACGCGACGGCTGGGGATCGCTGAAACGCGCCACACAGACGGAGGCCGAGCGTGTTTCCACCGCCAGGGCCATTTCCGGGATCAGCGTCACGCCGATGCCGGCATCGACCATCTGCACCAGGGTGGAGAGGGAACTGGCCTCCAGAAAGTCGCGCAGCGGCGTGGCGCGCATGTCCACATTGCAGAACGACAGGGCCTGATCGCGAAAGCAGTGGCCTTCCTCCAGCAGCAGCAACCGCATTTCGCGCAGCGCTTCGGCGGCCGGCACCGGCTTGTCCGCATCCGCCGCCGGCCGGACCAGCACGAAGCTCTCGGTGAACAGCGGGGTCTCGGTCAGGGCCGGTTCGGAGACCGGCAAGGCGACGATGGCGGTGTCGAGCCGCCCCTCCTGCAATTCCTGAATCAGCCGCGGCGTCTGGGTCTCGCGCACGTGAATGTCGAGACCGCTGTATTGGCGGGCGAGATTGCCGAGCAGGGTGGGCAACAGATAGGGCGCGACGGTGGGGATCACGCCGATGCGCAGCCGCCCCATCAGCTTGTCGCCGGAGGCCCGCGCCAGATCTCCCAGTTCGTCGATGGCGCGCAGAATGTCGCGGATGCGCAGCGAAAATTCCTCGCCGAATTGCGTCAGCCGGACCTGGCGCGCACTGCGCTCGAACAGGTCGGTGCCGACCTCTTGCTCCAACTCCTTGATCTGCATGGACAAGGCCGGCTGGGAGATGCCGCAGGCTTCCGCCGCATGCCGGAAGTGCCGATGGCGCGCCAACGCCTCGAAATAGCGCAGCTGACGGAGGGTGAGATTTTTCATAACCTCAGCTTATCATCGCGATCAGTAAATCGGAATTAATCTAATGAAAGAGATTTGCTAAGACCCCTGAAGGCGGAGCCCGAGATTGGTAGATTGTCACCATCTTTCCGCAGCCTGAACCGGAGGGAAGCATGAACGAGACAACTGACGTGAGCACGGGAAAATGCCCGGTGGCCCACGGCACCGGCGGCACCCAGAACCGTGACTGGTGGCCCAGCCAGCTCCGTGTCGACCTTCTCAACCAGCATTCGGCGAAGTCCGATCCGCTGGACCCGGCGTTCGACTATCGCGAGGAATTCAAGAAGCTCGACTACCAGGCGCTGAAGAACGACCTGCGCCATCTGATGACCGATTCGCAGGAGTGGTGGCCGGCGGACTTCGGCCATTACGGCCCGCTGTTCATCCGCATGGCCTGGCACAGCGCGGGCACCTATCGCCTGGCCGATGGCCGCGGCGGCGGCGGCCGTGGCCAGCAGCGCTTCGCCCCGCTCAACAGCTGGCCGGACAACGTCAGCCTCGACAAGGCCCGCCGCCTGCTGTGGCCGATCAAGAAGAAGTACGGCCAGAAGATTTCCTGGGCCGACCTGATGATCCTCACCGGCAATGTGGCGCTGGAGACCATGGGTTTCCGCACCTTCGGCTTCGCCGCCGGCCGCGCCGATACCTGGGAGCCCGATCAGGACGTCTACTGGGGTCGCGAGACCACCTGGCTGGGCGGCGACCTGCGCTATGCCCACGGCTCCGAGGGCGTGACGAAGCCGTCCGGCGAAGCCGTGCTCTCGGCCGATGACGATGCCGACGGCAAGGTGCATTCGCGCAATTTGGAGAAACCGCTCGCCGCCGTGCAGATGGGCCTCATCTACGTCAATCCGGAAGGCCCGGACGGCAATCCGGACCCGCTGCTCGCCGCCTTCGACATCCGCGACACCTTCGCCCGCATGGCGATGGATGACGAGGAGACGGTCGCCTTGATCGCCGGCGGCCACACCTTCGGCAAGACCCACGGCGCCGGCCCGGCCGACAATGTCGGCGCCGACCCGGAAGGCGACGGACTGGAAGCGCAGGGCCTCGGCTGGCGCAGCAGCTTCGGCACCGGCAAGGGCGGCGATACCATCACCAGCGGCCTCGAGGTCACCTGGACCCAGACCCCGGCGCAATGGAGCAACTTCTTCTTCGAGAACCTGTTCAAGTTCGAATGGGAGCTGGAGAAGTCTCCGGCCGGCGCGCATCAGTGGGTGGCCAAGGACGCCGGCGACGTGATCCCCGACGCCCATGTGCCGGGCAAGAAGCACCGCCCCACCATGCTCACCACCGACCTGTCGCTGCGCTTTGATCCGATCTATGAGCCGATCTCGCGCCGGTTCCTGGAGAACCCGCAGGCCTTCGCCGAAGCGTTCGCCCGCGCCTGGTTCAAGCTCACCCACCGCGATCTTGGCCCGCGCTCGCGCTATCTGGGGCCGGAAGTGCCCCGGGAAGTGCTGATCTGGCAGGATCCGGTGCCGGCCATCGATCATCCGCTGATCGATGATACCGACGCCGCCGCCCTCAAGGCCAAGATCCTGGCCACGGGCCTGACCGTCTCCGAGCTGGTCGGAACCGCCTGGGCCTCGGCCTCCACCTTCCGCGGCGGCGACAAGCGCGGCGGCGCCAATGGCGCCCGCATCCGCCTCGCCCCGCAGAAGGACTGGGAGGCCAACCAGCCCGCGCAACTGGACAAGGTGCTCAAGGCGCTGGAGCGTATCCAGGGCGAGTTCAATCTTGGCGCCACCGACGGCAAGAAGGTCTCGCTGGCCGATCTGATCGTGCTGGCCGGAAATGCCGGCGTGGAGCAGGCGGCCAAGGCCGGCGGCCATGATGTGGCGGTGCCGTTCACCCCGGGCCGCACCGACGCCTCCCAGGCGGAGACGGACGTCGCCTCCTTCGCCTGGCTGGAACCGGCCGCGGACGGCTTCCGCAACTACCAGAAGGCCGGCCATGCGGTGCCGGCCGAGGTGGCCCTGATCGACAAGGCGCAGTTGCTGACCCTGACCGCGCCGGAGACCACCGTCCTGATCGGTGGCCTGCGCGCCATCAATATCAATGTCGGCGGTGCCACCCACGGTATCCTCACCGACAAGCCCGGCGCGCTGACCAACGACTTCTTCCTCAACCTGCTGGACATGGACACGCAGTGGAAGGCGGTTTCCGACGCCAAGGACATCTATGAGGGCCTGGATCGCAAGACCGGCGCTCTCAAGTGGACCGGCACCCGCGTGGATCTCGTGTTCGGCTCGAACTCGATCCTGCGCGCCCTGGCCGAGGTCTATGCCAGCGCCGACGCAGGCGAGAAGTTCGTGAAGGACTTCGTCGCCGCCTGGACCAAGGTGACCAACCTCGATCGCTTCGATCGGGCCTGATCCCCACTGATCGCCCCGACTGTCCCATTTCGGTGGGCGGTCGGGGCTGTCGGTCCCATGTCGGTCTCACGTCGGGACCAACCGGTGCGATGCCGACGATCCGTCGGCATCGCGTGTCGAAGGCGGCATGCCTCGAGAGTGCAACGCCTGCGATCGGCCAGTGCGAAGCGCCGCGCGCCGCCCGTTGCGGACACCAATATTGCCCTCGCGCGCGCATTCCCCACGAGCAGGCCGAAAGCCCATTCCCGCCCCTGGTGGTGGCGTCCGCTCCATCTCCCAGTCCACATCCGGTGACGGTCGCAGCTGATGCAATGCGATGTGATCCGCACCGTCGGCTGACATCGGACGATCACGGCTCGAAGCACAAGCCAGCCTGCCACCTCCGGCCCGGACAGTTGAAGCGCTGCCCATGCGCGCGCTGAATGAGGCACTGCGGACCTCTGGACCATCCGCACCCGGACCGCTGGTGATGTGGAGGGCATCGACGCGTTTTTCTCGGCGTTGCTATCGATGTTCTAATATGCCCCATACCTTCGTTCAAGACTGAAAGCTCTACGTAGAATTTCACCCCCCTGCCTCGCGTGCGAATTTCGCACCGTGCCGCACGCCTACGAACTCGCGCGGACGTCAGCGGAGAGGTGGAACTATGCTCACATACGGATATGTCGCCATCGGTGGCGCAATCGGCTCCATGATGCGCTTCGGCCTCAATCGCTGGCTCTCATCATTTCTTGGCGATGCATTCCCGTGGGGAACGATTGTCATCAACGTAAGTGGGTCGTTTGCGATCGGGCTGTTTGCGGCTTTTTTCGCGAGCAATACGCGGCTGGAGATTCCGCTCGAATATCGCCAACTTGTGCTCGTCGGCCTGTGCGGCGGCTTCACCACATTCTCGTCTTTCAGCCTTCAGACGCTGGTATTGCTTCATTCAGGCGAGGCGGGCCGCGCGATGGTGAATGTCGTGCTGTCCGTCGTGCTTTGTCTCCTCGCCGTCAGTCTCGGCTACATGTTGCCGAGCGCTCTCAGCGCGGGAACGAGGAGTCTGGGCGTATAGAGGCGGCGCGCGTCATGCGCGCGAACCGTATCGCCAAGACCTCGCGCTCCGGGTGGCAAGGGGGGCCATGAGAGCAGCCCCGATGCGAATGACCCGCGACAGCCCGGGATCCAGCGCTGCCCCTCCGGTTCGCACCTCCCGTGGGCACGGCGACAGGGAGCCGGCACGCGCCCGTCATCCGGAGCCGATCCCTCCTGGGTCCGGCGCCTCCATGCCGCGATTTCTCCTGCGCACGCAGGAACGGTCTGCCTTTGGCGCGCCTTCATCATTCATCCATTTCATACCTATGTATTACAGAACAGACCGAATGGTGGATGTCTTGAAAATAAGCGCATGTGTAATGTTCATCCATTACTTCACAAATGGAGGCATTGAACATGGACCAGCAAGTATCCCCGCCCGCATTCAAGCCGAACCGTCGGGCGATGTTCGGCGCAGCCGCTCTGCTGGGGGCAATACCCCTGTTCTCGCGCGCAGCGTCGGCTCAGGATGCGAGCGGTCGCTCAAGCCGGGAGCGCGACGAGGGAAGTGCGTATCTGACCACCCGGGACGGAACGCAGATCTACTATAAGGACTGGGGCCCGAAGGATGCTCAGCCCATCGTGTTTCACCATGGTTGGCCGCTGTCGTCCGACGACTGGGATGCCCAGCTCCTGTTCTTCGTCGCAAATGGGTATCGCGTCGTCGCGCATGATCGGCGCGGCCATGGTCGCTCGACGCAGGTGTCGAAGGGCAACGATATGGACCACTATGCAGCCGATGCCTCGGCCGTGGTTGAGCATCTCGACCTGAGGAATGCGGTCCATATCGGTCACTCCACCGGCGGCGGCGAAGTCGCCCGCTACGTGGCGCGGTATGGCCAGCCGCAGGGTCGCGTCGCGAAGGCGGTGCTGGTCAGCTCCGTCCCTCCGATCATGCTCAAGACCGCAGCCAATCCCGGTGGTACGCCCATCGAGGTGTTCAATGGGTTTCGCACCGCGCTCGCAGCCAACCGCGCCCAGTTCTATCTCGATGTGGCGTCCGGTCCGTTCTACGGCTTCAACCGGCCTGGCGCGAAGATCTCCCAGGGCATCATCGACAATTGGTGGCGCCAGGGAATGATGGGTGGGGCGCTGGCGCAATATCAGGGCATCAAGGCCTTCTCGGAAACCGACCAGACCGACGACCTGAAGGCCATCACGGTGCCCACCCTGATCTTGCAGGGCAGCGATGACCAGGTGGTCCCATATGAGGACGCTTCTCTGCTCCAGGCCAAGTTGCTCCGGAACAACAAGCTCAAGATCTACCCCGGCTATCCGCACGGCATGTTGACGACCCACGCTGACGTCATCAATCCGGACCTGCTGGCGTTCGTGAAGGGCTGATCGGCATCCACCCGTGCGTGGTCTTTCACCCGTGTGAAACGCACCCGCACGCATAGGACCGCAACGCGCGCTTTCCCGCCCATGCCGGCGGGAAAGCCGTGTCCGCAGCACGCCCAGGGTCGCTGCCGCGGCCATGCCCGCTATGCGGCGTGATGTGTGGCGAGAGATCCCTTTAGGCCCATCAGGCTCTCCCAGGCCTGACGCTGACAATGCTGCCCAGAATTGCGCGGCCGGATCGTCTGTAGATTTGGGCCTGCCCTTCAGGGTGTTGCTATTTGTTGGGGGGGGGGCGCCGTTCGCCGACCGACATGGGCGCCAGCGGAAAATCTCCGCATGCATATGCGCCGAATCCGCATGCTTGGCTCGTTGTGCGTACTCAACGAGTACCGGAAATGTACGAGCATAGCACTGTTATTCGATCCCATTCCAAATAGATCTGTAGCAAGGTGCAATATGAGAATACCGTTACTCTCAGTCCTGCTCATTCTCACCGCAACGGCAGAAGCCCATGCGCTACCTGCGGCCTATAAATTGACATGCTCAGCGGCCGCAGCGCTGGTGAGCCAGCGCGGCGCGGTGGTGATGGAGGATTCACCATCCACGTATCAGCGCTATGTTTCCGATTCCCGTTACTGCTACGTCGAGAACATGCTCCGCCCCGAATGGATCGCCACGAGGGACAATTCCGCGTGTTTCGTTGGCTATATCTGCGCACAGAGAGAACGCTAGGGATTGCTGCCGGCTGCCGCGCGCTCGCGCCGCCGTGCCATAGCGAGCGGTGCGATCACGAGCATTTCCATCTGTGACTTCCCGCAGGGACACGGGGCACTGGCGGTGGCCTGCTGGAGGTGTGGTGCCTGCGATCTCCCCTGGACCCGCGAGCGCTGGCGATCCCGTTCCTCCCTGCTTTGCGTTGCCACCGCACCGAACGCGATCCGCTGGGCGTCCAACGCTGCGATCCGTGCGCGTTGCAGCGCCTGCTGGGTCTGAATTGCAGCTCAAGGGATTTGCGTAAGCCGGATGGTGCGCGTCGATGGGACGCCGGCCCTATGGGGGCGTAGCCTCTGCTGGCGCGGGGGCTGCCGGCAGATGCGGGTCTGCACTCGGTCGGCGCCGGGAGACCCGGCGGTTGACCTGGTCGAGATAGAGATAGATGACCGGCGTAGTGTAGAGGGTGAGCGCTTGGCTGACGATCAGTCCGCCGACGATGGCGTATCCCAGCGGCTGGCGCAGTTCCGAGCCGGTGCCATGCCCGAGCATCAGCGGGACGCCGCCCAGCAGCGCCGCCAGGGTGGTCATCATGATCGGGCGGAAGCGCAGCAGGCAGGCCCGCCGGATCGCCGCTTCCGGCGTGAGGCCCTGCTCGCGCTCACCGGCGATGGCGAAGTCCACCATCATGATCCCGTTCTTCTTGACGATGCCGATGAGCAAGATCACGCCGATCAGTGCGATCACGCTGAAATCGAAACCGAACAGCCACAGCGTCGCGAGCGCGCCGAGGCCCGCTGACGGCAAAGTGGAGAGGATGGTCAGGGGGTGGACGTAGCTCTCATAGAGCACGCCCAGGATGATGTAGATCACCACCAGCGCCGCGCCCACCAGGATGGGCTCGCTCGCCAACGAATTCTGGAACGCCTGGGCATTGCCCTGGAACGTGCCGATCACCGTCGCCGGCATGGCAAGGTCCCGCTCGGCGGTCTGGATCGCTGCCACCGCCTCGCTCAACGCATGGCCGGGCGCGAGATTGAACGACAGGGTCACCGATGGAAACTGGCTCTGGTGATTGATGGACAGATAGCCTGTCGGCGCGCTGGTGAACTGCACCAATTGGTTCAGCGGCACCTGCTCGCCCGTAAGCGGAGAGCGGATCTGGAGATGGTTCAGCGCATCGGGGGAGCGCTGGGCATCCGGGGCCAGTTCCAGGATCACGTGATAGCTGTTCAACTGGGTGAAATACTGGGTGACCTGCCGCTGGCCGAAGGCATCGTAGAGCGTATTGTCGATCAGGCTCGGGGTGATGCCGTAGCGTGCTGCCTGGGCGCGGTCGATGGTCAAGGTTTCGGTGAGGCCGCCGTTCTGCTGGTCGGTGGCCACATCGGCGAGGGGCGCGAGCGTGCGCAGCTTGGCCAGCATCTTCGGCGCCCACAGGCTCAGTTCGTCGAAATTCCCATCCTGCAGCGTGTACTGGAATTGGGTGCGCGCCAGGCGGCCGCCCACATTGATATCCTGGGCCGGCTGCATGAACAGCGCCGCGCCCTCGACGCCCGCCAGCCGGGCGTTCAGCCGCCGGATGATGTCGGTGGCCGATGCTTCGCGGTGATCCCGTGGCTTCAGGGTGATGAACATCTTGCCGTTGTTCATGGTCTGGCCCGGCAGGGCGCCGATATTCATGCCCACGGTGGCCACATCGGGATCCTGTGCCACCAGTTCCCCCAATGCGCGCTGGTGCCGGGCCATGTCGGCAAAGGAGATGCCCTGGTCTGCCTCCGAAATGCCGAGGATCAGGCCGGTGTCCTGGATCGGGAAAAAGCCCTTGGGGATGTGGATGAACAGATAGCCGGTGGCGACCAAAGTGCCGAGGAAGACGCAGAAGGTCGCCCGGTGATGGCGCAGCGCGCCATCGAGCGTGATGCGATAGCCGGCCAGCAGGGCCTCGAAGGCCCGTTCCGAGGCCATGTAGAGGCGGCCGTGGCGTTGCCCCGCCTCGGGCCGCAGGAACAGGGCGCACATCATGGGGGTCAGCGTCAGGGACACGAACGCCGAGACCGCGATGGTCATGGTGACGGTGATGGCGAACTCGCGCAGCAACCGCCCCACGATGCCGCTCATGAGCAGCAGCGGAATGAATACCGCCACGAGGGACAGGCTGATGGACAGGATGGTGAATCCGATCTCGCCAGCGCCATCGAGAGCGGCCTGGAGCGGCGTCTTGCCCATTTCCAGATGGCGGTGGATGTTCTCCAGCATCACGATGGCATCGTCCACGACGAAGCCCACGGCGATGCTCAGGCCCATCAAGGACAGGTTATCCAGGCTGAAGCCCAGCAGGTACATGAGGGCGAACGTGCCCACCAGCGCCAGCGGCACCGTGATGCTGGGGATGACGGTGGCCCAGAGGCTGCGCAGGAAGATGAAGATCACCATCACCACCAGAGCGATGGTGAGCACCAGGGTGAACTCCACGTCGCCGACGGCCGCCCGGATGGTCTGGGTGCGGTCGCTGAGGATCGAGAACCGGATCGCCGGCGGTGCCGCCGCCTGCAGGCGCGGCATCTCGGCCTTGATCTGGTTCACGGTGTCGATGACGTTCGCCCCCGGCAGCTTGAACACGGCGAGCAGAATGGCGGGCTTGCCATTGGCCCAGGCGGCCAGTTGCGTGTTCTCCGGCGCGTCCACCGCCCCGCCAATGTCGCGCACCCGTACCGGGCCGCCGTTGCGATAGGCGATGATCTGCTCGTTCCAGGGCGCGGCATCGAGGATCTGGTCGTTGTCGTAGAGCGTGAAGGTGTGAACGCCGCCCTGGATGGTGCCCTTCGCCTCGTTGGTGGTGGTGTCCAGCATGGTTGTGCGCAGGTCCTCCAGCGACAGGCCGAGCGCGGCGATCTTGCCCGGGTCCACCTGCACGCGGATCGAGGGCTTCTGCTGGCCCAGCACGGTCACCAGCGCCACGCCGGAAACCTGGCTGATGCGCTGCTCCATGACGTTTTCGGCGTAGTCGTCCACCTGGGTGATCGGCAAGGTGTCCGAACTCATGGCCAGCACCAGGATCGGCGGATCGGCGGGATTCACCTTGCGATAGGTGGGCGGCGCCGGGAGCGTACTGGGGAGCTGGGCCGCGGCGGCATTGATCGCGGTCTGCACGTCCTGCGCGGCGCCGTCGATGTTGCGGCTGAGATCGAACTGCAAGGTGATCGAACTGGCCCCGAGCGTGCTGATGGAGGTCATCTGGGCCACACCGGGAATCTCGCCGAATTGCCGTTCCAGCGGCTGCGTGACCGACGACGCCATGGTCTGTGGATTGCCGCCCGGCAACTGCGTCGTCACCTGGATGGTGGGAAAGTCGATCTGCGGCATGGGCGCCACGGGCAGGAGCGGGAATGCCGCTGCCCCGACCGCGAGGATGCCGGCCATGACGAGTGACGTGCCGATGGGGTGGCGCACGAACCATGCTGAGATGGACATGGCCCTACTCCGCCGGAGGCGTGCTGGCACCGCCGCCCCCAGCGGCAGCGCTGGTGGTCTCGACCTTGAGCCCCGGCGCCAAGCGATATTGCCCTGAGGTCACGACCCGCTCGCCGGCCGCAAGGCCCGCTTCGATCACCGCCGTGCCGCCGGAGATCTGGCCCGCCCGGACCGGGCGGCTCGCAGCCACCTCTCCCGCGTCGATGACATAGACGAACATCCCATCCGGCCCCCGCTGAAGGGCGGTGGAGGGGACGGTCAACGCCGTGCGGATGGTGTCGGTGAGCACCTGGATCTGCACATACTGGCCGGGCCAGAGCGCCTCGTCGGCATTGGCGAAGGTCGATTTCAGCTGGATGGTCCCGCTTTGCGCGGAGATCTCATTGTCCACCAGCGCGAGCGTGCCATCGGCGAGCTTCTGTCCGGCCTTGTCCAAGGCGATCACCGGCACGGGGCCGGCCTTCTGCGCCGCGCGCACCGCGGGCAGGGCCTCCTCCGCCAACGTGGAAATGACCGAGATCGGCTGTGTCTGCGTCACCACCACGATGCCGGAGACATCCGAGGGATGGACGATGTTGCCCACGTCCACCAGGCGGAAGCCGGTGCGCCCGTCGATGGGCGAGGTAATTTGGGTGTAGGCCAGCTGGCTTCGCGCTCTGCTGACGGCAGCATTGTCCTGCAGGATCTGTGCTTTGAGTTGCTGGACGGTGCTGTATTGCGTATCGACGGTCTGCTGGCTGGCGAAATCGCGCGCGCCGAGCTGCTGGTCGCGATTGAGCATGGTCTCCGCATTGGCCAGCGACGCCTGGTCCTGCTGCGTCTTGCCGATCGCCTGGTCGAGCGCCGCCTGAAACAGGCTGGGGTCAACCACCGCCAGCAGATCCCCGGCCTTGACCTTCTGCCCCTCCACGAAGGCGATCTTCTGCAACTGCCCATCCACCTGGGACTGTATCTTCACCGTATTGAAGGCCTGCACCGTGCCGATGCCGCTCTGATAGATCGGGACATCGGCTGCTACCGGCGCGGAGATGGTCACCGGCACGGGCGGGCGGGCCTGTGCAAGCGCAGGGCGCGGCATCACAACCAACCCCATGGCCGCGACGAGCAGGACGCTCGCGGACCAGAACTGCACATGGTGCTCAACCCGCGGGGCTCGGGCGCGTGGCATGGGGGCGGGGGCCATTGGCACATCCTTCTCCGACGGTTGCGTCCCGCGTCACCCCACGCTCAATGCCGGAGCGCTCATGGAAACGCGTGCGGGTGCATCCAGAGTGGATGTGAGTACGCCGCCAATCCCAAGGATCAACAGCGAGCCGGAGACGAGGAAGACTTTCAAGGTGGCAGTCATTTGCGTATATCCACGATCGTTGCGCAGGACACCGATGGACTTGACCCTGCTGAGCAGCTCTTCCGATCTCAGATAACGTGAGACGAAGTGGTCGCCAGCTTCGCCAAGTTCATCCCCGCCGATGGTCTGCCCGTGGCGGCGGATTGAGGAGGCCGGCCTTCTGCGCCGCGGCGGTACTGGAGCCGGAATAGCAGGTGGCCGTCGCAGCCATCAGCGCGGAGGGCTGGGGCACTTCGTCGTCGATCACGCAGACCGCATAGGGGTGCGGATCCTGCGTATCTATCAAGGGCGCGGCGAAGGCGTGGGTGAAAGGGGTCGCGATGGAGATCGCGATGCCAAGGATGATCAATTTGGTCAGCGTGAGCATGGTCTTCACTCCATTTGTTGACTGAAGACTACGCCTCTGCGTTATCGCCGAATATTGAACGCTGGTCATGCACGATCATCACTTCGGCACGGAGCGTCATACCTAGGTATGGCGCGGACGGCGTGCGGCGGGGTGATGACTTGCCGTCTGCTTAGATCTGCCCACTCCCCAGCGGCCCATCATTGCGCTCTTGAGCAGAGCTCCTGCTCGGTCAGACCCACCGGCTCACCGCGGGGCGTGCGGATCGGCCCATGTCCTCATCTCCATGACCGGCCAAGCCAGCATCCCCCTGTCCGTCCCCGCGATGAAGGCGGGTGCGGTCGACTTCGTGATCACGCCATTCCGCGTTCAGGATATGCCGGACGCGGTCCTGCTCGCCATCGACCGGGGCCGCACGGCGCGCGATGGCGCGGAGGCCATGGTGGCACTCCAGGCCCTGAGCGCCTCCCTCACCCTGAGGAAGCATGAGGTCATGGCTCTGGTGACATCAGGGCCGATGATTAAGCAGAGTGCAGCCGAACTTGGGCTCAGCGAGATCACCGTCAAAATTCATCGTGGTGACGTGATGCAGAAGATGCCGTCGCGTTCACTCGCCGATCTGCTGCGTTTTGCCGAGTTGCTTTGCGAGGACAGACCGAAGCGCTAAACGCGACAAACTTCCGTATAATTTTTAATAGCGCTCCACTCGGGCATTGTCGTGTTCGGGTCGCGCCGAAACTATCGTATGGGCGCTCCGCGTCCGAGGATGTGTCTTTGTCGATTCCCCCTATCATCTCCATTGTCGATGACGACGAATCCGTGCGTGTGGCCATCAGCAGCCTCGTGCGCTCACTGGGATTGCGGGCATTGACGTTTGCATCGGCGGAGGCGTTTCTCGCGTCGTCCATGTTGCAGGAAACAGCTTGCGTGATCTCGGATATTCAAATGCCCGGCATGAGCGGCCTTGACCTTCAGAAGGTCTTGCTCGATCGCGATGCGGGCATACCGGTGATCTTCATCACCGCCTTTCCCGAGGACGCGGTGCGACGACGGGCGAAGGCAGCAGGCGCGGTGGGCTTCCTCGGCAAACCGTTTGACGGCCAGGCGATCATCGAGCACTTGGATGTCGCCCTGCAGCAATCGGCGCTGGCTCACTAGCGCTTTCGCGCAGAGTGGATACCGGCTTCGGTGCAGAAAGCGCGATAGAACAAGATTTAGAAGTTGCACGGTTTGAAGACGCGGCGAAATGCGTTGCGCGCCCGGCTTGCCGTGGGGCCATGTCCGGCTCGCTTCCCGCCCCTGGATGCCACCGCACAGGTAGCCACGTCCGCCTGGGATCGTCCGTCAGGCAAGGTGCCGGGCTGATACGGTTCGCCTGAGGGCTGCTCCAGACATCGCTATCGCCCTGGATGGCCTGTGGGTGCCCCCATTGCTTCTCCCGGCACTCAGACGGGCCCGAGGCATTCATGCCGTCGATGGCGATCGCAATCCAATCCGATACATGCACCGGAGGTCAGCAACTCTTTGCTTTCTGTCGATGCGTGTCCATGGCGCACGACGCGGTGAGACAGTCGAGGTCAAAACTGGAGGATAGGCTATACGATCGTATGAACGAGACATCCTGTCATGTGTTTTCGTCAAACCGACGTAGAATTCCAGAACGTCTGCTCGATCGCTAGTTTGTAGTCACACAAATGGAGTGAGAGACATGAACATCAACCGGAAAATTCTCGCCGCTGGCGCTGCCATTGCACTCATGGGTCTGTCCACGACGGCCTTCGCCGACAATTTCGGCCCCATCAATCGCCAGCAGTACGCCGTTTCGGCCCAGGAGACCCTGCGCCCGCTGTTCTTCATGCCGCAGGTGAAGGTGGCGAAGCAGAGCTACGCCGCGCCCAAGGTGAGCGCGCAGAACGGCATCGGTTCGCTGATCGGTGCGGCCGATCCGCATTGGGGTCCGGCCTTCGATCCCGACGTCGAGTGAGGGCGAGATCGCAAGAATGGACGGCCGAGCAATCTGGCCGTCCATTGCGACGGGCATGGAGACGCCGCCGGATCGCCTGAAGTGCCGCGCGGCTTGGATCATCCAGCTCTCAACGCCTCCCACGAGCCGATCGCGAGGCGCCCCACGCGCGATGTCCCCCTCAGATGCGCCCCCCTTCCATTGGCTGCGGTGTGCACGATCGCGTATCGCAGCTCCCTTCGGCACTGCCCGCACGAGCCCACAAAGCGACGGCGCGGTCGGCCGGGGGATATTTCCCACATCCTCACGCCGCAGGGCTGGAAACGGACGCGTCAACACCGCCCGGTGTCTCCCGGCATCTGATCACTCGGCTTCGCCGGCGCGGGTTGCCAGGGAGAAGCAGAACACCGTCCCAGCCTTTCGGCGCGCCGCGGTGAGGCGCCCGCCGTGCGCCTCCACGATGGATCGGCAGATGGAAAGGCCCATGCCCATGCCCGTTGCTTTCGTGGTGTAGAAGGCCTCGAAGATGCGCTCGGCATCTCCCGAGCTCAGTCCCATGCCCGTGTCGGTGATCTCGATGCGCAGGCGCTCATTTTCCATCGGTTCCGATGTGATGGACAGCACGCGGGGCCTCGCGCTGGACATCATCGCCTCCACCGCATTCATCACCAGATTGATCAGCACCTGCTGGATCTGGACCCGGTCTCCGTAGACGAGGGGATGTGGCGGCGTGAGGTTCACCACCGGGGTAACGCGGTGCCGGCGGATCTCCGCTCCGGTCAGGGCGAGTACCTCGTCCAGCGCGTCCTTGAGCTGGAACACCGCCATCTCAGTGCTCGACTTGTTGGCAAGCCCCCGCAAGCCGCGGATGATGTCGCCGGCGCGCTTTCCCTGTTCCGCGATCCGGGCCAGGAGTGCCTTCGCCTCGTCCACCTCGGGTGGGGTGCGGTCGAGCCAACGCACGCCCGCGCTCGCATTGGTGACGATGGCCGCCAACGGCTGGTTGACCTCATGGGCAATGGAGGCCATGAGCTGCCCCATGGTGGTCAGGCGGGACACGCGCGCCAGTTCCGCCTCCGCAATCTGCAAGCTCTCCTCCGCCTGCCGACGCTCGGTCACATCCATCAAGGTGCCGACAAAGTCGAAGCGTCGTTGCGTCGGCCGCGGAACGGGTGTGCAGATGCTCTCGATGTGGCGCACGGTGCCGTCCTGGAGCACGACGCGGAAGGTCGCAGCGCATCGGCTCTGGGCCTGCAAGCCCGCATCTATGGTCTTGCGGGCGCCGTCGAGATCATCGGGATGAATGCGTGTCCAGAGATGCTCGAACGAAGCCGCGCTCACCGCCGGATCAAAGCCGAGCAGCCGGAACAGTTCGTCGGACCACACGACGGTGTGGGCGCTCTCGTCCCAATACCAGCTTCCCACACCGCTCACCTGCTGGGCAGCGGCCAGGAAGGCCCGATTGCGCCGCAGGTCCTCCTCGACCTCAATTCGCCGGGCGACATCCTGCTGCAGCTCCTCATAGAGCCGTGCATTCTCGATGGAGATGGCCGCCTGAATGCCGACCATTTCGAGGATGCTGAGGCGCTCCGTGGAGAAGACGTTGGGGGATAGCTGGTTCTCCATATAGAGGACGCCGATCAGGTCCCCGCGCTTCAGCAGCGGCACACAAAGAATGGAGCGGGCCGCGCCAGTCGGCGATTGGTCGCCGTCCGGTTCCGACGGATTCCGGGCCGTGTCGAGGATGACGCTGCGCCGGGTGCGCGCCACTCGGTTGATCAGTGCGGTCGGTAGCGCCTGCGCGGCCGAGGGGAGGGCCGGTACATGAATGACCACGCTGGTGTCGCGCGCTTCCGCAGTGCCGATGACCTGCAGGTGCTGCTCCTTCAGCAGCAAGAGGGCACCCCGGTCGGCGCCGGCATTCTCCAGCGCCAGCTGCAGCAGCCTCTTGATCAGCTGCTCGAGGACGATCTCCTCGGACAGGGCCTGGGAGCAGCGCAGGACCGTCCCGATGTCGAAGCTGTCCCCGAGCGATCCGAAGACCCGCTCCGCCATGGGCGCGCGATCGGGCACGCCCTGCGGCCACACCTGCCGCGCCTTCCGGGTGGCACCCCATTTGTCATATCTCTCGGCGGCATTCCGCATATAGCCTTCGGCGGCGATGGCGAGATTGAACTGATGGCAGAAGGCGCCGGCGCATTCGCTGGCGAGCGCCTCGAGATGGGGTTGCTCAAAGCGACGGGCACACGCGATCGCCTGTTCGTAGAGGTCGGCCGCATCGGCGCGACGACCCTCAATACGGGCCAGTTCCGCGTCGAGCAGGAAGAAGGGTGTCCCGAAATTCGCCTGGCACGAGCGGTTCCACACCGCGGCCTGATCGCGGTGAAAGGTGACCTTCTGCAACGTGGCCGCCGATGACGGCGCCGCGCCCCGTTCCGGGAGCGTGAGGGCAAGCCCGGCGTAAAGATGAAACCCCGCCGTCTCCAGAAAGTAGGGAGAGGTCCACATGAGCGCATGCGCGCGGGTCGCGGCGTCCTGCGCCTGTTCATATCGTCCGTCCAGCACACGTGCCTGAAGCGTGCGAACCCAATAGCAATATTCGGCCACCGCAAGGCGCGGATCGCCGGCGAATGATGCTTCCACCTCCGCTTCCTCCATGGCGGCTGTCACCGGCGTTGCAGCGCCGTCGCGCAGCGCCCGCACCAGCATCCTGTGGGACTTCAATATGAGGCTCACGCGTCCCAGCCCGACCTTCTCGGCATAGGCAAGGCCCCATTGGATCTCCGCCTCCACATGGGGCAGCGGATCCCCGGCCAGAAGCATGTTGGAAACGAGATTGTTGCAGCTATAGGCGGCGAAATTCACGTCGCCGCTGGTCTTCGCCATATCGAACGCCGCACGGATCAGCGGCCGCCCCTCCCGCGCCGGTCGGCTCCAGGGCAGGACCAGATTGCCGAAACACATCAGCACTTTCGGCTTGAAGCGCGCGAACCCGGAGCGGGACGTCAGCTCAAGCCCAAGCTGCCCGAAGCGGAAGGCGACCTCGTAATCGCCAAAGGCGGGGCCGATCACCATGGCCAGATGCACGAAGGCGAAGCAGGAGGCTTCCGCCAGGCCATGCTCAAGGCTGAGGTTGGCCATTCGCAGCGGGATCAGACCGTGGAGGTCGCGATCGATGAAGGAGGCCGGCGACATCACTTCCGCGAGCACGTCGACCGCCTCCTCGAACACCGGGTCGGACATTCGTGGGCAATCCACCAGACTTTCGATGGGACGTCCGCCGAGCCGCGCCATGAGGTCGGCATACTCAGCGCCGATTGGCGTTCCCCGCTGCGGCGACCACGTGGGGCCGAGGCGCTCAAGATAGGCAAGGCCGATGCTCACCGCTTCGTCGGAGCGATCCATTGCCGTGAACAGAGACACGCGCAGCCGCGTGATGGCACCGAGCTCCAGCAGGTCGGCGGTCTGATCGGCCATCGCCGACAGGCGTGCATCCGCCGCCTCGCGTTCGCCCGTGAGGATTTCGCATTCCGCCGCCAGCATGTTGAGCCCAAGCATCAGCTTGGGGGCAGCGGACGATGGGGCTCCCGGCAGCATGCGGGTGCCGTGCCGGCAATAGCTCAGGGCCGATGGGTAATTATTGGATGCCTTGGCTTGCCGCGCGGCGACCAGGTTCAACGACGCACCCAGAACGGGATCAACCAGCGCGGGGGCGATGGGGTGAGCCAGATTGAAATGCGCGGCGACGTCATAAATCGAGATGTCAGCGGCGCCGTCGTTGAACTGCTCCAGGAGCGCCGCTGCGATCCGGGCATGATGGGCGGCGCGGACCCGCGGGGCCATTTGCCCATAGGCTTCGTCCCGGATGCGGTCGTGCGGGAAGCGATAGCCATTCTCGTGCCGGAGAAGGAAGCCGGACTGGATCGCCTCCATCAAGGCCGCGCGCAGGGCCGGCGCATCGGCGGGCGCGGCGCCGTCAACGAGCGTATCGCGCACGTCGGAGCCGAGGCAGGACAACCATTCAAGGGCTCTGAGCCCCGCGGGCGAGAGCTTCCTCAGGGTGGTCAACAGAAGGAGCGCGACGTCATCAGTCAGGGTCCGCTTGGCGATCTCCGGCTCGTCCCAGGTCCATCGCGCCAGAGCGGAGTCGTAGGTCAGAAGCCCATCATCGGCGAGGCTGAAAAGGAATTGGCCGATCGAAAACGGATTGCCGCCGGTCTTCGCCCCCACCAGGGCCGCAAGCGCGCTGACATGATCCGCATCAACCTGGATGAGGTTGGCGACGAGTTCCTGCACGGCGCATGGCTCGAGCGGCGCCAGGCGGATGTGCCGCGCGGTCTGGCCAAGGCGCGAGAGCTGCCGTTCCCGTGGCGCATTCACTGCCGTCTCGGCCGTGGCGGGACGCAGAGCGCCGATGACGACGATGCGATCGCTGTCGCTCCGTTCGGTGAGATGACACAGCAGCTCGATGGTGCCGGCGTCGGCCCACTGCAGGTCGTCCATGAACAGAACCAGCACCCGCCCATTGGACGTGAAGTAAGTCAGCAACTGCCGGATCGCCGCGATGATACGCCGGCTTGCATGCTCCTGAGAGACCACCTCCGGCTGGGTCTTCCCAATGATGGTCTCGACCTCCGGCACCAGCGATGCCAACAGCGCGCCATTGTCTCCCAGCACCCGCCGCAGGTGGGCTTTCGTCACCTCGTGACTGGCATGATCTTCGCCGAGAAGCCGGACGATGAGCGCACGGAGCGCGCTCCGGAGCGCCGAGTACGGCACGTCGGTGTTGACCGGATCGGACTTACCCGTTGCGAAGACAACGCGCGCGGGCTCCAGGAGGCGCCGAAGCTGTTCCACCAGCGCGGTCTTGCCAACGCCGGCATCCCCGGAGACCAGCACGGCGGCCGAGCGTCCCGTGGAGGCGACCACCTCGAAAGCCTCGAAAAGTGCATCCAATTGGGGATTTCGGCCGATGACGGAGCCGCTATGGCGCAGCATGGATGCGGGGTCGAACCGTCCCAGGGGAAAGATCTCGCCTGTTCCGCTTTGCCCAGCGCTCACGCAACGCAGCAGATCCGCTTCCAGGCCCTTCGCGGATTGGTAGCGTTCGTCCGGAGATTTGCGCAACAGCTTCGATACGATCAGGCCGACTTGTACCGGGATGGCAGGGTCCTGCTCGTGCAGCAGCCGCGGCTCTCGTGCCAGATGGCAGTGGATCCACTCCATGGGCGTACGCGCCTGGAACGGCAGCCGGCCCGAGAGCAGTTCGTAAAGGACCATTCCGACCGCATACAGGTCCGATCGGGCGTCAGGCACGGCGGCCGTGCGCCCGGTCTGCTCGGGAGCCACGTAGGCAAGGCCGGCGGGCCACTCGCCGGACTCGGCTTGGGGCGGCAAGGAGACCGGCCGAGCCTGGCTGATCCCCATCAGCCAGGCTCGGCCGCTGACCATATCCGCCAGGATGTTCTCCGGCCGGATCTCCCGATGGAGGATATTCTCCGCATGCATTCCCCGCACCGCTTGTGCGATGCCGAGCGCGAGACGGAGGCGATCGGCCAGACTGAAGGCAGTGGCATCGATTGCATAGAGCGGAACGCCGCCCGGGTCTTTCAGCAGCAGAGCCGTGCGCCCCTGGGCGTAGGTCAACTCCAAGGGGGCGACAGCCCAGTCGCCGTGCACCTGCGATGCGATCTGTGATTCTCGTGCAAGTTGCGCGGCATGGTCGGCCGCCTGGTCGGAGCGGGCGGAGACCTTGAGCAGAACGGGAGTGCCGTCCGCCATGCCGCGATATAGGGCAAAGTCGCGCGTGCCGATCAACGAAAACCCGAATTGGTCAAACTGCATCTTCAGGTCGCTGGCGTCAGGCTTCGTCACTACAGTCTCCGTTATGACGCAACGGAAGTTTCCGCCTGCCGAAGCCAGGATGGCGCAGGTAAGCCACAGTTATAGGTGAGCGGCGCATCACTGGAAGCCGGCGACGGCCGGATAATCGTGCGAATCTGGAATCGCTGCGCGTGGCGGTCGCCGCCCTCGGCCCATGGCGCATCACTGTGGGCCGACGGCCGGGCCGGCCCGTGCGAACGGGAAATCAGGCCCAGGAACGCGATAGACGCGACGACGGCGGGTCCGAGACTGTGGCAAGCCCCACATGGCGCGCTCCTCCGCGCGCGGCGGCGTGCTCGGGCTTCAAGGAAACCGAAATGCTGGATCAGACGGAAGAAGCGCAGCAGGCCGCGTCACGCTTTCCAGACATGCCGTTTCTGTTTGCGGTGACGACGACGGCGTTTGCCGGCTTCCTCGACGCCATCGGCTATATGCAGCTGTCCGGCCTCTATGTGTCATTCATGAGCGGCAACAGCACCCGTCTCGGCGTGGACCTGGCGCAGGGAAATATGGCGGTTGTTTTCCAAAGCGGATGCGTGATCGCCGTCTTCGTTCTCGGGGCATTTGCCGGCACTGTCATCGCCAGCCAATTCGATCGGCCGTCGCCGGCGCCGATCCTTGCCGCCGAATTTGGCCTGGTCGCGATCGCCTTGCTATTGACGCAGGCGCAGGTCGGCTTTGCCGCTCTGCTGCCGGTGGCTGCGGCCATGGGTCTGCAGAATGTGCTGCACCATACGGTCTCCGGCGCGGACCTGGGCAAGAGTTTCCTGACCGGGACCTTGTTTGGCATTGGTCAGGCCCTTGCCCATTACGTGTGTCGAAAAGGTCGTGCGGCGGCGGCCATCGTGCAGTTGGCATGCTGGCTTGCTTTCGTGGCGGGCGTCGTCGGCGGCGCGTTGGTCATCACCTCGGTCAGCCTGCGCGACGCGCTGCTGCTTGCGCTCTTATTGCTCGCGCTGGTGGCCGTGATCGCAAAGTGCGCCATCCGCTGAATTCTGCTTCGCGCGGGAGGTGCTGCACGCTCCAAAGCGCGGTCAGACCTCGTATTGCGCTTCGCGCAGATCGAGTTCGCGCAACAGTTTCTGTGCGAGATCGCTGCGGATCTCGTGATTATGAACCATCTGCACGATGACTTGTCGTTCAGCCTTGAGGGCGGCCACATGCAAATGCCCCTCGGCCCGCCGGTCCTGGCCGCGCGCCGGTGCGCTCGGCACGGTGGGCCGAAGGCGCCGCAGGCGGCGCTGATAGAAGTCCGCAACGCATGCCGCAGCTTCAATGGCATTTTCAGCGGGCTGGCCCTGGGCATTGGTTGCGGTGATGGCCGCAAGCGCCGCGTCTGCTGCAGCTTTGCGCGCCCGGCCCTCGGCTGCGTCGTCATTGGGTTCGGCGGGCAAGCGAACATTTCGCAACAGGACGGGCAGCAACAGGTTGGAAAGCAACAGCGATGCGATGATCGCGCTGCCA
Organism: Azorhizobium sp. AG788; assembly: GCF_943371865.1. Taxonomy (GTDB): domain Bacteria; phylum Pseudomonadota; class Alphaproteobacteria; order Rhizobiales; family Xanthobacteraceae; genus Azorhizobium. The sequence continues at coordinate 9,475 of NZ_CALRWL010000030.1, read as the reverse complement.
GCCAGAAAAATCACGAGATCGCGGGCGGGGAAGGGCGATCCGTCCCCCAAGGTCAAAGGCAGGCTGAGGGCGCCGGCGAGCGTAATGGTGCCGCGCACGCCGGCGGCCGACATGGCCGCCACCAGCCGCCAGCTCGGCCGCTGAAGGGCATGCCCAGGCACGCGCCTGAGGACCAGCGGCAGCGTCACGGTGATCCACACCCACACGAAGCGAAGGGCAAACAGGGCGACGGTGATCACCAGCGTGTAAACGGCCAGCCACCAGGGCTGGACATGGCCGCTCTCCACAGTTCCCGAAAACGCCTTCGTGACGATGTGCGGCACTTGCGCCCCAAGCAGGAGAAAGATCACGCCATTCAAGGTGAACTGCACCGTGTCCCAGATGGTACTGCGGCGGACCCGCGTGATGGCGAGCGTCCGCCCATTGATCTCCATCTCGCTCATCATCATTCCGGCCGCGACCGCGGACAGCACGCCGGAACAGCCGAGGTGCTCCGCCAGGAGATAGGCGCCAAAGGGCGTCAGGAGGCTGATGAGGATCTGCGACGAGGTGTTCTCGCCCCAGCGGTCCGCCACCTTGATCTTCAGCGTGGTGACCACCCAGGTGGTGGCAAGGCCGATGGCGATACCCGCGACGGCGATCCACGCAAAGGCCGCGATGGAGTCCCAGAGAGAGAATGCTCCGGTGAGGGTGGCGGATACGGCGAACCGCAGGCACACGAGCCCCGAGGCATCGTTGAACAAGGCCTCGCCCTGAAGGATGCGGAGCAGGCGCGTGGGAATGGCCACATTCTGCATCATCGCGGTCGCGGCGACCACGTCCGTCGGCGAGAGCACCGCCGCAAGGGCGAACGAGACCGACAGCGGCAGGCTCGGGATCATCGCATGAAGCAGCAGCCCGACCCCGAGAACGGTGAAGAACACCAGTCCCACCGCGAGCGACAGGATGGTGGTCATGTTCTCGCGCAGGTCCTCCCGGGACACCCGCCATCCGTCGAGGAACAGCAGGGGTGGTAGAAACAGGAGGAAGAACAGGTCTGGATGCAATTGGCGGCCGACTCCCGTGGCCAAGCCAATCGCCGCGCCGGTGGCAATCTGGACCAAGGGCATGGCGATGCGATCGCCAAGGGCCCGCGCCAGCCAATGGCTGGCAACCACGCCGAGCAGCATCACCAAGACAACGTCGATGTCATTCATTTCCGAGCCACGCCAACGCCCACCCATGCGCATGCTGGACCAGCATTGCACGCCTGTATTTCCCCAAGACACGTCGGTTGGCGCGATACGCACGCTCAACGGGCGGACATCCAGGGGGGCGCCGCACGCCCGTCACACCCGCGGATTTGCTAAGGGCGACGCGCCGTCCAGGCCACGCCAGTGCGCGGGCATGGGACAGCGCCTTGGCCGGTGGAGCTCAGGTGCTCACCGATCTCCGCACGTCCGCCGAAAGGCGGCCCCCCGGAGCGAGCGGCCATACGAATGTTTCGACGGGGTAGGCTGCAGTATTAGCATCGCACACCACCGTAGAATACGCACCGGCGCGCGAACTTGTTAGCTTTCACTCACTCAAAACGGAGTGAGCGACATGAACATCAAGCGTAACATCATCGTCCTTGGAGCCGCTTTCTTCATCATGGGCAGCGCCACCGCGGCGTTTGCCGGCCCCTCCATCGGCCCCGAGAACGCCCAGGAATACGCGGTCTCGGCCCAGGATACCCCGTTCCTGTTCGGTCAACCCCAGACGCAGCCCGCGCAGCTGCGCCAGAATCACAATGCCGACCAGGGCGCGCTGATCGCCCCCGCGGATCCGCATTGGGGTCCGGCATTCGATCCCGACGTTGAGTGAGCATCTGATCAAAATGGACGGCCGGGGACTCCGACCGTCCATTTGCCCTCCGGTGCGCGTCCTGGCGCGGTCGCCCAGGGCCTACTCTCCGGCGTCAATGGGCAGCTTGAAGACGAATGTGGTCCCGCCACCCTCTGCCGAGGACACGTCCAGCGAGCCGCTATGGGCTTGCATGATCGAGCGGCAGATCGCCAGACCCATGCCCATGCCCTTCGACTTCGTCGTATAGAAGGCCTCGAAGATCCGCTTCTGCGCATCCGGCGTGATCCCGCTGCCGTTGTCTCGGACGGAGACGACGATGTTCATGTCTTCAAGACGCGATGTGATCGTCAACTCCCGCCGCTCCACCGGTACGAGGGTCATGGCGTCGACGGCATTCGTCACGAGGTTCAGGATGACCTGTTGCAGTTGAACCGGATCGGCAAACACCGGCGTCGGATCGACCGCCAGGTCCGTGGTGACCCGCACTTCGTGCTCCAGGATCTCCGCCTCGGTGAGGCGAAGAACATTGCTGATCAGTTTGTCCATCAACGTTGGTTGGAGTTCCGCCGGCGCCTGTTTGGCCAGCGCGCGAAGCGCCCGGACGATCTCCGCGGCGCCGAGCCCGACCTTCTGGATGCTCTCCAGTCCCTGGATCGCCTCGGAGATGTCCGGCGTCTCCCGCTTGAGCCATCGCAATCCGGCCCCGGCGTGGGACACCATGCTGGCGAGCGGCTGATTGATCTCATGGGCGATCGACGCCGCTAACGTGCCCATGATCGTCAAGTTCGAGGTCCGAGCGAGATCCGCGCGCGCGTTGCGAAGAGCGGTCTCCGTCTGTGCCCGGCGCGCATTCTCCGCCACCAGCTCGGAATAGAGCCGCGCGGTCTCGATCGAAATCGCCGCTTGCGGCGCGAGGATCTCGATCATCGAGATCCGGCTGGCGCTGAACACGCCCGGTGCCAGATTGTTCTCCAGATAGAGGATCCCGATCAAGACCCCATGGCGCATGAGCGGCAGGCAGAGCAGCGAGCGCACCGAGCGTTCGGCCAGTCCTGCCCTGTGGATCTCCGGCGCATCGGTTTGCGCATCCGCCAGCGACAGAGGCTGTTTGGATTTCACGACACTGTTCAAAACCGAGATGGGAATGGAGCGGGCAGTGGGGGCGGATTGGGCAATGTCCACGATCACGTCGGACCCGACAATCCGGCCAACGGCTTCGATGACCGGCTTGCCCTCCCGCATCAGCAGCAGGAGCCCGTATTGGGCGCCGGCATGAACAATCATGTTGCTCATCAAGGTTTCCAGGAGGCGGTCCAGGGTGGTCTCCTCCGAGAGCGCCTGGGCCGTCTTCATCCCGATTTCCATATCGAGCGCGATCTGTCCCCCGTTGGCGGACGTGGCGGTGTCCTGAACGGGTTCGCTGGTCAGGAAGGGGTGCAGTGCCTCCAGATGGCGGACCTTTCCGGTGGCCCCCCACCGCCGGTAGCAATCGTGCGCGGATCGGAAATGCTGCTGTCCCGACAGTTGAAGGCCATTGGCCTCGCACAGCATGCCGGCGAACTCGTGCGCCAGGGCCTGTTCGTGGATGAAACCACCCGTTGCGGCCGCACTCGCGGACTGCTCGTAGCATTTCAGTGCGAGCAAGCCGTTGCCCCGCAAGCGCGCCAGTTCGGCATCCACAAACAACAGCTTGTTGCGAAAGGTTGCGGGATTGAGCGCCGACCACTCCGCGATTTTCTCCCGCCTGGCGGAAATCTTGTCGATGGCGCCAAGGGCATTGGTCGAGGCGTCGGAATCGTGAGCCGAGGCCAGGACAGAGAACAAGTAGCAATCGCAGACATTGATGTGCGCCGGCGTCGACCACGACAGCTCATATGCGGTCATCAGACGGAGTGAGGCATCGTCAAAGTCCCGATAGAAAGTTGCCGTCATGCCCGCGTAGAGATGGGTCCAAAATATGGTCGGCGATGAATCGCTCTCAACATGGATTTGATTATCCTTCGTTACCCTGTGGTAGTTTCGGCGATAATCATGTTTCGTATAGGCTTCGATCAGGCTTCGAACATGTTGCTTTTGAGAGTCGATAATGATTTCAATATCTTTATATTGAATCTGCCGGGTTAGCGCCAATCCGTGCTCGATCTCCTGTTCCACAAGGCCGAGAGGCACGCCCATCACGAGGAGATCGGACACGATATGGTTGCAGGCGTAGCAGGCCATCCCGAGGTCGCCCATCACATAGCCCGCGGCCACCGCCTCGCGCGCATGGGTGAGCGCGTAGGACAAAGGCTGCGTCCATGGACTGACCTGGTCCATGGCCACAAGTGCGGCGGTGCGCTCCGCCTGATACCGATGCCGCTCGACCAGTTTCAGCGCCGCCTGTCCATAGGCAAACCCGTCCTCATAGGCGCTGTACAGGCTGGCGATGAAAACGCCGAACCATGCCAGGCCGTAGGCAGAGGCAGGCGTGGACCCATGCTGCAGCGTGAGCTCGACGATCTTGGCCAGATGCAGGAAGCTCAGCCCGTCATTGAGGAAAAACGAGGCGATCAGCGTGCTCAACAGCGCCATCGCCGCTTCGGCCTCGGTATTGTCGGTGGTCGCCAGTTGCCCCAGCTCCGAAATGGTCCGGCCGGCAAGGGCGGCTCTCACGGCCTCGTAGGCCTGGTCCAACTGGGCGCGCGAAGGCTCTCTGCCGAGGTGAATGCCAAGGAGATCGAGACCCGCGAGCGCGGCGATGATGGCGCCTTCATAGTCCGAACGCAGCGTGTGCAGCGTGGCCTTTAGTCGGTAGGCTGCGGCCTTGTCGATATTGGACGTGGCATGGGTGAGCAGGAGATCGGTCTCTCGGCTGGCATCGCCCAGTTGCGCTTGCGCGATCAGACATTCGCACTGGAGCTTCTTGAGCGCATAGGCCACCGCGTAATGATCGGACCACCAGCTTTCATCCGACAGGCCGCGGGCGATCACCAGATAGTTCGACGCCTGATCGATCGCAGCCGAGTTCTTGGCCCGCCGCGCGGCGGTGATCAGGGCCATGACGAAGGACACGCGCACGCTGGGCGTCAACTCGGTCTTGGCGGCACGCTCGATCTGGTTGGCGATCTCAAATGCAAAGTCGTAAACCTGATCCTGCCAGATGTCGGCCATGATCCGGGCGATGCGGGCGTGGGCATGGGGGCGCTCGGCCGGAGCGGTCAACGCATAGGCAGCTTCCAGGATCCGGTCATGTGAGAAGATGTAGCCCGCGCCATCGCGCAGCAACAGTCCGGCCTCGAACAGGGGCTGCGCCTTGCGGCGGATCTGGTCCGGGCCGATACCGGTCACCAGTGACAGCAGCGCCTCATCACAGCGGGGGCCGATGCAGGCCAAATGGCGCAGGATGTCGCGGCCGTCCTCGGGCAGCCGCTCGAGACGGCGGACCATGAGGTCGATGACGTTGTCCGCATGATCGTAGCGGGCAACCTCGGCCCCGTCCCAGGTCCAGCTCCGACGGTCCGCCGCATAGAGGATGACATTGTCATCCACCAGTGTGCGCAGCAGCTGATTGACGAAGAACGGATTGCCCGCCGTCTTCTCATAAACCGCGCGCGCCAGCGGCGCGACGTTCGCTTCCTCGTCATTCATGCCGCGTGCGATCATCTGCGCGACATCACTCACGGAGAGGGCGCCCACCTCAATGTCCGTCACGTCCAGGGCGCTGCGCCGAAGCGCGGGCAGTACCCCTCCTGGCCCGACGAGGTGTCCGGCTTCCTGGTCACGATAGGCCGCCACCAGCAGGACATTGCGGGGGGGATCAGCGGCGAAGGTCTTCAGGAACGCGATCGTAGAATCGTCGGCCCACTGCAGGTCGTCGAGGAACAGGATCAGCGGCGTGCCTTCATCCACGAAAGCGGAGATGGTCTGCTGGATCGCCCGATGGACGCGCGTCTGCGCCTGCTGCATGGGCCCGTCGGCGAGCGGCGCCGAGCGGCCGATGATGAGCTCCATCTCAGGCACGAGCTCCGCAATCATCTCGCCTTGGCCGGCAAGCCGGGCGAGCATGCCCTCGCGCGCCGCGTTCAGTTCTGCCGGGTCGCCGGCAAGCAGCCGCGCGGCAAGGGATCTGATGGCCTGTGCAATCGGTGCATAGGGAATGTCCCGTTGCATCTGATCGCTTTTCCCGGCGGCAAACTGGGCCTCGGCTGAACCGATAATTCGAGCCACACCCTCCACGAGCTTGGATTTGCCCGCGCCCGCAGCGCCGGACAGGAAGGCAATCTCGCTTTGCCCGCTGTCGACAACCCGGCGAAAGGCATCGGCGAGTGTCTGGGTCTCGGCCGCGCGGCCGAACAGGTTTTGCAATCCCCGAAACAAGGTCTGGGGCTCCGCGCTTCCCAGATCGAAGGGCTCAATGCGCCCCATGGCGCGCCAGTCCATCTGGCAGCGCACGAGGTCCGCTTGCAGCGCGGTGGCACTTTGGTAGCGGTGGGCCGGGTCCTTCGCGATCAGCTTGAGGATGATCGCGCCGAGGGTCTCGGGTATCTCTTCGCGCAGGATGCTCGGGCGCGCCGGCTGCACGGCGACGTGGGCATGCAGCCAGCCCGCCGGCGAGTCGGCTTTCAGCGGATATTGGCCCGTCAGAAGCTCATAGAAGGTCACGCCCAGGGAGTAGAGGTCGCTTCTCTCGTCCCCATAGGGAAGATCCCGACGGGCCTGCTCCGGCGCCATGTGGGCCAGAGCATCCGGATCTAGCGGCAGGTCCGACCATATGGCGTCTCCTCCCGTCAGGACGCCATATCCAAAGGACGCCAGGCGCACGCGTCCGTTACCGTCGTCCAGGAGGCTCGCGGCTCGGATGTAACGATGAAGGACCTTACAGGCATGCGTCCGGGCGAGTGCGGCTGTGGCTTCCACCGCGACCGACATGAAGCGGGCGATGTCCATGGGCGCGGCGCTTGCGGCCGACTGGAGTGAAACGCCGCCCCTGTCCTCGAAAATCAGAATGAGATCGGTGTTGCCGCGGATCATGGCGACTGGCGTGTGCGCCCAACTGGCGTCCAGCTCCTGCCCCAGCGTGTGCTCATTTTCAAGTCGCCGGCAGGCATCGACGGACTTCCAGCGAGCGCTCGCCGCCAGCCATGTCTTCGACGTGGAGGGGTCGACTAAACGGTGATGCGAAATGTCATGCTCGGCGTGAAGAAGCTCCCGAGTGCATCGATTGAACCAATCGATATCCAAGCGTAAAGTCCCGGTGTTCGCAGGAGCATTTCCCATTAATTCCATCATTTTCGATCACGCACTCGCTATCCCGGTCGCTGTTTCTTTTATGTCGCACTCTCAAGGGAAGGAAAAAGGCGCCGTCCATGCAAGATAGTTAGCGGTTCACATGAACAATGCAGTGACCCGTCCAACCGCGGTCGGCCCCTCGACGTGGGCAAAGGTGACAGATGGGCGCGTGGCAAATGGGGCAGGGTCGCACAAAGCCGAGCAGGTCCGGCGCCCAATCCAGGCCGCTCATTGAGCCGGACCGGACCGCAATCCCAACGGAAAGCCATGGACGCACTCGGGATCGTCCGCATGAGGCAAAGGCCTGACTGAGGCAAAGGTCTGAAATGCCCGATCTCCTGGGTCGGCGCCCCTTGCGCGTCCCCCTCCCGCTCGCTGGCGTCGCACCCGCGGGCGTCGCACATGACGCACCGGCGGACTTGGAAACCGCGTGCCACGGAGCTGGAGTATTTCCCCGCTTCTTTGAATCGAAGAAATTCTCTCTCAATCTGTTTTAATCGGGTTCCTTCACGCAAACCGGTAGCCATTTCGCTGGAAAACGCTCTGGGGCGGGGCAGGCGACTCTCGCTTTGGAATGCCGCGGGTGCCGAGCGATGTCTTCCGCATTCGCACGGTCCTTGGCCATCGCGTCGACCCAGGCTTCCCTCATTTTGGCGCGACGGCAATGGGGGCGGCGTAAGGGTGGGTTTCGAGCGTCTTTGCTTTTTCGTGGCGCTCCTTTGCAAAGGCGGCGAGCCGCACATATCGAGCGATACCACTCATGGGATCGGTCGTCTTGCCCAGCGCTCCCAAACCGGGAGCGGTTGATGCGTGTGTCGCGCGTGGGTTTCGATCTTGAAACATCTCCAGTGGCGACCAGCCTATGGTGCTGCGCCGGAGGGGGCAACCAGCTGAATGGCTAGCGGGATCATACCTGCGTATGTATGGGCGCCGCTTGATCCGGGTCGGATGAACGGGTCGATGTCGCGGCATCTCCATTGGGAATGCATCGCCCGTCCGCGCGAGATCTTCCAGTGGCAAGGGCATCCCGCGCCCGTGATCCTGATCCGTGTTCGCCGGATCGGAATGCGCGCGGTTGAGCCGGCGTACGCGCTGCTCGGGTGGTCGTGGATGGGGGCGTCGCCAGAGGTCGAGCGCCTCATACGTTGATATGAGTTTCGAATACGTTGGTAGTCGCTCGCAAAACGATCGGCTAATTGGATGTGTTGTTCGACGTCACTATCAAATGTGATGAGCGATGAGCGGGCGTGAGGCGCGGCAAGTTCGACGATTATTGTCCTCAATTGAAGATGAATGACTTCATCACTGTTGAGGTAATATTTAACGAGCAGAGGCGGGCCTCGGACTCTGATCGCAAGAACCGGGGGCGCTGTTGTCGGTCTGGATCACACTCCGATCGGCCTGAGCGGCGAGGTCTCATACTTCGAGGCTTCCCTCGGCTCTTCCAGTGGTTCGCATCACATCTCCACGCTGCACTCGCGTGATGACCCAGCAAAAGGATCAAGTCATGGCTTTCGTAAAGACCAAAGATGGTGTCGAAATCTTCTACAAGGACTGGGGTCCGAAGGATGCTCAACCCATCGTCTTCCATCACGGCTGGCCGTTGAGCTCCGACGACTGGGATGCCCAGATGCTCTATTTCCTTGGAAAGGGCTTCCGCGTCGTCGCAAGTGATCGGCGTGGCCACGGGCGTTCGAGCCAGGTGAGCGAGGGCCACGACATGGATCATTATGCGGCCGACGCCGCGGCCGTGGTCGAGCATCTGGACCTGCAGAATGCGGTCCATATCGGCCACTCCACGGGCGGGGGCGAGGTCGCGCGCTATGTGGCCAAATATGGCCAGCCGCAGGGCCGTGTCGCCAAGGCGGTGCTGGTCAGCTCCGTTCCCCCGCTGATGCTCAAGACCGAGGGCAACCCGGGCGGAACGCCCATCGAGGTGTTCGACGGCTTCCGCTCTGCGCTCGCAGCCAACCGCGCCCAGTTCTATATCGACGTCGCCGCCGGCCCGTTCTACGGCTTCAACCGCCCCGGCGCGAAGGTCTCGCAGGGCGTGATCGACAATTGGTGGCGCCAAGGCATGATCGGCAGCGCCAAAGCCCATTACGAAGGCATCAAGGCGTTCTCCGAAACCGACCAAACCGAAGATCTCAAGGCGATCACCGTCCCCACCTTGGTCACCCAGGGTGATGACGATCAGGTCGTGCCTTACACCGACGCCAGCCTCCTGCAGGTCAAACTGCTGAAGAATGGCACGTTGAAGATCTATGCGGGCTTTCCGCACGGCATGCTGACCACCCATGCCGACGTGATCAATCCCGACCTGCTCGCCTTCATCAACGGCTGAGCCGATGCCGGTGGCCGGTCGCCGTTTCTGGCGACC
>NZ_CALRWL010000029.1:0-75419 GCF_943371865.1 Azorhizobium sp. AG788 | reverse complement strand
ATCTGGTCGTACGCGGTGAACGTCGCGCCGCCGGCTTCCGCCAGAACCTTGGTGATCGCTGCCGTCAACGACGTCTTGCCGTGGTCGACGTGGCCGATCGTCCCGATGTTGCAGTGCGGCTTGTTACGTTCAAACTTAGCTTTGGCCATCGTTCTCTCTCAGTCCTTCGGGGCGACCGGCGGGCCGCGAAAAAAGCCGCCGTGGGATAAGTGGTTTCGGGGCAGTCCGCAAGAGCCCGCGCGAAGACAAGAGTCTGCGCGCGGTGATCGCCCGAATGTTCAGTGGCGTTGCGGCGCCTTTGGAACTGGAGCGGGTGAAGGGAATCGAACCCTCGTCATCAGCTTGGAAGGCTGTTGCTCTACCATTGAGCTACACCCGCGCATCCCAGGATCTTTTCGCTTGATAACACAGACGACGGGTGGTGGAGGGGGTTGGATTTGAACCAACGTAGGCAGAGCCAACGGATTTACAGTCCGTCCCCTTTAACCACTCGGGCACCCCTCCACATTCAGGCCCGTCGCCTTTCGCTCGCTTGAAACGATCAAGCGAAACGCCAAGCATTACTCAACGCCAACGAAGCTGGCGGCGAAGGACGAGCAAGCTCAAATCCCTCAAGGCCGGCTTTATGTGAGTCACACTTCCACAAGTCAACCCGGAAAAGAAATCCGCTGCACGCCCTTGTGGACGGCGCGCCCCGGGCGAGCGGAACACGCGGCCGTGATCCGGTGTGCAGCTGCCAAAACCCCGGCATCTTCTTATGCTCGCGTGTCATTCCCTGCTTGCGACGGTGCCCCATGTTCGATTTCTGCCCATGGTCCCTGCCCAGCTTCACGCGATTGAGGACGCCGCAGGGTCGCGGGGCCGCGGCCGCCGCGCTGCTGCTCGCCGCCGCCGCGTGGACCTTGGGCCCTTCCTCGGCCGGCGCTGCGGAAATCAAGGTGCTCACCTCCGGCGCATTCAAGCCGGTGGTGATGGAGCTCTCCGCCCGCTTGACCCAGGCCACCGGAACCACCGTCAAGGTGGAGAACGACACCGCCGGCGCCCTCGCCCGTCGGGTGGAGGCGGGTGAGACCTTCGATGTGCTGATTCTCACCCCGGGCGCGTTGGCCGATCTGCAGAAAACCGGCCGCGTTGCCAGCGGTCCCGTCGCCCCTCTGGCCAAGGTGGGAATCGGCGTTGCGGTGAAGGCGGGCGCCGCCAAACCGGACATTTCGTCGGTCGCCGCGTTCAAGGCCGCTCTGCTGTCGGCCCGCAAGGTGGCGATGATCGATCCCGCCGCGGGCGGCTCGAGCGGCATCTATCTGACCCGGCTGTTCGAGACCATGGGCATCGCCGATGCGGTAAAGGCCAAGGCCATCCTGGTGCCCGGTGGCCTGGTGGCGACGCGGGTCGTCTCGGGCGAGGCGGACATCGCCATCCACCAGATCAGCGAAATTCTCGCGGTGAAGGGGGCGGAACTGGTGGGGCCGCTTCCATCCGAGATCCAGAACTTCACCGTCTATGCCGGTGTCCTGTCGCCAGGGCCGACGCCGCCCCCGGCCGCAGCGGCGTTCCTGGCCGTGCTGGCCGGTCCGGAGGCCATCCCGGTCCTCGCAGCCAAGGGCATGAGCCCCGCCGGTCCGTAACGGACCTCGGCAGCCCCATCGCAAGCGGCTGGCAGCCGGGCAGGCAGAGGTTGCACCGGGAGCGGCCGGCTTGCCCCTTGCGCGAACGCGCGGGGTCTGACAAAGCCTCTGCCATGTCCGACAGGCCCAGCCGCCCTCCCTTCCGCTCCGCCGGCCGCCCCACCGGCGGCAAGCCCGGCGCGCGCCCTTTTCCGCCCAAGCGCCGCAGCGGTGGCCCCGCCACTTGGCAGGGCGAAGACGACGTGGCCCTGCTGTATGGCTGGCACACCGTCTCCGAGGCTCTGGCCAATCCGCAGCGGCACTTCCGCAAGATCGTGGCCACCGAGAACGCCGTGCATCGTCTGGAGCAGGAAGGCTTCAAGCTGCCCCTGGCGCCCGAGATCGTGCGTCCGTCGGACATCGACAAGCTTCTGGGCCCCGATGCCGTCCACCAGGGCCTGCTGGCGGAGGCGGACCACCTGCCCTCCCCGCCCCTGAAGAAGGTGGCGGGACACGACCTGGTGCTGGTGCTCGACCAGATCACCGACCCGCATAATGTGGGCGCCATCGTGCGTTCCGCGGCTGCGTTCGCGGTCGGGGCCATCGTCACCACCGCCCGCCACAGCCCGGCCGCCACCGGCGTGCTGGCCAAGAGCGCATCCGGCGGGCTGGAGCATGTGCCGTTCTGCCTCGTGACGAACCTGTCCCGCGCCCTCACCGAGCTGAAGGACCGCGGCATGCTCGTGGTCGGCCTCGACAGCGAAGGCGGCAAGGATCTGGAAGACACGCCCCTGCGCGCGCCCTTGGCTTTGGTGCTCGGTGCGGAAGGCAAGGGCCTGCGGCAGCTCACCCGCGAGACCTGCGACGAGCTGGCCCGAATCGACCTGCCCGGCGTGATCAAGAGCCTGAACGTGTCCAATGCGGCGGCTCTGTCTCTGGGCATGGCGCGGCGCGCTTTGAAGCGCGCCATCTGATCGCCAACTATGGATCTGTGTGTACTGCACAAGATCAACGCCCGTTTCCGGTGCATGCGACCGTCATTTCGCAGTTGCACCTAAGACCATTGACCAATCGAAACCTATCCGTTCCTCGGTCATCCTAACGGCATGGCGCGCTGTGCGCCCGGCTCGGCTTATCCGCGCGGAAGACGCGGAACAGACGATACCGTTGGAGGAAAGGCCCCAACCTGCACCGTTTTACGGCGTGGGCGTCGGATCATATCCCATCAGGTCGCGTCAGCCTCCGGTGCGTTCCGCCTTCATCTCCTCGTCCGCGTGCGGGTCGAGGAGCGTGGGGTTTAAGTGGGAGGAGCATCCATGTCTGTCACGACTGCAGGTCCGGTAGCAGCACATGCACCGATGACGCGGGAAGAGAAGAAGGTCATCTTCGCCTCATCCCTCGGCACGGTGTTCGAGTGGTACGATTTCTATCTCTACGGTTCCTTGGCGGCGATCATCGGCGCGCAATTCTTCAGCGCCTATCCGCCGGCCACCCGCGATATCTTCGCCTTGCTGGCCTTCGCCGCCGGCTTCCTGGTTCGCCCCTTCGGCGCGCTGGTGTTCGGCCGCATCGGCGATCTCGTCGGTCGCAAATACACCTTCCTCGTCACCATCCTCATCATGGGCCTGTCGACCTTCATCGTCGGCATCCTGCCCAACGCGGCCACCATCGGCTTCGCTGCGCCGGTGATCCTGATCATCCTGCGCCTGTTGCAAGGTCTTGCCCTGGGCGGTGAGTATGGCGGCGCCGCCACCTATGTGGCCGAACATGCTCCGCATGGCCGGCGCGGCTTCTACACCTCATGGATTCAGACCACGGCAACTCTGGGTCTGTTTCTCTCGCTCATGGTCATCCTGGTCACCCGCAGCGTCGTCGGCGAGCCCGCTTTCGCGGCATGGGGCTGGCGCATTCCGTTCCTGGTCTCCATCGCGCTGCTCGGCGTCTCGGTGTGGATCCGGCTTCAGCTGAACGAATCCCCGGCCTTCAAGCGCATGAAGGAAGAGGGCACCACCTCCAAGGCCCCGCTCTCGGAAGCCTTCGGCAAGTGGTCGAACCTCAAGATCGTGCTGCTGGCGCTGTTCGGCCTTGTCGCCGGCCAGGGCGTGGTCTGGTACACGGGGCAGTTCTACGCCCTGTTCTTCCTGCAATCGATCCTGAAGGTGGACGGCTATACCGCGAACCTGCTGATTGCCTGGTCCCTAGTTCTGGGCACTGGCTTCTTCGTGTTCTTCGGCTGGCTGTCGGACAAGATCGGCCGCAAGCCGATCATCCTCGCCGGCTGCCTGATCGCGGCGGCCAGCTACTTCCCCCTGTTCAACGCCATCACCACCTACGCCAATCCGGCGCTCGAACAGGCCATCAAGAACGTGCGGGTGACCGTTGTCGCCTCTCCCGGCGAATGCGGCAGCCTGTTCAATCCGGTGGGCACACGGGTCTACTCGGCCCCCTGCGACGTGGCCCGCGACTTCCTCGCCAAGTCTTCGGTGAAATACACCACCGAGACCGGCGCGGCAGGCTCGGCCACCCAGTTGAAGATCAACGATACGGTGGTCCCGTACGGTGCTGACTTCACCAAGACCGCCACGGCGGCTTTGCAGGCGGCGGGCTATCCCAGCGCGGCCACCAACAAGGACGTGATCAAGATGTCGAACCCGTTCGATATCTTCCAGCCGCGGGTGGCGGCGGTGATCGGGCTGCTGTTCGTGCTGGTGCTGTTCGTGACCATGGTCTACGGGCCGATCGCGGCGGCGCTGGTGGAACTGTTCCCCACCCGCATCCGCTACACCTCCATGTCGCTGCCCTATCACATCGGCAACGGCTGGTTCGGCGGCCTGCTCCCGGCCACGGCCTTCGCCATGGTGGCGGCCACCGGCGACATCTACTACGGCCTCTGGTACCCGATCGTCATCGCCCTCGCGACCTTCGTGATCGGCCTGCTGTTCGTGCCGGAGACCAAGGACCGCAACCTGGAAGACTGGCACTAGAGGCCTCGCCCGGCGGCGCTCTGCCGAGCGATCTGGTCCACCACCCAAGGTGCAACGGCCCCGTCTCTGGCGGGGCCGTTGTGTTTTCACGGCTCTTCCTGGTGCAGTCCGGTCTCAAAGCACCGAGCGCCTATGGCGACACCTCGGGTTTGGAGACCCTCCCGCGCGGAGCGAAACGAGTGACCGGTGCGTTTTATGAGGGGAAGGGATGCCGCCTAGCGGCGGGGGCCTCGCCATCTTGTTCGCGAGGTGCGTCGCTGGTACATGCACTGTCGGCAGTCCAGGTGGCGAGTTCGCGCCCATCGAAGCAGACGTCCGCCGGTTTAGCTCAGCGGTAGAGCAGCGGTTTTGTAAACCGAAGGTCGGGGGTTCAATCCCCTCAACCGGCACCATTTCTCAGCATGGAAGCGTCATAGGTTTGCGTCGACATCACGATGGCGACCGAGGCCGGCCTGATCCTAGGCGCGCGCCCGTGCCACATGCCGATGCGCGAGGACCAAATCAGAAATCAGAGGTGGAGAGCCGGTTCAGGCGGCTGTGCTTGCGCGAATAGACGCTGCTGGCAGCGTGCTCAATGCGGGCGCGGTTGCCATCAAACACCCGGAGCGAGGCGGCCTCGTCCTTGTGGGGATGCGGCGTGAAGCGCTGGAGCACGTCGTTGTCGAGATGGAACGCGATTTCAAACATGGAATCGTGCCCCCAGAACGTCACGCACTGCCGCGCCTCGTCATAGATTCGGCTGGCGTTGGGAAATTGGAGGGCCATGGCGGAACGTCCTTTGGATGCGGGCTGCGATCAGCGGCGGCGCGCCTCGTGTGCATCCGGCAGGGCGCCCTCGATCCAGACGCCACCGGCACGGGCGGGCGGCATACATGGACCACAATCGTCCTGTAACTCTCATCCGCGTGTCATGGTGTTCCCTTGAGGGCACGGCACCTGTGGCGGTCTGCGGGTCGCCATTTACGGGCGGATATCTACGTATCTGTAATATCTACGTATTTATATCTGAAGCGGCCGGTCCATGGGACCGGCGCACAGAAACGAACGGCCGACGATATCGGAGACCGATGCGACGGCCGGTCGATCAGTCGACGAGCTTGAGGTTGTCAGCCGACATCTTGCCGCTCTTGCGATCTGCGACCAGATCGAAGGTGACCTTCTGGCCTTCGTGCAGATCGCTCAGTCCGGCGCGCTCCACAGCGCTGATGTGGACGAACGCATCGGTGCCGCCTGCATCCGGAGCGATGAAGCCGAAACCCTTAACGCCATTAAACCACTTCACGGTTCCCTCAGTCATGGGAAGCCCTTTCACGAAAATTATGAGGCATGCCGATCACCGTCTCATCGTCAAAAATACGCTTCAAGACATGACGAGACAGTTATGCGCGAACATTCATCCGCGCAGAGCCAATTTAATCCGGCTTTTATCGGACGTGTGGACTATGTCCGATATAGAGATTAATAGCAATTTTATTATCTACGCGGACCGAGCCCGCGGCCATTTCGGGTGCCGGTGCGGGCGCTTTACATTTGCCATCCTGTTCTGCGGTCCCGGCCTCCGGGCGCCGTGCCGCCCCTGACAGACCCCAATCGCGACCGACCGTTACACTCAGCCGTGCCGCAAGACGGGCGCCGGGCACCAGACGGCCCCGAAGCGATCGCCCGCGGAAATGCCCGGAGGGGCTTGCATTGATCGCGCGACGCCCCATCTACCATCCACACGGATGGTTATTGGATGGTGCGAGGGGCGATTGTGAGTGAGGTCAAAGCAGTGGCGCCGCAGGTTCGGCCGCCGGAAAGCGAAAAAATCACCATCAACCTGGGGCATGTGGATCTCGGCCAGATCGACCTTCTGGTGCATGAGCATTTTTACGCCAATCGCACGGATTTCATCCGCGCCGCCATTCGCGCCCAGCTGGACCGGCACGATGACGTGCTCAAGCGGTCCGTAAAGGTTCACAGCCTCGACCTGGGTCTGCGGCGCTACAGCCGGCAGAAGCTGGAAGCGGTGCGCGCCGCGGGCGAGACGCTCGATATTCAGGTGCTGGGCCTGGTGGTCATCGAGGCGGACGTCCCGCCGGATCTGGCTCAGGATACGATTTCGTCCATTCACGTCCTGGGCGCGCTCCAGGCCAGTACGGCGGTGAAATCCGCACTCGGCGGACGCATCCGCTGATTTTCCCCTTTCAGGAGCGGGCGTCCGTCCCTCTCCGCTTCCCGTCAGGATCCGGTTTATGACGTCGGTCTTCAAGTTCGACATGATTGAGGTGTTGCGCCTCACCCGCGAGGGTCGCGTACAGGAAGCCACGGCATTGCTGCGTGGCGCCGGCGGACCGGCGGCGGCCCCTCCCCCGGGTTCGCCACAGTCCGGCTGGGCGGCGGACGACGCGCCCATTGATCTGGTGCCGCCACGGGGGGCGGATGAGCCTTGGGCGGTCGCCTCGCCCCCCGAAGACACCTCGGCCATGGGCCTGATGCGGGCCGGCGAAGCCCAGGTGCTCAAGACCTTCAACGACATGGTCAGCTGGTGGGACACCGGCCCCGCCGCTCCGGTCGATCCGCGCGCGAAGGCGCCGCCCACCGGCGGTTCGGCCTTCGAGGATCGCACCTATTCCGGCCCCACCGGCACGGCGACCTACAAGCTCTATATTCCCAGCGGCTACAAGGGCGAACCGCTGCCGCTGGTGGTGATGCTGCACGGGTGCAGTCAGTCGCCGGAGGACTTTGCCGTCGGCACGCGGATGAACGACGTGGCTGAAGAGCACACCGTCCTGGTGGCCTATCCGGCTCAGTCGAAGTCCGCCAATCCCTCCAAATGCTGGAACTGGTTCGAAAGCGGACATCAGGCCCGGGACCGCGGGGAACCCGCACTCATCGCCGGCATCACCCGCGAGATCATGCGGGAGTTCCCGGTCAATCCGGGGCAGGTGTTCATTGCCGGCCTGTCCGCGGGCGGCGCCGCGGCGGCGATCATGGGCGAGGCCTATCCCGATCTCTATGCCGCCATCGGCGTGCATTCCGGCCTTGCCTGCGGCGCCGCCAGCGACATGTCGTCTGCGTTCGGCGCCATGCGCAACGGGGCTCCGGCCCGGTGCGAATCCGTGGGTCCCGGCACCGAGAGCGGCCGGGTCCCCACCATCGTCTTCCATGGCGACCAGGACACCACCGTGCATCCCGCCAATGGCGACCATGTCACTGCGCGCGTCACCACCGCTGCTCCGGTCCAGACCACCGTGGAGCATGGCGTGGCGCGAAGCGGGATGCGGTACACGCGCACGATCGCGGTGGATGATCGCGGCAGGCCGGTGCTTGAGCATTGGGTGCTGCAAGGCGCCGGGCACGCCTGGTCCGGAGGCAATTCCTCGGGCTCCTTTGCCGATTCCCGCGGGCCCGATGCCAGCCGCGAGATGATGCGCTTCTTCCTGCAAGCCGGCACGGACTGAGACCGACACCGCCGTCTCCCGTTGCGCATCCGGCCGGGTGCGGATATGGCCGGCAGAGGTATGGATGGGGTGCGATCGGCCATGCCGATTCGGCACCGGGCTGAGGAACGAACCAATGCGGGCACGGAAAGCCTCTTCGCGACCACGGGCGGCTCTGGTGATGGCTGCGATCTGCGGACCCGCGCTTCTGGCGACCGGCCTCGCCGGGTCCGCATGGGCGCAGCCGGCGGCCGCGGACAAGCCGCCAGCGCCGCAGACCACGACTGCCACCTACCAGGATTGGGTGGTGCGCTGCGAGGCGCCCGCCGACAAGCCCAAGGTGTGCGAGATCGCCCAGGGCATCCAAGCCCGCGCCGATCAGGGCTTGATCGCCCAGGTGGTGGTGGGCCGGCCCAGCAAGGCCGACCCGGTCCGCCTCATCGTCGAACTGCCGCCTGGGGTCTGGCTGCCGGCAGGCGCCGTGCTTCAGGCCGGGGAAAAGGCCTCGCCTCTGGCGCTGACCTTCAAGACCTGCCCGCGCGCCTGCTTTGCAGACATGGAGCTGAAGCCGGAGCAGGTGCAGGCCCTCAAAGGCGCCACCGGCAGCGGAACGCTGACCTTTGAGGACGGCGCCCGGCAGAAGGTCCAGTTGCCGGTCTCCTTCAACGGATTTTCGGCAGCTTTGGACGCCAGCCTGGCGCCCTGACGCCGCATCGCCCGGCACCGGCATCGCTCTCCCGCCGGTCACTCTTTGCCGGGGTCGGCCCGTTCGGACTATCGCCACATGCCGCGCATGCGCGCGGCCACATCCACGCGCACATCCTGGATCACCGGACGCCCGGCGGCAGGCGCCCCTTCCGCCGGCGGCCACGCGGTGCGCTCGAAGTGGGGCAGGATCGCGTTGGGAATGAAGCGGCTGCGCGAGGCATAGACGTGGCGGTCGCCCTTGGCCTGCTGGCCATGGGTGTAGAAGCGCTGCGGGATCACCAGATGCAGGTCGTCCCGCGCGCGGGTCATGGCCACATAGAGCAGACGCCGCTCCTCCTCGATCTCCTCGCTGGCGCCGGTGGCCAGATCGGAGGGGATGCATCCGTCCACCACATTCAGCACGAACACCGATTTCCACTCCTGCCCCTTGGCGGAATGGATGGTGGAGAGGATCAGATAGTCCTCGTCGCGGAGCGGCACGCCGGCCTGGTCGCTGGTGGCGTCCGGCGGGTCCAGGGTCAGTTCGGTGATGAAGCGCTCGCGGGAGGGGTAGCCCGCGGCGATCTGTTCCAGCTGCACGAGGTCCGCCTGGCGCGCGCTGGCATCCTCATGCATCCGCTCCAGATGCGGCTCGTACCACAGGCGCGCGGCTTCCATCTCCGCCGGCCAGCCCGCGGCGCCGCCCCGCATCGCCCCGACCAGCGCCAGGAAGGCCGGCCAGTCCGCCGCCGATCGCGGCGGCGACGGAAGTGCCAGCAGCGCCTCCAGGGGATCCGCGGCGGCGGCGATGACGTCGAGCACCTTCTGTGCGGCCGACGGGCCGATGCCCGGCATGAGCCGCAGGATGCGGAAGCCCGCCACGCGGTCGCGGGGGTTTTCCAGGAAGCGCAGCAGCGCCAGCAGATCCTTTACATGGGCGGCATCAAGGAACTTCAAGCCGCCGAATTTGACGAAGGGGATGTTGTGCCGGGTCAGTTCCACCTCCAGCGGCCCGCTGTGGTGGGAGGTGCGGAACAGCACCGCTTGCTGTTTCAGCGGCATGTCCGCCTCGCGGTTCTCCAGCACCTTGGCGATGATGAAGCGGGCTTGGTCGGCCTCGTCGCGCACATGCACGATCTGGGGCGGGGCCCCGGCGCTGCGATCGGTCCAGAGGTTCTTGGTGAAGCGTTCGCGGGCCAGTTCGATCATCGCATTGGCGGCGGACAGGATCGCCTGGGTGGAGCGATAGTTGCGCTCCAGGGTCACGATCTGGGCCGGCGGCGTGAAGGCCCCCGGAAAATCGAGGATATTGCGCACCGTGGCGGCGCGGAACGCATAGATCGACTGCGCATCGTCGCCCACCACGGTCAGGCCCGCGCCGCTCGGTTTCAGGGCGAGCAGGATCGAGGCCTGGAGGCGGTTGGTGTCCTGATATTCATCCACCAGCACGTGATCGAACCGCGCGCCCATATCGGCGGCCAGAAGCGGCTCGTGGGCGGTCTGCGCCCAATAGAGCAGCAGATCGTCGTAATCGAGCACGTTCTGGCTCTGCTTGGCCTCCACATAGGCCGCAAACAGGCTCTTGAGTTCCCCCGCCCAGCCGGCGCACCACGGGAACACCGTGGCCAGCACCTCCTCCAGCGGGCGTTCGGCGTTTACACAGCGCGAGTAGATGGCCAGACACGTGCCCTTGGTGGGAAAGCGGCTCTGGGTCTTGGAGAATCCGAGATCGTGCCGCACCAGGTTCAGAAGATCGGCACTGTCTTCACGGTCATGAATGGTGAATGCGGGATCCAGGCCGATCTGCGGCGCATACTCCCGCAGCAGCCGCGCGCCGATGCCATGGAAGGTCCCCGCAAAAGTCAGGCGCTCCGTTGCCCCATCGGCCGACGCGCCCAGAACCTGACGCGAGATGCGCGCGACGCGGCGAGCCATCTCGCTGGCGGCCCTGCGCGAGAAGGTGAGCAAGAGGATCCGGCGGGGATCGACCCCGGTGACGATGAGATGGGCAACCCGGTGAGCCAGGGTGTTGGTCTTCCCGGACCCCGCACCGGCGATGACCAGGAGCGCAGGTGCCAGAGTTCCCTGCCCGACGCCATGCTCCACGGCGCGCCGCTGTTCCGGATTGAGCTCGGCAAGGTACGCAGCGGACACCGGCGAATCATTCCTCTATGATAGGCGAGGATTGATGTTTCGCGTTTTGTTCGCAAGGCATCTGTCGCGACAAGCGAGGGGAGCGGCGTGGGGAGTGCCGGCCCTTTCAAATACGTACCGGCTTTATGTTACCACAAGGTTCATATGTACGCGGGCACGGGGCGCCCCTATAATGCTTCGAAATTAATTTCAATTTTGATATTTGATGCCTTGCGATTGGTTGAACATGAACAGCGGCAGCGTTACGGGTCATGGTCGCGTTTTGCGGCGCGGGGAATAGCTGAGACGAATGTCGCGTTTCAGCTGACGCACGCGCAGCATTTTCGGGCGAACGGTTCTGGGGGGGAACTGGCATTGTCACCATCTGACACATATTTTTGTGCATCTCAGGCCTGTTCGCCAGGGGCGGCATTGGTCGATATCGTCCGCGTCGGCAAGGGCCCTGCCCCTTCCGGTCCGTGCCAGGCCGCAGCGGCATCGTCGCGCCATTCATCGGCTGCGTCCCGGCAGATCCTCCAGCGCTGCGCGCGCCGATGAATATCAATCTCATCTATGAAGCAGCGGTTGTTTCCGAGAAATGGCCGCTGGTGCTGGAAAGCATCGCCCAAGAAACCGGCGGTGCCTTTGCCGCTGTTCTCTCCGTGTCCCCGAGCGTCCACGTCTGCGCGGCATCGGGCGACGGCCACGCGCTATTCCAGGACAGCGTCCGCCAGGGGCTGGACTATAATGCGCGGATTGATCGCCTGCTGCGCCTGGTCCATCCTGGCTTCTTGACCGACAATGACCTGTTCGAGCCGACGGAGATGGTATCGGAGCCGCTTTATCGCGATTTCCTTTACCCGCGCGGTTACGGCTGGTTTGCGGGAACGCTGATCGAGGTGCCGCACGTGGGCACCTACGAGATCGGCATCGAGCGGCGCTACAAGGACGGCCCCATCGGCCCGGATCACATCCGATACCTCAACCGGCTGCGGCCCCACCTGACCCGCGCCGTGATGATCGCCGCGACGCTCGGCGCCAACCGCGCCGAGAAACTGCAGGACGTGTTCGAAACGCTGCAACGCCCGGCGGCCATTCTCTCCCAGTCCGGCCAGATCTGCGCGGCCAACGCCCAGTTTGTGGAAAAGAGCCGGGGGCTGTTTCAGGCGGGCACGGCGCGGGTGACCCTGCTGGACACCAAGGCCGATGCGATGCTGGCGCGGGCGCTGGCGGCCCCGCCCCGCTCCGCCGCCGAAGCTGCGCTCTCCTTGGTGGCGCGCGACTTCGAAACCCAGGAGCCGCACCTTCTGCATCTGGTGCCCATCTCAGGGGCCGCGAACGACATCTTCGCCCCGGGCAAGTTCATGCTGATGCTGACCTCCGAGAGCCGCGCCTCCCTGAGCCCGCAGACGCTCATGGACCTGTTCTCCCTCACGCCCGCCGAGGCGCGCGTCGCCAAGGGCCTGGCCGAAGGCTGGTCGGTGGAGGAGTTGTCTCAGCGCTTCGGGTCCACCAAGGGCACATTGCGCACCCAGGTGAAACGGGTTCTGGCCAAAACCGGAACGGAGCGGCAAGCCCAATTGGTGGCCCTGATCGCTCGCTTTTCCGGCTGCTAACGGCAACGCTCAAGATGACGTCCCCGATATAGGGTACAAAACGCTCGCGTATACCTAAAATTGATGAAGCAAATTTGACGCCTCTATTGAAATTACTATCCATTTTGGTAGTAATTATAGCGCCCCGCAATCCTGACCCGCATAGTTTGCCGCAAAATAAAGCGGGCGGGCTGAAACGACATGCGGGCAAGTCAAGGGCAGGGGCGGGAAGCATCCACGCGCGACACCGACCCCGGCCACGCTCAATCCGATTTTGGACGCAAGCAGGCGGCGAGATGGCCGATCCGGATCTACTTTCTTTCCTCAACGGCGCTGACCTCGGCAACGCATCGGATATTCGGCGCGCGCCGCGCCGCCGCAATGGTGACTGCGGCACTCTGGGCGAGCACGAGCGTGGCTGTGGCGCTGGACGTCACCACCCAGGCAGATTTTACCCAGGCGGTGACCGACGCAACCACGCTCGGGGCGCCCGAGACCATCAATGTCGTCAGCAATGGTACGGTCTTCACCTTCGGTAGCGTTTCGCTCCCCGGCGCCGCGTCTTCGCTGGCCATCAGCTTCACCGGCGCGCCCGTCGACATCGGGACCGCCGGCGGCGCCGCCACCGTGGTTCTGGGAGCCGGCTCGAGCCTCACCACCACCACCTCTGTGGGCACCAACAACGGCTATATCCGCATCGGCAACGGCGGCACCGGCGCCCTGACCATCGCCGGCGGGGACGTGGTGTTCGATGTCGCCACCACTGGCGGCGTGGGACGCCTGTGGGTCGGCAATTATGACGGCGCCAATGCCGGCACCGGCACCCTGACCATGACCTCGGGCGCCCTGACCTTCAATGCCGCCGGGGCGGGCTCGAACTATGGCGGGCTGGCGGTGGGCCGGGGGGCCGGCGTGGTCGGCACCTTCAACCAGAGTGGCGGAACGGTCACCGCCAACGGCACCCTGTCCATGGACATCGGCACCGTTGGCGGCACGGGCACCTATCATCTCACTGGCGACTCGGTCTTCACCACCACGCCCGGCAACACCACCAACACCACCTATGTGGGCTCGCGCACCGGCACCAACGGCAGCAGTAGCGGCCTGCTGCAATTCTCCGACAATGCGGCCTTCACCTATAATGGTGCCCAGATCTACGTGGGCGATGCGCTTTCCACCGGCACCATCACCCAGGACGGCGCCGGCACGCTGGTGACCATCGCGGTGACCAATCCGTTCCGGCTGGGCGCCAATGTGGGCAACAGCGGCGGCGCCAATGGCGGCGGCACCGGCACCTACAATCTGTCCGCCGGCACGCTATCCATCTCCGGCAACAGCCTGGTGGTGGGCGATGCGGCGGGCGGCACCGGGGCCTTCAACATCAGCGGCGGAACCGCCACCTTGGCCAACGGCCTGTCGGTCGCAAGCCTCGCCGGCAGCACCGGCACCGTCACCCAGACCGGTGGCACCCTGACCACCTCGTCCCTCGCCTTCGGTTCCGGCACCGGGACCTACCAGCTTTCCGGCGGCACGCTCGCCCTTGCCGGCTCCACGCTGTCCGGCGGCGCCGACGACACCTTCGCATTCGCCGGCGGCACCCTGAAGGTCGCCAGCGGCACCCTCACCACGGCGACGACATTCCTGACCACGCTGGCCGCGAGCACCACCTCCACCGTCGATACCAACGGACTTGCCGCCACCTGGAGTTCGGTCATCTCCGGCACTGGCGTTCTGGCCAAGGCCGGCGCCGGCACATTGACGCTGGCGGGGGCCAATACGTTCAGCGGCGGCGTCACCCTCCAAGGCGGAACGCTCGGGCTCTCCAACGCGGCGGGACTGGGCAGCGGCACCTTGAGCGTGAGCGCCGATGCGGCCCTGCTGTTCAACGGCGCCTACAGCGTCAGCAATGCCCTTTCCCTCGCCGCCGGCACCACCACCACCCTGAACACGGGCAGCAATGCGGACACCCTCTCCGGCATCGTCTCCGGCGCCGGCGGCGTGCTGAAGACGGGCAGCGGCACGCTCACCCTCTCCGGGGCCAACACCTATGCCGGCGGCACGCAGATTGGGGCCGGCACGCTGAAAGCCGGCGTCTCCAGCACGCTGTCGGCCAATTCCGTCATCACCCTGGACGCCGGGGCGACGCTGGACCTGACCAACACCACGCAATCCATCGCCAATCTGTCGGCGGCGGCCGGAACCGTGGTGATCGGCACCGGCACGCTCGCCTTCGGCCGCGACAATGGCGACAGCGCCCTCTCCGGCACCACCATCACCGCCTCTGGCGGCAACGGCTCGTTCGACAAGGCGGGCACCGGCACGCTGGCGCTTTCCGGCGTCACCATGGGCACGGGCGAGTTCCACATTGTCGGCGGCACCATCACCCAAGGCGCGGGGGCCGCCACCAATCTCATCAAGTATTTCGCCGTCGGCTCCGGCGGCGGCGCCAACGGCACGCTGAACATTTCCGGCGGCACCCTGGATATTCGCGATCCGGGCGGCAGCACCAGTTCCTCACTGCAGGTGGGCGACTGGGGCGGCACCGGCGTGCTGAACCAGACCGGCGGCGCCATCGCCGTCACAAACTCCTCGTTCAATGTGGGCAACCAGGGCGGTACCGGCACCTACAATCTCTCCGGCGGCACGCTGACGCTCAATTCCGGCCTCTACAATGTCGGCCGCAACACCGTCGGCCAGCCGGCCAGCACCGGCACCATCAACATCTCCGGCGGCCTGCTGGATGTTGCCAGCGGCAACCTCATCCTCGGCAATCGCGCCGCCGGCGGCACGCCGCCCGCGGCCTCCGGCTCCGGCACCATCAACCAGACCGGCGGGACCTTGCGCGTGCAGAGCGGCGGAACCCTGTCGCTCTCCTCGCTCGGCAACGGGGCCTATACGCTGAGCGGTGGCACGCTGGAGGCCGGCGGCAGTTCGGTGGTGGGATCGTATGGCGGCGGCGCCGGCAGCGGCACCTACCTCTTCACCCTCGGCGGCGGCACCATCAAGGTGATCGGCTCCACACTGACGGCGGCCTTGAAGGCCACCCTCCAGGCCGGCACCACATCGACCCTCGACACCAACGGCCTCGGCGCCACCTGGAGCGATGTGCTCTCCGGCAGCGGTGCGCTGTCGAAGGTGGGCGCGGGGACGCTCACCCTGAGCGCCGCCAACACCTTCAGCGGTGGCATCGCCTTGGCGGGAGGCGCTATCGCCCTCGGCAATGCCGCCGGCCTTGGCACCGGCGCGCTCACCGTCAGCGGCAGTTCCGGCCTGAGTTTCTCCGGCGCTTACACCGTGGCCAATGCACTGGCGCTCCAGAGCGGGGTAACCCTCAGCCTCGACACCGCCGCCTTCGCGGACACCCTCAGCGGCGTCATTTCGGGGAGCGGCGCACTTGCCAAGGCGGGAAGCGGCACCCTCACCCTCTCCGGCGCCAACAGCTATGCGGGCGGCACCACGCTGAGCGCGGGAACACTGACGCTGGCCACGGACACCGCGCTGGGCACCGGGGCGCTCCAGGTGACGGGCACGGCCACCCTTGCCTTCAGCGGCGACCGCTCCATCGCCAATGCCGCGACCCTCGCGAGCGGCACCACCACCACCTTCGCCACCGGGAGCACGCTGGCCCGCTGGAGCGGCGTGATCTCCGGCGCCGGCGCTCTGCTCAAGACCGGCAGCGGCACGTTGACCCTCGCCGCGGCCAACAGCTTTTCCGGCGGCACCACGCTGAGCGCGGGAACCCTCAGCCTGGGCGATGCCGCGGCCCTGGGCACCGGCGGGCTCACGGTCAACGCCTCCGCCAGCCTCGGCTTCGGTGGCGCCTATACCATCGCCAATGCGCTGAGCCTCAGCTCAGGAGCGACATTGGCCGTGAACACCGGCGCCTTCGCTGAGACCCTTTCCGGGACCATTTCCGGCAGCGGCGCCCTGTCCAAGTCCGGCACGGGAGCCTTGACCCTCGCCGTTGCCAATACCTACAGCGGCGGCACCACCCTCGGCGGCGGCAGTCTGATCCTGGCGCATGCGGCGGCGCTCGGCACCGGCGCGCTCACCATCTCCGCCAGCGGCACGGTGGGATTTGCGGGCGCCTATACGGTTGCCAATACGATCGCCCTGGGCAGCGGCGCGGTGGCCACGCTGGACACGGCGGGCAACGACGTGCAGCTCAATGGCGTCATCTCCGGCAGTGGCACTTTGGCCAAGGCCGGCAGCGGCACGCTGACCCTTGCCGCCACTGAAACCTATAGCGGCGGCACCACGCTGTCCGGCGGCACGCTGCGCATGGCCAGCGCCACCGCTTTGGGCAGCGGCACCGTCAGCTTCCTGGCGGATTCCACCCTGGCCTTCGGGGCGGCCTTCACCCGCTCCAATGCGCTCAGCCTCGCCAGCGGCGTCATTGCCACCCTCGACACCGGAACCTTCAACGACACCTTGAGCGGCGGGATCTCGGGCGCTGGCAGCCTGACCAAGCAGGGCAGCGGCACCCTCACCCTCGGCGCGATCAACAGCTATAGCGGCGCCACCCGCGTGGCCCAGGGCACCCTGGCGGCGAGCACCTCCGGGGCGATTTCGCAATTCTCGGCGATTGCGCTGGAGGCGGGCACGACGCTCAATGTGTCCAATACCCAGCAATCCCTGGCGGCGCTGAACGCCAACGGCGCCACCATCACCATCGGCGCCGGCCTCATCGGCTTCGGCACCGACAACAGCAATCTGACGCTCACCGACACCACCTTCAACGGCACCGGCGCCTACGGCAAGGTCGGCACCGGCAGCCTGACGCTGTCTGGGGTCCTGGTGGATTCCGGCGAGTTCCACATCGTCTCCGGCGCCCTGATCCAGGCCGCGGGCTCGAGCACCAACACCATCAAATATCTGTCGCTGGGCTCGGGCAGCACCGGCAATTCCACCTTCAGCATCGCCGGCGGCGCGCTGGTGATCCAGGAGCCCGGCGGCTCGGATGATGCCTCCATACAGGTGGGCGATTTCGGCGGCACCGGCGCCGTCCAACAGACCGCGGGCACGGTGACCCTCAACAATGCCGGCCTCAACCTCGGCAACCAGGGCGGCACCGGCAGCTACACCCTCTCCGGCGGCAGCCTCACCTTGAACTCCGGCATCATCCAGGTGGGTCGCAACACCGGGAGCAACGCCGCCGGATCCGGTACCCTGACCGTATCGGGGGGGCTCATCGACGTAGCCTCCGGCTACATCGCGCTGGGCAACCGCTATGTGGGCGGCACCGCGCCCGCCACCTCCGCGACCGGAACCTTGACGCAGACCGGGGGCACCGTGCGGGTGCGGGCGGGCGCATCGCTCTATCTCTCCTCCTTGGGCAATGGCACCTACAATCTGAACGGCGGCACGCTGGAGATCGGCGGCACCTCGCTGCAACCGGCCTATGGCGGTGTGAATGCCACCGGCACCTATGCGCTGAACCTCGGCGGCGGCACGCTCCAGGTGATCGGGTCCGCACTCACCTCCAGCGCGCGGGCGACCCTGGCGGACGGCACCAGTTCGACCCTGGATACCAATGGGCTTGGCGCCACCTGGAGCGGCATCCTCTCTGGCACCGGCGCCCTGGCCAAGAGCGGCGCGGGCACCCTGACCCTGTCGGCGGCCAACACCTTCAGCGGCGGCATCACCTTGTCCCAGGGCACCTTGGCCCTGTCCAATGCCGGGGCGCTGGGCCTCGGCGCCCTGACCATCGCGGCGGACGGCACCGTGGCCGTGAACGGGGCCTATAGCCTCGGCAATGACCTGGTGCTGAGCAGCGGCGCCACGGGCACGATCGCCACCGGCGCCTTCGCCACCACGCTGAGCGGCACGCTCTCCGGCGCGGGCGCGTTGGCCAAGACCGGAAGCGGCACGCTCACATTGGCGGCGGCCAACAGCTATTCCGGCGGCACCACGCTGTCGGCGGGCACGCTTGCGCTGGGCCATGCGGCGGCCCTGGGCACCGGCACGCTCGGCTTCGCCGGCTCGGGAACACTGGCGTTCGGCGGCGCCTACATGGTCCAGAACGCGATGGATCTGGGTGCCGGCACCAGCGCCACCCTCGCCACCGGGGCGTTCGACGTGACGCTGGCCGGCGTCATCTCCGGCACCGGCGCCGTGGTGAAATCCGGGTCGGGCGCGCTGACTTTGGCCGGGGCGAACAGCTATTCCGGCGGCACCAGCCTCTCCGGCAGCACGCTGGTGCTGGCCAATGCCACCGCCCTCGGCAGCGGCGCGCTGGCGATCCTGGGCAATGCCACCGTGCGCTTCGCGGCGGCCTACGGCGTCAGCAACGCCCTGACCCTGGCCACCGGCGCCACCGCAACCCTCGACACCAACGGCTTTGACGCCGAACTGAGTGGCGCCCTGTCTGGCACCGGCGCTCTCTCCAAGGTCGGAGCCGGACGCCTGACCCTGTCCGGCGCCAACAGCTATGCCGGCGGCACCACGCTGTCCGGCGGCAACCTGTCCCTCGGCAATGCCGCGGCACTCGGCTCCGGCGCCCTGGCGGTGACGACCGACGCCACCATCGGCTTCGGCGGCGCCTATACGGTGCAGAACGCCCTCAGCCTTTCGGCAAATGTTCAGGCCAGCCTCGACACCAATGGCCAGGACATCAACTGGGCCGGAACGATTTCCGGCGCCGGCACGCTGGGCAAAGGCGGGCTCGGCACGCTCACCTTGAGCGCGGCGAACAGCTATAGCGGCGGCACCAATCTGGCATCGGGCACCCTGGTCCTCGGCCAGGCCGGCGCCTTGGGCACGGGCGCACTGGCGGTCAGCGGTTCCGCAGGGCTCGGCTTCGGATTCGATGGCACCGTGGCCAATGCCATCAGCCTCGCCGCCACCGCCACCCTGGATACGGGCGCCCATGCGGTCACGCTCAGCGGCGCGCTGTCCGGCAGCGGCGGCATCGCTAAGGCCGGCAGCGGGACGCTGACGCTGAGCCAGGCCAACAGCTTTTCCGGCGGCACGCAGTTGCAGGCCGGCACCATCGCGCTCGCGAATGCCGCCGCCCTCGGCACCGGCGGGGTCAGCTTCACCGGCAGCGCCGGGCTCAGCTTCGGCGGCGCCTATACGCTGGGCAACACCATGGCTTTGGCGAGCGGCGCCACCGCCACCCTGGACACCGGCGCCTATGGCGTCACCTTGGCGGGCACCCTCAGCGGCGACGGCGCTTTGGCCAAGACCGGCGCCGGCACCCTCACCCTGTCCGGCGCCAACAGTTTTACCGGCGGCACCACGCTGGCGGGCGGGACTCTGGCAGTGAGCAACAGCTCAGCGCTCGGCACCGGCGCGCTCACCTTCGCCCAGAGCGGAACCCTGGCGGTGGGCGGCGCCTTCAGCATCGGCAATGCCATGACCCTGGCCAGCGGCGCCACCGGCACCGTGGAGACCGGCGCCTATGCGGTGACGCTGGCGGGACCCCTCAGCGGCGGCGGCACCTTGGCCAAGACCGGCGCCGGCACGCTGACCCTCTCCGGCGCCAACAGCTTCTCCGGCGGCACCACCTTGTCCGGCGGCACGCTGGTGGTGGGCAGCGCCGGCGCCCTGGGCAGCGGCGCCGTGACCTTTGCCAGCTCCGGCACCCTGGCCTTCGCCGGCGCCTATGGCATCGCCAACGCCATCACTTTGGCGGCCGGCGCCACCGGCACCCTGGACACCGGCGCCAACGCCGTGACCCTGTTGGGCCTGCTGACCGGCGGCGGCACCCTGGCGAAAGCGGGCAGCGGCACCCTCACCCTCTCGGGGGCCAACAGCTACACCGGCGGCACCACGCTGGCCGGCGGCACCCTGGCCGCGGGCAATGCCGGCGCGCTCGGGTCCGGCGGGCTCACCTTCACCAGCAGCGGCACCCTGGCGGTGGGCGGCGATTTCTCCCTCGCCAACGCCATTACGCTCGCCACCGGCGCCACCGGCACGCTGGATACGGGCACCCACGCGGTGACCCTCGCGGGAGCACTCAGCGGCGATGGCACCTTGGCCAAGGCCGGCAGCGGCACGCTGACCCTCTCCGGCGCCAACAGCTATACCGGCGGCACCACGCTCAACGGCGGCACCCTGGCGCTGGGCAATGCATCGGCGCTAGGCACTGGCGGCCTCGCCGTGACCGGAACGAGCACCGTCAGCTTCGGCGGAGGCTTCAGCCTCGCCAATGCCCTCACCCTCTCCGCCGGGGCGATGGGAACGCTGGATACCGGGGCCTATGGCGTCACGCTGACGGGCGCGCTCTCGGGCGATGGCGCTTTGGCCAAGGCCGGCAGCGGCACCCTCACTTTGTCCGGCGCCAACAGCTTCTCCGGCGGCACCACGCTCTCGGGCGGCACCCTGGCGCTGGCCAGCGCAACGGCATTGGGCACGGGGACAATCAGCGTCGCCCAGAGCGGAACCCTGGCGTTCGGCGGCGCCTACAGCCTCGCCAATGCCCTCACCCTGGCAGCCGGGGCCACGGCGAGCCTGGATCTCGGCGCCCATGCGGTCACGCTGGCCGGGCTGGTGAGCGGAGATGGCGCCGTGGCCAAGACCGGCAGCGGCACGCTCACCCTGACCGGCGCCAACAGCTACAGCGGCGGCACCACGCTCTCCGGCGGCACCTTGATGCTGGGGAGCGCCACGGCGCTGGGCAGCGGGGCGCTGACCATCGCCAGCAACAGCACCCTGGCATTCGGCGGCAGCTACAGCCTGGCCAATGCGGTCGCGCTGGCGAGCGGCATGACCGCGTCGGTGGACACCGGCGGCCAAGCGGTCGCGCTCACCGGCACGCTCTCGGGCGATGGCGCGCTGACCAAGACCGGCGCCGGCACCCTGACCCTGTCCGGCACCAACAGCTTTACCGGCGGCACCACCTTGGCCAGCGGCACGCTCGCCCTCGGCAGCGCCGACGCGCTCGGAAGTGGCGGGCTCACGGTGGCCGGCACCGCAACGCTGGCGTTCGACGGCGCCTATCAGGTCGCCAATGCGCTGACCCTCGCGGCCGGCACGACGGCCACCTTGAACACCAACGGCAACGCGGTGGGCCTGGGCGGCATCATCTCCGGCACCGGCGCCATCGCCAAGACCGGGGCCGGCACCCTGACCCTGTCCGGCGCCAACAGCTACACCGGCGGCACCACGCTCTCCGGCGGCACGCTCGCTTTGGCCAATGCCGGTGCGCTGGGCTCCGGCGCGCTCAACTTCGCCACCAGCGCCACCCTGGCGTTCAACGGCGATTTCAGCCTTGCCAATGCCATCTCTTTGTCCGCCGGCATCACCGGCACCCTGGATACCGGAGCCTTCGGGGCCACCCTCGCCGGCTCGCTCACCGGCGATGGCGCCTTGGCCAAGACCGGCAGCGGCACGCTGACCCTCGCCGGCGCCAACAGCTTCACCGGCGGCACCACGCTCTCCGGCGGCACCCTGATGCTGGGGAGCGCCTCCGCCTTGGGCAGTGGCGCCCTCACCTTCGCGCAGAGCGGAACCCTGGGGTTCGCCGGCGCCTATAGCCTCGCCAACGCCATCACCCTGGCATCCGGCGCCACCGCGAACCTCAATCTCGGCAGCCATGCGGTCACCTTGGCCGGAACGCTCAGCGGCGACGGCGCCTTGGTCAAATCCGGCAGCGGCACCCTCACCCTGTCCGGTGCCAACAGCTTCACCGGCGGCACCACGCTGGCCGGCGGAACCGTGCAGATGGACAGCGCCACCGCGCTGGGCAGCGGCGCGCTGACCTTCGCCCAAACCGGAACCCTCGCCTTCGGCGGCGGCTTCAGCCTCGCCAATGCCATGACCCTCGCCAGCGGCGCCGTCGGCACACTGGACACCGGCGGCAATGCAGTCACCGTGTCCGGCAGCATCACCGGCAGCGGCGCCTTGGCCAAGACCGGCAGCGGCACGCTGACCGTGTCGGGCGCGAATACCTTCTCCGGCGGCACCACGCTCGCGGGCGGAACCCTGGCGCTGGGCAATGCCGATGCACTGGGCACGGGCGCGCTCACCGTCGCCACCAGCGGGACGCTGGCGTTCGGCGGCGCCTATAGCATCGGCAATGCCATGACCTTGGCGAGCGGCGCCACCGCCACCCTGGATACCGGCGCCTATGGCGTCACCCTGGCGGGCACGCTCAGCGGCGACGGCGCTTTGGCCAAGACCGGCGCCGGCACCCTCACCCTCTCCGGCACCAACAGCTACACCGGTGGCACCACGCTGGCGGGCGGGACGCTGGCACTGAGCAGCAGCTCAGCGCTCGGCACCGGCGCGCTCACCTTCGCCCAGAGCGGAACCCTGGCGGTGGGCGGCGCCTTCAGCATCGGCAATGCCATGACCCTGGCCAGCGGCGCCACCGGCACGGTGGAGACCGGCGCCAATGCGGTGACGCTGGCAGGAACCGTCAGCGGTGGCGGCACCTTGGCCAAGACCGGGTCCGGCACGCTGACCCTGTCCGGTTCCAACAGCTTCTCCGGCGGCACCACCTTGTCCGGCGGCACGCTGGTGGTGGGCAGCGCTGGCGCCCTGGGCAGCGGCGCCCTCACCTTTGCCGGCTCCGGCACCCTCGGGTTTGCCGGCGCTTATGGCGTGGCCAATGCCATCACTTTGGCGACCGGCACCACCGGCACCCTGGACACCGGCGCCAATGCGGTGACCGTGTCGGGCGCCCTCAGCGGCGACGGCACCTTGGCGAAAGCGGGCAGCGGAACCCTCACCCTGTCCGGCACCAACAGCTACACCGGCGGCACCACGCTGGCCGGCGGCACCCTGGCCTTGGGCAATGCCGGCGCCCTGGGCAGCGGCGCCCTCACCTTCACCAGCAATGGCACCCTCGCCGTGGGCGGCGACTTCAGCCTCGCCAATGCCATCTCGCTCGCCACCGGCGCCACCGGCACGCTGGATACGGGCGCCCATGCGGTCACCCTGGCGGGGGCGCTCAGCGGCGACGGCGCCCTGGCCAAGAACGGCAGCGGCACGCTGACCCTCTCCGGCGCCAACAGCTATACCGGCGGCACCACGTTGGCCGGCGGCACCCTGGCATTGGGCAATGCCGCGGCGCTGGGCACCGGCGCTCTCGCCGTGACCGGCACGAGCACCGTCAGCTTCGGCGGCGCCTATCAATGGGCCAATGCGGTCACCGTCGCCGGTGGCGCCACCGCCACCTTCGATACCGACGCCTATGCGGTGGTGATCAACGGCGTGATCTCCGGCAGCGGCGGCATCGCCAAGAGCGGCAATGGCACGCTGACCCTCGCGGGCACCAACACCTTCTCCGGCGGCACCATCATCAGCGGCGGGGCGCTGGTGCTGGCCAATGGCTCGGCCCTGGGCACCGGCGGGCTGACCTTCCTGACCGACACCACGTTCCAGCTCGACGGCACCTTCGCCTTCGCCAATGCCATCACCCTTGGCACCGGCACCACCGTGACCTTCGACACCGCGGGCAACACCGCCACGGTGGCGGGCGTGGTGGGCGGGGCCGGCGGGCTGACCAAGACCGGAACCGGCACCCTGGCCCTGGCCGCGGCCAACACCTATAGCGGCGCCACCACCATCACCCAGGGCACGGTGCGCACCGATGTGGCGGGCGCCCTCGCCGCTTCCACCACCGTGAGCATTGCCGGCGGCGCCACCCTGGACCTGGCCGGCCACGACCAGACCGTGGCCGCTCTGTCCGGCGCCGGCGACGTGAGCCTCGGCAGCGGGCGGCTCGCCACCGGCGGCAACAACACCAGCACCACGTTCGCCGGCACCCTTTCGGGAACGGGGGGCCTCGACAAGACCGGCACCGGCACCCTCACCCTGTCCGGCAGCAACAGCTATTCCGGCGGCACCCGCCTCTCCGCCGGCGCCCTCGCGCTGGGCAATGACCATGCGCTCGGCAGCGGCACGGTGGATGTGCTGGGATCCGCCGCTCTGCTGTTCGGCACCGACATGAGCCTGGCCAATGCCCTCACCGTCCAGAGCGGCGCGGTGGCGACGCTGGATACCGGCGCGAACGCGGTGACGCTGGCCGGCACCGTCAGCGGCGCGGGCGGGCTGGCGAAGGCGGGCACCGGCAGCCTCATCTTGTCGGGCGCCAACAGTTATGCGGGCGGCACGCAGCTCGGCGCCGGAACATTGGTGGTGGGCAATGATGCGGCGCTGGGCAGCGGCACGCTCGCCATCAGCGCCAACGCGAGCCTTGGCTTCGTGCAGACACCGGCCGCGACCTACAGCCTGGCCAATGGGGTCGCTTTGGCGGCGGGGGCATCGGCCACCGTGGACACCGGCAGCGCGGCCGTCGCGCTGAACGGCGCCATCAGCGGCGCGGGCGCCCTGGTGAAATCCGGCAGCGGCACCCTGACCCTCGGCGGCAGCAACAGCTATGCCGGCGGCACCACCCTCACCGGCGGCACTCTGGCGGTAGCCGGCCCCACGGCCCTAGGCACCGGCGGGCTGACCTTCGGCGCCAGCGCCACCTTGGCCTTCCGCAGCGCCTATGACTTCGGCACCGCCGTCGCGGTGGCAAACGGCGCCATCGGTACCGTGGACACCGCCGGCTTCGATGTCACCCTCTCCGGTGGCGTGTCCGGCGATGGTGGGCTCGCCAAATCCGGGCTCGGCACCCTCACCCTCGGCGGGGTGAACACTTATAGCGGCGGCACCTCGCTGTCGGGGGGCACGCTGGCGGTGGCCGGATCGTCCGCCTTGGGCAGCGGCGGGCTCGCCTTCCTCGGTACCAGCACCCTGGCCTTCACCGGCGCCGCCAGCGTGGGCGGCGCCATTGCCCTGGCCGGCGGCGTCACCGGCACCGTGGACACCGCCGCCCACACCGTCAGCCTCGACGGAGACATCTCCGGCGCTGGCCAGTTGGCCAAGGCGGGCAGCGGCACGCTGACATTGTCCGGAGCCAACAGCTATTCCGGCGGCACCAGCCTCGCGGCGGGAACGCTGGTGGTGGCCCATGCCGATGCGCTCGGCACCGGCGCCGTGGATGTGACCGGCACCGCCGCGCTGCGGTTCGACGGCAGTTATAGCCTGGCCAACACCTTCGCCCTTGCCTCCGGGGTGGCATTCACCTTCGACACCGCCGCTTATGCCGCCACCCTCGCCGGCACCCTCTCCGGGAGCGGCATGCTGGTGAAGGCCGGCGACGGCGCGCTGACGCTGGCCGCCGCCAACAGCTATTCCGGCGGCACCCTGCTCACCGGCGGCGAACTGATCGTCACCCATGCCGCCGGCCTCGGCACCGGCGCCATCACCGTCCAGGGCACGGCGGAGCTGGACTATACGGTGGCCGCAACCCTCACCAACACGCTGGCCGTGGCGGCCGGCGGCACCGCCGTGCTC
This sequence comes from Azorhizobium sp. AG788, assembly GCF_943371865.1. GTDB lineage: Bacteria > Pseudomonadota > Alphaproteobacteria > Rhizobiales > Xanthobacteraceae > Azorhizobium. The sequence continues at coordinate 49,701 of NZ_CALRWL010000029.1, read as the reverse complement.
GATACCCACACCGAAACGCTGGTTCTGGCCGGCGTCATCTCCGGCGACGGCGGCATCTCGAAGATCGGGGCCGGGGTGGTCGCGCTCGCCGCCGTCAACACCTATGCGGGCACGACCGTCATCGACGAGGGCACCTTGCGCACCGACGTTGCCGGGGCGCTGCCCTCGGGCGGTGCGGTGCGGATCGCCAGCGGCGCCACGCTGGACCTGTCCGGCTGGAACCAGTCCATCGCCAGCCTGGACGGCAGCGGGGCGGTGACGCTGGGCAGCGCCGCCCTGAGCGTGGGCGCGGACACCGGCAGCAGCACCTTTGCCGGCCTGCTCTCCGGCAGCGGCAGCCTCGCCAAGGTGGGGGCAAGCACGTTCACTTTGGCCGGGGCCAACAGCTATACCGGTGGCACCAGCCTGTCCGGCGGCACCCTGGCGATTGGCGACGCGGGCGCGCTTGGCTCCGGTGCGCTCACTTTCCTCGGCAGCGGGACGCTGGCCTTTGGCGGCGCCTTCACCCTCGCCAATGCGGTGGAGCTGGCGACAGGAGCCGAAGCGACCTTCGACACCGCGGGCTTCGATGCCACCATCAGCGGCGTGATCAGCGGCACCGGCGCCCTGGCAAAATCCGGCACCGGAACGCTCACCCTCGCGACGGCCAACACCTACTCCGGCGGCACCGTGCTCACCGGCGGCGAACTCATCGTCACCAATGCCGCGGGGCTGGGCACAGGGCCGGTGTCGGTGCGCGGCTCGGCGGAGCTGGACTATACGGTGGCGGCCACCCTGACCAATCCGATCGCGGTGAGCAGCGGCGCCATTGCCATTCTCGACACCCATACCGAGACCCTGGTGCTGGCGGGCGTGATCTCGGGTGCCGGCGGCGTGGCGAAGATCGGGCCGGGGGCGGTGGAACTGGCGGCGGTGAATACCTTCACCGGCCCCACCACCGTGACCGAGGGCACCTTGCGCACCACGGTGACCGGCGCCCTGCCCGCCGCCAGCGCGGTGGAGGTGGCCGCGGGGGCGACCCTCGACCTGGACAGCACGGCGCAGACCATCGGCTCGCTGGCCGGCGCCGGGCAGGTGCTCCTGGGCAGCGCGTCGCTGGTGACCGGGGCGGACAACAGCTCCACCACCTTCTCAGGCGTGCTGGTGGGAACCGGCGGCCTGACCAAGACCGGCAGCGGCACCTTCACCGTGTCCAGCACCAACACCTATAGCGGCGACACCGCGCTCGCCGGCGGCACCCTCACCGTGGGGGCCGACGGCGCCCTCGGCACCGGCGGGCTCACGGTGCTCAGCGGCGCGACCCTGGGCTTTGCCGGCGCCTACAGCCTCGCCAACACCATCGCGCTGGCCGCCGATGCCAGCAGCACCATCGACACCTCCAGCTATCCCATCACGCTCTCGGGCGTGATCTCCGGCAGCGGCAGCATCAGCAAGACCGGCAGCGGCACGCTCACCCTCTCCGGCGCCAACAGCTACACCGGCGGCACCAGCCTGGATGGGGGAAGCCTGGTGATGGCCAACGCCAGCGCGCTCGGCACCGGGGCCCTGGCATTCCTGAGCAATTCCGAACTCTCGCTGCTGGGCGCCTATACGCTGGCCAATCCCATCTCGCTGGCCGCGGGCAGCACCGGCACCATCCAGACCACCGCCGCCGGGGCCACCTTGAACGGCATCCTCTCCGGTGCCGGCGGCCTCACCAAGACCGGCGACGGAACCCTCGCGCTGGGAGCGGCCAACAGCTTCACCGGCGCCACCACCATCAGCGGCGGCACGCTGCGCACCGACGTTGCCGGCGCCCTGTCCTCCGCCACCAGCGTCAGCATCGGCGCCGGCGCCACCTTGGATCTGGCCAGCCACGCCCAGTCCATCGGCGCGCTGTCCGGAAGCGGGGCCGTGACGCTGGGCACCGCCACCCTCTCCACCGGCGCGAACAATGCGGGCAGCACGTTTTCCGGCGTCATTTCGGGCAGCGGCGGCCTGACCAAGACCGGCAGCGGCGAATTCATCCTCGACGGCGTCTCGACCTACAGCGGGCCGACGACCGTGAGCAGCGGCGCCCTCATCGTCGGCAATGCTGCGGGCAGCAGCGCCTCCATCGCCAATTCGCAGGTGGCGGTGGCCAGCGGCGCGCTGCTGGGCGGCCATGGCACCGTGGGCTCGGTGACCCTGGCGTCCGGGGCGGAACTCTCGCCCGGCCATTCCATCGGCACCTTGACCATCCAGGGCAATCTACGCCTCGGCACGGGCTCCACCTCCACGCTGGAGATCGACCCGGTGCGCAGCGATGTGGTGAACGTCAGCGGCACGGCGATCCTCGCCGGCCTGCTCCAGATCAACTCCCAGGCCGGATACAGCGTCAACTACACCTATACCTTCCTCACCGCCGGCACTCTGGTGGGCGTGTTCGACCGCGTCACCACGGACCTCACCTTCCTGACGCCCAATGTGAGCTATGTGGACAATCAGGCCCGCCTGGTTCTAGCGCCCAACGAAATCCCGTTCGCCAGCGTCGCGGTGACTGCCAACCAGGCGGCGGCGGCCAATGGCACGCAATCGCTGGGCTACGGCAACGTGATCTATAACGACATCCTCTCGCTCAATGCGGCGCAGGCGGACGTGGCCTTCGACCAATTGTCGGGCGAGATCCACCCCAGCGCCGCAGGCATGTTCCTGGCCGACAGCCGCTTCCTGCGCGAGGCGACCCTGGCCCGCGCCCGGCTGCCCGATGCCATCACCCCCCAGCCCGGCGCCGCGGACGCCGGCACCGGCATCGGCTGGGCGCAGGCCTTCGGCTCCTGGGGCTCGGTGGATGGAACGGCCAATGCCGGCGCCATCAGCCGCACCGTCGCCGGGGTGTTCGCCGGCCTGGACGGGCACATCGGCGATCTCTGGCGGGTGGGATTTGCCACCGGCTACAGCTCCACCGACTTCGACGTGAACGCCCGCACCTCATCCGGCTCCAGCGATGATTATCATGTGGCGCTGTACGGCGGCACGCGCCTCGGGCCGGTGGATCTGCGGCTGGGGGCGGCCTTCACCTGGCATGACATCTCCACCAGCCGCTCGGTGTTCTTCACCGGCTTCACCGGCCTGGCGCGGGCCGACGCCAGCGCGCAGGCGGCGCAGATCTATGGCGAACTGGGCCTGCCGCTTCCGGTCGGTCCGGCGATCCTGGAGCCGTTCGCCAATGCCGCTTATGTCAAATTGCATGTGAACGGCTTCTCGGAGAACGGCAGTGCCGCCGCCCTCACCGCCCAGGCGCAGGATGACGCTGTGGTCTACACCACCCTGGGGCTGCGCGGCGCGCTGCCGTTCCAGATCGGCGCGCTCGCGGCGCAGGCGCGGGCATCCGCCGGCTGGCAGCATGCGTTCGGCGACACCGCCCCATCCACCGTGTTCAGCTTCGCCAGCGGCAGCACGCCGTTTGCCATCCAGGGCGCGCCCATGGCCACCGACGCGCTGCTGCTGGATGTGTCCCTGGACATGGCCCTTACCCCGCAGAGCAGCCTGAGCCTGGCCTATAACGGGATGGTGGCGGGGAATGCCTATGACAATGCGTTCAAGGGTACCTTCCTGCTGAAGTTCTAGACGCCTCATCGCGGCGGGCCATCGCCAGATTTCCAGACCTTGCCGCTGCGGTCCGTCTTTTTCGCTTTTCCTTACGGCGCCGCTCGGCTATCCGAGAATCGGTACGTGCGTCCCACCGGGCGCCGTACCCAAGGACGCTTGTGGGAGGATGCGGCACAGGCACACCCCGGGGCCGGGCAAGATCCGGTCGTGGGATGTTAACCATGTTCCGCTATGCTCCTCCCGACGTTCCGCGGGGGCGGGGAGAAGTGAGGTCGGCATCATGACATCGACATTCAGAATTATCGCGCTGGCAGCGGTGTTGCAGATGGGCACGATGGCGCTCGGCAGCGCCGCCATGGCCCAATCCTTCGGCACCCGCGCCCCGGTCCCCAACGCTTCCGTTCCCGGCGGGACGGTGCCCCCGCGCGGCACCCCCGGGGCCACGCTGGACATCGGCGACCAGCCCGGCCTGGTGCCGACGCCGGAAGACGAAGCCCAGCTGGATCCGGCCTATCGCCGCCAGCCGGTCTATTTCCGCACCACGGAAGCGCCCGGCACCATCATCATCTCCACCTCGGATCGCTATCTCTATCTGGTGGAAGGCAACAACCGCGCCCTGCGCTACGGCATCGGCGTCGGCCGCGACGGCTTCCAGTGGCAGGGGCTGGAGAAGGTCACCCGCAAGTCGGAATGGCCGGATTGGACGCCCCCCGCCGAGATGATCCAGCGCCAGCCCTATCTGCCGCGCTTCATGGCCGGCGGCCCCGGCAATCCCATGGGTGCCCGCGCGCTCTATCTGGGCGGCACGGTCTATCGCATCCACGGCACCAACCAGCCCGACACCATCGGCTACGCCATCTCCTCCGGCTGCTTCCGGCTGGTGAACAGCGACGTCATCGACCTGTACAACCGCGTGCCCGTGGGCACCAAGGTCATCATCCGCCAGGCCGTCACCCTGTGACCGGCGCCATCTCCTTCCTCTCCGGGGCACTTCCCATGACGGCACGCTTTGGCACCAAGAGCATGTGGGCCCTCCTGGCGGGGGCCATGCTGGCCCTCGGCACCCAGGGTGCCGACGCCCAGACCCTCAAGGCGGTGAAAGACCGCGGCACGCTGAATTGCGGCGTCAGCCAGGGCATTCCCGGCTTCTCCGCCAATGACGGCGGCAAGTGGAGCGGCTTCGACGTGGACTTCTGCCGCGCCGTGGCCGCCGCCGTCCTGAACGATCCGGCCAAGGTGACCTTCGTGCCGCTGAACGCCGAAGAGCGGTTCACCGGCCTCCAGAGCGGCAAGGTGGACATCCTCTCGCGCAACTCCACCTGGACCCTGGAGCGGGAAACCACCTACAAGCTGCTGTTCGGGCCGATCACTTATTATGACGGCCAGGGCTTCATGGTGCGGGGCGCCCGCAACCTGACCTCGGCGCTGGAACTGGACGGCGCCAAGGTCTGCGTGCAGGCCGGCACCACGGCGGCGAGCTACGCCACCGACTATTTCAAGGCCAACAACATGAAGGTGGAGCTGATCACGCTCCCCACCGTTCAGGAATTGGTCAAGGCCTATGAGGATGGCCGCTGCGACACCCTCACCACCGACGTGTCGCAGCTCTATGCGCTGCGCACGGGTCTGGCCAAGCCGGTCGACCATATCGTGCTGCCGGACGTGATCACCAAGGAGCCGCTCGGCCCGGTGGTGCGCCAGGGCGACGACGAATGGTTCAACGTGGTGAAGTGGACCCATTTCGTCATGCTGAACGGCGAAGAGCTGGGCGTGTCGTCGCTGTCGCTGCCCGACGCGCTGAAGTCGGAAAAGCCGGACGTGAAGCGCCTCGTGGGCAATGACGGCGATTTCGGCACGCCGCTGGGCCTCACCAAGGACTTCGCGGTGCGCATCATCCGCGCCGTGGGCAATTATGGCGAAGTGTTCGAGCGCAATGTGGGCACCGGCTCCAAGCTGGCGATCCCGCGCGGGGTCAACCAGCTCTGGAGCGCCGGCGGCATCCAGTACGCCCCGCCGGTGCGCTGAACACGCACTGCCCTCAAGACGAAGCTGCCCGCCCGCGCGGGCAGCTTTTTTTTATGCCCTCACGGCCCTGTGACCGCCCGGCCTCCGCCGGTTCGCTAAAGGGCTCAGGCAAGGGGCGGCGCCAGACATCGGAACCGGCGCGCCTTGCCTTTCACCGTCCGCCGAACGCAGGAACGGAACATCTCCATGGCTTCCTCTCTCCCCCCGCTTGCGCCCACCGCCTATCGCTACGGCGTCGGCGATGTGACGGTGACCGCCATTCCCGATGGCAGCCGCACCATGCCCCTGCCGGACGGCTTCGTGCGCAATGCGCCCCGTGACGCGGTGAATGCGGCGCTGAAGGCGGCGTTTCTGCCGGAAGACCAGCTGACGATCTATTTCAACCCGGTGCTGCTGGAGATCGCCGGCCGGCGGATCCTGGTGGATACCGGCTACGGCCCGCAGCCCGGCCCCTCGCCCGTGGGCCAGTTGCAGGGCACGCTCGGCGCCATCGGCATCGAGGCCGGTGACATTGATACGGTGGTGATCTCCCACTTCCACGGCGATCACATCAACGGCCTGCTGGGGCCGGACGGCGCCGCCGCCTTCCCCAACGCCGAAGTGCTGGTGCCCGAACACGAATGGGCGTTCTGGACCGACGCCGGCAACGCCAGCCGCGCCCCCGAAGGGCAGAAGGCGGCGTTTGCCAATGTGGCGCGGGTCTTCGATGCGGTGGCCGAGCGGGTGTTCCGCTTCAACTGGGAGCAGGAGATCGCCCCCGGCCTCGTCGCCATCGGCACCCCGGGCCACACGCCGGGCCACACCTCCTTCATGCTGGAGTCCGGCAAGGACCAGCTGTTCATCCAGTCAGACCTGACCAACACCCCGTTCCTGTTCGCCCGCAATCCGGGCTGGCACGCCATGTTCGACATGGACCCGGCCCTGGCGGAAGAGAGCCGCCGGCGCATGCTGGCGCGGGTGGCGGCGGAACGCCTGCTGGTGGCGGGCTTCCACTATCCCTTCCCCGGCGCCGCCCATCTGGAGGCCGATGGCGACGGCTACCGCTTCGTGCCGGTGCCCTGGACCCGGATCGACTGAGCCCGCTCAGGCGCGGGGCGTCGTCTCCGCGCCGACCCAGGCCAGGAATGCGGGGTGGGTGCCCTCCACCGGCAGGATGAACACCGCCGGCACGTCGTAGGGATGGCCGGCGCGCACCGCCTCCACCACCTGATCCGCCAGGGCCGCCGTGGTCTTCAGCAGCAGCACCACCTCGTCGGCCCGCTCCACCTTGTCCTCCCAGCGGTAGATGGAGACCATGGCGGGCAGGATGTTGCCGCAGGCCACCAGCCGCGCCGCCACCAGTTCCCGGGCGGCGGCCTCCGCCAGGGCCAGGCTGGGATAGGTGGCATAGACGAGTTTCAGGTCCATGGCGGGTTCCGGACGGGGTTGCGATCGCGCACAGTGGCCTAGCACGGCGCCCGTGTCGCCGGCCCATGACCCGCTCGTGACGTGCCGCGGCACCGGCCCGCCTCGACAATCGGTGCCCCGACCGATAGACGGAAGCGGTGGCGCGCCTCGGCGCCGCTGAGCAAGGGGCCGCCCAGCGCGACCGTCCGCATGAGTGAAATCCCACGACGTATCGAGCGGATCGCCTTCGTCGCCAGCCAGACCCGCGAGGCGGAAGCCGCGCGCGCCCGGCTGATCCAGCGCTATGGGGCGGTGGATGAGGACGCGGCCGACGTCATCGTCGCCCTCGGCGGCGACGGCCTCATGCTCCAGACCCTGCATCGCTTCCGTGACCAGGGCGTGCCGATCTACGGCATGCACCGCGGCTCGGTGGGGTTCCTCATGAACACCTTCCGCGAGGACGATTTGCGCGAGCGCATCGCGGCGGCCAGCCATGTGGTGATCCATCCCTTGATGATGGAAGCGGTGGACGCCCATGGGGAGCGCTTCAGCGCGCCGGCCATCAATGAAGTCTCGCTGCTGCGCCAGACCTATCAGGCGGCGAAGCTGCGCATCTCCATCGACGGCAAGGTGCGGCTGGAGGAACTGATCTGCGACGGCATGCTGGTGGCGACCCCCGCCGGCTCCACCGCCTACAATCTCTCCGCCCATGGGCCGATCATGCCGCTGGGCACCGCTTTGCTGGCACTGACGCCCATTTCGCCGTTCCGCCCGCGCCGCTGGCGCGGCGCCTTGATCCCGGATCGGGCGACCATCCATGTCACCGTGCTGGAGGCCGACAAGCGGCCGGTGAGCGCGGTGGCGGACCACCAGGAAGTGCGCGACATCGTGGAAGTGTCGGCGCGGTTGGACAACACGTCATCCATCGACATGCTGTTCGATCCCGACCATGGCCTCGACGAGCGCATCCTGCGTGAACAATTCATCTATTGAGCGCCCTGCGCGACCAGAGCAAATGAACGAATAATGATCTTTTCGTCGGTCACGTTCCTTTATTACTTCCTCCCGGCATTCCTGATTTGCTATTTCGCGACACCAACCGTGCGCGCGAAGAACTTCGTCCTGCTGGCCTTCTCGCTGGTGTTCTACGCCTGGGGCGGGCTGGCGAATTTGCTCATCCTGGGCATTTCCATGGTGGGCAATTACGGCCTCGCGCTGTTCATCGATGCCCGCTCGCCCCGCTGGCGCCTGCGGGCGCTGGGGCTGGCGATCACCATCAACATCGCCGGGCTGGTGGTGTTCAAATATGCCGGCTTCCTGGCGGAAAACCTCAACGCCGTCATCGCCCCGCTGGGGCTTGCGGTGCCGGTGGTGCATTTGCCGCTGCCTTTGGGCATCTCCTTCTTCACCTTCCACGCCATCTCCTATCTGGTGGACGTCTATCGCAGCCGGGTCCGCGCCAATCGGCGGCTGGAGGAGATTGCGGTCTACATCACCATGTTCCCGCAATTGGTGGCGGGGCCAATCGTGCGCTATTCCACCATCGCCCACCGCATCCGGGCGCGGCGCACCACGCCGGGGCGCATTTCCGCCGGGCTGCGCATCTTCGTCATCGGCCTGTCCTGGAAGGTGCTGATCGCCGACGAAGTGGCGCCTCTGGCCTCGGTGGTGTTCGACCAGACCGCCGCGCCGGGCTTCTTTGCCGCCTGGATTGGCGTGCTGGCCTATGCGCTGCAGATCTATTTCGACTTCGGCGGCTATTCCAACATGGCCATCGGCCTGGCGCTGGCCATGGGGCTGAAGTTCCCGCGCAACTTCCGCATGCCTTACGGGTCGCGCTCCATCACCGATTTCTGGCGCCGCTGGCACATGAGCTTGTCCAGCTGGTTCCGGGACTATGTCTACATCCCGCTCGGCGGCAACCGGCACGGCCATCTCCACACCGCCCTCAATCTGTGGACCGTCTTCCTCTTGTGCGGCCTGTGGCATGGGGCCAGCTGGACCTTCGTGATCTGGGGCGCCCATCACGGCGCCTTCCTGGTGCTGGAGCGCACCGCATTCGGGCGCGCGCTGGCCCGCGCGCCCCGCGTGGTAGCCAATGGCTATACGCTGCTGGTGGTGCTCACCGGCTGGGTGTGGTTCCGCGCCAATGATCTCGACCAGGCCCATGGCCTGTTTGCCGGCCTTGCGGGCCTGAACGGCTTCGGCACCTTCTCGCCCGGCCTGTTGCAGGCGCTGCAGCCGCTCACCATCACCATGATGATCCTGGGCTGGCCCTTGGCCATGTTCGGCTTGCCGCTGCCGCCGCGCGGGCTGGTGAGCGACCGCCTCCGGCTGAAGGCCTATGCGTGGGGCGACAGCGTGGCGGTGCTGGCGCTGTTTGTGCTGTGCGTGATCACCGTGGGCGCGGCGGCCTACAGCCCGTTCCTCTATTTCAGGTTCTGACGGATGCCGCTGCTGCTCGCCTATCGCCGCTGGTGGTGCCTGGTCTTCCTCGGCCTGCTGCTGCTGCCCACCATCGGCCTGTTCACCCCCGACATGCCGGCCCCGCTGCGGGCGGCGCGGGCGGTGCCTCCTGTGTGGTGGGAGCGGGCCACGGAACGGCTCGACCCCTATATCAACAACAATTACGGCCTGCGCGGGGTGTTCATGGCCGCCCATGCCGCCTATGGTCGGGCGATGAAATCCACCCGCGAGCGCCCGGTGCTGGTGGGGCAGGATGGCCAGCTGTTCTATACCGGCGAGGGGGCGCTGGATCAGTCCCTCGGCCGCCTGTTCCGCACCGGGCAGATGGACATGCTGGTGCGCGTGACCGAGCGCATGCGCCAGGAGCTGGATAAAGCCGGCATCCGCTTCGGGGTGGTCTCGCCCCCCAACGCCCAGAGCGTGATCGGCGACCTGATGCCCGAATGGGCGCAGGCCGAGCAGCGCCACCCCACCGAATACGACTTTGCCGCCAAGAGCCTGACCGCGAACGGCATCTCGTTCGTGGATCTGCGCCCGATCCTGAAAGAGGCCCGCGCCGGTGGCCCGGTCTATCAGAAGACCGACACCCACTGGAATTCGCGCGGCGCGGTTCTGGGCTTCAACGCCGCCATGCGCGCGGTGGGACGCGACGACCTCCAGATCGATCCCGCCGCCGCCCTGGGCGCGCCCGTGGCCAAGGAAACCGGGGATCTGGCCCGCTATCTGGGCGAGAGCAGCGACACCGGCGACACCGACCTGGCCCTCAAGGGGCCGATGATCGTGCCGGCGGACCTCAAGCCCATCACCGGCCTGTTCCCGCCCCCCGTCCCCGGCGATCCGTTCGATTCCTACGCCTTCGAGACCGGCCACCCCGGCCCGCGCATCCTGATCATCGGCGATTCGTTCTCGCAGCGCTTCTGGCCCGGCCTGCTGGCGGCGCGCTCCAGCGCCTTCGCCTGGACCCACCACCGCAACTGCCGGTTCGACTGGGGCATCATCGGGCGGTTCAAGCCGGATCTGGTGGTCTATGCCCCGGTGGAACGCGGGCTGCCGTGCGTCGGCACGCCGGCGGGCCTTTCGGTGCCGCCGGCGGACAAGGCCAAGGCCTCCTGACGCCGCCCGGCGGCGCGCCGATCAGAAGCGGGTGACGACCTCGCTGAGCGCCGGGCGCGGCCGATCTTCCAATTGCTGGGTGGCGGTGCCCACATAGATGAAGCCGGTGACGCGCTCGTGCTCTTCCAGGCCAAGGGCCGCGCGGGCCTTGGCGTCATAGGCCGGCCATTCCGTGAGCCAGGCGGCGCCATAGCCCAGCGCGGCGGCGGCGAGCAGCAGGTTCTGCGCCACCGCGGCGGAGGAGAGCAACTGCTCCCATTCCGGGATCTTCACATGGGTCGCCGCCCGCGACACCACCGCCACCACCAAAGGCGCACGGGCGAAGCGGTTGCGCTCCTCCTCCAGCCGGCGCTCGGCGGCGTCGGGGTTGGCGGCGGCGAATACCTGGGCCAAAGCCGCACCGGCGCGCAGCCGTCCCTCGCCCTCGAACACGATGAACCGCCACGGCGCCAGCTTGCCATGGTCGGGCACCCGCGCGGCGACGGTGAGGATGGTGTCCAGATCATCCCCCGACGGCCCCGGCGCCACGAGATCGAGAACCCGGGAGGAACGGCGGGTCCGCAGCAGGTCGAGAGCGTCGGGCATGATCAAAATCCCTTGAACGATCATCAGAAAAGGCCGCCGGATCACAAAGATCAGGCCGGGTGCGCGCCCCTGCCGAACCGCCCAAAACACCGGGCCGCCGGCTTGAGCGGAGCGTCGAGCCGGAGGCTGCTCTAGCACACGGCGCCATCCCGCCGAAAGAGCGCCGCCCGGCCCCGCTGCGGCGCGACTTGAAACCGACAGGATTTCAGGGCACGTCATCGCCATGCGCCGTTCAGATCGTGCCTCCGGCCCCGCCCGGATGCGCTTGCCCCTTTTTCCCCGTGCCCATGTCCCGGCGCCCCTGCTGGCCGCCATGCTGGCATTGGCCGTGCTGCCGCTGGCCGCCGACGGCGCGGGGGCGCAAAGCACCCCGTTGCCGTTCGCGGGGCCATCCAATCCCGCCCAAGCCGCGCCGGGCTTCGTGCTGCCGCCGCCGCTGGCGCCCTCGGGCCGCACCGCCGCGGCGCCTCCCGGCGCGACGCCGGGCGCCCGCGAGCCCCATGCGGTGCTCCCCCAGGCCCCGGCCGGGAAAATCACGCTGGGCGTGTTCGCCAAGTTCGGCGCCGATGGCGCGCCCGTGCCCCGGGCGCTGACCTGGCGGGTGTTCGCCGATACGCCGGAAGCCTCCGGCGCCTTCCCCCTGGTGGCGGAGAGCACGGACGCCGCGCCGGTGTTCTTCCTCAATCCGGGTGGCTACATCGTGCACGTCACCTATGGATTTGCCTCCCAGGCGCAGCGGGTGGTGCTGGGCGCCACCTCCCGGCGCGAGGTGGTGGTGCTGCCCGCCGGCGGCCTGCGGCTGCAGGCGGACGTGGACAACAAGGCCATCACCAACCAGAAGGTCTCCTTCGATATTTTCGAGGGCTCGTTCCTCCAGGGCCGCACCTCCACCCAGCCTTATTATCGCGGGGCGCTGGCCAATGAGGTGATCCAGCTGCCGGAGGGCACCTATCACGTGGTGTCCACCTATGGCGACGCCAACGCCGTGGTGCGGGCGGACGTGAGCGTGCAGGCCGGCAAGCTCACCGACGCCACCGTCCACCACCGCGCGGCGCAGATCATGCTCAAGCTGGTGAAGGAGCCGGGCGGCGAGGCCCAGGCGGACACGCAATGGTCCGTCATCACCCCCGGCGGCGACACCATCAAGGAGTCCATCGGGGCATTTCCCACCTTCGTCCTGACCGAAGGCGACTACGTGGCCATCGCCCGCAATGACGGCAAGGTGGTCAGCCGCGACTTCAAGGTGGAAGCCGGCAAGGACCGCGAAGTGGAAGTGGTCCGCAAATAGGCAGGACGCTGGACCGACACGGACGCCCCCGCCCCGCGTGTCAGTTGCTCATTCCACCGCAAGGGAACCTGAGCGCGCCGGCCCCCCGGCGGCGCGCCCAGGCAGGGGCCCCCGCCCCCCTATCCTCGCGAGACCGCGTTGTCCGACCAGATGGAGTCCCTCTGATCGGATCGCGCTCTAGAAATTCCAGGTCAGATTGGCCTGGAATCCGTTGACGGTGACGCTGTCGGCGAACTGCCCCACATAGGACACCCCGACCCGCATCTGGGCGCTGAGCTTGAGGTCGAGACCGGCCTCCAGCAGCGCGGTGTTCTGCGCCAGCGGCACGCCGCCGACGGTGAAGTTCGAGCCGGCAACGCTGGTCAGGGCCAGTTGCGCGCTGGGGGTCAGATCGCCGAAGGCGGTTTGCCAGGCGGCCGAGACGTGGGGCGCCAGGACCATGCCGTTCGCCAACGGCACGGTGGTGGCGGCCCGCAGGCCCAAGGTGCCATAGCCCACATCGGTGGAGGTGGAGCCCGCGGTCACCCCCGCGCTGACGGCGCCGGGCACGCCGGTCTCGGTGAAGCCGTCGGTGTTCAGATGCACCCACGCTAGTCCCGCATAGGGCTCCAGCGCCACGGACTGGAACGCGAAGCCGTAGCCGACTTCCGCGAACACCTGGCCCGTGCCGCCATTGTAGCTGGCGCTGGCCTGCTGGGCGAAGCCGGGGAAGGCGATGGTGCGGGTGGTATCGATCGCGTTGAAGGCATAGCTGGCGCCGAGGCGCAGGTTCCACGGGCCGGCGCTGGTGCCGGCATAGAGGGCGATCAGGGCACTGTCCGCCTGCGAGGAGCCGGACACGGTGTCCGTGCTGGCATTGGACTGGGAATAGCCCAGCGCGCCGCCCACCCGCCAATTGCCGATGGTGCCGTCGATGCCGCTGACGATGCCGCCGATGGTCTCGCTGACCCCGGAGGCATTGCCATTGCCGCCGAAATTGGCCCAGGCCCCATAGCCCTGCGCCCACACCGTGGGGCCGGGCGCGGGCGCCGCGATCGCGCCCGGCGCCTTGGTGGCATAGGCGAGCGCGGTGGCCGCCGCCCCCGCCGGCAGGACCGATTCCGTTGCGGCATAGGCCAGGGTCGGCCCGCCATAGGCCAGCGCCGCCAGGGGGCCGGCCTGATCCGCATAGGTGCCCTGCCGCAGGCGTCCCATGACCGACTGGCGGCTGTAGAGGCTGTCGCCGATCAGCACCGACTGCTCACTGGCATAGGCTTCGCCCGAAAGCGCGCTGAGGGCCTGGGGCAGTTGGCTGCCGTCGAGGGCATAGAGCGCCGTCAGCGGTCCGGAGACGCCGGCCAGCGTGTTGAACGCCCGATCCAGGCCAGCGCCCACCGCCGCCTGATTGGTGGTCAGCCCCGCAACTTGCGCCATGCCGGAAGTGAGGGTGAGGCTGACAGCGTTGGGCTCATAGGCCAGCGACGCGCCCATGAAGCTCGGCAGGCCGGTGGTCGCCAGGGTGGTGAAGGTGCCCGTATAGCCCTGGGTCGCGGTGAAGAGCGTGTAGTTCCGGCTCAGGGACGTGGTCTGGAACGGCACCGCCAGCGTGCCGGCCAGCCGCGCCACGCCGAAGATGCTCAGGGTATCGGTGCCGCTGGAGGTGACGCGCAGGGACAAGGTGCCCGCCGCGGTCTGCACGAAGGTGCCGCCAAACAGGCTGGCGATCGGCACGCCGGTGCCCGAGACGCCGATCCAGCCGCTGTTCTCAAGCCGCTTGTCCGGGCCTGCCGTGGCGGCGATGCGGCCGTCGATGACGCCGGAATTGACGATCACCGTGCCGACGGCGTCGGCGCCGGTGCGCACGGCGTCGGCGACGGCGGTCGTCTGCAAGGTGCCGTAATTCAGCAAGGTGCCGTAGAGGCCGTGCAGGTCCACGGCCGCGCCGGCCACGCCGGTGGCGACCACGGTCCCGGTATTGGTCAGGACCCCATAGGTCTCGCCCCGCATGCCGATGCCGCCGGTGCCGGAGACCCGCACCGTGCCGCTGTTGACGATGTCATCGCCCTTGGCGCCGGACAGAGCCGCCGTATTCTCGGCGCTGGAGGTCAGCGTGCCGGTGTTGCGGATGGGATTGTAGATGCCGGGAAGGGTGGCGACATAGCCGTTGGGGGTGGTGGAACCGGGGGTGAGATAGATGCCCACCACCAGATCGCCATAGGCCGAATTGGACGACACCAGCGAGGCGCCGGGAATGTTGATCTCGTACCAGGTGGGGATGCCGAGGGCATCCACATGCAGCACGCCCGCATGCACCACCCCGTCCGCAGTCACCCAGTCCGCCACCATATTGTACTCGCCGGAGCGGCCCGCGCCGGTGATGCCTTCCAGATGGGTGATGATGGCGCCGGGATGGTCGTAGGTGGTCCAGGTGCCGGTGACGGTGTTGTAGAGATAGCCGTGCTCGAAGCCGATGCCGCCGCCGGGACCCACATTGGCATAGCCGCCGGCGATCATGTCGCCATAGACGCCATAGGCGGTGGTGCTGACCGCGCCGGGCTTGTTGTTGGTGGCGTAGGTGCCGGTGGAGATGGTGTAGATCATCGCATTGCCGGTGGCGTAGCGGGTATCATAATTGCCCACCACCGTGTCGCCGAACGTGCTGTGGGCGATGGTGAACAGGGTCGGGTTTCCAGACGCGCTGGGATAGATGAGCGTCGTCAGTTGCTGTCCCGGCGCGGCGGCCGCGTCATAGAGATAGCTCAGATCATTGGGCGAGGAGGCGGCGGTGATATAGCTGCCCACGGCCCGCAGCACGCCGGTCTGGGAGCCGAAGCTCGGCCCGTAGGGCGAGGAGCCGATGGCACCGGGATAATTCACGCCGTTGGCGGTCGCCACCGGCAGAGCGGACCAGACGCCCGACGTCATGTCATAGAGCAGCCCGCCCGTGGCCCCGGAGCCGGGCACCACATAATTGCCGACGATGGTGTTGCCCCGGATGCCGGTCAGGAATGTGCCCGAGGTGCCGTAATTCAGCGTCTGATAGGAGGTCGGCGCGACCGATTGCGCCTGCGCCCCCGCGATCATGCCGCACGCGCCGACACTGGCGAGAATCATCGATTTGACGCCGGACAAAAGAATGCGGCGCCGCGCTACCAGACTCGACATCAAGGCCCCCATCGCCTGCCACATATTGCGGTATTGGCGCGGGAACCGTAGGCGGCGGGGGGAAGTATGGCGAGAGCGTTTCCAGATTATGGCCGGAAAGTGCCACCCCTATAGGCTATATAAACACCGATTTTGCTTTCGCCCTGGCTTCAACCAGGGCGAAAGCAGAACTGAATACCTACACTCGCAGTCTGTACCCTCAGGCTGCGGCTTTGACGCCGGTCCGGCGCTGCACATCCGGAGGCACCGATTCCCCCGCCAGCATGGCCAGCGCGGCATCCAGCGGCATCACCACCTGCTCCTGGCTGCCGAGGCGGCGGATGGACACCGTGCGCTCGGCCGCTTCCTTGCGGCCCACCACCAGCAGCACCGGCACCTTGGCCAGCGAATGCTCGCGGACCTTGTAGTTGATCTTCTCGTTGCGCAGGTCCGCTTCGGACCGCAGGTCCAGGGCGCGGGTCGCCTCCAGCACCTCGCGGGCATACTCGTCGCCGTCCTGGGTGATGGTGGCGATCACCACCTGGGTCGGCGCCAGCCACAGCGGGAAATGGCCTGCGAAATGCTCGATCAGAATGCCGGTGAAGCGTTCCATCGAGCCGCAGATGGCGCGATGGATCATCACCGGGGTCTTCTTCTGCCCGTCCGCATCCACATAGAAGGCGCCGAACCGCTCCGGCAGGTTGAAGTCCACCTGGGTGGTGCCGCACTGCCATTCCCGGCCGATGGCATCCGACAAGGTATATTCGAACTTCGGCCCGTAGAAGGCGCCCTCCCCCGGCAGGATGCCGGTCTTGATCTTGCCGCCCGACTGTTCGGCGATCTGCTCCAGCACGCGGGTCATGACCTCTTCGGCATGATCCCACACCGCGTCGGACCCCACCCGCTTTTCCGGCCGGGTGGAGAGCTTCACGATCACCTCGTCGAAGCCGAAGTCGGCATAGGTGGAGAGGATGAGATCGTTGATCTTCAGGCACTCCGCCGCCATCTGCTCCTCGGTGCAGAAGATGTGGGCATCGTCCTGGGTGAAGCCGCGCACCCGCATCAGGCCATGCAGGGCGCCGGACGGCTCGTAGCGATGCACCGCGCCGAACTCGGCCATGCGCAGCGGCAGGTCGCGATAGGACTTCAGGCCGTGCTTGAAGATCTGCACATGGCCGGGGCAGTTCATGGGCTTCAAGGCGAACACGCGCTCGTCGTCGGTGTCCTCGCCGGCAGACTGCACCTTGAACATGTTCTCCTTGTACCAGCCCCAGTGGCCGGAGGTCTCCCACAGCGACTTGTCCAGCACCTGCGGGGCATTGACCTCGTCATAGGTGCCCTTGAGGCGGCGGCGCATGTAGGAGACGAGGCCCTGGAACAGGCTCCAGCCCTTGGGATGCCAGAACACCGTGCCCGGCCCCTCCTCCTGGAAGTGGAACAGGTCCATCTCCCGGCCCAGCCGGCGATGGTCGCGCTTTTCCGCTTCTTCCAGGCGGTGGAGATAGGCATCCAGCTCGGCCTGGTCATGCCAGGCGGTGCCATAGATGCGGGTCAGCATGGGGTTGTTGCTGTCGCCGCGCCAATAGGCGCCGGCCACCTTCATCAGCTTGAAGGCGGTGCCGATCTTGCCGGTGGAGGGCAGATGCGGGCCGCGGCACAGGTCGAACCATTCGCCCTGCTTGTAGATCTTGAGATCCTGGCCTTCGGGGATGGCGTCCACCAGTTCGACCTTGAACGCCTCGCCCTTGTCGCGGAACACGCGCTTGGCCTCGTCGCGCGACCAGACCTCCCTGGTGAAGGGCTTATCGCGGGCGATGATCTCCTTCATCTTGGCCTCGATCTTGGGCAGATCGTCGGTGGTGAAGGGCTCGTTGCGGGCGAAATCGTAATAGAAGCCGTTCTCGATCACCGGGCCGATGGTCACCTGGGTGCCGGGAAACAGCTCCTGCACCGCCTCCGCCAGCACATGGGCGGCGTCATGCCGGATCAGTTCCAGCGCGCGTTCCTGGTCGCGGGTGACGATCTCGATGCGGGCATCCTGGGTGATGGGCTCGGACAGGTCGGTCAGCGTCCCGTCGAGGGTCACCGCCACCGCCTTCTTGAGCAGGGATTTCGAGATGGCGGCGGCCACGTCGGCACCGCTGGTGCCGGGGGCATATTCGCGCTGCGCACCATCGGGAAAGGTCAAGGTCAGCATATCTTCTTCTCCTGCCCACTCCTGCGCACCCCGCAGGTAGGCTGTTGTTGAAGGGGCCTCATCTAGGCCGCCGCGGGCGGCACGTAAAGCGCCAAGCCGGTGCGAAGCTGACCGCGCACCGGCAAGCGGAATTCCGCAAATCCGCGAGCGGGCCGGCTGGAGGCCGATGAGGGCGCGCACACAGTGAGAGAAACACACGCCCCTGGAGTCATGCAAAGGGCGGGCGGATTGCTGTGTCAGCCACGCTGAAGCGAGCAGTGCGTCGCTATTCCCCGGTCGGTCGTCATGGCCGGGCTTGTCCCCAAAGTCGGATGTTTCCGACTTTGGCCTGCGCCTGCGGAAGTCGGCAAAAGCCGACTTCCGGCCATCCACGCGGCGAGGCTTGTCCTCCCGCTTCAAGGGCTCGCACGATCGGCTCGGCGTGGATGCCCGGGACAAGCCCGGGCATGACGAACGAATAGGGCAGCCCTAGACTTTGTAACGCTCAGGGCCCGGCCTTCGGCAGCGCCGCGCAATTGCCCGCCGCCGCCTTGCCGGCGAAGCGGTCGGCGATGAAGGCCAGGGCATCGCCGGAGCCGGCTTTCATCACCCCGTCATGGTCGGTGCCGGCGAAGGCCTTGTAGTCCACCACATTGCCCTTGGCGCACAGCTCGCGCACCATGGCGTCGGTGTCCTGCGGCCGCACGGTCGTGTCCGCCATGCCCTGCATGACGAGGCTCGGCACTGACAAGGACAAGGACCCCGGCTCGTTCTGCGCCGCCATCTTAAGGAAGGCGGTCAGGTCCGGATTGGGCAGGAACTGGTTCTTGGCAATGGCATTGGACCAATAGCTCTCGGTGAGCGCCTTGGTCATGCAGCCGTTCATGAGATCAGCCAAATGCGGCTGGGCCTTGGGCGTCAAGATGCGGCCCACATCAATGGCTTTGTCGGTGGTGGCGTAGGATTGCAGCACATAGAGGACGTAAGGCAGGGCCAGTTCCACCTTGTCGGAGGCCCGCACCACCGCGAAGCGCTCGGCGATATGGCTGCCGGGGGCCATGGCCACATTGCCCACCAGTTGGAACTCCGGCGCGTAGGTCGGCCCCTCCGCAGCCGTGAACAGGTCCGCCTGCCCGCCCTGGGAATGGCCCATCACCGCATATCTGGTGCCGATCTCCGGCTCCAGCTCGCGCGCCGCGCGCAGCATGTCGAGGGCATTCTTGCCGTTGGGCACGCCCTGGAGGAAAGGGTGGAAACCGGCGACGCCGAGCCCCTGGTAGTCGGTGGCGACCACCGCATAGCCCTTGGCCACGAACTGGTCGAGCAGCACCTGGATGTCGGCGATATAGCCGTGTTCCGGCCCGGTGGGCGTATCGCGCGAGGGCGCGCAGGCCGCAGCGATCCCGGTGGTGCCGTGGGTCCAGGTGATCACCGGCCAGCCACCCGCCGGTGCGGTGCCCTTGGGAATGGAGACGGTGCCGGACACCACCACCGGCGCGCCGGCAGGATCTTCCGAGCGATAGAGCACCAGGATGTTCCGCGCCGCGCTGGGCAGGGCCATGGTGCCCATCAGGCCGCGCACCCAGACCACGGAGCCCTTCGGCCCCGCCGGCAGCGGCGACGGCGGCACATAGAAGGCGTCACCGCCCGGCCCCTGCGTGGCCGCAGCGGCAGCGCCGGTCAGGCCACTTGCCAGTCCGGCCATCATGGTGACGGCCAAAAACAAACCACGCACCCGCATCATACCCTCCGAGGAAGCCGCAACCGGGAGGTGATACCGCGCCAACATGCCGGAGTCATGGCAGGACTAAAACCATACCTCCCAAGCGCACGCAGTCTCCGATCGGCGGGCGTCAATCGGATCGGTGCGCGCTCTCATCGTCCGCCGGCGGTGGCCCCTGCCGCCAGTTGCCGTAGCGCCAGGGGCGGGTCCAGCGGGCGCTCGCCGGCAGGTCCGGCGGCACCGGGTCGAAGCCATGCCCGCCCCAGGGATGGCAGCGGCAGATGCGCGCCAGCCCCATCCATCCCCCGGCCCAGGCGCCGTGACGGGAAATGGCCTCGTCCGCAAAAGCCGAACAGGTGGGCAGATAGCGGCATTGCCGGCCCAGAAAGGCCGAGAGCGTGTAGCGATAGACCAGGATCGGCGCCCGCAGCATCAGGCGCGGCAGGCGGCGCACCCCGGACCACAGGCGGCGATCCGGGCCGAAGGCGTCAAAGGCCGGCGAGCGACGCCGCAGTCGAAAGCGCGGGATTGGCATGATACCTCTTCAGCGCCTTCTCATTGGTCTGGGACTGCCATGTCTGATCGTCTTCGCACCGCGCTCTCCCCGTGTCGCCCCGCCGAGGGGACCATAGCCGGACACCGTCACCGCTGGTCGGTCGTCCTGCTGGTGGCCCTGCTGGCCCTCGCCTCGCCGCTGGCCGCGCTGGCGCAGGACGCCCCCGTCTATATCCGGCCGGGACAAGTGGACCTGATCAAGATCCTCGCCCCCGCCCCGCTGCCGGGGTCCACCACCACCAAGGAGGATCTGCGCATGCTCCTGGACCTCCAGGCGCTGCGCACCCCCGCGGCGGTCGCCGCCGCCAATGCCGACGTGGTGCGCAACCTGTCCCGCTTCTCCGAGGCGGTGGGCACCGATCTGTCCAAGTCCGCAGCCCCGGTGGCCAATGCGGTCATCGACCGGGCGTGGGACCAATCCTATGCCCTGGTCACGGCGGTCAAGCAGCACTGGAAGCGCGAGCGGCCGTATCTGGCCGATCCGGCCATCCATCTGGCGGTGCCGGCGGAGAATACCCCCTCCTATCCCAGCGGCCATGCCACCTATGGCATGGAGATGGCCATCCTTCTCGCCGCCATCGTGCCGGAGAAGGCGACGGTGATTTTCGCGCGCGGGACCCAGTTTGGCTTCGAGCGCCTGATCGGCGGCGTGCATTATCCCAGCGACGTGGAAGCCGGCCGCATCACCGGCAGCGTGCTGGCCGCCGAACTGCTGCGCAGCGCCGCATTTCAGGCGGACCTCGCCCGCGCCGCCGTGGAAGTGCGCAGCGCGCTGGGCCTGCCGCCGCTGCAAGCGGGCGCCGAGCCTGCTGCGCCGGTCCCGGCCTCAGCGCCGCTCCTGCCTTTGCCCGCAGCCGCAGCGCCCGCGCGCTAAGCGCGCCGGCGTCACCCGGCGGCCTGCGCCGCCTCGGCACGAGCCGCTTCGATCTGGCCGATGGCATCCACCACCGCATCGAAGGTGAGCAAGGTGGAGGGGTGCCGCGCCTTGTAGTCGCGCACCGGCTCCAGCACTTCCAGCACCGCCCAGCGGCCATCGGGTGCGGGGCCGTTCTCCTTCAGCATGGCCCGCACCCGCTCGCGCAGATCGCGCAATTCCTGCGCACTGGCGCCGACCACATGGCTGGCCATGATCGAGGAGGAGGCTTGCCCCAAGGCGCAGGCGCGCACCTCATGGGCGAAGTCCGTCACCACATCCCCGTCCATCTTGAGGTCCACGGTGACCGTGGAGCCGCACAGCCGGGAATGGGCGGTGGCGGTGGCATCCGCATCGGCCAGGCGCCCCAGCCGGGGAATCTCGGCGGCAAGCGCCAGGATGCGGGCATTGTAGACATCGTTTATCATCAATCGGATCCTACCAGCCGCCCGGGGCAGCTTTCCGGGGCAGCTTTGTCTCTGGCGACTGTAAAACGTCCCTGTCCCGCGCGGTTGCGCGTCGGCAGCGATACCGCTCTGCGCAACGTGCAATTGCCGCGCAGCCTTGATCTTCTTATATAGGTCGGAATTGAACGGCGAAAATGCCAGGGGCGGACGGCCGATGCCGCACCTCCGGCTTGGCCGGATGCGCCCGCCGGGCGGGACGGAGTTGGGAATGGACGCGGTGGTCAAGCTGTTCATGGCACAGGCCGACACGGAAGAACGCGCGCCCAAGCTTGAGCCTGTCGCGCGCTCCGGCAAGCCGCGGCCCTCGCGCGCCGAGGCGGAGGCCGCCATCCGCACCTTGCTGGCCTATATCGGCGAGAATCCGTCACGGGAGGGACTCCTCGATACGCCATCACGTGTGGTCAAGTCCTACGACGAAATCTACGGCGGCTATCAGCTTGATGCCGAAGATGTTTTGGACCGTACATTCGGCGAAATCGGCTCGTTCGACGACTTTGTCCTATTGAGGGATATTCCCTTCCACTCCCACTGCGAACATCACATGGTTCCGTTCTTCGGCAAGGCCCATGTGGCCTATTTTCCGGTGGAACGAGTGGTGGGCATCTCCAAGATCGCCCGGGTGGTCGACCTGTTCGCCCGCCGCCTCCAGACCCAGGAACACCTGACATCTCAGATCGTTACGGCCCTGGACGACGCCCTGAAGCCGCGCGGCGTGGCGGTGATGATCGAGGCCGAGCACATGTGCATGTCCATGCGCGGCATCCTGAAGCCCGGCGTCACCACCCTGACCAGCCAGTTCACCGGCGCCTTCCGCGACGACCCCGCCGAGCAGGTGCGCTTCATCACCCTGCTGCGCGGGCGAATTTGATTCGCTTCTTCAGGTACTTACATCCGATTTGAATGCGACCGCAGGCCCGTCCTGCCAGCCGTCCAGAGAGCCCCCATGAGCGCCCAGACGCCGATCTTTGCCGTGGCCACCAGCCACCATGACCTAGAGGAAGGCACCCGCCTTGCCCCCCGGTTCGATGCCGCCGGGCTGGTCACCTGCATCGCCCAGGATGCCCAGACCGGCGAGATCCTGATGCTCGCCCACATGAATGCGGACGCCCTGGCCCTGACCATGGCCACCGGCGAGGCGCATTATTTCAGCCGCTCCCGCAAGGCCTTATGGAAGAAGGGCGAGACCTCCGGCCAGACCCAGAAGGTGTCCGAGATCCGCATCGATTGCGATCAGGATGCGGTGCTGCTGAAGGTGGAGATGGGTGGCACGGGCGCTGCCTGCCACACCGGCCGGCGCTCGTGCTTTTATCGCACCATCCCCCTGGGAGCAGCGCCGTCGGACGCCACCGCCCTGGCCTTCACCGGCGACGAGCCGCGCTTCGACCCGAAGGCGGTCTATGGCGGCAGCCACGAGCATTGAGCCCGGCCGGGCAAACCGCTCCACAGTGGATGCAACAAAGCCACGCTTCCGACATCAACCGGATTAGAATAGCCGGCACGATATGGTCGTTCACCATAGACATTCCAGCGGCCGATGGAGGCTTGCATGTTCCTGGGCCTCAATCGTCGCTTCTGGGCGAGCGACACGCAAAATGACATGCCGCCCCCGCCGGTAGCGTTGGACACGCTTGCGTTGGACACCGTGGCGTTGGACATGGAGCCAGACCGCAACCCGCGCGCCACCCGCAAGGGCGGCGGGCCCCGGATCGGACTGGCCCTCGGCGGCGGCGCGGCGCGGGGCTTTGCCCATATCGGCGTCATGCGAACCCTGGAAAAGCACGGCATTCGCCCGCATGTGGTGGCGGGCACGTCCATCGGCGCGGTGGTCGGTGGGCTGTGGTCCGCCGGCAAGCTGGACGATTTGGAGGCCTGGGCCCGCAGCCTGAAGAAGCGCGATGTGCTCGCCTTGCTGGATTTCACCATCGCCTCCCCCGGCCTGATCGGCGGCAAGCGGCTGGTGGAATTGATGCGGCGCTATGTGAGCGCGGTCCAGATCGAGGAGATGGACACGGTCTTTGCGGCGATCGCCACCGAACTCGGCAGCGGCCATGAGATCTGGTTGACCCGCGGCGACCTGATCGAGGCGATCCACGCCAGTTATTGCCTGCCCGGCATTTTCAATCCGGCGAAAGTGGGCGGTCGCTGGCTGATGGACGGGGCCTTGGTCAATCCCATCCCGGTCTCCGCCGCCCGCGCCATGGGCGCGCGCGTGGTGATTGCGGTCAACCTGAATTCGGATGTGTTCGGCAAGGGCACCGTGATCCAGGATCACGGCAGCAGCTTTGAGAGCGCAGATCCCGCCCCGGCCGAGAAGCGGGCCGGACTTGGAGCAATGCTGCGGCCCGACCGCGTGCTGCGGCGGAAATTCTTCACCGGCCCGAAGGGCGGCCCGCGGGGCATCTCGTCGGTGATGATCGATGCCTTCAACATCACCCAGGATCGCATTGCGCGCTCGCGCCTTGCCGGCGATCCGCCGGACATCTCCATCTCGCCCAAGCTGGCCAAGATCGGCCTGTTCGACTTCCAGCGCGCCGATGAAGCCATCGCTGCAGGCATGGAAGCGGCGGAACGGGCCATGGGCGACGTCGAAGCGGCGCTGGTCGCTCTCGCCTGAGAGCAAACGGCACCGCGCGCACGCCCCGCGCCGGAAAGCACCCATGAAAAAGGCGGGCGCCCCGCGCCCGCCGTCGTCACACCCTTCGACAAAACCTCGCTTCAGGCCGTCATGATGTAGTCGCGCAGGGCGGCGCTTTCGCGCTCCATCTCCTCCACGCGGAACTTCACCACGTCGCCGATGGAGATGATCCCCAGCATTCGATCGCCATCCACCACCGGCACATGGCGGAACCGACCGCGCGTCATGCGCTCCATGACGCTGGGAATGGTCTCGTCGCTGGTGCAGGTGACCACGGTCCGCGTCATCACCGACGACACCGGTTCAGTGAGCACCGCCGGCCCTTTTTCGCCCAGGATGCGCACCACGTCGCGCTCGGAAATGATGCCCGCGACTCTCCCAAGGGGGTCGACGGCCACGATGGCACCGATGCGATGCTCCGCAAGGCTCTTGACCGCCTCGGTCAAGCTGACATCGGGCGAGATGGTGATGAGCGTCTTACTCTTGCCCTGCAGGATGGCGCTGACTGTCATGTTTCGTCCTCCGCTCCCACGGTGCGCTGGCCTCCTGCCGGTCGTGGTGTTTGGTTTTGCTCTTGGACGACCGGATTGCGCATCCGTGCAGGGGGGATGATCCACCCCGCACGCTCGCTCCGCAACCCCGCAATGCCGCAAAGGCACTCAGGCTGTGGTTTTCGCCTTGCGCACCCGGCGCGGCACCGGGTCAAACAGCGCAAACAGCAGCAATCCGGCGAAGAAGCCGCCCATATGGGCCTGCCACGCCACGTCCGCATCTTCCGCACCGGGCATCGAGACACCGATGCCGAACAGCAGATTGACGCCGATCCACACGCCTACGAAGGCGATCACCCGCACATCGCGGAAGGCTTCCAGCAGGCTTTGGGCCGGCATGCGATCCGCATTGCCGAGGCTCCGGCCGCTCAATGACGCGCCCGGCGCGAAGGCAAAGCGCACCGCCGCGGCCATGAAGCCGGAGATCACGGCGGAGGCCCCGATCATCGGCACCATGGCATCCGGATGAGTCACCAGATGCGCGGCGGCGCCGGCGGCAGCGGTCACGGCGAAAAAGGCCAGGAAACGCGCGGGGCCGAAGCGCCGCGCCACCGGGGTGGCAAACGCCAGCATCCACACCAGATTGATGCCCAGATGCATCCAGGTGGCATGCAGGAAGGCGTAGGAGACGAAGGTCCACAGTTCAGCGCCCAGCCCGCCGGGCAGATGGAATTCCGCAGCGGGATCGTAGCGGCCAGGGATGAAGGAAAACAGCCCCAGGACCTCAATGTCCATGTCGTCGCTGAGCACATAGGTGCGCAACACATGGATCACCAGCATCGCGAGCGACAGCACGGTGACGATGGTCGGGACGTTGAAGACCGGCTGGCGCGGGGCGGGCCGGTGATGATCGGTAAGGTCGAGCACCTCCCGCACATAGGCGCCCGGGCGGCGGCGGGCAAGCGGAAAGCCTGTGCTTGCACCCCTCACGCCCGCGAACGTGACCACACCGCACCGAGATGAAATGTGATGCCGCGGCGTCCCAAGGGCACTTCTACGGGGGTGGAACCGCCATTAAGGTTAAGAAAGGGTTGATGGCGCACATGTGGCGCATCTGAGGCATTATCAATTCGTTAACCGCAAGGCGAACGCCCTGTCATGCCCTTGTTTCCCGCGCGCACCCTGCTGATGATCGGACTGCTCCTGTGGGGCACGCAGATGGCTGCCGCAGGGTCGGTGCGGTATGCCAGCCTGCCGCCCGCCACGCCGGAACGGCTTGATGCCCTCGCCAACACCAGCGCGCCCATCGGCTTCGTGGAGTTCTGCGGCAGTCATGGCAATGAGTGCGCGCCCTCAGGCCCGCTGGTTGGGGAGATGGTCCTCGACGAGCCCAAGCTGGCGGAACTGAAGAAGGTCAATCGCTCCGTCAACGACACAGTCGAGCCGGTCACCGACCTGGAGCATTACGGCGTCACCGAGCGCTGGGCCTATCCGGATGACGGCAAAGGCGATTGCGAGGACTATGTCCTGGAGAAGCGCCGGGTTCTCATGAACCTTGGCTGGCCTGCCTCGGTGCTGCTGATTACCGTGGTCCGCGACCGGGACGGCGACGGGCACGCGGTGCTCACCGTGGTGAGCGACCGCGGCGACCTGATCCTCGATAATCAGGCGCCCGAGATCGTGCGCTGGCGCGAGACCGGCTACCGTTTCGTCAAACGCCAATCCCAGGCCGATCCCGGCCAATGGGTCTCCCTGGGCGAAACCCGCTCGCCGCCGGTGGTGGGCGGCGGGCGCTGAGACGGCGCGCCTTCTCGCCCGGAAATCCCCTCCCCCCAGGGTTGTTCACCGGTCAATCGATGCGCTTGAGCCCAGCCGCAAAGCGCTGCCAATTGTGCTGATAATGCTCGGCGGTCTTGCGCAGACGGGCAATCATCGCCGCATCGAGGGTGCGGATGACCTTGGCCGGGGCGCCCACGATCAGCGACTCTTCCCCGAATTCCTTGCCCTCGGTCACCAAGGCATTGCTGCCCACCAGAGAATTGGCGCCGATCTTGGCGCCATTCAGCAAAGTCGCGCCCATGCCCACCAGGCTGTTCTCGCCCACCACACAGCCATGCAGCATGGCCATGTGGCCGACAGTTACGCCCGCCCCCAGGAGGATGGGGAACCCCGGATCCGTGTGCAGGACGCAGTTTTCCTGGATATTGGTGCCGGCGCCGATGACGATGGGCTCATTGTCCCCCCGCACCACCGAGCCGAACCAGATGCTCGCCCCCTCCTCGATCTTCACCCGACCGATGACGGTGGCGTTCGGCGCAATCCAATAGCGGCCGGAAGCGGGAAGTTCGGGTTCGACGCCATCAATGGAATACAGCGGCATGCGGCAAGCTCCGGATGGGGAAAGCGGTTGGCCTGCTGACTATACTGCCGCCGCATGTGGCACCAGAGCGCCCGTGAGGGAATTCGCCCGCTGCGGCCGCCATGGCCGCTGCGGCAGCCCTCAACCGCGCGAGCGCGGCGCGCGCTTGGGCGCAGGGGACAGCGTGTCTACCGTCCCGGCAGACTTAGCCCGCTTCAGAACTCGGGTGTGCCCACCGGCCAACGTCTCCTCTGCGGCGGCAGCCGCCTCGGCGCTCGCCGTTGCTTCCGCCATGGCGGAGGTCTCGCCGGTGGCCTTCGACACCACCTTCACCTCCACGGTATCGCGCATCACGGCGCCGTCCGCCGTCTCGGCGCAAATGTCCTGAATGGACCGCCCCAGCGGTTCGACCTCGGCCCCCTCGTCAGCTTCCCCGCGCGCCTTGTCCGCCAGCCGGGCATATTCGGCGCGCAGCCGGTCCAGCGTCTTCTCGTCGAGATCCTCGAGATCCAGCAAGGCCTTGCGGGGTCCATCGGTGCGGGCGATCAATTCGTCGAGCTTGATCTGGAGTGCGGCCGTATCGCGGTTCTGGCTGTTCTGGATCAGGAACACCATCAGGAAGGTGATGATGGTGGTGGAGGTGTTGATGATCAGCTGCCAGGTGTCATTGTACTGAAACAGCGGGCCCGTGCTGCCCCAGATAAGGATCACCAACACAGCGCCGATGAATGTCACCGGCTTGCCGGCGGCCTTGGATACCGTCTGCGAGACGCGGGTGAAGAAGGGGCGCGGAGCACGCCCGCTCTGGATCTGCGGCTCGATGTCACCTTGGGGCATGATGATACTTCCTGAATTCGATCGAGCATGGAACGTCCCCGCCTCCCCAGGGTTCCTCCATGGCAACGCTTACGTCAGAGGCTTTTCATGTCCATCCAGATGATCCTGCTCCCACTGTTCGCGCAGGTGGCACTCACCTTCGCGGTGCTGTTCGCCTTGGGCGCTGTGCGTGGCCGCGCCGTGCGCGAAAAAACTGTGGGGCGCGAGGCGGTCTCCGACGACACGGTCTTCCCGCCTCATGCCCGGCAGGTGGCAAACAATTTCCGCAACCAGTTCGAACTGCCGGTGCTGTTCTATGTGCTCACCGCGCTGGCGCTGTTCACCCGCAAGGCCGACATCGTATTTGTGGTGCTGGCGTGGGTGTTCGTGCTCTCGCGGGTCATTCATGCTTACGTCCACTGCACCTCCAACGACATCCGCCTGCGCTTTCCTGCTCACGTCGTGGGGATGGTGGCGCTGCTGGTGATGTGGGTGTTGTTTGCCGTATCCATCCTGCTGAACATCTAACCACTGGACACGGTCAGCCCTGACCGGAACGGGATCTGAGGCCCGCATTGACAGGCGGGCACCGTCGGACGACCACAGGCGGCAAAGGAGAGCATGCCCATGGACAATCCGGCCCGTCATGTCGCCACCATCGCAGGCGTGAAGATCCTGTTCGCGATGGCGACCACGTTTGAGTTCGGGCCGCATCTGTCGGCGCGCATCACGCCGCTCATCACCGGTGTCGGCCCCGTGGAAGCCGCCGCGGGCACCGGGATCGCCCTGACCCACCTCGCCGCCAAGAACGACCTGCCGGACCTGGTTTTTACCCTGGGGTCGGCAGGCTCCCGCAGCCTGGACCATGCAGGCCTCTATCAGGTGGCGAGCGTCGCCTATCGCGACATGGACGCCTCCGCGCTCGGTTTCGAAAAAGGCCGGACCCCCTTCCTGGACGCGCCGGCCATCATCCCGATTGAACCGCAGATCCCGGGCCTCGCCTCAGCCTCGCTGTCCACGGGCGGGGCCATCATCTCCGGGGCGGCCTATGACGCCATCGATGCCGACATGGTGGACATGGAAACCTATGCGGTGCTGCGCGCCGCTGCCCGCTTCGATGTGCCCACCCTGGGCCTGCGCGGGATCAGCGACGGAAAATCCGAGCTTGCGCGGCTTGAGGATTGGACGGAATACCTGCACATCATCGATGAGAAGCTCGGCACCGCCCTTGACCACTTCAGCGATCAGCTGCGCGCCGGCACCCTGACCCTCCCGACCCGGAATACCGCGTGACCCCTTCCGCCCGCCTGTCCGCCGCCATCGACATCCTCGCCGATCTCATCACCCGCCGCCGACCGGCGGGGGATGCGATCAAGGATTGGGGGCTGGCCCATCGCTTCGCCGGCTCTGGTGACCGTGCCGCTCTGTCGGGGATCGTGTTCGACACCCTGCGCCGCCGCGCCTCCAGCGCTTATGTGATGGGCTCGGAAGAGCCCCGCGCTTTGGTGCTGGGCATGCTGGCCACCGTGCGCGGTCTGGATCTCGCTGCCATCGAACGCCTCTGCGACGGTGGCCGCTTCGCACCCGCCCCGCTCACCGCAGATGAGCGCACCCGCCTGGAAAGCCCCTCGCTGGAGGGCGCCGCCCCCTGGGTTCGCGGGGACTATCCCCAGTGGCTGGACGGCGAACTGAAAGCGGTGTTCGGCGAGGATCGCGTGGACGAAGCCCGGGCGCTGGCCGCCCGCGCGCCTTTGGACATGCGCGTCAACACCCTCAAGGCCAAGCCCGAGGACGTGCTGGCGGATCTCGCCCATCTCTCCCCGGAGCCCGGCCAATGGTCGCCTCTGGCGCTGCGCATCCAACTGGATGCGGACGGCAAGCAGCCTCCTTTGACCTCCGAGCCCGCCTTCGCCAAGGGCGACATCGAGGTGCAGGACGAAGGTTCGCAGATCGCCGCCATCCTCGCCGCCCCCATTCCCGGCTCGCAGGTACTGGACCTGTGCGCCGGTGCCGGCGGCAAGACCTTGGAACTGGCAGCCCTGATGGACAACAAGGGCCAGCTCTATGCGCACGACAGCGATGTGCGCCGGCTGAAGCCGATCCATGAGCGCCTCCAGCGCGCCGGGGTGCGCAATGTGCAGATCCGCGCCCCCCGCGGCCCCATGGACGTGCTGGCGGACCTGGAAGACCATATGGATCTGGTGCTGGTGGACGCCCCCTGCACCGGCACCGGCACCTGGCGGCGCAATCCCGACGCCAAATGGCGTGTCCGTCCCGGCGCATTGGCCGAGCGCACCGCCGAGCAGGCCGCCATTCTGGAACGCGCCGCCCGCTACGTGCGCCCCGGCGGTCGCCTGACCTATGTCACCTGCTCGCTGCTGGACGCAGAGAATGGCGCGCAGATCCGCGCCTTGCTGACCAAGCGTCCCGATTTTGCGGTGATCCCGTCCACCGAGACCGTCCTGGCCCTGGGCAGCCGCGGTCTTGCCCTGCGCACGGCGGCGCTCGACCTGCCGGAAGGGCTGATGCTCACCCCCCGCCGCACCGGCACCGACGGCTTCTTCATCAGCGTGCTGAAGCGGGCGGGCTGAGGCCCCCTGCACTGCCGCGCCCGTCAGGCTACGCAGAAACGTGACCATATTGACACGTGACGAAAACAGCACCTATCCTGGCGGCATGGATGCGGTCTTCGATGCTCTTGCCCATCCCATCCGGCGCGCGCTGCTCGACCGTCTTCGCCAGACCGACGGCCAGACGCTCACCGAACTGGGACGCCACCAGCCGCTGACGCGGTTCGGTGTGATGAAACACCTCGGGGTCCTGGAACGCGCCCATCTCATCGTCACGCGCAAGGTGGGGCGGGAGAAGCTGCACTATCTCAACCCGGTGCCGCTCCAGCAGGTCGCCGATCGCTGGATCTCCCGTTATGCCGCCCCCTTCGCGCGGACCCTGAGCGACCTTTCCGACGCCATCGAACAGGGGGCGAAGATCATGTCCACCAGCGGCCCGAAGTACGTCTACGAGCATTTCCTGCGCGCCGAACCGGACGCGGTGTGGGCCATCCTCACCGACGATCGCCAGACGCCGCTCTGGCAGCATTTCAACATGACCTCCACCACCGACTGGCGCGTGGGCGGCGCCATCACCTTCTTCGTTGAAGGGCGAGAGATGATCGTCGGCGAGATCATCGAGCTGGTGCCGCCGACCCGCCTCGTCCACAGCTTCAGCGCCCGCTGGTCGCCGGATGTCGCCAGCGATGCGCCCTCGCGCGTCACCTGGGAGCTGAGCCCGGCGCCGAGCGGCACCAAGCTGACCCTCACCCATGACGATTTCGGCGGCGATACCGCCACCAGCCGCGCCGTCACCTCCGGCTGGCCGGAATCGCTCTCGCGGCTCAAGACCCTGGTGGAGACGGGAACGCCGTTCCTGTTCCCCTTGCCCCGCGCCGGCTGAGCCCGGCGCCGCACGCGGGCGTGCCCCGCACCGCAAGGCGCTTTCTCATCGGCGGCTTTGCCGCTAAAGGAGGGCGCAAATCCTTGCCCCTCGCCCAAAGGCTGCCCGCTCATGCACGATACCGTTCTCATCATCGACTTCGGCAGCCAGGTGACCCAGCTCATCGCCCGCCGCGTCCGCGAGGAAGGTGTGTATTCCGAGGTGGTGCCGTTCCAGAAGGCCGCCGAGGCCATGGCGCGCATCAAGCCCAAGGCCATCATCCTGTCCGGCGGCCCCGCCTCGGTGATCGAAGGCGAGAGCCCCCGCGCCCCGCAAGGGGTGTTCGAGGCCGATGTGCCCGTTCTGGGCATCTGCTATGGCGAGCAGGCCATGGCGGCCCAATTGGGCGGCGCGGTGGAAGCCGGGCATCACCGCGAATTCGGCCGGGCGGAAATCCAGATCACCAAGCCCATTCCCCTGTTCGAGGGCGTGTGGGTGGAAGGCCAGCGCTATCTGGTGTGGATGAGCCACGGCGATCGCGTCACCGCGCTGCCGGACGGCTTCGAAGTGGTCGCCACCTCCGAGAACGCCCCCTTTGCCGCCATTGCCGACGAGAGCCGCAAATTCTACGGCGTGCAGTTCCACCCGGAAGTGGTCCACACCCCCGATGGCGCCGCGCTGCTGCGCAATTTCGTGCGCAAGGTGGCGGGCCTCACCGGCGACTGGACCATGGGCGCCTTCAAGGACGACGCCATCGCCAAGATCCGCGCCCAGGTGGGCTCCGGCCGGGTGCTGTGCGGCCTCTCCGGCGGCGTGGATTCCGCCGTGGCGGCGGTGCTGATCCACGAGGCCATCGGCGCCCAGCTGACCTGCGTGTTCGTGGACCACGGCCTGATGCGCCTGGGCGAGGCCGAGCAGGTGGTCTCGCTGTTCCGCAACACCTACAATATTCCCCTGGTCCACGTGGATGCCTCCGACCTGTTCCTGAAGGAACTGGCGGGAATTTCCGACCCGGAGACCAAGCGCAAGACCATCGGCCGGCTGTTCATTGAGGTATTCGAGGCGGAAGCCAAGAAGATCGGCGGCGCCGACTTCCTGGCGCAGGGCACGCTCTATCCTGACGTGATCGAGAGCGTGTCCTTCACCGGCGGCCCCTCGGTGACGATCAAGTCCCACCACAATGTGGGCGGCCTGCCCGAGCGCATGAACATGAAGCTAGTGGAGCCGCTGCGCGAGCTGTTCAAGGACGAAGTGCGCGTGCTCGGCCGCGAGCTGGGCCTGCCGGAGAGCTTCGTCGGTCGCCACCCCTTCCCCGGTCCGGGCCTGGCCATCCGCTGCCCCGGCGAGATCACACCCGAGAAGCTGGACATCCTGCGCCAGGCGGACGCCATCTATCTGGAAGAGATCCGCGCCGCCGGCCTCTATGACGTGATCTGGCAGGCCTTTGCGGTGCTGCTGCCGGTGCGCACCGTGGGTGTGATGGGCGACAGCCGCACCTATGACCACGTCCTGGCGCTGCGGGCGGTGACCTCCATCGACGGCATGACGGCGGATTTCTACCCCTTCCAGATGGACTTCCTCGGCCGCGCGGCCACCCGCATCATCAACGAGGTACGCGGCATCAATCGCGTGGTCTACGACGTCACCAGCAAGCCGCCAGGCACCATCGAGTGGGAATGATGGGAATTCAATTCAGAAGTGGGCACAGGTGGGAGGCTCTCTCAAGGGCCTCCCGTGCGCGTGATCGGACGTAGGACGATGTTCAATCCCTCCGTAACGTAAGAACAACTTCTGACCTGGGACCGAATGGCAAGAAATGCCTTAGTCGCAGGCATCGTGGGAGCAGAGTGGTTTCACGGCGTCGCCCCTGTGAGGTGCAGGGCGCCAAAGTGGGTGCGGGCGGCGGTGAGGAAGGCGCGCACATTGACCGCCGCGCTCCGGCCGGCCGGATACAGGAGATGCACCGGAACCGCAGGCGGGGCGAAGGCGCCGAGCACCGTCACGATCCGTTCAGCGGCGATCGCGTCCATCGCCTGATAGGACAGGACGCGGGCGATCCCCATCCCAGCCGCCGCCGACGCGATGGCGGCATCGGCCGTGTTCACGGTGAGGCGCGGGGTGATGCGAATGGCCGGCTTGCCCGCACCACCAAATCGCCATTCGTCGCTTCGCTCCAGTTCCGTAAAGGCAATCAGGTCATGGCCGTGCAGCGCGCCGATGCTGTCCGGCATACCCCGACTGGCGAGATAGGCGGGGCTCGCCACCAGGATGCGCCGCACCTCAGCCACCCTGACCGCGCGCAAGGCGCTATCGGGCAGATCGCCAATGCGGACGGCAACATCGATCCCTTCCTCCACCAACCGCACCACCCTGTCGATCAGGGTCAGTTCCACATTCAGCGCGGGATAGGACTGGAGCAGTTGCATCACGATGGGCAGGATGTGCAGCCGCCCGAAGGTGACCGGAGCCGTGACCACCAAAGCGCCGGCAGGCGTGGCGCCGTCGCCGCGCAGGGCACTCGCCGCGGCATCGAGATCCGCCAGCGTGAGGCGGCATCGCTCAAGATAGATCGCGCCCGCCTCGGTGAGGCGGACGGATCGTGTGGTGCGGCGAAGCAAGGGGGCTCCAAGCGCGTGTTCTAGTGCTGTCACCGCCCGGCTGGCCGCCGTCGCCGATATGCGCAGTCGGCGTGCGGCTTCGGAAAAGCTCGCCGCATCGGCAACGGCGATGAAGGTTCGCAGCATATCCAGGCGATCCATGATTATCCCGACTTCCGCAAAGATGAAGTGTGAACGAAGAGAATTATCATCCAAACCCGCAAAAGGCATGTTCATCGGGCCGGCGGCAATCCACCGCCGCCCCTTGGAGAGAAACCCATGTCCCGCCTTGTGATCCCCGCCCGTTCCGACCTCCCCGCCCCGTCACAGCCGATGTTGGATGCGGTGGAAAAGCAGCTGGGTGTCGTGCCCAATCTGTTCCGCTTGGTGGGCAGCAGCCCCGCCGCCCTGGAAGGGTATCTCAGCCTGAACGGCGCGCTCGCTCGGTCTCTGGATGCGAAGACGCGCGAACGGATTGCGCTGGCCGTCGCCCAGGCAAATGGCTGCGACTATTGCCTCTCAGCCCATACCTATCTTGGGCTGAACCTGGCCAAGATTGATGGCGCCGAAATCGCGCTCAACCGCGCCGGTCATTCCGGCGATGCCAAGGCCGATGCCGCACTGGTGTTTGCCCTCAAGGTTCTGGAGGCCCGCGGCCGGGTCAGCGACGGTGATCTCGCCGCTGTTCGCCATGCGGGCTTCACCGATGCGCAGATCGTTGAGATCGTCGCCATCGTGGCCCTCAATGTGCTGACCAACTACATCAACAACGTTGCCGAGACCGACATCGACTTCCCAGTGGTCCACGCCGCCGAGGCAGCCTGATCCTGCACCATCGGTGGCAGCGCCGCCGACAGTCCTCCCAAGGGAGACGCTCATGTCCAATAGCTTCCTCGACATTGCCACCACGCCCAGCGTGCTGGCGGCACAAGCAGAAAACGGCAGCGCCGGCCTCTATGACCGTGCCACCAAGGGGCGCCCGCGTGTGCGTCTTGGCAGCGCCGAAGCCGAGTTCATTGCGACGCGCGACAGTTTTTACATGGCCAGCGTGTCGGAGACCGGCTGGCCATATGTGCAGCATCGCGGCGGGCCGGCGGGTTTCCTCCGCATGCTCGACGACCGCACTCTGGCCTTCCCGGATTTTCGCGGCAACCGGCAGTATATCAGCCTTGGCAATGTCACCGCCCATGACCGCGTGGCGCTGATCCTGATGGACTATTCCCGGCGCCGCCGGCTGAAGCTCTATGCGCGCATCGAGGCCCGGCCGGTTGATGATGAAGAGTTGCGCAGCCGGCTGACAGGCCCCCTCGCCGCCGGTGCCGAGCGAATGTTCCTGCTCCATATCGAGGCCTTCGATTGGAATTGCCCGCAACACATCACCCCTCGGTTCACCGCCGCGGAGATCGCCGCCGCATCGGCGCACCTGACCGCCCGCCTCATGGCGCTTGAGGCCGAGACGGCGGCGTTGAGGGCCGAATTGGCAGAGAGAGGGGGCGCTCCGGCGGGGCCTCCCCTCCCCTAGCCGTAGTAGGAGATGTACTTTCGGAAATACGCCTCCCAGGTGACGCGCTCGCCCTTGACCGCATAGGTGGTGGCATCATTCACCCAGCGCACATCCAGGGCCCGGGCGATCTTGGGATGGATCGGCACCTGCAGGCTGCGCAGGGAATCCAGCGGCCCGGGAAACCAGAACGGCTGGCGGACGCCCAATTCCCTGGCGATCTGTTTCATCAGCATGGTCAGGATCCGCCCATTGGGATGGGCCGTGGTGTAGAACAGCTGCTTCTTGCGGAAATTCTCAAGAATATAGGCGCCGATCCCGCCGGAGAATTTTTCATCCATTGCCAACAGGCGCTGTTCCTCGAACACGTGACGGCGCTTGACGTCGATGACGCCCCTGACGTTGAGGGTGCGATAGGCCTCGAAGCGCTCATCCTGGTCCGGGATTTCCTTGCGCAGGCGCGCCAGAAGTCCGTCGAAATAGGTGAATTCGAAATTGGGCAGGTCGCGGTTGCGGGCCAGCTTGTCGTCCGGCCCGTTGAAGGCGTCGAATGGCCAGAGAGAGGCAAATCGAATGCAGGGATAGCGCAGGGTCGGCAGAGAATCGGGAACAAACGCCCGTAGCGGATATTGCTCCCACTCCTGAATATCCTGGATGAGAAGCAGGTCGCATTCCTCCAGGTCGCGCTTGCCCTGTGCGTGCTGGTTGGCGGGCAGCTCCATGAAATGGTGCTTGACCGAGAAATGGCGCGAGAAGCCGGGATTGTCGCGGAACGCCTCGGCCACCAGATTGCCCTGGCAATTTCCGAAGATGACCACCTTCTTGGTCCCCGCCCGCCGACCCGAGGTGGAGGGCCGGGACACCGGCGCTGCCAGCGCCGCCTCCGCCGGCAGCAGCCGCCGCAGGTCCAGGTCGGTCAGGCTCACCCAGCCATTGCGGAAATGGCGGATGGAAATGTCGAGGCTTCGCGGCGCCCCCGCATCGCTGCTGACATCCAACGGCACTTCGAACGCGAACGCACAGCGTCCGCCCGCGAGGTCCGAGGTGCGGAAGGTTGCTTCCCCCAGGAGTACGCGGTCGCGGGTGCGCACGCGGATCTCCAGCACCGGCGCGTCCGGCGCGCGGGCCCGGGTCACGACGCCGGCCACCTCCAGGCGATAGATGCCGGCCGGCAGGCGCAGGATGGCGGAGGCGCGACCCAGTTTCAGCCGGCTGATGGAGACTGGCGACAGCCGCACCCCACCGGGGCGCGGCAGGGTCCGCAAGCGGCCAAGCAGCCGCCAGACCGGCGCCATTTCGGGCGAGGGGGTGCCCTCGTCGAGAGGGTGCAACGTCACGTCCGTGATCTGGATCACGGCGTTGCCGAAATGGGAGAAACGGAACTCGAACGGCGCGTCCACGCCGCCTTCGATGCTGAGCGCGTCCGGCACTTCGAAGGTCACGCCCAGGTCGCCGGCCTGCAATTCGGCGGCGTTGAAATCGCGCCACGCCCGTTGGATCCGGTTCTGGGCGATCACCTCCAGGCCCAGCACCGGATGGGCGCCCTGAACCGGAAACCGCAGCCGGCAGCGGAAGTTAAGACGATAGGAACCGCGGGGCAGTCGCAGGAAGGGGCCGTACAGGAAGACCCGCGCCGGCAGGGGGGAGATCACCCAGACCGAGCCGTCCGGCCGCCGCAGGGCCGGGGGGCGAACCTCCATGCTGGGCAGAAGTTCACGCCCCATGGCGCTCAGACTGGCCTGTGGCTGCGCCGTCATGGGCGGCCCATGCCGCGGCCGATCAGCGGCCATGGACCAGAGGTCTTCAACCGAACGCCCCGCATATATTACCTCTATGCGACACAAATTCCCCTATTTCCGTGTGGGAACATGTGGCCGTTGGAACGCAATTGCGCCATGTACATCCACTGCGCCAGTTTGAATATCATAACGTCCGCGCAAACGCGCGACGAGGTGGGGACGCTAACGGCATGTGGGTGACCGGACGGGCAATCCGCAGCACGACGCTGCGGGTGGCGGAACACCGGGGGGGAGTCGTCGGGCCGGCCGCGGCGGGTCGCGGGACGGCCCCCTTGGGCGCAAGGACGGGCGGGCGTCCATGACCGCCTTTTCCTCCCTGGTCCACATGCTGGATCACCGCGCCCATGCCAGCGCCGATGCGCGGGCGCTGGTGTTTGTCTCCGGCCGACCCGGCGCCGATGCCAGCCTGACGTTCGCGGGGCTTCGGCAGCAGGCCGCCCTTCTGGCCGAGCAGTTGCGCCAGGAGACCGATCCCGGCGACCGCGCGCTGCTGATCTTTCCCACCGGCCTGGAATTCGTGGTGGCCTATTTCGCCTGCCTGATGGCCGGGGTGGTGGCGGTGCCCTTGATGCCGCCGCGGCGGAACGCCAGCCAGGATTCCAGCGCCGCCATCATGGCCGATTGCGCCCCGCGCATCGCGCTGAGCCCCGCCGGCGAGGGCGAAGATCCCCGCGGCACCTTGCGGCAGCGGCTGGCGGAAGCCGGCATCCGGCACATCACCGTGGCGTTGGCGGAAGGCGACACCGCCTGCCCGTCCCTGCCGGTGATCGCACCGGCCCGCGAGGATCTCGCCTTCCTGCAATATACCTCCGGCTCCACCTCCACCCCCAAGGGGGTTATGGTGAGCCACGGCAATCTGCTCGACAATCTGGAGATGATGCGGCGGCGGTTCGGCAATCACGCCGGCTCCACCCATGTGAGCTGGATTCCGCTCTATCACGACCTCGGCCTGATCCTGAACCTGTTGCAGCCGCTCTATCTGGGCGCCACCTGCGTGCTGATGACCCCGTCCGGCTTCATGCACCGGCCGCTGAACTGGCTGCGCGCCATCCATGCCTATGGGGCGGAAGTGGCCGCCGCGCCGAACTTTGCCTACCATCTGTGCGTGGATCGCTTTCGCGCGGACCAGATGGAGGGCGTCGATCTCAGCGGCTGGAAGGTGGCGGTGAACGGCGCCGAGCCGGTGCGCGCCGTCACCATGGCGCGCTTTGCCGAAACCTTTGCGCCCTATGGGTTTGATCCCGCCGCCTTGCAGCCCACCTATGGCCTGGCGGAAGCCACGCTGGTGGTGAGCACCGCCGCCCGCGGCAGCGGCGTCACCGTGAGCGAGGTGAGCGCCCAGGCCTTGCAGGACCGGCGCATCGCCCCGGCGGAACCCTGCGACAGCCAGTTGATCGTCAGTTGCGGCCCCGCGGTGGACGGCGTGGCGCTGGCCATCGTCGATTCCGTCAGCGGCCAGCGCGCCCCCGAAAACCGCATCGGCGAAGTCTGGATCCAGGCTTCCAGCGTGGCGGGCGGCTATTGGCGGCGACCGGAGGAGAGCGCGGCCACATTCGGGGCGCAGATCCGTGACGACGCCGGCGCCGCAGAAGATGGTCTCTGGCTGCGCACCGGCGATCTGGGCCATCTGGATGCGATGGGGCACCTCTATCTGGTGGGGCGCCTCAAGGACGTGCTGATTATCCGCGGCGTCAATCACTATCCCCAGGATATCGAGGCCACCGTCGCCGACAGCCATCCGGCGCTGCGGCGGGATTTCGGCGCGGTGTTCAGCGTCATGGACGCCAATGGCACCGAGCAGGTGATCCTGGTGCAGGAGATCGAACGCACCCAGCGCCATGCTCTGGTGGAGGATGAAGTGGTGGCCGCCGCCAAGGCGGCGGTGGTCAACAATCATGAGGTCTCGCTGCACAAGGTGGTGTTGATCCGCCCCGGCACCATTCCCAAGACCACCAGCGGCAAGATCCAGCGCAACCTCACCCGCCTGCGCTGGCTGGATGGCTCGCTGGAGGTGTGGAGCGCGACCCAACCGACCGAGCCGCTGGCGGATCCCTCGTCCTGAGCCCCGCCGCCCTCCCTCCGGGGCACAGCCCCCTACAGCGGAATGTCCATGGCCACCGACGCCGAGATTGAAGCCTTCTGCCGCGATCGCCTGTCCAGCATTCTGGACATCGAGCCCGCACGCATCACGCTGGAGACCAGCTTTGCCGGCCTCGGGCTGGATTCGGCCATGGCGGTGCATTTTGTGCTGGAGGCGGAGGAATGGTTCGGGGTGGAGCTCTATCCCGCCGTCACCGCCGATCATCCAACGGTTGGAGCCTTCGTCAGCTATCTGTCGCAGCTTCAGGCCTGAGCCGCCGGAACCTCGTCCGGCAACCGCAGGTGCATTGCGGCAGCCCCGGCGCGACGGGTAGCGTGGCGCAATGCATCGCAAGCACTCGACGTCCCACCCACGCCCGTCCGTAGCGCCGCCGGTGCAAGGGCCCCACCACCGGGGCACGCGGTCATGAGGCATGACCCATCGGCGGGGCCGCCGCCAAGCGATTCGGCCGCAGCGCCCGCCCCGCCGGCCCTCAGCCCGCACACCCAGCGCCTGCTTCAGGAGCCGGCGGTGCTGCTGCTGCTGCGCCTGTCCTG
This sequence comes from Azorhizobium sp. AG788, assembly GCF_943371865.1. Taxonomy (GTDB): domain Bacteria; phylum Pseudomonadota; class Alphaproteobacteria; order Rhizobiales; family Xanthobacteraceae; genus Azorhizobium. The sequence goes on along the minus strand of NZ_CALRWL010000029.1, from coordinate 10,044 downwards.
GCCGAACATCCTGATCATGCTGGCGCAGGCCTCCACCGGCCTGGTGGAGACCTGGTGGCTCTCCCATCTCGGCACCGACGCCCTCGCCGGCATGGCCCTGGTGTTCCCGGCGGTGATGATGATGCAGATGATCGCCGGCGGCGCCATGGGCGGCGGCATCTCATCGGCCATCGCGCGCGCGCTCGGGGCGGGACGGCGGGCCGACGCGGACGCGCTGGTGCTGCACGCGGTGCTGATCAACCTGGGCATTGGCCTGGTCTTCAGTGCCGTGATGCTCACCTTCGGGCGCCCCATCTATGCGGCGCTCGGCGGCGAGGGCGGCGCGCTGGATGCGGCGTTGCGCTATTCGAATGTGGTGTTCGCCGGCAACCTGTTCCTGTGGGTGATGAACGCTTTGTCCAGCGTCATTCGCGGCACCGGCAACATGATTGTGCCGGGCCTCGTCATCTGCGTCGGCGCCCTGCTGCTGGTGCCGCTGTCGCCCTTGCTGATCTTCGGCCTCGGCCCCCTGCCCGGCCTGGGCATTGCCGGCGGCGGGGTGGCGCTGGTGCTCTATTATGTCTGCGGAACGCTGTTCCTGGGCTGGTATGTGCTCTCCGGGCGCAATCTGGCCCGGCTGCATCGCGCCCGCCTCCAGTGGCCCTTGTTCCGCGATATCCTGCGGGTGGGCGCGGTGGCCGCCATCACCTCGGTTCAGACCAATCTCACCATCGCTCTGTCCACCGGCCTGGTGGGCGAGGCGGCGGGGGTGGATGCGGTGGCCGGCTTCGGCACCGGGGCGCGGCTGGAATATCTGCTGGTGCCCCTGGTGTTCGGCATCGGCGGCCCCCTGGTGGCGCTGGTGGGCACCAATATCGGCGCCGGCCAGCGCGAGCGGGCCATGCATATCGCGCTGGTGGGCGCCGGAATCACCTTTGCCATGGCGGAGACCATTGGCCTGGCCGCGGCGCTCTGGCCCGCCGCGTGGCTGGGCCTGTTCAGCCAGGATGCCGGCATGATCGAGACCGGTTCGACTTACTTGCGCATCGTGGGGCCGGCCTACGGTTTCTTCGGCCTGGGCATGGCGTTCTACTTCGGATCTCAAGGGGCGGGGCGATTGTTCTGGCCGCTGGTGGCAGGCTTCCTGCGGGTCTTGGTGGCCATTGGCGGCGGCTGGCTGGCCTTGCGTCTGACCGGATCGCTCACGGCGCTGTTCGCGGCGCTCGCCGCAGGACTGGTGGTCTATGGGCTGGTGCTGGCCGTCGCGGTGCGCTCCGGCGTCTGGTTCCACCGGCGTGCGCGCTAGACTGTTTCGCCGCTGCCAAGGATAGGGCCGCGCATTGCGTCGCCGGCTTTCCTCACCCAGCGTTTCCTTGGCTACACTTTATTTGGATAATCGCGGCTACACTCGATCCTGCCACAGTTCGAAGCTACCCCGCGACATCCGCCCTTCAGGGTTGGAACCAGGACGGAGCCACATATGGAAAGCGCCCGCGTTCATCTCTACCAGTTCGCCACAGGGGCCCAATGGGCGCCCGGCGACAGCGTGGAGGCCTATCTGCGGCAGTTGATGGACCTCGACATGGGGACCACCCCGCGGGCGGACCGGATCGCCACGCTCACCCTCTTCCTCGACGAAGCCTTCCAGCTCGCCCATTCCGTGGGCTGGACCGGGCATGTGCGCGAAGCCCCGCAGATGTTTGCTCTGCCCGGCCTGCCGGCCGAGGAGCAGGTCTATATGGTGGCCTGGGAACAGGATGACGGGGTGGCGTTCGCCGCTGCGCCCTATCCGCTGCCGTGGCTGGAGGCCAAGGCCAGCCGCTATACCGACAGCAGCCGCGCCGTGCCTGCGGCGGTGCGCGTGGAGGACCGCGCCCCCGTCCCTTTTGACCCGGCGCCAGCCGCCGCCCCGGCCCGGGCGGAAGAGCTGGATCCGTTCGACGAGTTCGTGCGCCGCGGCGAGGAAGCCGCCCGCCTGACCCGCGAGGCCGCCGCGCCCGCGGAAGAGCGCGAGGCCGCACCCTCCCGTCGGTTCTTCTGATCGATCACCGCGCCGGGCGCCTTTCAGCGCCCGGCGCGGTGCGCAGGCCGGTGTGAACGGTCAGGGCGTGCTCACAGCCGGTGCGAGTTCACACCAGCCGCAACGCCGGCCGGCGACGCTGGGCGGTGATCCAGCGGCCATCGGCGTCGCACAGGCCCATGCCGAGGACAAAGCCCGCCGCATCCAGCAGCGCCTTGAGCGCCGGCAGCAGGGCCCGGCCCCCGCCCTGGGGCAGATGCAACAGCAGCCAGCCGCCGTCGCGCAGCATGAAGCGGCTGCGGGTGATGATGCGGCCCAGATCCGGCCCCTCGGGCGCGCGATCCACAATCAGCGCATCGGCGGCGCCATGGGCGACGCAATCCAGGCTGCGGGGCGCACAGCCCACATTGACGAAACCGGCGCGCCACAGGTCCAGCGCCAGGGACAGGCTATCGCGCCCGACCACCACGATATGATGCTGCGGGCGCAGGCGCGCCGCGGCGGCCACATCGCCCAAGCCATCCAAGCCGGCTGCCGCGCCAAGGCGCGTGCCCGGTTCCGGAGGTTCCTCGATGCGAGCCGGTTCGGCATCCGCGCGATAATAATCAAGGGCACGGGGCATGGTGCCTCCCAAGGGATTGATCGGCGCACCGCACCGCGGCGCCCGACCCACGGGAAGAATGGGCGTCTGGGCATAAGCCTGCCATCGGGAAGGCGCGCGCCGGATATAAGCCCGCCATAAGGAGGCCAGCCCCACACAGACGCGCGATTTGTCCGTCCGGCACTGGAGGCCGGCGGCATCCGGGTTTAGATGGGACGCGAGAGGCGGATTCGCGCGCCATGATCCGGCCCCCGACCCGCTGCCCCAACCCGGAGCGCGCATGCCCGCGACCGCATTGCCCCGCCATGTGCTGATCCCGCTCATCGTCGCCTGCGCGCTGTTCATGGAGCAGGTGGATTCCACCGTCATCTCCACCTCGCTGCCGGCCATCGCCGCCTCGCTGCATGACGATCCGGTCTCGCTCAAGCTGGCGCTGACCTCCTATCTGCTGAGTCTGGCGGTGTTCATCCCGGCCTCCGGCTGGGCGGCGGACCGGTTCGGGGCGCGCACCGTGTTCCGCTCGGCCATCGTGATCTTCACCTTGGGCTCGATCCTGTGCGGGCTGTCCACCAGCCTGATGGACTTCGTGCTCTACCGCATCATCCAGGGCATGGGCGGGGCGATGATGGTGCCGGTGGGGCGCCTGGTCATCCTGCGCAGCGTACCCAAGTCCGAGCTGGTGTCGGCGCTGGCCTGGCTCACCATTCCCGCCCTGTTGGGGCCGGTGATGGGCCCGCCTCTGGGCGGCTTCATCACCACTTATTTCGACTGGCGGCTGATCTTCTTCATCAATGTCCCCATCGGCGTGCTGGGGGTGATTCTCGCCACCCGATTCATCGAGAATGTGCGCGAGGAGGACGTGCCGCCGCTGGATCTGCGCGGCCTGGTGCTGTCCGGCATCGGCCTGTCCGGGGTGGTGTTCGGCTTTGCCGTCACCGGCCAGCATCTGGTGCCCTATTGGATGGCCGGGGGCATCACCGCGATCGGCGTCATCGCCTTGGTGTTCTATGTGCGCCACGCCCGCCACACGCCCCATGCGGTGCTGGATCTCAGCCTGATGCGCATCCCCACCTTCCGCGCGGCGGTGGTGGGGGGCTCGCTGTTCCGCATCGGCGTGGGGGCGATCCCGTTCGCGCTGCCGCTGATGCTGCAGCTGACCTTCGGGCTGTCGCCGTTTGCCTCGGGCATGCTGACCTTCGCCTCCTCCGCCGGGGCGCTGGTGATGAAGACCACCGCCAAGCCGATCCTGCGGCGGTTCGGCTTCTGGCGGGTGCTGGTGTTCAATGCGGTGCTGTCGTCGGCCTTCATCGCCGCCAATGCGCTGTTCACGCCGCAGACGCCGCATTTCGCCATCGTGGCGGTGCTGCTGATGGGCGGCTTCTTCCGCTCGCTGGAATTCACCGCCATCAATGCCATCGCCTATGCGGACGTCTCGCAGGCGGAGATGAGCCGGGCCACCTCGTTCGTGAGCGTGGCGCAGCAGGTGGCGCTCTCCATGGGCGTGGCGCTGGTGGGCATGGTGCTGGAGACCATGCGCTCCGTCCGCGGCGAGACCGTGCTGGAACTGGGGGACTTCACCCCCGCCTTCCTGGTGGTGGCGGTGGTGAGCGCGCTGTCGGTGTTCAGCTTCCTGCGCCTGCCCCCCGATGCCGGAGCGGAAGTCTCCGGCCATCGCGAGAAAGACTCCACCTTGCCCGATCCGCGCGGCGAGGTGCATCCGGGATCGTAGGCGGCCTCAGCCCTCCGCGTCGTCCGATGCGGTGGGGCTCGCCTTGCCGCGGAAGCCGGTGGCCACCAGATAAAGCTCGGCGGAATCCGCCCGGCTGGCGGCGGGCTTGAGATGCCGCACCACGGCGAAATCCCGTTTCAGATCCCCCAGGAGCGTGCCTTCGGTGCCGCCCTGGATCACCTTGGCGACAAAGCAGCCGCCGGGCGCCAGCACCTGGCGAGCGAATTCCGCCGCCAGTTCCACCAGCGCCACGATCTTCAGATGATCGGTCTTCTTGTGGCCGGTGGCATTGGCGGCCATGTCCGACATCACCACATCCGCCTGCCCGTCCAGCATGGCCAGGAGCTGTTCCGGCGCCTTGGGATCGAGAAAGTCCATCTGGGCGAAGGTGACGCCGGTGACGTGGTCCATCTCCAGCAAGTCGATGGCGACGATCTTGCCGTTGCCTTCGGACACGCCGACCTTCTTGGCCGCCACCTGGCTCCAGCCGCCGGGCGCGGCGCCCAGATCCACCACCCGCATGCCCCGGCGCAGCAGATGCAATTTCTCGTCGATCTCGATCAGCTTGAAGGCGGCGCGCGAGCGCCAGCCCTCGCGCTTGGCACGGGCCACATAGGGGTCGTTGAGCTGCCGCTGCAGCCATTTCTGCGACGAGGTGGTGCGGCCACGCGAGGATTTCACGCGCACCTTCAGGGGACGCGCGTCAGGGCCGCGGGGAGAGGTGGTCAAACGCGATGCTCCGGCTGAATTAGGGACGGGCCGCGGTTGCGTTTCCACACCCCGTCGGCCCGCATGAGTTGCACCAGCATGCCTTCGCGCAGGCCGCGATCGGCCACCCGCAGCCGGTCGGTGGGGAAGGCTTCGCGCACCGCTTCCATGATGGCGCAACCGGCCAGCACGAGATCGGCCCGCTGCGCGCCGATGCAGGGATTGGACACCCGCTCCTCGAACGACATGCCCATGAGGCGGTCCACCACCTCGGAGATGTCGCGGGCATAAAGCCAAGCGCCATCGACCCGGGTGCGGTCGTAACGGTCAAGTCCCAGATGGATGCCGGCCACGGTGGTGACGGTGCCGGACGTGCCCAGCAGATGCATGCGGCCCGGCTGGCGCACGCCCCAGCTCTGGCGCACCCCGTCCAGCATGTCGGCCACTTCGGCCACCATGTCCTCGAACAGATCGCGGGAGACCTTCACCCCGCCGTGGCGCTCGGCGAGCGACACCACGCCCACGGGCAGCGAGGCCCAGGAGCGGATGCGGGCGCGGGGCGGGCCGTCGTCGCCGGCGGCGCGGCGGCCAAGCCACACCACTTCGGTGGAGCCGCCGCCGATGTCGAACAGGATGGCGCCCTCGCAGGTGGGATCCACCAGCGGCGCGCAGCCGGCCGCGGCCAGGCCCGCCTCGGTGCGGCGGTCCACCACTTCCAGCACCAAGCCGGTGCGCTCGGTGACAGCGGCGCAGAATTCGTCGCCATTCTCAGCGGCGCGGCACGCTTCGGTGGCGATCACCCGCATGCGGGTGACGCCGCGGGCGCTGATCTTGCCGGCGCAGACTTCCAGCGCCCCCACCGCCCGCCCCATGGCGGCAGCGCTGAGGCGACCGCTGGCGGTCAGGCCCTCGCCGAGGCGGACGATGCGTGAAAAGGCATCCACCACGCGGAAATTACGGGCGGTGGGGCGCGCCACCAGAAGGCGGCAATTGTTGGTGCCGAGATCCAGGGCGGCATAGAGCCCGTCATGGGCCGGCGCTGGGGTATCCCCCCTTTGGCCGCGTGCATCCTGCGCATCGCATGGCGGGCCTGACACGTCACAGTCCGGCCCGATGTGCACCGGCGGCGCACAATCGGACACGGACCCCGCGGTCACCGCGCGCTCCGATCCGGAACGCCCAAACCCGGCGCGATCAACACCAGCCGGGTCCAGGCCCATGCGGCCTGAACCCGTGTGGTCCTGGCAAGACTGCTCCGCGCCCTGAGAGGGCCGGTGCGTCTCGTCCCTCATCTTGATCCCCTCGCGGCGCGCCACCGCCAGTGCGATGGCCGCGCGCTCGTATCCACTCTTTGTCGGGAGTGTAACACCGCGCTGCGCTTGTGCAATCGCGCGCCGCCGGAAAGCCGCCGCGCGGGCGGCCTTTCGCTCACTCGGCCGCGGCGCGACCGGCCAGATCGAGGGTCAGGCCGGCTGCCAGTGCATCGGCGCGGAAGGCTTTCACCGCATCGAGGGACAGTTCCGCCGCGGTGCGGCTGCCCAGCGCCGGCAGCTTCTTCAGCACGTCGGCGGGGGCGGTGATGATGTGCACGCCCAGCCGATCGGCCTCGATCACGTTCCACACTTCGCGGGTGGAGGCCCAGATGACTTCCACATTGCTGGTGGCCCGTGCCAGCGCCACCGCGCGGGAGATGGCCGGCACATAATCGATGCCCAGATCCGCCAGCCGGCCGGCGAACACCGAAATGATCGAGGGCGCCCCGCCCGCCAGAGCGGCCACACCGTCCACCACCTGTGGCTCGTCGAAGATGGCGGTGAGGTTCACCTTCACCCCGTCCTGCACCAGATCGCGCACCATCGGCAGCAGCGATTCGCCGCGCGTGGTGGTGATGGGCAGCTTGACGTGGACGTGCGTCCCCCAGGTGGCGATGACGCGCGCCTGGGCGCGGATCTCGGGCAAATCATCGGAGAACACTTCGAACGAAATGTGCCGGTCGGGCACCGCCGCCACCAGATCGCGGGCATAGGCCTCATAGTCGGTGACGCCGGCCTTGCGCAGCAGCGACGGATTGGTGGTGAAACCAGCGATATAGGGCTGCTTGGCCATTTCCACGATCTGCGCCTTGTCGGCGCCATCGGTGAACAGCTTCACCTTCAAATCAGCCAAAGACACGGACATTCCTGCTCCTCCAACCCAGTTCGGATGCGCACCGCACCGGCGCTGCGCAGCGGTTTTCTTTGCACCTTTTCGGCACCCTAGCGCGGGCGAATGAAATTGTCAGGGCGCGCGGCGGGCATCCAGAGGGCTGGCATAGAGGCCGATGCTCACCCCCACCGGCGCCGTCCCCGGGGGCAGCGCCGCCAGCCGGGTGCTTCCCGCTTCGGTCAGCACCCGGCCGCCGGTGGGCAGCGGCGCATTGGCCGGCAGCAGCACCAGGGCGCGATCATCCCCCGACGGGTCGGTGGGCTGGCGCGCCACGATCAGCGCCTGGGGCGGAACCGACGGGTCGGCGGTGAGGAAAGGCGCGGCCGCCACCACATGGAACCCGGCCGGCAGGCGCTGCCACCAGGTGCCCTGAAGGCCGATCACCGCCACATCCGCCCGCCCGGCGGCCACCGCGGAAATGGCGTCATCGGCAGAGGCCAGCCGCACCAGGGCCGGCTGGGCGCCGAAATAATCCTGTGCCAGCAAAGCGATGCCGAGATCCCCCGCATCGCCCACGGCGACGGTGAAATCCCGCTTCTGCTGCAGAATCGAGCCGGCGATGATCGCGGTCCACACCCGCGCCAGGGTGGCCGGCGATTGCAGGCCCGCCGGGGCGGAGAGCTTACGGATCAGCGCGGCCTGCCGGCCGGGCCGGAACACGGCGGCATTGGCGCTGGTCTTCCCGCGTCCCACCTCGGCGACGATGCCCGCCCGCTCATTGAGCAGGCGCAGCAGGTCCTGGTCCACCCGGTCGATCTCGCCGCGCAGCACCTCCAGCGGACGCGGGGCGGCCTCTTCCGCGCGGACCGGCCCGGCAGCCAGCGCGCCCATCACCGCCAGAGCGGTCAGGACGGTGGACGGCGAACGCAACTGGATCATGCAAGGCTCCCGCAACTCGGCATCATGCTTCAACGGCCCATCGGAACGACGCGGGTAACCGGGCATTCACCATGGCGCCGATTCTGCCCCGCGAACCCGGCCCCGGCAAGAATGGGGAAAGGCGACGTCCTGCATCTTCGCGCCGCTGCGAGAAAATGGAATGACGAGGGCGGAATGATGTCAGCGCAGATGATCGAGCGAATGGCCCGCGCCGCCCATGAGGTGGCCCGGGCGCGCTATCCGCTGCTGGAAAGCTGGGATGCCCTGACGCCCGATCGCCGCGCCCATCAACGGCAGATGGCCGCCCATGCGCTCGGTGCCCTCACCCAGCGCGACGTGCTGGAACTGGTGGCCCGCATGCCGGAGGTGATCGCCTTGCCCGCGGTGCCCGATGACTGGGCCTTGGCCGAATTGCAGGAAGCCGCCATCAATGACGACGGATCGGTGGCGGGCGCACGGCGCCGCTACCGCTCGCTGCTGGCCACCGCCGCCGCCCCCCTGGACCGGGCCCGTCTCGACGGGGCCGGGTTCTGAGCGCGCGGCCGGCTTAGACCACCGTCCGCCGCGCCGCCTGCGGCTCCACCTCGAACAGCCGGCGATAGCGCGCCACATCCTCCGGCGGTCCCATGGCCTTGGTGGGATTGTCCGACAGCTTCACCGCCGGCCGGCCGTTGGCGGCGATGACCTTGCACACGATGGAGATGGGATCGAGCACCCCACACGCCGCCAGGCCGCGGAAGTCATTGGTCAGCAACGTGCCCCAGCCGAAACCCAGCCGCACCCGGCCGCGAAAGCGGGTGTTGATGCGCGCCACCTCGTCCGCATCCAGGCCGTCGGAGAAGATGGCCAGCTTTTGCGTCGGGTCCTGGCCGCGCGCCTGCCACCAGGCGATGGCCTCTTCCCCGCCGGCGATGGGATCCTTGCTGTCGATGCGGATGCCGGTCCACTGCGCCACCCAGTCCGGGGCATGGGCGAGAAATCCGGTGCTGCCGTACGTGTCGGGCAGGATGATGCGCAGATTGCCGTCATAATCCTCCTGCCAGTCCGCCAGCACCTGATAGGGCGCCTGGAGCAACTCCGCGTCGGTGCGGGCGAGCGCGGCATAGACCATGGGCAGTTCATGGGCATTGGTGCCGGTGGCTTCCACCTCGCGGCGCATGGCGATGAGGCAGTTGGAGGTGCCGAGAAAGGTGGGGCCGAGGCCCTCGCGCAGCGCCTGCACGCACCAGTCCTGCCACAGGAAGCCGTGGCGGCGGCGGGTGCCGAAATCGGCGAGGTTGACCGGGCCGAGGCTCTTGATGAACTCGATCTTCTCCCACACCCGCGTCATGGCGCGGGCATAGAGGATCTGCAATTCGAACCGGCCCAGGTCTTTCAGCACCGCGCGCGAGCGCAGTTCGTTGATGATGGCCAGCGCCGGGACCTCCCACATGGTGGTCTCGATCCACGGCCCCTCGAACACCAGTTCATATTGGCCGTCGCGCCGCTCCAGATGGTAGGCGGGAAAGCGGAAGCCCTCCAGCCAGGCGATATAGTCCGGCGAGAACATCTGGCGCTTGCCGTAGAACATGTTGCCGCGCAGCCAGGTGGACTCGCCCCGCGACAGGGTCAGCGAGCGCACATGGTCCAGTTGCTCCCGCAACGCCCCTTCGTCGATGATGTCGGCGATCCGCACCCGGCTGGTGCGGTTATGGATGGCGAACGACACCTGCACGTCGCGATGACGGCGGAAAATCATCTGCCCCATCAAGAGCTTGTAGAAGTCCGTGTCGAGCACGGACCGCACGATGGGGTCGATCTTCCAGGTGTGATTATAGACGCGGGTGGCGATCTCGGTCATGGGCCCCTCGGATGCGCACTGGCTCGCTATAGCATCCCGCCATGCCGGAATTACAGCTGCGGCAGCACACACCGCCGCGCCCC
>NZ_CALRWL010000028.1:0-79376 GCF_943371865.1 Azorhizobium sp. AG788 | reverse complement strand
CAGCGCCGCGCCCGATGAGAACATGGCGTCGACCGGGATCAGGTCGTCCTCGCTGCCGTGCATCAGCAGCACCGGCACGGGCGCGCGGTCGGTGGCGCCGCCTTGCACCGGCGGGAACACGCCGGAGCAGCCCACCACCGCCCCCAGCGCGCGCGGCGCACTCACCGCCACGGCCAGCGCCATCATGGCGCCCTGGCTGAAGCCGAACAGCGCCAGCCGCTCCCACGGCAGCGACAGCCGCGCCAGCTCCTGGGCCAGGAATTGCCCCAGGCCGGGCAGGGCCGCGGCGGTTCCGCGCACCAGTTCCTGCGGGTCGTCCAGGGCCAGGGGAAACCATTGCCGGCCCATGGGCGCCTGGCCGCACGGCTCCGGCGCATGCGGGGCGATGAAGGCCGCGCCGGGCAGCAGGTCCGCCCAGGCGGCGCCGATGTCGATCAGATCGCGGCCATCGGCGCCATAGCCGTGCAGCAATACGACCAGCGCATCGGCGGGTCCGCCCGAGCGGGGGGCAAGGCGAGGGCCATCGATCAGGGGCATGAGCAGATCCGGTGGGAGGAGGGCGCGGCCCTGGTTGGCCCGACCCAATCAGGCCGGAGGCGGCGACGCAAGGCGTTCCTCAGGTCGGGGCGCCCAGGCGCGCCCGGCGCACGCCATAATAGGCCCACAGCAATTGCGCGGCGACGCCGCGATAGGGCCGCCAGTCCTCGGCGATGGCCGCCAGCCCTATGGCCGTGGCCCGGCCGGGCAGGCCGAAGGCGTCACCGGCGGCCACCTGCAGGGCGAGATCCCCATGGGGGAAGGCGTCGCTGCGCCCCAGGCAGAACAAGAGATAGATGTCGGCGGTCCACAGGCCGATGCCCGGCAGCCGGGTGAGATAGGCAGCGGCGGCGTCCGCTTCCATGGTCTCCACGGCGGCCAGATCCACCGTGCCGTCGGCCAGGGCACGGGCGATGCCGGTGAGGGTACGGACCTTGCCGGCGGAGAGGCCCGCCGCGCGCAGATCGGCCACATCCGCCGCCAGCAGGGTCTCCACCGTGGGCGGGCCGCCCAAGGCAGTGTCGAGGCGGGCGGAAATGGCGCGGGCCGCCGCGACCGAGAGCTGCTGGGCCACCACCACCGCCGTCAGGCCGGCGAAATCCGGGGCGCGGCGCCGCAGGGTCAGCGGTCCGGTGAGGGCGGCCAAGGGCGGCAGGCGGTCGTCCAGGGTGAGCAGCGCCGCCAGCGCGCGGTCGAACGCCGCCTGGTCGGCCAGATGCACTTCGCGGTGTCCGTCCACACCCAAGCCCGCTGCAAGGCTTTCACTCCTCTGCGCCATCTCGCCTCCCTCGCGAACCGGCCCGTGGCATGCGATGACTGGCGGGCCAATGACGGGTCTGCCATGAGCATTGTCTGCCGCTTCGCCCCGAGCCCCAACGGCAATCTGCATTTGGGCCATGCCTATTCGGCCCTGGTGAATCACGCCGCGGCGCGTGAGGCCGCCGGCACGTTCCTGTTGCGCATCGAGGATATCGACGCCACCCGATCCCGCCCGGACTTCATCCGCGCCATTGCCGATGACCTGGACTGGCTGGGCATCCTGCCGCCCGCGCCGCCCCGCCTCCAGAGCGCACACTTTTCCGCTTATGCCGCGGCGCTTGCCCATCTGGAGCGGGAAGGCCTGCTCTATCCGGCGTTCGAGACCCGCGGCGAGATCGCCCGCGCGGTGCTGGCCAAGGAAGCAGACGGCCAATCCTGGCCGCGCGATCCCGACGGCGCCCCGCTCTCTCCGTTTCCCCGCGAGGCGATGCCCGACAGCGCCCGCCGCCGCCGCCGGGAGGCGGGCGAGCCCTATGCGCTGCGGCTCGACATGGCGCGGGCCTGCACGCTGGTTGGCGAGACGCTGACGTGGCGCGAAGCGATCGGCGGCCCGTTGCAGCCGCCGCAGATCATCACCGCCGAGCCCGCCCGCTGGGGCGATGTGGTGCTGGCGCGCAAGGAGGTGCCGGCCAGCTATCATGTGGCGGTGGTGGTGGATGATGCGGTGCAGGCCATCAGCCATGTGATCCGCGGTCAGGATCTTTATGCCGCCACCGCGGTCCACCGCCTGTTGCAGACTTTGTTGGGCCTGCCGGAGCCGATCTATCACCACCACCGGCTGGTGCGCGATGGCGACGGCCGCAAACTGTCCAAGAGCACCGGGGCGGCCAGCCTTGCGGCGTTGCGCGCGGCGGGTGCCAGCCGGGCGCAGGTGCTGGAACTGGTCGCCCGCAATCTGGCCTGAGGCCTCAGCCGACGCCGAGGATGTAGAGCCAGAAGGTGATGGTGATCAGCCCCAGCCCGGTGGAGAGCGACACCGCGCTGGAACTGGTCCCCACCCCCGCCCCATAGCGCTGCGCCAGCAGATAGGCATTGATGCCGCACGGCATGGCCGCGAACAGCACCGCCACCCCGGCCCACACCGGCGGCATGGGCAGGATGCGGGTCAGCCCCAGCACCAGGAGGGGGTGCACCACCAGTTTCAGGCCGCAGATCACCATGGTGGGCCGCAGATCCCCCGAGACGCCGTAGCGCTTCAGCGCCAGGCCCAGCGAGATCAGGGCGCACGGGGTGGCGGAGGCGGCCATCATGTCGAGGATCTGCTTGGCGACGCCGCTGGCCTGGAAGCCGAACACCCGCGCCAGCCCGCCCGCATAGATGCCCAGCAGGATTGGGTTGAAGGCCAGCGAGCGGAACAGGCGCTTGGCGGTGGCGAGGGACAGGCCGTTGCCGCCTTCCACCATCAAGGTGGCGGCCACCAGCATGATGGGCAGATGCACGGCGATCAGCAGGAACAACGGCACCGCGCCGGCTTCGCCATAGGCTTTCAGGATCAGCGGCACGCCCACGAACACGGTGTTGGCCTGACCGGCGGAGAAGCCGTGGATCACCGCCTCGATATGGCTGCGCTTGAACACTTTGGCGGCCATGAAGCTGGCGATGCCGAACACCGCGAACGCGCCGGTGAAGTAAGCGATCCAATAGCCCCAGGGCTGGGCGTCGGGCAGCTGGCTTTCGCTCAGGGTCTTGAAGATCAGGATCGGGACGGCGAGGCTGAACACATATTCCGCCAGCCCGTCGGACGCGGTCTCACTGACCAACTTGGTGCGGGCGGCCAGATAGCCGAGGCCGATGACGCCGAACACCGGCAGCACGATGATCGCCAGGTCGGCCAGGAGGCCGGCCATGTTCCCCATGCTGCCCATTCTTCGATGCCTCAGGCGGCCGCAGTGAGCGGCGCTTTTCCGTGCTGGAGGGCGGGGCTGGCCAGGGCCATGGCGACGTCCGACACCGACACCATGGCGCGCAGCCGGTTCTCCAACCGGATGGCCAGATCCGGTCCGGCGGTGAACACCAGTTCCACCGCCAGGACATCATCCAGATGGGCCACATCGATGCGGTGGGGCAGCACGTCGTGGATCACGAACGGCTCCAGCAGGCGCAGCAGGACATTGGCATCGGCGGCTGCTTCGACAACGAGGCGATAGACGGCAACGCCGGAGGGCGCGCAGGACAGGTCAGACATGGCAGAAAATCCGGAAAGCGAGACGGGAGATGCGATTCAGCGTGCCCGGCCGACCTGGTCGACCGGGCGGAGAATTCGCAGGCTGGCCCGAAGGGCGCGCCGGATCTCGGAGCCGGAGATAAACATGGGCAAAGTGTTAGGCGCGACCTGTGGCGGCGTCAACGCCCGTTTGGCCCGAAGGGCGCGGGCGCGCGTGTCCGTGCAAGCTCGCGGCAAGGTGTTTGGGGTGGGCGGCCGCGTGCGCTAGACTGGTTCCACGTCGGTGGTCGCCCCGGCCCGCACGCACCGGGCCGGGCCACCGCGCGAGGCGGAAAGGCGAGGCGGAGCAACAGCTTGTTCCCCTTGCGGTGGTATCGTTGCAGGCGCTTCTCGCGCCCGGCCGGGGAGGATGCGGACCATGGCAGCGCGCCCTCAGGGCATCCGGATCCCCGCGGTGACAGACACCGCCCCGCGGCTTGCGCATGGCGGGACGCTGCGGCGTGTGGGGATCGCAGGGCTCGGGGCATTGGCCGTGCTGCTGGTGGGCGGCGGCGTGCTGCTGTGGATGCGCCATGGCGTCGCGATCTTCTTCGATACGGTGGCGGCCGGCCTCGCGACGTGCTTTTGAATCTGCCCCGCTCCGGCTGCTGCCGGCGGGCCCGTCACGGAAACACTTGATCCATGCCTCCTTTGTCGTCGCGCACCAAGATCATCGCCTTGTTTTGCGCCTTCGCCGCCGGCGCCCTGCTGCTGGTGGTCGCCGTCACCGCTCTGATGCCGGAGCGTCCCGGCGTGAACACCGCCTCTTTGGTGGGCGGGCCGTTCAAGCTGGTGGATCAGGACGGCGCGCCGGTGACCGAGGCGGCGTTCAAGGACAAGCCGACCCTGCTGTTCTTCGGCTTCACCCATTGTCCGGACGTGTGCCCCACCGCGCTGTTCGAGATGTCGGAGATCTTCACCGCGCTCGGGCCGGATGCGGACAAGGCGCGGGCGGTGTTCGTCACCGTGGATCCGGAGCGCGACACGCCGGAGCTGATGAAATCCTACGTCTCCAGCTTCGCGCCGCAGATCCGCGGCTATACCGGCACGCCGGAGCAGATCGACGTGATCAAGAAGGCCTACCGGGTCTATTCCCGCAAGGTGCCTTTGGCCGATGGCGACTACACCATGGACCATACCGCCGTGGTCTATCTGCTGGACAAGTCCGGCACCTTCGTCATGCCGTTCAACACGAAGCGGCCGCCGGCCGAGGCTGCGGCGGAACTGAAGCGCTATCTGTGAGCGGCCGCCGCCGCCCGAGCCCGTGCTCGGTCTTCTGCCACCAGTGCGGCCGTGTCACCAATTGCACCAGGGCCAGCCATGCGGCCATGGACATGAGCAGCCAATAGACCGGCACGCTGACCAGCACCGCGGCCAGATTCAGGCGCCCGCGGCGTTTCAGGCCCAGCCCGCAGGCCAGCGCCGCCGCCAGATAGCCCGCCCCGAGATTGGTGAAGGAGAGCGCCAGGACGGCGACCCCCAGCGCATTGCCCGCCGGGGTCAGGAACACGCCGCGCGCCACATCCACCGCCAGCACCAGCAGGCACAGCGGATGCAGCAAGGCCGAGGCGAACGGACCGACCGTGAGCAGCCCCAGCGCAACCACCTGAAGCCAGCCCAATTGCGCCACTAAGGCGCGCGGGGCGCGGGCGTGCACCAGGATGGTCTGCGCCCAGCCCTTGAGCCAGCGGGTGCGCTGGCCCATCCAGGCGGCCAGCGAGATCGGCGCTTCCTCCTCCGTCGATGAGGCGATCACCGCTGTGCCCCAGCCGGCGCGGGCCAGTCGCACCCCGAGGTCGGCATCCTCGGTGACATTGTAGGGATCCCACGCCCCCACCGCCTCCAGCACGTCGCGGCGAAAATGGTTGGAGGTGCCGCCCAGCAGGATCGGCAGGCCGAGGCTGGCCAGAGCCGGCAGCAGCACATCGAACTGGCCGGCATATTCGGCGGCGAAATGCCGGCTGATCCAGCTGTCGCCGGCATTCTCCACCCACAGCCGGGCCTGGACGCAGGCCACCGCCGGCCCGGCGCCGCGAAAGGCGGCGAGCGCGCAGCGCAACTGGTCGGGGGCGGGCACGTCCTCGGCGTCATAGACCGCGATGTAGCTGCCGCGCGCGAACGGCAAGGCGGCATTGAGCGCCTTGGGTTTGGTGCGCGGGCCGATGGCCGGGGCCACCACCACTTCGAACCAGGGCGGCAGCCGCATCCGCGCCAGCCGTCCATGCATGGGCCGATCGTCGGGCTCGATCACCAGCTTGATGTCCAGTTTCTCGGGCGGATAGTCGAGCCGGCGCAGGGCCGCCACCAGCCGGGGCAGCACCCGTGCCTCCCGGTAGAGCGGGACGATGATGGTGTAGATGGGCAATTGCGCATCGGTCAGCCCCAGCGGTCCCTCCTGCGTGGGGGCGATGAAGCAGGCGCCGATGCGCAGCGCCGCATGGCTGAGGAAGATCGCCGACAGCAGCGCCTGGAGGATCAGGACGGTGGCGGCGGGCAGCACCACCAAGGCTGCCACCAGGCCGGCGGCCACCATGGCCGCCAGAAGCCACAGCCGCAGCGACGGCGTCAGGCCGGCGGCGGAGAGGTGCGGATGCCGCTGCTTGAGGCCGAACGCCGCTGCCGCGCCCAGGGCCGCACCGGCGTGGCGGGCCAGATAAGCGTGCAGGTGCTCCGGCGTGACCAGCCGCGCCCGGGCCGCGAGGTCGGGATCGCGGCTCAGCGCCCGCGCCAGGCGCCGCGCGGTGTGGCCCCGGGCGGCGAAGCTGTAGCGGGGCGGGCCGTCGCCGTCGCTCTCCTGGAGGGTCCGCAGCCGCAGGATCGCCGGCGCCAGGGCGAGGGGGCCCTGCGGCGGCACCAGCAGCGGATCGGTGGTGAGGCCCAGATGGGCCGCCAGATGGTCGCAGGCGGCGGCCGGCGAGATCCGGCCGGCGCAGATCAGCGCCTCGTCGCCCCCGACCCCCACCGCCTTGGCCCGGCGGTGCGCCCAGGCCAGGGCCTCCGCCGGCACATGGCCCCGCAGCGCCTCCAATTCGATCGGCAGCGGCGCCGGGGCGGGTGCGTCGATGGCGCGCGGGACGGGGCGGGCGGCGGGCGGGGCCATGTCCCGTACGGTCGGGCGCGGATGAGGGGGCTGTGGCGGGGTGTCTGGGGGCAGCGGCGCTATCGCCGGGCGGCTCGAGGCGGGCTGGGGCGGAGCATGCCGGCCGATGGCCGCCTTTGGGGCCGCCTTTGCGGCGGCTTTGGCATCGGCTTGGGCGTCTGCCTTGGGGGGCTCGCGCAGCGCCGGGATCGGCGGGGCCGCGATTCCTGTTATGGCGGCTCTTGTTATGGCGGCGCCCGGCGGGGCAGCGCAGGTCACCTGCTTGCGGTCACGCCTCGCCTCGCCCACCATGACCCGCTCCGACCGGAGACCCGATGAGATTTGATGGTAGTATGGCACATATATCGCCGCTAGATTTTTCTCCATTGGCGTGGGCGCGCGTTGCCCGGATCAGTGCCGGGCGCCTGTGCGTGGTCGCTCTGGTGCTGGCGCTCACGGCCCTTGCCCGCGTGGCGCCGGTGCAGGCGCAAGGCACCACGGCCGCCGGCCCGGTGGTGCCCAGCTTCTGGAACGCCGCCCGCCGCCTGGAGCGGCCCGACACCGCGCGCCTGCCCGCCACCGTCCGCTTCCTGACCACCGACGATTATCCTCCCTTCAATTTCAACGGTCCCGATGGCGGGCTGATGGGGTTCAACGTGGATTTGGCGCGGGCGGTGTGCGCCGAGCTGGCGCTGACCTGCACCATCCAGCCGGTGGCGTTCGACACGCTGCTGGAGGCGTTGGAGCAGAACAAGGCCGATGCGGTGATCGCCGGCGTCGCCGCCACCCCGGCCAATCGGGCGCGGGTGGATTTCTCCGAGCATTATCTCGGCACCCCGGCCCGCTTCGCCGGACGCGCCACGCTCCAGATGCGCGGCGCGACGCCGGGCGAGGTGGCGTCCAAGAGCGTCGCGGTGGTGGCGGGCACGGCGCATGAGGCCTATCTGCGGGCCTTCTTCAACGAGGCCGCCATCCGCACCTATGGCGATGCCGCCGCCACCCGCGCCGCGCTGATGGCAGGCGAGGTGGACCTCGTCTTCGGCGACGGCATCGGCCTGTCGCTGTGGCTGAACGGCACCCAGGCCAATGGCTGCTGCCGATTCATCGGCGGCCCGTTCACCGAGAGCCGCTATTTCGGCGACGGCCTGACGGTGGCGGTGAAGGCCGGCAACGATCCGCTGCGCCGGGCCATCGACTATGCCCTGCAGCGGGTGTGGGAGAAGGGCGTTTATACCGATCTCTATCTGCGCTGGTTTCCCGTGGGCTTCTACTGAGGCGCCAGGGAGTAAGGCGCGAAATATCTGCCGTTGGGGCAGCATCCCTGTCGCGCAATCGTGTGTGGCGCGCTGCCCCGGCCGCGCAAAGATGGGCCGCCGCGCATCCCGTCGCGCCGCATCTGCCTGGAGATCCGCATGCTTCTGCGCCGGCTCGCATTTCTCGCCTGTGCCCTGCTCGCCGCCACCCCGGTTCTGGCGCAGGGCGCCCCCGGCCCCACTGTGCGGGGCGTCGTTGCGGCGGTGGATGGCCCCATGCTCACCGTCACCACCCGCGCCGGGGCGAGCGTGAAGGTGAAGCTGGCGGAGGCGACCACGGTGACGGGCCTGGCGCGCATCACGCTGGCGGACATGCCCCCCGACGCTTATGTGGGCGTCGCCGCCGTGCCCCAGGCCGGGGCGCCGGCAGGCGCGCCGGAGCGGGCGGTGTCGATCCATGTGTTTCCCGCCGCCCAGCGCGGCGCCGGAGAGGGCACACGGCCCTATGACGTGGCGCCCAATGCCAGCATGACCAATGGCGCGCTCTCCCAGAAACTGGTGGCGAAGGACGGGCAATTGCTGACCATCGCCTTCAAGGGCGGCGAGAAGCAGGTGCTGGTGACATCGGACACGTCCCTGGTGAGCTTCGAGCCGGGCACCCGCGCCGAACTGACGCCCGGCGCCCAGGTGCTGCTGCGCACCACGCTCGGGGCCGATGGCGGCGCCGAGGCATCGCGCGTGCTGGTGGGCCGCAACGGCGTGGTGCCGGCGCTCTGATCTCCGCGCGCCCGTCGCCAATCGGAAGCGGGCGCCCGGTCGCGCCTTTATCCGGCGAAAAGCTTCAATTCTCGGCATACATGGACTAGAGCAGGGGCGCGCGGCGGCGTGGCCCGGCCATGCCTGCGCGCATCCCGACGCGACCTCGGCCGCGCGTGTGTCCTGCGCACGCCGCCACCGGGAGAGACCGCGCTGCACCACAGGATGCGCCCGCATGGGCGGGCGCCCCTGACCGGAGACCTGTCATGACCACCGCGCCCGCCCCGATCGACCCGACCGCCACCGAACTGCGCACGTTTGCGGAAACCGCGGGCGCCTGGCCGTTCGAGGAGGCGCGCAAGATCGTCGAGCGGCTCAAGCGCAAGCCCAAGGACGAGGTGCTGTTCGAGACCGGCTACGGCCCCTCGGGCCTGCCGCACATCGGCACCTTCGGCGAAGTGGCGCGCACCACCATGGTGCGCCATGCCTTCCGCGTGCTGACCGAGGACAAGATCAAGACCCGCCTGTTGTGCTTCTCCGACGACATGGACGGCATGCGCAAGATCCCGGAAAATGTGCCGGACCGCGCCGCGCTGGAGCCGTTTCTCCAGATGCCGCTCACCTCGGTGCCCAATCCGTTCGACGGCGATTACGCCAGCTTCGGCGACCACAACAACACCATGCTGCGGCGCTTCCTCGATACCTTCGGGTTCGACTACGAATTCGCCAGCGCCACCGAATACTACAAGTCCGGCAAGCTGGACGCGGTGCTGCTGAAGGCGGCGGAAAAGTATGACGCCATCATGGGCGTGATGCTGCCGACCCTGGGCGAAGAGCGCCAGGCCACCTACAGCCCGTTCCTGCCGATCTCGCCGGTGAGCGGGCGGGTGCTCTATGTGCCGCTGAAGGCGGTGGACGCCAAGGCCGGCACCATCACCTTCACCGACGAGGACGGGGTGGACAAGACCGTCCCGGTCACCGGCGGCCAGGTGAAGCTGCAGTGGAAGCCGGACTTCGGCGCCCGCTGGGCGGCGCTGGGGGTTGATTTCGAGATGTTCGGCAAGGACCACCAGACCAACGCCCCGGTCTATGACAAGATCTGCGAGATCTTGGGCGGCACCGCGCCGGAGCATTATGTCTATGAGCTGTTCCTGGATGAGAACGGCCAGAAGATCTCCAAGTCCAAGGGCAACGGCCTGACCATCGACGAGTGGCTGACCTATGCCAGCCCGGAGAGCCTGGCGCTGTACATGTTCCAGTCGCCGCGCTCGGCCAAGAAGCTGCATTTCGACGTCATCCCCAAGGCGGTGGACGAGTATTTCAGCTTCCTCGCCCGCTATCCCACGCAGGACTGGAAGCTGCGCCTGGGCAATCCGGTGTGGCACATCCATGCGGGCGAGCCGCCGGTCATCGACATGCCGGTGTCCTTCACCATGCTGCTCAACCTCGCCTCCGCGTCGAATACCGAGGATAAGAGCGTGCTGTGGGGCTTCCTGGGCCGCCATGTGGAGGGTATCTCGCCGCAGACGCACCCCAAGCTCGATGAGCTGGTGGGCTATGCGGTGAAGTATTTCAACGATTTCGTGAAGCCCAACAAGGTGTTCCGCGCCCCCGACGAGGTGGAGAGCGCCGCCCTGGAAGCGCTGGACGCGGCGCTGGCCGCCTTGCCGGCGTCGCCCACGGCGGAAGACGTGCAGAACGCGCTCTATGACGTCGCCCGGCCGATCCCGCGCTATCAGGACCTCAAGGCCAAGGGCGCGACGCCCGAGCGGCCGGGGGTGTCGGTGGAGTGGTTCAACGCGCTCTACCAGACCCTGATCGGCCAGGATCGCGGCCCGCGCTTCGGCTCGTTCGTGGCCATCTACGGCGTGGCGGAAACGCGGGCGCTGATCAAGGCGGCGCTGGACGGCGCGCACGTCTAGCACCGACGAAGGCTCAGCCGGTCGCGATCTTGCGCGGCCGGCCGCCTTTGCGGCCGTTCGCGCGGGAACTGGCGGTTTTCGCGGCAGTCCGGGCGCGTCCGCCCATGCTGCCCAGTTGCTGCGCCATCCAGCGCTTCGAGCCGAAGATCCCTTGCAGCAGGGCCGGCACGTAGAGGTCGGCATCCAATTTCGGCCAGTGCAGGCCGAGCCCGGCGGGGCTGATCTCGATCTGGCTGAGATCGTCTTTCGATGCCCCCGACAGGCCTTCCACCAGCGCGACCGGAATGGTGATCTCCACGCCTGAACTGAGCCGCACCACGAGGCGTGATGTGCGGTGAACAAAGCGGGCGCTGACGGCGCGTGTGGCCTCCTGAGCGATGGCCATGCGCCGTTCGGCTTCGGCAAATGCCTCTTCAGTGATCGCCATGGATCGCCCTCCAGTCCTCACATAGTTTTGCGACGGCGGCATCCAACGCGCTCTTGATGCGACCGGCATCGGGCCGGCCGAAGCCATAGACCTCGCGCAGTTCGCTCGGCCCTTCCGGGCAATGCAGGAGAAACACCGCCTCGCCGCCGGTCCCGATGACATGCACATGCGCGGGCCGGTGATCGTTGGGATAGATCACCACGCGCAGACCTTCGAGACGCAGGACCGTCGGCATTGATCCACTATACCAAAACCTAAGCGGTTCGGATAGGGCTGCGACCGAACCGCCATGTGGTCCGCGCCCCTCGCTCTGCCCTTCCAAACTTCACCCCTAGAATGTATGATAAAAAATAGTTACGGCTTATTTTTGTTATTTGGAGGGGTCCATGACCTTGCGCCTGGGGGACATCGTTCCCGACTTCACCGCCGAGACCACCGAAGGCCCGGTTCATTTCCATGAATGGCTGGGCAACAGCTGGGGCATCCTGTTCTCGCATCCCAAGAACTTCACCCCGGTCTGCACCACCGAGCTGGGGCAGGTGGCGCATCTCAAGGGCGAGTTCGACAAGCGCAACGTCAAGGTCATCGGCCTGTCGGTGGATACGCTGGCCAACCATCCCGACTGGGTGGCGGACATCAAGGATGCCACCGGCGCCCAGCTCAATTTTCCGCTGATCGCCGATAGCGACAAGACTGTCTCCGGCCTCTACGACCTGATCCATCCCAATGCCAGTGACACCGCCACCGTGCGCTCGGTGTTCGTGATCGGGCCGGACAAGAAGCTGAAGCTTTCCCTCACCTATCCCGCCAGCACCGGCCGCAATTTCCAGGAGATTTTGCGGGTGGTGGATTCGCTCCAGCTCACCGCCGCCCATTCGGTGGCGACCCCGGTGGATTGGAAGCCCGGCGAAGACGTCATCATCGTCCCCTCGGTCTCGGACGAAGCCGCCAAGGAGAAGTTCCCGGCCGGCTGGAAGACGGTGAAGCCCTATCTGCGCATCGTCGCCCAGCCCGGCGCCACGCAGGACTGACCTCGGCCTTCTCTGGCCTCGACCTGCGCTGACCTCGACCTTCGCTGATCTGGGCCGCCACGGGCGGACGCCGCCGATCCGACCACGCCACATCCATGGCGCCCCGCTCCCGCAGGGCGCCATGGCTGTTTCAGAGGGCTGGAACGGCGCGCCGTGGGGGGCGGGCAAACAGGAAAGGGCCGCCGGATTGCCCGACGGCCCTTGTTCACGCGGTCGGTTCGGCTCAGGCGGCGTCGAGATCGCGCACGAAGGTCTCCACCACCGTGCCGAGGTCGATGGCCTGGCCCGACAGGCTCTGCGACAGCGACAGCAACTGCTGCGACGCCGCGCCGGTGATCTGGGCGGAACGGTCCACCCCGCCGATATTCTCCGTCACATGCTGGGTGCCGGTGGCGGCCAATTGGCAGTTCACGGCGATTTCGCCGGTCGCCGCGCCCTGTTCCTCCACCGCGCTGGCGATGGACGAGGAAATGGACTTGATATTGCTGACCATGCGCACAATTTCGCCCATGGACGTCACGGTGCCGTTGGTGGCGTGCTGGATTTCGTTGATCTTCTCCGAGATGTCTGTGGTGGCCTTGGCGGTCTGCGCCGCCAGTTCCTTCACCTCGGAGGCCACCACGGCGAAGCCCCGGCCCGCATCGCCCGCCCGCGCCGCCTCGATGGTGGCATTCAGCGCCAGCAGGTTGGTCTGATCGGCGATGCCCTTGATCAGGCTGAGCACGTCGCCGATGGCGGTGGCGGCGTGGCTGAGGTCGGCGATGCGCACGTTGGAGGATTCCGCTTCCTTGAAGGCCACGTCGGCCACATCCGCCGAATGGCTGACCTGCTGGGTGATCTCGCGCACCGATGCGGCCAGTTCCTCGGAGGACGCGGCGACCGTCTGCACATTGGTGGCCGCCGTTTCCGCCGCATGCGCCACGGATTGGGCCTGACGCGCGGTTTCCTCGGCGGTGGACGAGAGGTTGCGGGCCGAATCCGCCACCTCATTGGAGGAGCGGGCAAAGCCGGACGCCAGGTCCTGCATGCGGCTCACGAAGGCCTGGGCGAGCGACTGGCGGCGCGCAATCAGCCGATGCTCGTCCGCCACCCGCGCGGCCTGCGCGTCGCGGGCCACATGGGCCTCATGCAGGACACCGCGGAGCGTTTCCACCGATTGGGCCATGGCGCCGATCTCATCGCCGCGCGCCAGATGCGGCACCGTGACGGCCGTTTCGCCCTTCGCCAGGGTGCCGATCACGCCGGAGATATCCTGGACGGGGGTGGCGATGGCGCGCGACAGCAGCCAGGAGAACAGGGCGCTCAGCAGCACGATGAGCCCGGACGTCACCATCAGGATGGTGTTGGATGTGCCGACCCGGCTGTAGACGTCAGCGGTGATGCCATCATTCAGGGCCACCATGTATTTCTGCACCTTGGCACTGGTGCCGGCATAGACGACCGCATCCTGATCCACGGCCTTGAGGATGGCGGCCATGTCCGGATCCTGTGCGGTCAGCCCCTTGGCCTTCAGCTCGTTCATCCGCACGGAATCATTCCGGAACGCCACCAGGGAGTTCATATAATCGTCCAGCAGGCCAAGGCCTTCCGCCGGCAGCGGCGCGGCGCGGACGCGGTTATAGACCGTCTTCAACTGCTCGAACGCATCATCCCGGCGCGGGATATAGCTCTCGTCTCCGGTGCCGAGATAGCCCAGCGACATCACGCGCACCTGGCGGATCCACAGCAGCGTGTCCTTCACGCCCAGCAGCGCGTCGCCGACCCTGTCCGACTGGCGCATGGTGGTTTCCACTTGGCGGCTCGACACCACCACCCACGCCACATTCGCCAGCAACAGGGCGGCGAGAAGTCCGAAGCACGCGAGCAATTTGCTCCGGATGCTCATGCGATTAATCATCATACCAATCCAGAAATGAGGAATGCCCCGTTCGGGCGGTATTGGCTTCAAGGCTTTCGCCGGGCTTGCACCGGACGGGCGAAAATCATTGAAATCCATGATGATATCGCAGGTCTGCCATGCGGACGGCCCTCATCGAGGGGGAGCCCGCACGGGGGCGGCGGCGGCGGGCATCCTTCCAGTCTCAAGGGTGAGAGGCGTGTCCCTCTCACCCAAGCGGGGGCGGGAGATCTGCGGAGCTCAGGACCGGCCGTGCGGACCGGTCAGCGCGACCGGAAACGCCAGATCTGGACGCCGTGTGCCAGCCGTCGCACCAGCCGCCGCGCGTCCGCCACCATTCGGGCCGGACCGGCGGACGGGCGCGGCGCGCCAAAAGTGGGCGCCGACGTGAGCTGGGGCAGGTTCTGTTCGAACGCCATGGCCGCATAGAAGGCCGCATAGCGGGCGAGAAAGATCTCCTGCATCGCCGGGTCCATGGTCAGATAGCGACGTGGCACGCCCATATTGAACTGGCCGATCATGCCGCTGGCGGCAAATGGCGCCATCACCCGCTGCGGGTCGACGCTGACGCCGAGGTGGTCGGCCACAGCCGTGACCACCGCTGCGGTGTCGAAGCAGATCTGGTTGTAGGTGAAGACCTTGACCGTCTTCACCTGCGCCCAGCGCTGGAACACGGCAAGCTGGGCATCGAGGGACGGCAAGGTCTCAAGCACGGTGTGCAGTTCGGAGAAAGCCTCTTCTCCGTCACGGCGCGCGCGCCGGCCGTGATCCACCATGGACAAGGCGATTTCGCGCGGGTCGCGGATGCTGGCGCTGGCCAGGATCTCGCCGGCGGCGATGCGTGCCGCCACGCCTGGGTCGAGGTCGCCATGGGTCTTGAGCACCACGGGCCGTCCGTGTGCCGCGGACGCCACCTGGTCCAGCAGGTTCGGCGTGATGGTGTCGTAGTAGTTCGACAGGTCCAGGACACCGTGGGACGGTGAGCGGCTGAAGCCGAGACCGGACGCAGAAAAGATCTCTTCAGTCAGTTGGTAGAGAAACGTGCTGGCCGACTTGGTCACGCCATAACAAATATAAATCATTGGCCGCCCCTGCCAGGTCGAGCCTGCCACCACGCCTGCATTCTCGTTAGGGAAAGGTGGGGGGTCAAGCGGTGCTTGCGCGCCCGGCCCCTGGGCGAGGGGTGCGCGGCGGCGGGCGCGCGGGGGTGTCCCCGCCCGCCTTGCGGTTTTTGGCTGGCCTTGACACCTCCCCCGCTGCTCCTAAGTTGTGCCGCTTCATGCCCCGGCCGGGCCAAGGGTGACGATGATCTATATTTCCTATGGCGTGACCAAGTCGGCCAGCACGTTTCTCTACCAGATGACCGAGGAAATACTCAGCCTGTCCGGCAAAGACTTCGTGCGCATACAGCCGAAGGGGGTGCGGAAGCTCGAGAATTACTATGACGTGATCACCGGCCCGTTCCTGGATCGCGTCGCCGACACTGTGGGCAACCGCAACGTCGTTCTGAAGACCCATGGCGCCCTGCGGCCGGAGGTGGCTGCGCGCATTGCCGCCGGCGAGGTCCTGGCCAGCGCCAGCATCCGGGATCCCCGCGAGATCGCGCTGTCGATGATCGACAACGGCGTGCGCGCCCGCGCCGTGGGGCTGATGCCGTTTGCGGAGATCCACACCGCGCAGGACACGTTCATGTCCATCGACAACCAGATGGATTATTTCCAGGCCTGGGCCGCCGTGCCGGGGGTCGAAGTCTTCACCTACAACCAGATCTGCTTCGATGCCGCCGCCACCGTGGCGCGCGTGGCGGACCAGCTGGGCGTGCGCGTGGATCCGCAGCGGGTGCTGGCGCCCTTTTCCAGCAAGGGCATGATCGGCCAGTTCAATGTCGGCAAGGCGCAGCGCTATCAGGACATGGACGCCGCGACGCAGGCGCTGTTCCTGGAGCGCTATGCGGCGCTTTATGCCCGCCTCGACGTCAATGGCCTGCCGGCCCAGGCAGAGCCTGCGGCGGGCAGCGCGCGGCCGCGCGGCTTTTTGGTGCATCGGTTCGACAATGCCCGCCGGTTCCTGCGCCGCCTGCGCACCGCCCGTGGCATCTTCATCGTCGAGCCGGACTGAGGCCGGCGTGCCGCTCCCGCCCGCTGGCGGACCGTGCTAAAGATTGCCCGAGAAAAGCGGAACCCGGTTTTCCCGAAAAGGCAAACGCCTACAAAGACTTTAGCGTCTGTGCGGTTCAATCGGAACCGCACAGACGCTAAAGCCGGCGGGGGCACATAAAGGACCAGACATGGCAGACGGCAATTCCCAGATCTCCCGCTTTCTCGGCGGCTCCCCGGTCTCGGTGCTGCTGCGCCTCGTCCTGCTCTCGGTGGTGGTGGGGGTGATCCTGGCCGCTTTGGGGCTGGACCCGGCCAATCTGCTGGGCTCGCTGCGCCGGTTCGTGGAATCCATCTTCTCGCTGGGCTTCGACACCGTGGAGCGGCTGTGGCGCTATTTCCTCTTGGGGGCGGTGATCGTGATCCCGCTGTGGCTGGTGCTGCGCCTGCTGCGCATGGGGCGCTGAACCGGCCATGACCAAGCCGGCGATGAGCGGCGCCGCGCCGAGCGAAGGTCCGGGACAGGCCCTGGCGGTGACGCACAAGAGCGTGCTGGCCATCGCCGTGCCCATGACCCTCTCGCACCTGACCACCCCCTTGCTGGGGCTGGTGGCCACCGCGGTCATCGGCCGGCTGGGGGATGCGGCGGCGCTGGGCGGGGTGGCGCTGGGCGCGGTGGTGTTCGATTTCCTGTTCTGGGGCTTCGGCTTTCTGCGCATGGGCACCGTGGGCCTTGCCGCCCAGGCAATCGGCCGGCGCGACCGGGTGGAGGAGCGCGCGGTGCTGGTGCGCTCGGTGCTGATGGCGCTGGCCTGCGGCCTCGCCTTGCTGGTGCTGCAAAAGCCCATCGGCTGGCTGGTGCATGAGCTGGCCGGCGCCAGCCCGGCGGTGGATCAGGCGCTGTCGGCTTATTATGGCGTGCGCATCTGGGCCGCGCCCATGAGTCTGGCCAATTACGCCGTGCTGGGCTGGCTCACCGGCATCGGCCGCACCGGCCATGCTTTGGCGCTGCAGGCGGGCATCAATGCCCTGAACATCGGCCTGTGCGTGCTGTTCGTGCTGGGCTGGGATCTGGGGGTGGCGGGCGCCGCGCAGGCCACCGTCTGGGCGGAGGCCGCCGGCACGCTGGCGGGGGCGATGATGTGCGCCCGGCTGCTGGGCTTCCGGCTCGATCTGCCTCGCGCGGTGGTGTTCGACCGCGCCCGGCTGGTGGAAACCCTGGCGCTCAATCGCGACATCATGATCCGCACCGCGGCGCTGCTGGGGGCGTTCAGCTTCTTTGCCGCCCAGGGCGCGCGGGCGGGCGACACGGTGCTGGCGGCCAATGCGCTGCTCAACACCATGGTGCTGCTGTCGGTCTATTTCCTCGACGGCTTCGCCACCGCCGCCGAGCAATTGTGCGGCGCCGCCGCCGGCGCCCGCGACCGCGCCGCCTTCGGCACGGCGCTGCGGCTGGTGCTGATCTGGGGCTATGGCTTCGCGGTGCTGGCGGTGGGCTTCTTCTTCCTGGCCGGGCCGAGCGTGCTTGGCGCCATGAGCACCAATCCCGCCGTGGTGGCGGAGGCGGTGGCCTATCTGCCGTTCGCCGCGCTGCTGCCGCTGGCCGGGGTGGCGGCTTATGCCTTCGACGGCATCTATGTGGGGGCGCTGTGGTCGCGGGACATGCGCAACCTGATGATCGCCGCTCTGGCGATCTACCTCGGCACCTGGGCGGCGCTGCGGCCGTTCGGCAATGCCGGGCTGTGGACCGCGCTGCTGGTGTTTTTGCTGGCGCGCGGCGTGTTGCAGGCGGTGCGCATGCCGGCGCTGCTGCGGCGCACGTTTCGCCCGGCCTGAGGCGTCAGTCCGGCAGGCGGTTCAATCCAACGGAAAGCTGTGGCTGCCGTCGGCATTCAGCGGCAGCGGCCGCACCCAGAGCGCGGCCGAGACCGGCAGCGGCCCGTAGAGATGGGGAAACAGCGCCCCGCCGCGGGAGGGCTCCCACTTCAATTGCGCCAAAGTGGCGGCATCCACCGCCACCAGCAGCAGATCCTCCTGGCCGGCGAAATGCTTGGCGGCGGTCTCGCGCACCTGTTCCAAGGCCGAGAAGTGGATATAGCCGTCGGCCACATCCACCGGGGCGCCCTCGAATTGGCCGGCGGCGATAGCGGCCTCCCACAGGGGCCGGGGGCAGATCTTGTAGATGAGGCAGCGCGATGCGGTCATGAGGCCGGTTTAGACCATGCGCCCGAAAAGGGGAATCCGGTTTTCTTCGGCCGCCGGCGACGGGCGCAGCGGCCCTCGCGGACTTGATTCCTGGACAAATCCGCCGCAAAGCCTTATTTTCCTAGTTAATTCCGCACCCATCAGCAGGCGCTCATGCTCACGCACGGCCAGATCTGGACCGCCATCGACCGCTTGGCCGCGGCCCATGGGCTGTCCGCCTCGGGCCTGGCCAAGCGCGCGGGGCTGGATTCCACCGCCTTCAACCGCTCCAAGCGGGTGACGGCGGACGGCCATACCCGCTGGCCCTCCACCGAGAGCATCGCCAAGATCCTGGCCGCCACCGGCGCCGGGGTGGAGGATTTCATGGCCCTGCTGGGCGTTCCCGGCGGCACGCACGGCGGCTTCGCCGAGGAGGCACCCCCGCCGCCGCGCGCCCGCGCCATTCCCCACATTGGTCTGGCCCAAGCGGGCAAGGGCGGCTTCTTCGACGATGCCGGCTTTCCGGTGGGCGGCGGCTGGGACGAGATATTGTTTCCCGAGGTGGAGGACGAGCATGCCTATGCGCTGGAGATTTCCGGCGACAGCATGCGCCCGGTCTACCGCCCCGGTGACATCGTGGTGGTGTCGCCCGCCGCCTCGCTGCGCAAGGGCGACCGGGTGATCGTGAAGACCCGCGAGGGAGAAGTCCTGGCCAAGGAACTGGTTCGCCGCACCACCCGCGCGGTGGACCTGCGCTCCCTGAACCCGGAGTATGAAGACCGCTCGCTCAGCGCGGCGGAGGTGCTGTGGATCGCGCGGATCATCTGGGCGAGCCAGTGAGGGCCGGCGCGACGCGCGGAGGCCGCCCCCTCGACGGCGATCTCAGCACCAGGCCTTGCGGCCCCGCCCCGGTCAGATCACCTGCATCGCGAACACCGCCACCCCCAGAACGCGATGATCCGTGGTTTCTGGCGCGAACGTCACCGGCATCGCGGCCTGCGGCACGCTGATCATCAGGGTCATGAGGCCGCGCGCCGGATCGCGGCGCGTGGTGATCGGCACGGTCACGCGCCTGGATTCGCCGGCGATCAGCGTCGCCTCCACGGGCGGGGCGAAATCCAGCGAGAGGAAGATCGACTGCCGGTCGATATAGGGCAGGCCCGCCAGCGTCACGACCAGCGCCTGCGCCTCCGGGTCGGGAATGCGCAGGACGATGACTGCCCGCCCGCTGGTCCACACCATCGTGTTGTCCTGGCGATGCATGCCGGCCCAGCGGCACAGGACCTGATCCATCTGCGACGTCGGGCATTCCACACCGCGCTGCAAGGTGAGGATGGGCGGCACCGTTGGAATGTGGGTCTGCCCCTGTGATCCGCCCGGTGCTTTGGGCGAGGGGGCGGCGTGGGTCCCGGTGAGGCGGTTGCGCAGCCGGATCCACTCCTCGGCTTGCGTCATATAGTCGGCACGCCAGCGGGTTTCGATCGCGGCCGCGCGGTCGGGATCGAGCTTGCCGTGCGCCTGCAGCCAGGCGACGTCGCGCAGGCGCTGCGCGCGGGTCATGAGGATGATGGCGGCCAGATGCTCCTGCGCCGCCGGGTCCGGATTGAACGATCCGATCATGCGGTGGCTGTTGTGCGCATGCTGGCGCCAGCCGACCAGCGGGCGCCCCAGATAATGCTGGCTTCCCAGGAGCACCGCCCGGAAGCCGGTCAAAAGATCGAGGCCATAGGCGCAAAGCTCCGGATCGAGCGGTGCGAAATCCTCGATGATCGAGCGGTGCCAGGCGGATGAGGCGCCAAGCCAATAGGGCTTGTGCTGCTGGTCCGCCAGCGCCACGGCATCGTTGAGTACCGCGTCCGGCAATTGGACATCCAGCAGGCCGATCGGCAGGCCGCTCTCGCTCAGCAGCACCGCATTGGTGGTCACCAGCCGGCAATCGGGGTGGGCGGCAAAATGACCGATGATGGTGTCGAGGCGGCCGGGCAGGGCGATGTCGTCGCTGTCCGCCTGAATGAGCAGCGGCGCCCGCGCCAGGGACACCACGGCGGGCAGCATGCCGTGACCGATGGCAGTGCTGTTGCGCATCACGGTCGCCGCCACCTCGGGCCGGCCGGCCAGCCGGTCCAGTGCCGCGCCGAGGCTGCCGTCCTCGGAGCCGTCGTCCACCAGCAGCAGTTCCACGTCCGGCCGCCATTGGGCGATGAGGCTGTCGATCTCCTCGCCGATCCAATGGGCGTGATTGCGGACCGGGATGAACACCGTCGCCGCGAAGCTGGCGCGCGGCGCGGCGGGGGGCGGAGGCAGGACCCATTCCCGCCGCGGCGCGGGCTCCGCCCACCGGTCGATGGACGCGGCGATCTCGTCCTCGGAATAATAGGCGCACACGTCCGGATGGGCGTAGATCGCCTCCAGCGCCGCGCGCGGCAGCCGGAAGCACCGCTGCAGGGCGCGATAGATGTCGCCGGTCGGCTTGTCCATGCCGGTATTGTCGTGGGGGAGAGCGACATCCACGCCGGGAAAAAGCTCCGCCAGGCCGGCCTCGATGGCCGCCGGCGCGCTCTCGTGCCGGAACAGCAGCAGGCGCAGGTTGTCCTGGGTCTGGATCGCATAGCCCTTGGCGCGATCGAAGGGATGCGCCCGCAGATCGAACCCGAACGCCTGATGGATCTCCGCCTCGAACCAGGAAAATGGCGCGCGGATCATCAGTTCCAGGAAGGCGCGGATCGGGTCGTCGTTGGGCGTGTCGCGCAGCCAGAGGTCGGCCACGCGCGCGGCGATGGCCTGCGCGCTCGCCTCCACCGATGGACCGAGGCAATCGGCGAAGGCCGCGTCCAGATTCTGCATCGCCACGGAGAGGGAGCGGGTGATGGGATCGCGCACGCCGCTGATGAGCGTGATCGTCTCTCCGCTCGCGCGGGCCTGGGCCAGCCGCGCGCGGATCGGCCCATTGTCGAACGAGAGGCGCAGGCCGGTGGTGTCGGTGGGGGCTGCGGCGACGAACCGCTCCAGCGGGTCGAGAATCCACGCTTCCAGGCCATGACTGCGAAAGACGTCACCGGGGAAACGGTTCGTCAGCAGATGGTGCAGTGAAGTGGTGCAGACCTTGGCGTAGGTAAGGATCAGGATCACGATTTATCTTTTCACCAAAGATATTTTCTTTTTGGGTCGGCTTATTGGAAAATCAGACCATTTTGATGGTTTTACGGGCGCTTTGATTTTTGGAGACGGAATTGATCGCTTGTAACATCGGGGAATTTCATAAATATGTCATTCTTGCTTCTTTGGGTAGGTGTGGCCCATCGATTCGCTTTTAGGTTGCCATGAAAGTCGCGGGTCTGTCGATCTTCGGACGTGTGCGGAGGCTCCCATCCCACCTTCGGGAGCGGGCCCAGGCAGCGGCTGGCATGCAAAGGCGCATGGTGACCCGCTCTCCCCCGGGGGGGCGCGTGCCTCCGGCGCGTATCTGATGTGTGCGTTGTGTTTCGAGAAGCCCCATGACTGTTCCCCTGATCGCCCCATTGTCTCCCGCGGCCCCGGATGGGCTGATGCTGGTGGGTGGGGGTCGAAATGCCCGCAACCTCATCTGCATTTTCGAAACCGCAGGGGTTTCGGTCCGGGGGATCGTGGATGATCGCCCCGCGGGCGCCGTGCTCGGGCATGCGGTGGACGTCATTGCCAGTCTGGATGGCGCGAGCCTTGATGCCTTTCTCACCATCGCCGATCCCGACGCTGCCGCGCAGATCCGCGAGCGGCCCGCCCTGCGCAACTGCCGGTGGCCGCGATTCATTCATCCGTCATCGGTGGTTTCTTCGCACGCTCAGATCGGCGAGGGCTGCTATGTGGGGCCGTTCGCCATCCTGACCGACATCGTCCTCGGACCGCACGTCCATCTGTTCGCGCACAATGTTCTCGGGTCCCGGGTATCGGTGGGTGCGTTCACGGTCATCCTGCCCCACGCCACGGTGGCCAGCGACGTGCGGATCGGCAAGCGCTGCATGATCGGCATGGGCGCGCGCATCCATGCGGGCGTCACCATCGGCGATGACTGCCGGATCGGCGTCAACGCCGTGGTGCGGCGCGATATGCCGGACCGGTCGCTGGCGGTGTCGCAACATGGGACGCGGGTGAAGACCCGGATGTCGTTCGCCAAGGGCAAGAGCGCGGCGAAGACGTGATCGGTGAGACCCGCGCGGGCGAGGTTCGGGTGAGAGAGCGGGTTCGCCGCACCACCCGCGCGGTGGACTTGCGCGCGCGGAGCCCGGAGTATGCGGACCGCTCGCTGGCGGTGGCGGAGGTGGGGTGGATCGCGCGGATTATTTGGGCGTGCCAGTGAGGGGTTGCTGGGCGCTAAGATGTTATTACATTCGTAGGTACGGCGCCCATTGGCCCGGTGATGAGGGAGGGCGCCCATGGTCGCGCTGAAGCTGTCGAAGGTGGGCAATTCCATCGGCGCCGTGTTGCCGAAAGAAGTTTTGGCGCGCTTGAAGGTTGGGCAGGGCGATACGCTCTATCTCACGGAGACGCCCGATGGGTATCGCCTGACCCCCTATGAGCCGGAATTCGAGGCGCAAATGGAGGAAGCCCGCAAGATCATGAAGGCCCGCCGCAACGTCCTGCGCGAACTGGCGAAGTAAGTGGACGAGCCGCGCTGGATCGCCAAAGCCGTCGTGCTGGCGATCCACGATGAGCAATTGGCCGAGCATGGCGGCGGACAGGGCCTGCGGGATGATGGCTTGCTTGAGGCGGCGCTCAACCGGCCCCGCCACCTCTTCCATTATGGCAATCCCGATATCGCGGATCTGGCCGCCGCTTATGCTTTCGGATTGGCGATGAACCATCCCTTCGTGGACGGCAACAAGCGCACGTCTTTTGTGGTGACCGAGCTGTTCCTGGCGCTCAATGGGTTTGCGCTGGGGCTGGACGATGCAGCGGCGGTGAGCACATGGCTGGCGCTGGCGGCTGGGGAGCTTTCGGAGGAGGGGCTGACGGTGCGGATTCGTGGGGCGTTGCTGGGCATGGCGGGATAGCCCGGTCGCCGTGGTGCGCCTCGGCGACCGGGTGATCGTGAAGACCCGCGAGGGCGAAGTCCTGGCGAAAGAACTGGTCCGCCGCACCACCCGCGCCGTGGATTTGCGTTCCCTGAACCCGGAATATGAAGACCGCTCGCTCAGCGCGGCGGAGGTGCTGTGGATCGCTAGGATTATCTGGGCGAGCCAGTGAGCGAGTATATCGATATTTTGTGCACTTTTTTAATGATAGTCCCCGCTTATTAATCTGTTTTATTCCTGGTTTCGAAATATTATTTTGAATTACATTCGTATTTATTTATAAATGTAGATAATTTTAGAATTTTAGTTGGATCTTCATTCATTGAAATAAGTCGTTCCCAGTTTTTTGTGCTGTCTATTGGTGAATAATCATAATTCATGCATTTTTTTATGTCTGCTATTTCTGCTGATGTTAGCATGCCTTTAGCTCTATCAATTAGGAGGAATGCAGAAAAAATCTTGGTCGAAAAATTTTTATATATTTCTTTTTTCTCAAAATTCTCGACCAAATCGCTTTGAGAGCGGGTAAGCATAGCGAGTAATTCTATTGCATCTCGGTTGATGAATCCTGGCCAGGGATCGATCGTAGATAGGATTTTAAAAAAATTTGCGTCGAGTTTTGTATTTGAAATTTCGTCTATAAAATTCTTTGCCTTCTCGAAAATAATGTATTGGATGAATTTATTTTTCATTCCATCATCTAGGCATCGAAGGTAATAATTAGCTGATATAATAAAAAGTTCCTTGTTCTCGAATTTTGAATTCGATAGTTTTTCGCGCGATATTTGTCCTTCAAGAATAGTTGTTCCGTTTTTGTAAGCGTTTAAAATTATATCGCAATTTTCATACTTTTTAGCTAAAGTGCTGTTCGTCATCCATGCATATTCTGTTACTTTTTCACGGCTTTCATTTAGAGGCGGCCATTTCAATGGTGGTCTATGATCCGCTAGTTTTGATAATGCAATCGCTGCCATGCGCATTTTCGAAGATAGTTCTGGCGGAAGGGTTCGATTAGTTGCATTTTCCAAATTGAATGCCCACCATCCCAATGCTGGAAGTATGTGGGTGTCAGATATTGAATTTACGTCAGGGAATGAGCGATTTTTTGTTTCTTTTAGACTTAAATGTGTCCGAATTGCCTCAACCTCACCTGGTTCTGCTAACGTGTCAGTTATCACTATGTCGGCAGCATCGTTGCCGCGCATAGCGCCGATAATGACAATTTGTGCGTGGCGGTCACTCGCTAGCGAGCGCCCGCGATCAAGTGCTTTGCTTACACTCTCGCGTGTTGCATCAGGCCCGTCGCTCAAGGGCACTGTTTTACAGGAGGTCAGTGTCGGCAGTCCTGTTCGGAACTTTATCTGGTCCGCCAGTTCCTGGGCGGCCTCGCGACCACCTTTCCCGGAGAAGGCCGCAACAAATATAGATGGAAGTTCTCCATCGTAGCTCTTTTCAAGAAACCGGCTTTGGATAAACGTGCAAAAAGAATCATCCGGATTAAGCTCAAATTTATCAATAAGCCCAGTTAGATGAGCAGTAATGATCGTCGCAGCTATGCCGGATACGCCGCCGATAAACCATTTAAAAAACGTTCTTAAGAGCTTTGCTAATGTGCTTGCGTTTCCTGCATCTGAGTCACTCATGGTCAGGCTCAGCATTTGAGAAGCGATGATTGGATTGTAATAGAGATCCAATCGAAGGAAACAAAAACATCCAATCGATCTGGTACTAAAGGTCGCTATGCGACAATGACACACATGCCGAATCCTCACGAGGAAAGGATCGGGGAGGTGGCCCCCCTCACCCCAGCAGGCGCTCGAGCGTCTCCAGCCGGTCCGCCTCGCGGGGCGGCTTGTCCCACCTCAGCCGGGCCACACGGGGAAAGCGCATCGCCACCCCCGACTTGTGACGCGGCGAGCGGGCGAGGCCTTCGAAGGCGATCTCCAGCACCAGGCCGTCGTCCGGCTCGTGCCGCACCTCGCGCACCGGGCCGAAGCGGTTGATGGTGGCGCGGCGCACGAACTTGTCGATCTCCAAAAGCTCTGCATCGGTGAAGCCGAAATAGGCCTTGCCCACCGGCACCAGCACATCGCCCTCCGGCCCCGCCGTCCACACCCCGAAGGTGTAGTCGGAATAAAACGACGAGCGCTTGCCGTGGCCGCGCTGGGCATACATCAGCACCGCATCCACCGTGTGGGGATCGCGCTTCCATTTCCACCACGGCCCGGTGGGGCGGCCGGGCAGATAAAAGCTGTCCCAGCGCTTCAGCATCACCCCTTCCACCGCCGCCGCATCGTCGCCAGCACCCGCCGAGGCGGGATCGGCGCGGGCGGCAGTGAGCGCCTCCCAGCTGTCGAACGGCACCAGAGGGGAGAGATCCAGCCGGGCCTGGGTCGGGGGGGAGAGGGTCGCGGTGAGCGCCGCCAGCCGGGCGCGGCGCTCCGCGAAGGGCAAAGGGCGCAGGTCTTCGCCCTCGAGCACCAGCAGATCATAGGCGCGGATGTGGGCGGGGAATTCCGCCAGCATCTTCGGTGTTACGGTTTTGCGGTTGAGCCGTTGTTGCAGCACGTTGAAGGACTGCACCCGCCCCTCCCGCAGCACCAGCAATTCCCCATCCAGCGCGCCATCGAAGGGCAGCGCCGCGGCGAGATCGGGAAAGGCGGGGGAGATGTCCTCGCCGGTGCGGCTATAGAGCCGCGTCACCCGCACCCCGTCCGGCCCGGTGCCGGCCACCGCCTGCACGCGGATGCCATCCCATTTCCACTCGGCGGCAAAGTCGGCGGCGGGCAAGGTGGCGAGCGCCGCCTCGTCCAGCGCATGGGCCAGCATCACCGGGCGGAACGGGGCGGGATCGCGGGTTTCCGGTGGCGGGCCACGGCCTTCCACCCAGGCGAACAATTCGCGATAGGGCAGCTTGAGGCCGGGCCAGACCAGCTCCACCTCGTCGGGGGCGATATCCCCCAGGCTCGCCACCGCCGTCTTGGCGAGGCGGGCGGACGCGCCCACCCGCAGCGCTCCGGTGATGAGCTTCAGCAGCGCCCAGCGGCCGGTATCGTCCAGGCCATCGAGCCACAGCGCCAGCTGGGCGGGCAGGTCGCGCTTGGGGAGCGTCTCCAGCCCCTCGACGATCTCGGACAGGAACGGGGGATGGTTGGCGGCCGGGGTGTCCGCCGGCACCGGCCACATGAGGGCGACGGTCTCGGACAGGTCGCCCACATAGTCATAGGACAGCGCGAACAGCACCGGATCGGTGCGCTCCATGATCAGCGCTCGCACCAGGCCGGGCTTGGCATTGGTGAAGGCGAGCTTGCCGGTGAGCGCCGCCAGCGCCACCCCGCGCTCCGGGTCCGGCGTGGTGCGGAAATACTCCGCCATCAGCCGGATCTTGGCGTTGCGGCGCGGCTCATAGGAGAGGCGATCCAGCAGGGCGGCGAAGCGGTTCATGCCTCGCCCTCCGGCATGGCGGCAGCCGCACCCTTGCCCACCGGCCGGCCGGGCCGGCGGCGGGAGCGGGAAGCCGGGGCGGGAGGGGGCGGCGCGGGGAGGGGGGCGTCCGGGGTGTCCGCGTCGGCGGATGGGGAGTCGAGCGCCACCGAGTCGGACATGGTCGAGGCGGTCATGCCCGAGTCAGTCATGGGTGTCTCGGAGGCCTCCGGCTCGGCCCCCTCGTCCTCCTCCGCATAGCCGACCATGTGCAGCGGACGGGCGTTCAGGCCCCGCGTCTGCGCCCAATGCACCAATGCGTCCTCGCTGCCGTGTGTCACCCACAGTTCGTGACATTGGGTTTCTGTCACGGCGGTCGTCAGTCCGTCCCAGTCCGCATGGTCGGAAACCACCAATGGCAACTCGATGCCGCGCTGGCGGGCCCGCGCGCGCACCCGCATCCAGCCCGATGCGAACACGGTGTTGCAATCGGTGAACTTACGGGTCCAAACGTCGGTTAACGCGGACGGCGGGGCGATCACCATCGCCCCCGCCAGCTCTGATTTGGACGCCCCGGTCACCGGGCGCAGATCGCCCAGCGCGATGCCGCGGCTCTGGTAATAGGCGCTGATCCCCGTCAAGGCGCCGTGAATATAGAGCGGGGCGTCATAGCCGCCCGCCCGCAGCAGCGCCATCATGCGCTGCGCCTTGCCGAGCGAATAGGCGCCAACCACATGAGAACGCTCGGGAAACAGCCGCGCCGAGGCGATCAGCTTGGCGGTCTCAGTGGTTGCGTTGGGGTGTCGAAAGACCGGCAGGCCGAAGGTGGCCTCGGAGATGAACACATGGCACCGCACCGGCTCGAACGGGGCGCAGGTGGGGTCCAGCGCATCCTTATAATCGCCGGAGGCCACGATGGTGAGCCCCTTCCAGCGCAAGGCAAACTGCGCCGACCCCAGCACATGGCCGGCGGGATAGGCGGTGACCGCGACGCCATCGATGTCGAGAGTCTCATGATAATCAAGGGCTTGCGTCTCGCCCGCGAAGTCCGGGCCATAGCGCAGCGCCATGATGTCGAGGGTCTCGCGGGTGGCCAGCACCTTGCCGTGGCCGCGCCGGGCATGGTCGGAATGGCCATGGGTGATCAGCGCCCGCGGCACGGAGCGCACCGGATCGATGAAGAAATCCCCCACCGGGCAATAGAGCCCCTGGGGGGCAGGGCAAAGAAGGTCTTCCGGCCGCATCATAGAGCGCTATATGGGGGCGAACCCCTTGTCCTGCGAGGCCCCGTGGCGCCCCTTCCCCCGATCCAGGCCTTCCGCGCCACCTCCGGCGATCCCGCCCTCGACCGCCGTCTCGACTGGGCCCGCGCCGACCTGGAAGCCGGCGATGCGCGCGCTGCCGCCGAACTGCTGACCGATACGGTCCAGGAGGCGCCAGCCTTTGCGGCGGCTTGGTTTCTGTTAGGCGAAGCCCGCGCCGAGGCGGGCGATTCCGCCGGGGCGGCGGAGGCGTTCAGCGCCGTCCTGCGGCTCGATCCGGCGGATGTATGGGGGGCCGGTGTGCGGCTGGCGCAACTGGGGGCGAGCGCGGCGAGCGGCGCCATGTCGCTGGATTATGTGCGCACCCTGTTTGACCAATATGCCCCGCGCTTCGACCAGGCGCTGCGGGAGAACCTCGCCTATCGCGGGCCGGAGGTTTTGGCCGACGCTGTGCATCAAATTTGCGATGATCTGGGACGCTCCGCACATTTTTCCCGCGGCATGGATCTGGGCTGCGGCACCGGGCTGGCGGCGCCGGTGTTCAAGCCCATGGTGGATGTGCTGGACGGCGTTGATATCTCTCCCGCCATGGTGGCAAGGGCGCAGGCCCTGGACCTCTATGCGCAACTGCAGGTGGGCGACATGGCCGCCGTCCTGACGGGGATGCCGCCGCGCAGTCTGGATCTGATCCTGGCCGCCGATGCATTATGCTATGTGGCTGATCTGTCATCTATTTTCGCCGCAGCGCACGCGGCGCTGGCCCCCGGCGGATTGTTCGCCTTCACGGTCGAAACCCACGCCGGCGAGGGCCTGCTGCTGCGCGACACGCTGCGCTATGCCCATGGCGAAGCCTTGGTGCGGCAGGAGGCGCAGGCCGCAGGATTGACCGTGCATCTTCTGGCGGCACGCTCCACCCGCACCGAGAAAGGCGTTGCCGTCCCCGGTCTCGTGGCCATCCTGGCGCCGGGGTAGGCGACGGCCAAGTCTCTGGTTTCAGGCGATTCTCAGCGAGAACGGCTCGCCTTCGAACGCATCCTGGCCACGGCCGATGGCAGCGATGGCGGCAATCATCCGCCCCTCGCGCCCCAAGGCGGCGTCCGCCAGAGCGACGAGGCGGGCATTGGGGGTGGCGCTGGGCGAGGCCGCCCGCAGTCGCCGCGCCAGTTCCGCCTCGTCCTGCTCCGGCAGCAGGGCGCACAAGGCGGTGTAGGCCCCCGCAGTCGAGCGGGAAATGCCCGCATAGCAATGGATCACCAGCGGCGCCTCACGCGGCCAAGTCCTGACGAACTCAAGGAAATCGGTCATGTGCCCGGAGCCGGGCGCCACCAGGCCCTCCACCTCGTCGACAATGTCGTTCATGCCGAGGAAGAGATGGTTGGTGGGGTCCACATTGCT
This sequence comes from Azorhizobium sp. AG788, assembly GCF_943371865.1. Taxonomy (GTDB): domain Bacteria; phylum Pseudomonadota; class Alphaproteobacteria; order Rhizobiales; family Xanthobacteraceae; genus Azorhizobium. The sequence continues at coordinate 50,044 of NZ_CALRWL010000028.1, read as the reverse complement.
GGGCCGGGTCACGGCGGTGCCGCCATTGATGAGGGTGATGACGTGCCGGGCGCCGGTGCGTTCCACGGTCTCATGCAGCCGGGAGAGGGAGCAGACGTAGATCATCGGGCAAGCTCCTCAAACCGCGCGAGAAAACGGGTCTTGGCCTCGTCCGCGCGCCAGGGCGTGAGATAGGCCTTCTCCGCCGCCGCGTCGAGCCGGATCGGCCGGCCGAAATATTTCTGCGCCTCCGCCGCCGAAAAACCCGCCAGCCGGGTGGCCTCCAGATAGGCCGACGAGCGATCCGCCGCCTTCACCACCTTGAGTAAAGCGTCCGGCCAGCGGGCGGGCAGGCCGAAGCGCACGCTGATGGCGGTGAGGAGCCGGGCTTCCACCGCCTTGTAGTCGCCGCCGATCATGGCCTTGAACGGCGAGATCATGTCGCCGATCACATATTCCGGGGCATCGTGCAGCAGCACGGCGAGGCGCCAGGTGCGGTCGAGATCGCGGCTGGCATGCTTGGCCAGGCGTTCCACCAGCAGGGAATGCTGGGCCACGGAGAAGATGTTGTCCCCATGGGTCTGGCCGTTCCAGCGGGCGACGCGGGCAAGCCCATGGGCGATGTCCTCGATCTCGATATCGAGCGGCGAGGGATCCAGCAGGTCGAGCCGGCGGCCGGACAACATGCGCTGCCAGGCGCGCGGGGCGGTGCTGGGCTTGGGAACTGGCGCAGGGTCGGGGGCAGGCATGGCGAATCGTCGGCTCCATTCAGCCTGTGAGCCTGGGGGGAGCGGACGCCCATCGCAAGGCGCGGTCGCCACAGGGCCGTGGACTTCCGGGGACAGGGGCCGGCGGCTACCATGCATCTGGCCGATAGATCCGCCCAGTTCCAGCGAGAGACCCCATGCCCGATCCCGTGCGTCCGACCCTTGCTGCCAGCGCGGCCGTCTTTCGCGGGCCGCTGGTGCTGCTGGCGCGGCGGGGGAAGGGGCCGGGGGTGGGATTGTGGAGCCTGCCCGGCGGACGGGTGGAGCCGGGCGAGACCGTGGCCGCCGCCGCCGCCCGCGAGGTGATGGAGGAAGTGGGCGTGGTGGCGCAGATCGTCGCGCTGGCGGCCGCGCGGGATATCATCGTGCATGATGGGGATGGCGTGCTGACCGCGCATTTCGTGGTGCTGGCCCATGCGGCGCGCTGGCAGGCCGGCGAGCCCACACCGGGTGACGAGGCGCTGGAGGTGGGCTGGTTCATGCCCGATGCGGTGGCGGGCCTGTCCACCACCGAGGGGCTGTCGGAGGTGGTGGCTGCCGCCGCGCGCCTGATGGACGCGGCGGGCCACTGACGGCGGCGCAGCCCTCCCGCCCCTTGACGGGCGGCGCTGGCGGCGGCACCTCTTGGCCATGGTCCGTCCGCCCAAACTCCTGATCGCTGTCCTGCTCGCCTGCGCCCTTGGGGCGCGGGGGGCCGCGGCTGCGCCGGCGGAGGGATCAACCCCGCCCTATGAGGGCGACCTGATGAAGATCGCCGAGCTGCTGGGGGCGCTGCATTATCTGCGGCCCCTGTGCGGCGCAGCGGGCGAGGCCCAGCGCTGGCGCACGGAGATGCAGACGCTGATGGACGCCGAGCAGCCCTCGGACGCGCGCAAGGGTAAGTTGGTGGCGGCGTTCAATGCCGGATATTCCAGCTATGCCACGGTCTATCGCACCTGCACGCCGGCTGCCGCCATGGCGGTGCAGCGGCAGATGGAGGAGGGGGCCAAGCTCTCTCACGACATCGTGGTGCGGTTCGGCGGCAACTGATCCGCCGGTTAACCTTTCGTTCAGAACTTCCGCGACGAGACGCGGCGGCATGCTAAATCTTCATCGCCGGACCGTGGTGGGTCGGCGCGGAGGTCGATCTTGTCCAGCACGTCCAATTTCGCCTTCTACCCACAGGACGTGGCCGAGCCGGCCACCGACGAACGGCATGTGGCCTTGTCCTATCTGGACGACGCCTGGACCGAAGCGCTGCGCGATGGGCTGGATGAAGACAGTCTGGTGCAGGCGGCGCTGTTCAGCGCCCTGCGCACCCTGGTGGAAACCTATGGCGAGGAGCCGTCCGCCAAATATGTGGAGAGCCTCGCCACCCGCGTGCGCGCCGGCGAATACACCCTGATCGGCCAGCGCCAGTAAGCGGCGCCTCTGTTGGTCGCGGGGCGCCGATGACGCCCCGCACAACCCATCAGCGGTGCGGCAGGGTTTCCAGGAAGCTGATCGCTTGGCCGGTGGCGGGCGAGGTCAACTCCCCTTCCCACATCACCTTGCGACCGCGAACGATGGTGCCCACCGGCCAGCCGGTGACTTCCACGCCATCATAGGGCGTCCATTTGGAGCGCGAGGCGATCCAGTCCTTGGTGATGGTGGCGCGACGCTTCAGATCGACCACGGTGAAGTCCGCATCGTAGCCGGCAACGATGCGACCTTTGCGCGCAATATTAAACAGACGGGCTGGTCCCGCGCTGGTCAGATCGACAAAACGCAGCAGCGACAGCCGCCCGTTGGCCACGTGATCCAGCATCAACGGCACCAGGGTCTGGACCCCGGTCATGCCCGACGGGCTCTCCGGATAAGGCTTGGCTTTTTCCTCCAGCGTGTGGGGCGCGTGGTCGGAGCCGAGCACGTCGACGATACCCAAGGAGAGCGCCCGCCACAGGGCCTCGCGATGGCGGGCGTCGCGCACCGGCGGGTTCATCTGGGCCAGGGTGCCGAGGCGCTCGTAGCACTCCGGGGCGGCCATGGTGAGGTGGTGCGGCGTCACTTCCACCGAGGCCACGTCGCGCGCGTCGGCGAGGAAATCCATCTCTTCGGCGCTGGTGATGTGCAGCACATGCACCCGCGCACCCACCTCCCGCGCCAGGGTGACGAGGCGCCGCGTGGCGGTCAACGCCGCCACTTCATCGCGCCACACCGGGTGCGAGGACGGGTCGCCGGGCACCCGCAAAGGCTTGCGTTCATTGAGGCGGGGCTCATCTTCGCAGTGGAAGGCGGCGCGGCGGCGGATCACTTTCAGGATCTCGCGCACGCCCGCATCGTCCGCCACCAGCAGCGAGCCGGTGGACGAGCCGATGAACACCTTGATGCCGGCGGCGCCGGGCAGGCGCTCCAGTTCGGGCAGGTCGCGGACATTGTCGTGGGTGCCGCCCACATAGAAGGCGAAGTCGCAATGCATGCGGTTGGTGCCGCGGCGGATCTTGTCTTCCAGAGCGGCGGCGTCGGTGGTCTGGGGAATGGTGTTCGGCATCTCGAACACGCCGGTCACTCCGCCCATGACGGCGGCCAGGGAGCCAGTCTCCAGGTCTTCCTTCTGCTCCAAACCGGGCTCGCGGAAATGCACCTGGGTGTCGATGACGCCAGGCAGAATGTGCAGGCCGGTGGCGTCGATCACCTCGCCGGCGCTGGCGGCATCGAGGCTGCCGAGGGCGCGGATGCGGCCGTCGCGGACGCCGATGTCGCGCACGCCTTCGCCATCGGGGGTCACCACCGTGCCGCCCTTGAGTATAAGATCGAAGGTCTCAGCCATGGTGGGTGCTCGCTCGTAACGGGTGGGCCGTGCCGGGGCTTTAAGTCTCTCGCAGACTTCTGACAAGGAGATGGTCATGCCGATTGCGCATCTTGCCGACCGCGCCCTGCTGACGGTCAGCGGACCCGATGCCCGTCATTTTCTGCACAATGTGGTCACCTGCAACGTCAACACGCTGGCGGCGGGCGGCGCCCGCTATGGCGCCCTGCTGATGCCGCAGGGCAAGATCATTAGCGATTTCCTCATCTATGCCCCGGCGTCGACGCCCGACACCTTCCTGCTGGATGCCCCCGCCGCCACGGCGCCAGACCTGCTGAAGCGGCTCACCATGTATCGCCTGCGCTCGAAGGTGGAGTTCGCCGCGGCGGACGATCTGGCGGTGGCTGCGGCCTGGGACGGGGCGCAGATCGAGGGCATCGAGGCGTTTCCGGATCCCCGCCTGGAAGCGCTGGGCACCCGCCTGGTGCTGCCGAGGGCGCAGGTGGAAGCGCTGGATGGCGATGGGGAGGCCTATGCGGCCCATCGCATCGCGCTGGGCATTCCCCAGGGCGGCGCCGACTTCATCTACGGCGATGCCTTTCCCCATGAGGCCGACATGGACCAGTTGGGCGGCGTGGACTTCAAGAAGGGCTGCTACATCGGCCAGGAAGTGGTCTCGCGCACCCAGCATCGCGGCATCGCCCGCACCCGGGCGGTGGAGGCCCTGTTCGAGTCCGCCCCCGAGGCCGGTTCTGAAATCCGCGCCGGGGAGAAGACCGTGGGCCGCATCGGCTCCTCCATCCGTGGTCAGGGCATCGCCTTGGTGCGCCTGGACCGGGCGGCAGAGGCCAAGGCCGGTGGCCTGCCGTTGGTGGCGGGCGGGGTCGAGGTCACCTTGAAGCGTCCCGATTGGGCGACCTTCAACATGGATGGTGTGTGAGCATGGCGGCTGCCGACTCGAATATTGCCGCGGCGGCGAAGCCCGCATTCCGCCTGACGCCCCACGCGGACGGCAAGTGCCGCTGTCCGTGGTGCGGCACCGACCCGCTGTACATGGCCTATCACGACACCGAATGGGGCGTGCCGGAGCGGGACTCCCGCGCCTTGTTCGAGAAGCTGGTGCTGGATGGGTTCCAGGCGGGGCTCGCCTGGATCACCATCCTGCGCAAGCGCGACAATTTCCGCGCTGCCTTCGACGGTTTTGACCCGGAGACCATCGCCCGCTACGGCCCCGAGAAGCAGGCAGCGCTGATGATGGATGCCGGCATCGTGCGCAACCGCGCCAAGATCGAAGGCGCAGTGCTCTCGGCCCGCGCCTATCTCGACTTGCGCGACAAGGGGGTGTCGTTCGCCGATCTCATGTGGGACGCCGTGGATGGGGAGGTTCAGGTGAACCGTCCCCGTGGGCCGGGTGATGTCCCGGCGCAGACCCCCGCCTCCGTGGCGCTGTCCAAGCGCTTGAAGGCGGCGGGGTTCAAGTTTTGCGGGCCGACCATCGTCTATGCCGCCATGCAGGCCTGCGGGCTGGTGAACGACCACTTTGTGGACTGCCACTGCCTCGGAGCGCTTACGGAAGTTTGATAGTGATCGGCGTCGGATCGCCTTCTGTGGGACCGTCGAAGAACAGCAGGGCGCGCAGGACGCCGTCATGGGTCTCCAGCGGCAGCAGGGCCTCGGGCTTGTCTTTGACGCCGTAGGCCTTGAGATCCATCAGCTTTTGCAGGGACGGCCCTGCGGAGGAGAAGATGGCATAGTCGCCGTCTTTGATGGGCTGTCCCTTGGGAGGGTCGTTGACCGGCCCGGCGACGATGAGCAGTCCGGTCCCGAAGGCGAGCATATCGCGCACGCCGCGGGCCTTGCCGCCCGTATCCGTGCCGAGGTCCAGGAACTGCACGCCGGCCTGCCCCGGCCGGTTCTCGAACACCGCACTCAAAGGCGCGGAGAGAATGACCGCGCCTTTGCCCTCAATCACCGGCCCGCGCATACCGGCATAGAGTTGCCCATCCCGCACCGCGATGCCCTCGATGGACACCCCATTCTCGGCCAGCGGCTTGTCCGCCCAGGGGGCGACGTCCGGCTGCATGCGGATGATGTCGGAGAAGCGCGCGGACGGCGTGACGGTTGCGGACTTGGCGAAGGTGCCGGTGCTCATGTCCACGCCGCCGGGGGCAAAGTGGATGCGAAAGACGCGCCGGCTGGCGTCGGCCTTGGCAGCGGTTTCCGCATCCGAATCGCCAGGATGCCGCGGCTGGCCATGGGAGCCCATGACGTAGAATGCACCTTTATCGTAGGCGACACCCTCGCCATCGAAGTCCAACGACTTTCCCTCAAAGGAATCCTGCGTCAGGCGGATGAAGTCGCCGGCGACCAATTTATCCTTCTTGAGAATGATGATCTGCACGCCCTGCGTCTCGTCATCGACGATCAGGCAGAGGCGTGGATAGTCCGGCTTGGTTTCGCAGGCGATGCCGCTGACGTCGTTGGATTTTTCATAGACCTTGCCGGATTTGTCCTTTGGCTTGCCGCGGACCTGACCGTCGATCTTCCACGTGTCCGCATCTTTGGCCCAGGCCGTGACGGGAGCGGCAAAGGTGGATGCTAAAAGCGCGCCCGCCAGCAGCAGAGCCGCGCGCACGCGGGTGGTGTGAATGCCCATGGCCAGCTTCCCCTCCGACAGCGTTTCGATCCTGCGCAAGGAACTCGTCTGCGGGCGTGGAAAGTCAATCAAGATCTCTGCGGCGGCCGCAAACGCCGCGCCTTACCGCTGGTCCGGCTTCGGAAATACCCATTTGCCGTCCTTCAGCGGCAGGAAGCGTCCGTCGTCCAGGCCCACCTCCTCGGCGATGCGGGTGTTGAGCTTGGCATTCATCGCCATCACCAGGTCGCGATGCTTGGTGCCGGCCATGGCGAGGTTGATGCTCTCCGTGGGGTCGTTCTCCAGATCGTAGAGTTCGAGATCATTGGCGGCGACCAGGGCTTCGAACGTCTCCGGCGTGTTGAAGGCCAGCGGGGCGAAGTAGCGGGAGAAACGATAGCGGCCATCGAAGATGGAGCGGATGGCGCAGCGGTCGGTGAAGTCCGGCTCATATTGCTGCATCCAGGCCAGCTTCTGCGGACCGGTGGTGGACGGATCATGGACCACCTGCTCCATGCGGGTGACCCATTTGGCATCCTGGAACAACAGCATGTTGTAGTTGAACAAGGCGCCGGGGCGTAGCGCGTCCGTCGCGGCCGCCGCTGGGGCACGCATCAGGGGGGAGAAGTCGCGGCCCGGAAGGCCGGCGGCGGCGGTCTTCAGAGCCTCGGGCGCGGCACCGGTGAGGGCAAGCAGCGTTGGGGTGATGTCGATCTGCGAGGTCACAGCCTTGCAGGTGGTTCCGCCCGGATAGGCGGGATGAACGACCATGAGTGGCAGATGGTTCTGCTCGCGATAGGTGCTGTTGCCCTTGCCGCGCATCTGGTGGGCGCCGCCCAGTTCGCCATGGTCGGCGGTGAAGACGATGATGGTGGTCTTGTCCATGCCGGTCTGGCGCAGCGCATCGAGCACCGCCACAACCTGCCGGTCGCAGTCGCGGATGCAATTGTAATAATAGTCCTGCAGCACCCGCCAGCGCCGGTCCTCGTCGGGCCATTGGCCCACCAGCACATCCTGCACCTGCTGGTAGATCTGCTGCGCGGCCGGGCGACCCGGCGCATGGAACGACTGGCCGCGGGTGGGGGGCAGCGGCACGTCCCAGGTGGCTTTGTAGATCGCGTCATCGGGGGGGCGGGCGATGCCCATGGCGGACGCCTTGCCCTGCACGGTTTCGCCCGGCAGATCGGAATTGATGTACATGACATCGTGCGGATTGACGAAATTGACCGCCAGATACCAGGGCTTGCCGGCCGCCTTGAGGTCCAGCGCCTTGGTGCGCAGCCAGCGGCTCACAAAAGCGGTGGTGGCCTCATCATAGTTATAGCCGCCCAAGGTGGTGTCGGTGACATCGCCAAAGCCGAAGAAATCCTTGAAGCCATAGGTCTCCATGGTCTTCTGATATTCGGCCATGGGGGCGTCCACGGCCTCCTTCACCTTGTCCAGATTGTAGCTGAGGTGCCATTTGCCCTGATAGGCGGCGTGATAGCCCAGTTGTGACAGGCGATGGCCAATGGTGGGAATGGAGGTGGACAGATCCGCCTGCCACGGGGAATTGGCGTTGTCGAAAATCCCCGTGTGCTGAATGTGCTGCCCGGTGTAGAGCGTCGAGCGCGCCGGTGAGCAGACGCAGGACGCCGCCTCGTGGTTGGTGAAGGTGATCCCGTTCGTCTTGATCCACTCGCGTCCCGGTACCGGGAACGGCCAGCGCTCAAAGAAATGCTCCTGGTCCACCAGGATGAACAGGATATTGTAGCCGGCGGGCGGGCTGTCGGGTGCAATCGCGGACCGTGCCGGGGCCGCCTCGGGCGTGCTCGTCTCTGTGGCGACGGCCTCGGTGGTGGCCACACCGGGCAGCAGATGGGCCCCGAGCAGCGCCGCACCGCTGCCCATGACGCGCCGCCGAGCCGGATTGTCCAAGCTTTCGTCTCGGTCAGCCATCGGATCCTCCGCATCGCTCCGCGCCGCGGAAGCTGCGATGCGAAGCGTCATCTTGGCGGATGTGATCTTGGCATGGCCTGCTGACAGCGCAACAGGGACGACGGGCGGTCCGCCGAGGTTTCAGACCTTCTGGTCGAGCCGCCGGGAAAAGATCACGCGCGGCTCCTCTTCATAGCCGAGCGCATTATAGAAGCCACGCACGGCTTCATTCTCCGGCCGCACCATGAGCATCAGCTTGGGCACGCCCCGCGCCCGCAGCCAGTCTTCGGCCACCGCACTCAGCCCGCGCCCGAGGCCGCGCTTGGTGTGGCTGGGGGCCACCGCCAGATAATAGATCCAGCCCCGATGACCGTCGTGGCCCACCATCACCGACCCCACCACCGCCTCGCCGTCCCGGGCCACCAGAATGGTGGAGTGCGGTCCGCGCCGGGCGAGGGCGATGTCGGCGCGCGGATCGTTCCAGGGCCGGGTGAGGCCGGTGGCCTCCCACAAGGCCACAAGAGCCTCCACGTCGCCCTCGCGCATATGGTCGATGGGCAGGCCGGCAGCGGTGACGTGGGTCATGAGGGAACATCCTTCGAACGCGGCGCGGCAGCGCGGCCGAGACGATCGGCGATCGCCTCGCCGAGCCCGTCGCGGGGGAGGGGGACGACGGCGATGCCGCTGGCGCCGGTGGCATCCAGCGTGCGCAGCGCCGCATAAAGACCGGCGGCGGCTTCCAGCACATCGCCGGTGGGTGACAGGTCGAGCACCATGGACGCGGCGTCCGTGCCCGGTGGGGTGGCGCCGCCGAAGGTCAGCAGCGCTTCGCCGGGCTGAACCTCCCGGGCGTCCAGCCGCACCTTGGCGTTGGGGGCATAATGGGAGGCCAGCCGGCCGGGCGCGGCAGGGTGCGCCTCGTCGCCACCGGCCGCATCCGCCAGGGCGTGGCCAAGGACTTTCTCGATGGCGCTGCGGGCGATGCCGCCGGGACGCAGCAAGGCCGGCCTGTCGCCGCTGCAATCGACGATGGTGGATTCCACGCCCACCGTGGTGGGGCCGGCATCCAGCACCGCGTCGATGCGGCCGGCGAGGTCTTCCATCACATGATCGGCGGTGGTGGGCGAGATGTGGCCGGAGCGATTGGCGCTGGGTCCGACCACGGGACGGCCCACCGTATCCAGAAACACCAAGGCCGCCGGATGGGCCGGCACCCGCAAGGCAACGGTGTCGAGCCCGGCGCGGGCCAGATCGCACACCGCCACCGTGTCCCGGCACGGCACCACCAGCGTCAACGGTCCCGGCCAGAAGGCGGCAGCCAGGCGGGTGGCGTCGGCGTTGAAGCTGCCGAGCCGTTCGGCGGCGGCCTGGTTGGAGACGTGGGAAATCAGCGGATTGAAGGCCGGGCGGCCCTTGGCGGCATAGAGCGCGGCCACGGCGCGGGCGTTTCCCGCATCGGCCCCCAGGCCGTAGACGGTCTCGGTGGGGAAGGCGACCAGTCCGCCGCCGGTCACGATCCGCGCGGCAACCACCGCCGCGGCGCGGATGCGGGCCGGGCTGGTGGCGGGCAGAACTTGCGTGGCGCGGCGCGGAAGGTCGGCCGGAGAAGGAGACGCGGGCATGATCGGTCCAGCGGCGCCGGGCGAGGGACGAGCGGCGCGCGCCCACGGCTTAAGGACCTCTGCGGGTTCCGGTCAAGGCGTCATGTGGTCTTGGTGATGCCGCGGCTCAGCGGCCCGGCAGCACCAGAAGCGTCGGCTTGCGGGGCAAGGTCTCCCGCGACAGCAGCACCGTGGGCGTCTCCGACCGGGTGACCACATACTCCTTGCCCAGGCGCGAGAGGAACCGTTCCAGCCCCCACTGGCTGAAATAGTGCATGGGAATGACCAGCGGGGCATTGATGGCTTTGAGGGTCTCCATCATGCCGTCGATGTCCAGGGTGTAGCTGCCGTCCACCGGCGCCAGCACCACATCCACCCGGCCCAGCGCTTCCAGATGATCTTGGGTGAGCAGGTGGTGCAGGTGGCCGAGATGGGCGATGCACAAGCCGGCCACTTCAAAGACGAAGATGGAGTTGCCGTCATAGCGGGTGGTGGAACCCATGCGGGTGTTGGTGGGGACGTTGCGGATCCAGACGTCATCCACGGTCAGTTCGTGGCGGGCCGGTTCCTCGCCCTGGCCCCATCCGCGCAGGATATGACCGATGCCGGCCGGCGGATTGTCGGTGTAGTGGGTGTCGTGGGCGCGGTTCATGGTGATGATTTCCGGCACGATGTCCGGGCGCACGTAATCATTATAGTCGGTGGCGATGGTCACGCCGTGCGGGCTTTCGATCAGGAAGGTGGCGTGGCCGACAAAGGTCAGGCGCACTTGGCTTGCCTCGGTGGCGGCCAGGCGAAAGCTCGCCGGCCAGATGCGCGGCGCGGTCTGCGCCACCATGCGGGGGCATTTCTCCGGTTCCGCGGCGGCGGGGGCCAGGAGCAGAATGGTAAGGAGCGGGGCCAGCAGCAGCGCGGCGATCCCCCCGCCAATCCTGGAGCCGCCGCGGGCGAAATGGCTCGCCCGGATCTCGAACATGCCGCCCCACGCCATGGTCGTCTCCCTGCAGGTGAACGCCGGTTGCCGCAGCGCTAGCCGTGATCACCGCACAGCTGCTGCCGCGCAGCAATCGTGCGACAGATCACAGCGGCGTGAGGGTTGGGGTGGTATCGGCGGCAAAGGCTGGCTAGAAGGTCGGGAACCAGAGACGCCGTTCACTTCTTTCTAGCGTAAGCGCAGCTGCTGCGCCCCTGATAGGAGAGCCGCCATGACTCTTGACCTCGTGATCCTCCAGCCGATCGTGGCGCTGGTGGCCGGCGTTCTGATCCTGATGTTTCCGCGGCTGCTCAATGTGCTCGTGGCGGTCTATCTGATCGTCGTGGGCATCCTGGGCCTGCTGCCCCACTAAAGCCTTGGGCGACATGGTATGGCCCTCAGGGTGTGCCGGTGCCCGCAGTTGAAGCTTGGCGTCTGCCAAGCTAAAGCAATCGCGCCATTCCACGACACGCGCGCTACCCTAAGGGGATCTCCGAGATGACGAAATGGGTCTACTCCTTCGGCGATGGTAAGGCCGAGGGGAAATCCGAGATGCGGAACCTGCTCGGCGGCAAGGGTGCAAACCTCGCCGAAATGGCCAATCTCGGCCTGCCCGTGCCTCCCGGTTTCACCATCACCACGGAACTGTGCACTTATTATTACGCGCACGGCGAGACCTATCCGGCGGAGCTGAAGGGTGAAGTGGAGGTGGCTCTGGCGCAGATCGGCGCGCTGACCGGCCGTTCGTTCGGCGATCCGGCCAATCCGTTGCTGGTTTCGGTCCGCTCCGGTGCCCGCGCCTCCATGCCGGGCATGATGGATACGGTGCTCAATCTCGGGCTCAATGACGAGACGGTCGAAGCGGTGGCCAAGGCCGCCGGTGACCGCCGCTTTGCCTATGACAGCTACCGCCGTTTCATCACCATGTATTCCAATGTGGTGCTGGGCATCGACCATCATCATTTCGAAGAGCTGCTGGAAGCCTACAAGGCCGAGCACGGCCACACCCTCGACACCGACCTGTCCGCCGACGACTGGGCGGAACTGGTGGTCGCCTACAAGGCGCGGGCCGCGCAGGAACTGGGCAAGCCCTTTCCGCAGGATCCCCATGACCAGCTCTGGGGCGCCATCGGCGCGGTGTTCGGCTCCTGGATGAACCAGCGCGCCATCACCTATCGCCGCCTTCACGCGATCCCGGAGAGCTGGGGCACCGCGGTGAACGTGCAGGCCATGGTGTTCGGCAACATGGGCGAAACCTCCGCCACCGGCGTTGCCTTCACCCGCAACCCCTCCACCGGCGAGAACGCGCTCTATGGCGAGTTCCTGGTGAATGCCCAGGGCGAAGACGTGGTGGCGGGCATCCGCACCCCGCAGGATCTCACCGAGCGCGCCCGCACGGCCGCCGGCTCCGAGAAGCCCTCCATGGAGACCGCTCTCCCGGACGCGTTCAAGGAGTTCGAGCGCATCTCGCATGTGCTCGAGAACCATTATCGCGACATGCAGGACCTGGAGTTCACGGTCGAGAAGGGCAAGCTGTGGATGCTCCAGACCCGCTCCGGCAAGCGCACCGCCAAGGCGTCGCTGCGGATCGCGGTCGAGCTGGCCAATGAAGGCCTCATCAGCCAGGAAGAGGCGGTCACCCGCGTCGATCCGGCCTCCCTCGACCAACTCCTGCATCCCGCCATCGACCCCAAGGCCGAGCGCAAGATCCTGGTGACCGGCCTGCCCGCGTCTCCGGGCGCGGCCTCGGGCGCCATCGTGTTCTCCGCCGACGAGGCCGAGACCCTGAAGGGCCAGGGCACCAAGGTGATCCTGGTGCGGGTGGAAACCTCGCCTGAGGACATCCACGGCATGCATGCGGCCGAAGGCATCCTCACCTCGCGCGGCGGCATGACCTCGCACGCGGCGGTTGTCGCCCGCGGCATGGGCAAGCCCTGCGTCTCCGGCGCCGGCGCCCTGCGCATCGACTACGCGGCGCAGACGCTGACCGTGAACGGCCAGAGCTTCAAGAAGGGCGACATCCTCACCATCGACGGCTCCACCGGCCAGGTGCTGGTGGGCCAGGTGGCGATGCAGCAGCCGGAACTGTCCGGCGAGTTCGCCACCCTCATGGGTTGGGCCGACAAGGTGCGCCGCCTGAAGATCCGCGCCAATGCCGAGACCCCGGCGGATGCCCGCATGGCCCGTTCGTTCGGCGCCGAGGGCATCGGCCTGTCGCGCACCGAGCACATGTTCTTCGATGCCGGCCGCATCCTGGCCGTGCGCGAGATGATCCTCGCGGACGACGAGGCCGGCCGCCGCTCGGCTCTGGCCAAGCTGCTGCCCATGCAGCGGGCGGACTTCGTCGAGCTGTTCGAGATCATGAAGGGCCTGCCGGTCACCATCCGCCTGCTGGACCCGCCGCTGCACGAGTTTCTGCCGCACACCGACGCCGAAGTGGCGGAGGTGGCCAAGAGCCTGGGCGTGGACGTGGAGCGCATCGAGCGTCGCCAGAAGGAGCTGCATGAGGTCAATCCCATGCTCGGCTTCCGCGGCTGCCGCATCGCCATCGCCTTCCCCGAGATCGCCGAGATGCAGGCCCGCGCCATCTTCGAGGCGGCGGTGATCGCCGCCAAGTCCACCGGCGAGCCGGTGGTGCCGGAAGTGATGGTGCCGCTCATCGCCACCAAGGCGGAGTTCGACATCGTCAATGCGGTCATCCAGAAGGTGGCCAAGGCGGTGGAGCAGGAAAGCGGCACCAAGCTCACCTTCCAGGTGGGCACCATGATCGAATTGCCCCGCGCCGCCCTGCGGGCCAAGGAGATCGCGGAGACCGCCGAGTTCTTCTCCTTCGGCACCAACGATCTGACCCAGACCTGCTACGGCGTCTCCCGCGACGATGCAGGCACCTTCCTCGGGCCCTATGTGCAAAAGGGCATCATCGAGGTGGATCCGTTCGTCTCCATCGACGTGGATGGCGTCGGCGAACTGGTGAAGATCGGTGTGGAGCGTGGCCGCCAGTCGCGCCCCGACATCAAGCTCGGCATCTGCGGCGAGCATGGCGGCGATCCGGCCTCGGTGGCGTTCTGTGACGAAGTCGGCCTCGACTATGTCTCGTGCTCGCCGTTCCGGGTTCCGATCGCGCGTCTTGCTGCGGCCCAGGCGGCGCTGGGCCGCAAGGCCGCCAGCCAGGCCTGATCCGGCCCCCTTCCCATATGAAAAAGGGGTGCTTCGGCGCCCCTTTTTTATGATCGGGTCGGTGCGGACGTGACGCTTTTGAGCCAGCTCAAAATCATTCCGAACTGACTGGAATATGGTATGTCAGGGACACAAAACCTCCTTGAGAGAGGCCTGACGCCATGTCCACGTTGCTCGTGACCCACCCCGCCGGGCTGGACCATCTCACCCCAGCCGGTCACCCCGAGCGGCCGGATCGGTTGCGCGCCCTGGACCGCATTTTCGAGCAGGAGCGTTTTGCCACGCTGTTGCGCGATCAGGCGCCGCGCGGCGAACGGGATGACATCATCCGGGTTCATCCCGAGGATTTCGTCGACTCCCTGGCCGAGGCTACGCCCCATGAAGGGGTGGTGCGGATCGATTCCGATACCATCCTCTCGCCGGGCTCCTGGGAGGCGGTCACGCGCGCCGTGGGCGGTGCCTGCTTTGCCGTGGATGAGGTGATGGAGAAGCGCGTCACCAACGCATTCGTGGCCATGCGCCCGCCGGGCCATCATTGCGAGACGCGGCGGCCCATGGGCTTCTGCCTGCTCAACCAGGTGGCCATCGCCGCGCGCCATGCGCAGGCGAAATATGGTCTCGGGCGAGTGGCGATCGTGGATTTCGACGTGCACCACGGCAATGGGACGCAAGAGATCTTCTGGGCGGATGACAGCGTGCTGTACGCCTCCACCCATGAGATGCCGCTCTATCCTGGCAGCGGCGCGGTGAGCGAGATCGGCGCGGTGGGCACCATCGTCAATGCCCCGCTGCGCTCCGGGGATGCGGGCGACAAATTCAAGGAAGCGTTCGAAAGCCGGATCTTCCCCCGGCTGGAGACCTTTCGGCCGGAACTGCTGATCATCTCCGCCGGCTTCGATGCCCACAAGAACGACCCGCTGGCCTCCCTGCGGCTGGTGGACACCGATTTCGGCTGGGTCACCAAGCGGCTGATGGAAGTGGCCGACAAATATTGCGACGGCCGCGTGGTCTCGGTTCTGGAGGGCGGCTATGACCTGGAAGGTCTGGCCTCGTCCGCCGCCGCCCATGTGACCGCGCTGATGCACGGCTGAACCTGTGCCGGCGGACACGGGCGCATTACCCGTGTCCGCCAGACCTCAGCCCTTCTCCGCGGGCGGCATGTAGGGTGCCAGCGCGTGGGCCAGCTTTGAGGGCGTCAACGTCTGGAGCCACACCTTGCCCGGTCCGGTCAATTCCGCCAGGAATAGGCCATCGCCGCCGAACAGGACGTTGCGCACGCCGCGCATCATGGTGATGTTGAAGCCCACGCTCTCCTCGAACATCCCCACATGGCCGGGATGCACCAGGAGTTGCTGGCCCGGCGACAAGTCATAGCTGACGATCTCGCCGCCCAGTTCCACGAAGGCGGTGCCCGTGCCGGTGAGGCGCTGCAGCACGAAGCCGTTGCCGCCGAACACCCCGGCGCCCAGGCTCTGCTGGAAGCCGATGGCCAGCTGCAGGCTGGCCGCGCCGGCCAGGAACCCATGCCGGTGCACCATGAAGCCGCGCTGCGGCGATACTGGAATTTCGATGATGTTGCCGGGCACGGTGGCCGCAAAGGCCACCAGTGCCTCGCCGCCCTGGGCGGTGAATTCGGTCATGAACAGGCCGCCGCCTGAGAGCACTCGGCCGATGACGCCGAACAGTCCGCCCGCGCCGCCAGCGGCGGTGGTGGTGTGCAGGGCGACATTGTTGGTCATCCACGACAGGCGGTCGGCTTCCGCCAGCAGCGTCTCCCCGGCTTCGAGGGTGACCTGGAGAACCGGGAGGGTGGTACCGGAAATCTGATGGCGCATGGGGTGTCTCTGGAGGACGCAAGGGAGCGCAGAGTGCGGTGAAGACCGGGGAGCGGCAAGAGGGCCCGGGCGCCTATCCACTCGGGTCGCGGGAGTATCGTGCAACCTTCCGCACCTGTTCCGGGTGGCTCTGCGCTGCTATAACGCCTTCGATGTCCTCTCACCTGCGCCTTGCCCGCCCGGAGGACCAGCCCGCCGTTGAGGCGCTGGTCCACGCCGCCTATTCTCCCTACGTGCTGCGCAATGGTCTGCTGCCTGGGCCCATGCGCGACGACTATGCCGCGCTGATCGGCGACGGCCGCATCCATGTGGCGGAGCGGGACGGCATTCTCCAGGGCCTCGTGGTGCTCCTGCCGCAGGACGACGCCATGTTGCTGGACAATGTGGCGGTTGACCCGTCGCTGCACGGCACCGGCATTGGCCGGATACTGCTGCAATTCGCCGAGCAGGCGGCGCGCGCGGCGGGCTATGGGGCCGTGCGACTCTATACGCAGGACATCATGACGGAGAATCTCGCGCTCTATGCACGCATTGGCTATCGCGAGACCCATCGCGTCGAGGAGAAGGGCCTGCGCCGGATCTATATGCTCAAGACGCTCGCGGACTGAGACCGAAACGCCATGACTGGGAGCTGAAGGGACGCATGGTCAGTCTTGCCCATTTGCACCGCGCCGCGCGCATCCTGAGCCTTGGCCTCGTCTGCGCTGGCCTGGCGCGCGCCGTCCCCGCTCAAGCGGCCGGGCCGGACTATGCCGGGGCGGGGGCTGCGGTGTTTCTGCCCTTCCTCAATGCGCCCATGGCTGGCCAACCGATCACGCGGACGCCGAAACTGGGCATCGCCTTCGGTGCGGGGCCGGTGCATCGCGGCACCATGGATACCGGCTCCACCGGCATCGTGGTGTCCGCCACCTCTATTCCCAATCTCGCGCAATTGCCCACGCTCGGCCCGGGCACGCTGACCTATTCCAGCTCCGGCCGCATCGAGAAGGGCATCTGGGTGGTGACGCCAGTGACGCTGTCCGGGGCCAACGGCAATCGTGTTACCACACGGCCCATGCCGGTACTGGCGGTGCGCGAGATTGCCTGCACGTCCACCGCACGCAACTGCCGCCCGCGCCGCAACCCGCGCCATATCGCCATGATCGGCGTGGGGTTCGCCCGTCAGCACGACCATCAGGCCCAGGGAACGCCGGATCATAACCCCCTGCTCATGGTTGAGGGCATGGGCGAGCCGGGCAAGCCAGGGACGATCCGGCGTGGCTATGTGGTGTCGCAGCGGGGACTTCAGGTGGGCCTGGATGCCAATGTGGCGGCGGGCTTCAGCTTCGTGAAGCTGGAGAAGAGTGCGGTTTATCCCGACTGGTCCGCGGCCCCTGCCTGCCTGTCGCTCGAGGGCAAGACGCCGCCCGCGTGCGGCACGATGCTGATGGATACGGGCGTCACCACCATGTATCTGCGCGTGCCGCCCGACCAATTGGCGGGCCATAGCACGCCGGGCAGCGGTCCCTTGCCAACGCTCGATCCCGGAACCTCCGTGAGTGTCAGCATTCCGGGCACAGCGGGTATCGCCTACAGCTTCAAGCTCGGCGATGCGGCCAATCCGGTGGCGCCCTTGGCCGTGGTGCTGGTGCGAAAGGACGCCAATCCCGGCCCGTTCGTGAACACCTCGGTCCGCTTCCTCAACGGCTTCGATTATCTCTATGACGCCGATGCCGGCTATGTGGGCTTTCGCGCGATTCAAGCGAAATGACGATCGGGGCCGGACCCGTAGGCCCGGCCCCGGCGCGGCTCAGGACGCGCCGACGGCGTTGAGGGTGAAGGGCAGGCGCAGCACCGGCTTGCCGGTGGCGGCAAACAGCGCATTGGCCACCGCCGGGGCGATAGGCGGCACGCCGGGCTCGCCAATGCCGGTGGGCTTGGCGTCGGACGGCATGATGTGCACTTCCACCTTGGGCATCTGCGACATGCGCAGCGGCTCATAGGTGTCGAAATTGGCCTGATCCACCACGCCGTCGGTCAAAGTGATGGCATCCTGCATGGCATGGCCGAGGCCGAAGCCGACCCCGCCCTCCACCTGGGCGCGGATGACGTCAGGATTGACCACAATGCCGCAATCCACCGCCGCAATCACCCGGTCCACCCGATAGCCCTTGTCCAGCAAGGTGATCTCGGCGACCTCGGCCACATAAGTGTTGAAGCTCTTGTGTGCGGCGACCCCACGGAACTTCCCCTTCTCCAGGGAGGTGCCCCAGCGCGCCTTCTCCGCCACCAGCGCCAGAACCGCCTTCAGCCGGGGATCGGTGATCAGGTCCATGCGGAATGCCACCGGATCCTTGCCCGCCGCCTTGGCCAACTGGTCGATCATCACCTCCACCGCATAAGCGGTGTGGGTGTGACCCACCGAGCGCCACCACAGCACCGGCACGCCCACCTTGGGGCTGGTGAGTTCCACTCGGCGGTTGGGCACCGCATAGCCAAGGCCCGCGGCGCCTTCCACCGAGGTGGCGTCGATATTGTCCACCACCATCATCTTCTCGAAGAAGGTGCCGGAGAGGATCGACTGGCCGACGATGCGGTGATGCCAGGCCACCGGCTTGCCGGTGGCATCCACAGCCGCCTTCACCCGGTGCAAATACATGGGGCGGTAATAGCCCGCCTTCATGTCATCCTCGCGGGTCCACACCAGCTTCACCGGCACGCCCTTCCCGTGAGCCTTGGCGATGGCCACCGCCTCCGCCACGAAGTCGGAATTGGGCACCGCCCGGCGGCCGAAGCTGCCACCGGCCCAAAGCGCGTTGATGACCACCTTATCCGGGGTCGTGCCCGCGACGGCGGCCGCGGCGGGGACGTCTGCGGACGGGAATTGCGAGGCGGTCCACACGGTGACACGATCACCGGTGATCTGCGCCACGGCGTTCATGGGTTCCATGGAGGCATGGGCGAGGTAGGGGAATTCGAAGTCCGCCTCCACCACCTTCACGCCGGGCTGGCTGAAGGCCTGGGCCACATCGCCCTCGGTTTCCGCAACGGAGCCGGGCTTGCCGAGATGCTCGCGATATTCCGCCAGCAACGCGGCGGTGCCGCGCTTCTCCGCTTTGCTCTCGTCCCATTCGACCTTGAGGGCATCACGGCCCTTCATGGCGGCGAAGGTGGTGCGGGCCAGAACGGCGACGCCCTGGGGCACCACCACCACATCCGCCACGCCTTTCACCGCTCGGGCGGCGGTGGCATCATGGCTGCGCACCGTGGCGCCGAAGCGCGGCGGGTGGGCGACCACGGCCACCAGCATGTCCGGCAGCTTCACATCCTGGGTGTAGATCGGCGCGCCGGTGGTCTTGGCGACATTGTCCACCCGGTGGACGCCCTCTTTTCCGATCAGGGCATAATTCGCCGGCTTCTTGAGCGGCACATTCTGCGGCACCGGCTCCTGCGCGGCGGCAGCCGCCAGTTCGCCGAAGCTTGCGGTCTTAGGCCCGGCAATGAGCATGCCCGAGGTGACCGTAATGGCGTCGGCGGGCACATTCATCGCCTTGGCGGCGGCCGCCAACAGCATGGCGCGCGCGGTTGCCCCGGCCTGACGATAGACATCGAAGCTCGCCGCCATGGAGGTGGAGCCGCCGGTGCCCTGGGCGCCGCCGAAAGCGGCATTGCCATAGAGCTTGGCATCGGCAGGGGCAAACTCGGTGCGAACCTTGGACCAATCCGCATCCATCTCTTCGGCGACCAACGTCGCCAAACCGGTGGTCGTGCCCTGGCCGAGGTCCAGATGCTTGATGATGACGGTGACCGTGCCGTCGGGCGACAGCCGGACAAAGGGATTGAAGGCAGGGGCTTCCCCGCCCGCTTTTCCTGCCGCATGGGCCTCTCCCACGAGGCCGGGCATAGCGGCGCCGAGGATGAGGCCGACGCCGACGCCGCCCATGGCGCGCAGCATGAAGCGGCGGGAGAGCGCGGTTTCACCCGCTGCGGCAGCGGTTTCGGCGGCCTTTTGGGCGAGGGCTTCGGAAGCGCGGACAAATGCGTTCATGGCTCAGGCCTCCAGCCGGCGGGCGGCGTCGTGGATGGCGGCACGCACCCGCTGGTAGGTGGCACAGCGGCAGACATTGCCGTCCATGGCCGCGTCGATGTCGCTGTCGGAGGGCTTCTTGTTGTCGGACAGGAGGGCCACGGCCGACATGATCTGGCCGGACTGGCAATAGCCGCACTGGACCACATCCAGTGCCCGCCACGCGGCCTGCACCGCCTCGGCGGTCTTGCCCGTGACGCCTTCGATGGTGGTGATCTTGGCCGTCCCCACGTCGCCGATGGTGGTCTGGCAGGAGCGGATGGCGGCACCGTCCATATGCACGGTGCAGGCGCCGCATAGGGCTTGACCGCAGCCGAACTTGGTCCCCGTGAGGTCCAGTTCGTCGCGCAGCGCCCAAAGCAGCGGCATGTCGGGATCAGCATCGATCACGCGCGGCTGCCCATTGATGGTCAAGGTTATTGGCATAAGCAGAGGGTCGCCTCTATGACCGCGCCGACGGGGCTGCGGTTGGGGAACGTGACCTTAGCTAGGCATGCCCTTCGAACTCTTCCAGGGTAGCGACCTCAAATCCGCGCGAGGTCGGCCACCTTTCTGCCATCTCCTCACGCAGGTACCGCGATAGCTCCGGAAATTTGGGCCTCAGATCTGCCCCGTCCGTCAAAATCAGCCTGAGCGTCCGTGACGTCGCCCATATGGGCCTCGGCCCATCGCACCAGGGGCACCAAAGTGAGGGCAAGCGAGGCGCCCAGTGGGGTGATGGCGTATTCCACCGTCACCGGCACCGTGGCGAAGGCCGTGCGTGTGACGAGCCCGTCCCGTTCCAGGCTCTTGAGCGTCTGCGACAATACTTTCTGCGACAGGCCCTCGACCTCGCGGCGCAGGGCGTTGAAGCGGCGGGGTTGTTCACACAGCAGGCCAAGGATCAACACCGTCCATTTGTCGGCGATGCGGTCAAGCACCTGGCGGGTGGGGCAATGGGCACTGTAGGGGCTGGGGATGCGCAGCATGATTGGGCCTAAGTGGAAGCGGTTTCCAATGGGTGACCTGATATGTCTCAGGTGCCTTCTTTACATCTAATATCAAAAACGACATCTGGTATCTATCAGAAACCTATTGAGGATCAGAAGATGAAGATCGCCCTTATTGGTGCGTCCGGCGCGGCCGGCTCCCGCATTCTCGCCGAACTGTCCCAGCGCGGCCATGCGGTGACCGCCATTGCGCGCCAGCCGGAAAAGATCGCGGCGCTCGCCGGCGTCACGGCCATTGCCGGAGATGCGGGCGACTCTGCGGCCCTTGCGGCTCTGCTGCGGGGCCATGACGTGGTCATCAGCTCCATTCATTTCTCCGCCAGCGACCCGCAGAAGCTCATCGCCGCGGTGACCGAGGCCGGCGTGCCGCGCTATCTGGTGGTCGGCGGCGCCGGCAGCCTGGAAGTCGCCCCCGGCGTGGCGCTCTATGATGCGCCGGGTTTTCCCGCCATCTACCTCACCGAGGCCAAGGCCGGCGGCGCCTTCCTGGATCTTCTGAAGGGCCAAAGCTCCCTCGCCTGGACCTTCCTGTCCCCTTCGGCCGAGTTCATTCCCGGCACCCGGACCGGCATATTCCGCCTCGGTGGTGATCAGCTTCTGACCGCCGCTGATGGGCGCAGCTCCATCTCGTTCGAGGACTTTGCGGTGGCATTGGCCGACGAAGTGGAAGCGCCGCGCCATGTGCGCCAGCGTTTCACCGTCGGGTATTGAGGCCCGCCAGGAGGATCGCGTGATGACGCTGCGGCTGCACTATATCTATGACCCGCTGTGCGGCTGGTGCTACGCCGCCGCGCCGCTGGTGGCGGCCGTGCAGGCCGTGCCGGGCGTGGAACTGATCCTGCACGGTGGCGGGCTGTTCGCCGAACCCACGGGTCTGGCGGCGCCCATGCGCCAGCACATCCGGGCTTCCGATGCACGGATTGCCGAGATGTCCGGGCAGGAGTTCGGCTCGGCCTATCTGGATGGATTGCTCAACGATCCGTCGACCATCTTCCATTCGGCTCCCACCATTGCGGCGATTCTCGCCGCGGAGCAGGTGGCGCCGGGACACGGCCCCGCCATGCTGAAGGCGATCCAGCACGCTCATTATGTGGAGGGTCGGCGGGTGGTGGAGCCCGCGGTGCTGACAGATCTGGCTCAGGCCATCGGCCTGCTGCCCGATGCGTTCGAAGCGGCACGTCGGGCCTACCCGGTGGACAGTCATGTCAACGAAACCCGCCGGACCATGGCCTCTTTCGGCGTTCGGGGTTTTCCGGGCCTGCTGCGGGAGGAGGCGGGGCAGATCATCCCGCTGCCTTTGTCTGATTTCTACGGACGACCGGACGCGTTTACCGAAATGGTCCGCAGCCGGGCTTGAGTGCCCACATGCCGACGCAAAAAAGAAAAGGCGCGACCAGAGTCGCGCCTTTTCCCGATAAAAAGCGAAGCCGGAGGTCCGGCTTCGCCAAACACTTGAGAGGCTGGATCAGAAATCCATGCCGCCCATGCCGCCCATGCCGCCGCCCGGCATCGCGGGCATGCCGCTGTCCTTCTTGGGCAGCTCGGCGACCAGGGCCTCGGTGGTGACCAGCAGGCCGGCCACGGAGGAGGCGTCCTGCAGGGCAGTGCGCACGACCTTGGCGGGGTCCACGACGCCGGCGGCGACGAGGTCCACATACTCTTCGGTCTGGGCGTTGAAGCCGAAGTTGCCTTCGGACTCGAGCACCTTGCCCACCACGATGGAGCCTTCCACGCCGGAATTCTCGGCGATCTGGCGGATGGGGGCCTCAAGGGCGCGCAGCACGATCTTGATGCCGGCCATGATGTCGGGGTTCTCGGAGGAGAGCGCCTCGACGGCCTTCTTGGAGCGCAGCAGAGCCACGCCGCCGCCGGGGACGATGCCTTCTTCCACCGCAGCGCGGGTGGCGTTCAGGGCGTCGTCGACGCGATCCTTCTTCTCCTTGACTTCCACTTCCGTGGAGCCGCCGACGCGGATGACCGCAACGCCACCGGCGAGCTTGGCCAGACGCTCCTGCAGCTTCTCGCGGTCATAGTCCGAAGAGGTCTCTTCGATCTGCGCCTTGATCTGCGCCACGCGGGCTTCGATGTCGGCCTTCTCGCCAACGCCGTCCACGATGGTGGTCTTTTCCTTCTCGAGGATGACCTTCTTGGCGCGGCCGAGCTGGGCCAGCGTCACGTTCTCAAGCTTGATGCCGAGGTCTTCCGAGATCACCTGGCCGCCGGTGAGGATCGCGATGTCCTCCAGCATGGCCTTGCGGCGATCGCCGAAGCCGGGAGCCTTCACCGCCGCAACCTTCAGGCCGCCGCGCAGCTTGTTGACCACCAGGGTGGCCAGGGCCTCGCCTTCCACGTCCTCGGCCACGATCACCAGCGGCTTGCCGGACTGAACCACGGACTCGAGCACGGGCAGGATCGGCTGCAGGCCGGACAGCTTCTTCTCGAAGATCAGGATGTAGGGATCTTCCAGGTCGGCGATCATCTTCTCCGCATTGGTGATGAAATAGGGAGAGAGATAGCCGCGGTCGAACTGCATTCCCTCGACCACTTCGAGCTCGGTCTCGGCGGTCTTGGCTTCCTCGACGGTGATGACACCCTCGTTGCCGACCTTCTGCATGGCAGCGGCGATCATTTCGCCGATGGAGGCATCGCCATTGGCGGAGATGGTGCCGACCTGCGCCACTTCAGCGGAGGAGGACACCTTCTTGGCGCGGGCCTTGATGTCGGTGATGGCGGCGGCCACGGCGAGATCGATGCCGCGCTTCAGGTCCATCGGGTTCATGCCGGCGGCAACCGCCTTCGCGCCTTCCTTGACGATGGCCTGGGCCAGCACCGTAGCGGTGGTGGTGCCGTCGCCGGCTAGGTCATTGGTCTTGGAGGCCACTTCGCGCAGCAACTGGGCGCCCAGGTTCTCGAACTTGTCTTCCAGTTCGATTTCCTTGGCGACGGTGACGCCGTCCTTGGTGATGCGGGGCGCGCCGAAGCTCTTCTCGATCACCACATTGCGGCCCTTGGGGCCGAGGGTCACCTTCACCGCATTGGCGAGGATGTCGACGCCGCGCAGCAGCTTCTCGCGGGCATCAGCGGAAAATTTTACGTCCTTGGCAGCCATTGTGCCTCTCCTGATTCTCTGGAATGAGCGGGAACCGGTGTGATCAGCCGATCACACCGAGGATGTCGCTTTCCTTCATGATGAGCAGGTCCTGGCCATCGACCTTGACCTCGGTGCCGGACCACTTGCCGAACAGCACGCGATCGCCGGCCTTGACGTCCAGGGCCACAACCTTGCCGCTCTCGTCACGGGCGCCGGGGCCCACGGCCACGACTTCGCCCTCTTGGGGCTTTTCCTTGACGGTGTCGGGGATGATGATGCCGCCGGCGGTCTTCTGTTCGGCTTCGATGCGCTTCACGACCACGCGGTCATGCAGGGGACGGAAGGACATGGATCTGATCCTCTCAGGCATTGGAGCGAGCCTGGCTCGCGGGTTCTGGCACTCCCACATCGAGAGTGCCAAACGCGGGCCGGACATAAGATCGCCCTGCGGCCACGTCAAGGCATCGGCCGCGCGGAACATCACTTTCAGGAACCAAGTGGTAACTTGCGGCGTCTAATCTCGACTTCCAGCCGCGCCGAGGTGCGGTGATCGCCATCCCCTTTCACCGTGATGCCCGGAATCGACGCCGCGCCACTCTCCCATTATGGTCCGTTGCAACCGCTGCGGCGGGGTTCGGCACGGGCCCGGCCCGGCAGCAAAACAGGGCGCTTCCGCCTCGGAGTTACGTGAATGTCTCAGTCGTCCGTCCGGCCGATGGTTGCAGATGCCGCGCATCAGTCGCGCGCCTCCCGTCGGTTTCCCCGCGCCACGGTGGCGGCGGTGAGCTTGGCCGCCTTGCTGCTGGCGGCATGTGCCACCACGGAGCCGGGCCCTCCGCCTCCGCCGCCTCCGCCGCAGTGGACCAGCCCCATTCCCGCCGCGAGCCTCGTGGGCCGCTACGGTCTGGCCGCCTTCCATCGCCCCGAGGATGCTGGCCGCACCGAGGCCCAGGCCCGCGCCCAGTGCTCGAACCCCTATATCATCACCGCCGGCCCCAATGGCGGCGTTCTGATGTATCTGGCGGACGACAACAAACTCACCGAGATGGTCTCCAAGGCGGTGCCTGGCAGCCCCACCTTCATTGGTCCGGCCGAGGATCCCGCCGGCGGCGACCGCGATCGCCAGGTGCTGCGCTTCGACGGCCAGGTGCTGGTGCTGAAATGGGTCGATCCGGAAATCGGCAAGCGTTACGGCACGATGGTTTATGTCCGCTGCGGCGGCTGAGGATCCCTGTTCTGTCGCTGAGTTCAACGGGCCCCCGACGGGGCCCGTTTCTGTTTGGTCATGACGCCGGCGCGGGATACGGACGCGCCGTGTCCCAGGGGGGAGGGCGGACAATCGTTGTATCCGCGCCTTGCCGGCGCGGCCGATCGTGCTACAGGCTCGCAGCAGATTTCCTGCGCTCGGCGCACCGGCTTGCGGACTCAGTGTTGATGGACCTTTCCCACTCTCCCTATGACCCGCTGACCCCCGTGCCCGCGGATCAGCGGGCCTTTGCCCCGCGCGATGCCTTTGCCTTGTGGTTCAGCCTCGGCATTGGGCTGCTGGTGCTTCAGGCCGGCGCTTTGCTGGTGCCGGCCCTCAGTCTGGGCGAAGCCTTTGCGGCGATCCTGGTGGGATCGCTCCTGGGGGCGGGGCTTCTGGCGTCGGTGGGCGTGGTGGGGGCGGATACCGGCCTTGCGTCAATGGCTATGCTGCGTCCGAGCCTCGGGCTGCGAGGCGCCTCCGTGCCGACGCTGCTCAATGTGGTGCAATTGGTCGGCTGGGGTTCGTTTGAAATCATCGTCATGGGCGAGGCCGCCGATGCGCTCGCCACCTCCGCTCTGGGTGTGACGCTGCCTTATGCGTGGACCATCCTGTTCGGGGCGCTCGCCACGGCGATCGCGGTGGCCGGGCCGGTGTCGTTCGTGCGGCGCTTCCTGCGGGCGTGGGGGCTCTACCTGATCCTCGGCGCTGCGGCGTGGCTGACCTGGCGGCTGCTGGCGGACCACGATCTGGCGGCGCTGGCCGCGAAGCCCGGCACCGGCGGCATGAGCTTTGGCGGCGCGGTGGATCTGGTGGTGGCCATGCCCTTGTCCTGGCTGCCGCTGATCGCGGACTATACCCGCTTCGGCCGCTCGCCCGCTGGCATGTTCCGCGGTAGCGCGCTGGGCTATCTGATCGCCAACATCTGGTTCTACGGCCTCGGTGCCGCCTATGCCCTGGCAACCAACGGTGAGGGCACGCTGGTGGTGGCGCTGGCCACGGCGGGCGGCGGTCTGGCGCTGCTGCTGATCCTGCTGGACGAAACCGACAACGCCTTTGCGGATATCCATTCCGCCGCCGTGTCCACCGGGACGGTTGCCCGGGTGCCGGTTCCCTATCTGGCGCTGGGGTTCGGCGTGGTCTGCACGCTCATTGCCTTGGTCGTGCCCATGGCCCAGTTCCAGGACTTTCTGCTGCTGATCGGGTCCGTGTTCGCGCCTTTGTTCGGCGTGGTGTTGGCTGACCATTTCATCGTTCGTCGCCGCGCCATTGACCTCGGGCAAATCGACCGGGTCGGTGGGGCCTATTGGTATGCTGGCGGCTGGCGGATCGCCGGGTTGGCCGCGTGGGGGCTGGGTATCGTAACCTTCCACGGGGTGACGGCGCTTCTCCCGAACCTGGGCGCGACTTTGCCGGCCTTGCTGGTCGGCGCCATCGCCTTCGTGGCGATCAGCAAACTGCGCCACTGAGGCGGCCGCCTTCCAGCGCGCTCTTGCGTGAAGGGCGATCCGGTTTGCCCGGCGGCGCTCCGGCCTCAGGGCGCCCAGCATGTCCGTCGGCCAGCCTCGCTTCGGCGCGAGGTCAATCGGGCAACACGGGCCGGCCGGCGGCGTCGAGGAGCCAGAAGGGGTTGTGAGCGACTTCCCAGATGTGGCCGTCCGGGTCGGCGAAATAGCCGCTGAATCCGCCCCAGAATGCCCGTTGCGGCGTCTTCACAATGGTCGCGCCTGCCCCTTCGGCCGCGGCCATCACATGCCCCACGGCCTCCTCGTCGGCGACGTTGAATGCCAGGGCGATGCCCGAAAAGCTTCGCTTGGAAAGGGCACGCGCGGTGTCAGCCATGGGGGCCGGATCCGTGGGGGCTGCCGTCCCCGCCAGTGGCGTTGAAGCATCGGTGAGACCCGCATCCGCCGCCAAGGCGCTGCGGTCGAACAGCGACAGTACGACGCCGCTGGCATCGAAAAACGCCACCTTGTCGCTGCCCTGGTCGCGTCGCGCGAGCCCCATGGCGGTGTAGAAGGCCACGGCTTTCTCAAGATCGGCGACGCCCAGCGTCACCAGGTGCAGTCCGAATGCGGGTGTCATCGGTCTCTCACTCGAACAGGGACAATTGCTCGCCGGCTTTGGCCGGGCGGCGGAAATGGGCGGTGGTCAGCTTCACGCTACGCCCGGACAAGCCGAGCCGCCGGGCGGCGATCTCGAACCGGCGGCCGATGGTCCAAGCGTAGGGGCCATCGCCCTTGCCGCGCTTGCCGAAGGTGGTATCATAATCCTTGCCGCCGTGCATCTCGCGGATCAGCGACATCACGTGCCGCGCCTTGTCGGGGAAATGCGCCACCAGCCATTCCTTGAACAAATCAGCGATCTCCAGTGGCAGACGCAGCGTCACATAGCCTGCTTCGCTGGCGCCCATGAATTTCGCCGAATCGAGGATGCGTTCTACTTCCATGTCGTTCAAGGCGGGGATCAACGGCGCCGTGAGGACGGCGGTGGGAATGCCGGCATCCGCCAGTCGGCGGATGGTCTCCAGCCGTCGGTGGGGCGCGGCCGCGCGGGGCTCCATGACCCGGGCCAGATGGGGATCGAGGGTGGTCAGCGAGATCGCCACCTTGGCGAGGCCCCGCTCGGCCATGGGGCCAAGGATATCGATGTCGCGCGCCACCAGCGCCGACTTGGTCACGATGGCCACGGGATGGCCGAAATCGCTCAGGACTTGAAGCAGCCGCCGGGTCACCTCATAGCGCCGCTCGATGGGCTGGTAGGGGTCGGTATTGGTGCCCATGGCGATGGTCCGCGGCTGGTAGCGCGGCTGGGCCAATTCCCGCGCCAACAGCTCCGGCGCGTCGGGCTTCACGAACAGCTTGGTCTCGAAATCCAGCCCGGCCGAGAGGCCTTGATAGGCATGGGTCGGGCGCGCAAAACAGTAGACGCAGCCGTGCTCGCAGCCGCGATAGGCATTGATCGAGCGATCGAAGCCGACGTCGGGAGATTGGTTGCGCGTGATGACGGTGCGGGCGTGCTCTTCGGTGACTTCGGTGCGAAAGGGCGGCAATTCATCTAAACTTTGCCAGCCATCATTGAACAGGATCCGAGCGGCCGGCTCGTATCGCCCGGCGGCGTTGGAGGTGGCGCCGCGCCCGCGCCGGGCCTCGGCGGCCACCTGGGTTCCGGCCTCGCCCGCATCTGCATCCTGCGCCGCAGATCGCGGGTCCTGCGGCGGCGCCGCTCGCTCCGTCTTCAGCCGGCCGAGAATGCGCTCCGGCTTTGATTTTGCTTTTGCATCAACGACCTGCGCGGAACGCCGACGCGCTGTCGGGCGCGCCGGTGCGGAGGCTGCACAGGGCACGGAAGGAGCCGGCGCGGGGTCGTCCGGCAGAAAACGCAGGTCGGTTTCGCGATGCAGATCCATGCGAAAACGCTACGCGAGAGTCGGGAACAAAGCAAGAACAAGAAAGTGCCGCGCAGGCCGAATTCCGCCTTGATTGCGCCGGTTTCTGGTATATTGTCCACCACCACGAAGTTGCCATAGAAGCCCTTCTCAGCTAAAGGGCCAAGGCCACCATACGCCAGGGGGAAATACGATGTCCGAGCATGGCGCGATCGAATACGCGACCGCTGACGGCAACGATTATGCCGAACACCAGCGCACCTACGAGTTGTTCACCGGCCTGACCAAATGGGGCACTGTGGCCCTGGCCGTGCTCATGGTCCTGATGTGGACTTTCCTCCTCTGAGCTTGGCTCGGAACTCGTAGAGGTTTCAGATGAAAATTGCTGTCCCCGCCGAGTTTGATCTCGGCGAGCCGCGGGTCGCTGCGACCCCGGATACGGTCAAGCGCCTTGTGGCGTTGGGCGCCGAGATTGCCGTGCAGTCGGGCGCCGGCCTGCGTTCGGGCATTCTTGACGCCGACTATCAGGCTGCCGGTGCCACCATCGCCTCGAGCGCGGCGGAAGCCGCCATCGGCGCCGATGTGGTGCTCAAGGTGCGCCGCCCCACCGCGGAAGAGATGCTCACCTACAAGCGTGGCACGCTGGTGATCGGCATTCTCGACCCCTATGGCAATGAGGAGGCGCTGCGCCAGCTGGCGGATGCGGGCCTCACCGCCTTCTCCATGGAGCTGATGCCCCGCATCACCCGCGCCCAGGTGATGGACGTTCTGTCCTCGCAGGCCAATCTCGCCGGCTACCGCGCGGTGATCGATGCGGCCGCCGAGTTCGGTCGCGCCCTGCCGATGATGATGACCGCCGCCGGCACCGTTCCCGCCGCGCGCACCTTCGTCATGGGCGCCGGCGTCGCCGGCCTCCAGGCCATCGCCACCGCCCGCCGCCTCGGCGCCGTGGTGACCGCCACCGACGTCCGCCCCGCCTCCAAGGAGCAGGTGGAATCCCTCGGCGCCAAGTTCGTCGCCGTGGAAGACGATGAGTTCAAGCAGGCCGAGACCTCGGGCGGCTATGCCAAGCCCATGTCGGCCGAGTACCAGGCCAAGCAGGCGGCTTTGGTGGCGGAACACATCAAGAAGCAGGACATCGTTATCACCACCGCTTTGATCCCCGGCCGGCCCGCGCCGCGCCTGATCTCCGCGGCCATGGTGGCCTCCATGAAGCCGGGTTCCGTGCTGGTGGATCTGGCGGTGGAGCGCGGCGGCAACGTCGAGGGCGCGGTGGCCGGTCAGGTCACCGACGTGAACGGTGTGAAGATCGTCGGCTATCTCAACGTGGCCGGTCGCATCGCCGCCTCCGCCTCGCAGCTGTATGCCAAGAACCTCTACGCTTTCCTGGAAACCCTGGTGGACAAGCAGGCGAAGGCGTTGGCCGTGAAGTGGGACGACGAGCTGGTCAAGGCCACCTTGCTGACCCGCGACGGCGCCGTGGTTCATCCGAACTTCGCCCCCAAGTCCACCGTGGGCACGACTGAGGGAGCCGCCTCATGAACCCGATCACCGCACAAGCCGCCGCTGATGCCGCTGTCCAGGCCCGCGCCGCCGCCGAAGTGGCGCGCCAGGCCGCGGAAGCCGCCCAGCTCTATGCCGACCAGGCGGCTACCGCCCTCGGCGCCGCCGCGCATGCGGCCACCGGCGGGGCCATCGACCCGTTCGTGTTCCGCCTCGCCATCTTCGTGCTGGCGGTGTTCGTCGGCTACTATGTGGTGTGGCAGGTCACTCCCGCGCTCCACACGCCGCTCATGTCGGTCACCAACGCCATTTCCTCGGTGATCGTGGTGGGCGCGCTTCTGGCGGTGGGCGTGTCCACCGTGGGCGATCCCGGCCATACGCTGTGGGCGCGAGGCTTCGGCTTCATCGCGCTCATCTTCGCCTCGGTGAACATCTTCGGCGGGTTCCTGGTGACCAGCCGAATGCTCGCCATGTATCAGAAGAAGAAGTGAGGGCGCACCGATGAATGCCAATCTGGCCGCCCTGCTTTATCTGGTCGCAGGTATTCTGTTCATCCTGGCGCTGCGGGGGCTCTCTCACCCCACCACGTCCCGCCAGGGCAATCTGTTCGGCATGGTGGGCATGGGCATTGCCGTGCTCACCACGCTGGCCCTCTCGCCCCCCGCCGATCTGGTCGGTTGGGTGCTGGTGATTGCGGGCATCGCCATCGGTGGTGGCGTCGGCGCAGTGGTCGCCCGGCGCATCGCCATGACCCAGATGCCGCAGCTGGTGGCCGCATTCCACTCGCTGGTGGGTCTCGCCGCCGTGCTTGTGGCCGCCGCTGCGCTCTATGCCCCGGTGGCGTTCGGCATCGGTGACGTGGGCCACATCCACCGCGCCTCGCTGGTGGAAATGACCCTGGGTGTGGCCATCGGCGCCATCACCTTTACCGGATCGATCATCGCGTTTGCCAAGCTCAACGGCAACATGTCGGGCAAGCCGATCATGCTGCCGGGCCGGCATTTCATCAACGGCGGCCTGGCGCTGCTGCTGCTGGTGCTGATCATTGCCTTCGTGATGACCGGCTCGATCCCGCTGTTCTGGATCATCACCATCCTGTCGCTGGTTCTCGGCGGGCTGCTGATCATCCCCATCGGCGGCGCCGACATGCCGGTTGTGGTGTCCATGCTCAACTCCTATTCGGGTTGGGCGGCGGCCGGCATTGGCTTCACGCTTGGCAACACCGCGCTGATCATTACCGGTGCGCTGGTGGGCTCCTCGGGTGCGATCCTGTCCTACATCATGTGTAAGGGCATGAACCGCTCCTTCATCTCGGTGATCCTGGGCGGCTTCGGCGGCGAAGTGGCCGGCGGACCTGCGGGCGCGGCGGAAACCCGCCCGGTCAAGCAGGGCTCGGCGGATGACGCCGCCTACATCATGAAGAACGCCCAAAAGGTCATCATCGTGCCGGGCTACGGCATGGCGGTGGCCCAGGCCCAGCACGCGCTGCGGGAAATGGCCGACAAGCTGAAGGAAGAGGGCGTTGAGGTGAAGTACGCCATCCATCCGGTGGCGGGCCGCATGCCGGGGCACATGAACGTGCTGCTGGCGGAAGCCCAGGTGCCGTATGACGAAGTGTTCGAGCTGGAGGACATCAACTCCGAGTTCGCGCAGGCCGACGTGGCGTTCGTCATCGGCGCCAACGACGTCACCAACCCGGCGGCGAAGACGGACCCGACCTCTGCCATCTACGGCATGCCGATCCTGGACGTGGAAAAGGCCAAGACGGTTCTGTTCATCAAGCGCGGCATGGGCTCCGGCTATGCCGGCGTGGAGAACGAACTGTTCTTCCGCGACAACACCATGATGCTGTTCGGCGACGCCAAGAAGGTCACTGAGGAAATCGTCAAGAACCTCTGAGCGATCTTCACTTTAGAATGGAAAAGGCCGCGGGCATCTCCGCGGCCTTTTCTTTTTGTCAGCTGCCAGGAAGTCTGAGGAAAGCGCGGTGCTGTGGCCCGCAGACCGGATCGGCCATGGCGGCAACCCGGCGCCCGGGCGTCAGGCCAACCACGCATCTGGAAGGATGGCTGTCGCGACCAGAGCCAGCTTCCTCTGCCGCGAGGCGCGCTTGAGGTGATACTCCACCCGCTGGGCGATGGTGCGCGAGGGCAATTCGCAGCTCCACAGCAGGGCCTTCACGCCGCCATGGCCGCGCACATAGCGCGAGCCCTTGGGGGTGGCGTGGTCGCGCATGCGGCGGGCCACATCGGTGGCCACACCGCAATAGAGGCTGCCGTCGGCGCATTCGAGAATATAGGCACTCCAGCGAACGACCGCTTTGCCGGGACGAGGTGCCCCGGCATCGGTCTCTGCTGTCGGAGCCGGCTCGCTCACGCGCCTTCCATCTGCTCCAGCTCGGTGATCATGCCGTCGATGAGGTTGAGGCCGGTCTGCCAGAAGGCC
The DNA here is from genome assembly GCF_943371865.1 of Azorhizobium sp. AG788. GTDB lineage: Bacteria > Pseudomonadota > Alphaproteobacteria > Rhizobiales > Xanthobacteraceae > Azorhizobium. The sequence goes on along the minus strand of NZ_CALRWL010000028.1, from coordinate 17,665 downwards.
GGGTCGCGGGCATCAAGGCCGAAGGGTGCCAGCAGTTCGGCATGGTGCTTGGTGCCGCCCGCGGACAGCATCTCCAGATAGCGTTCCGCGAAGCCGTCGGAGGCGTTCTCATAGACCGCATAGAGCGAGTTCACGAGGCAGTCGCCGAAGGCATACGCATAGACATAGAACGGCGTATGGATGAAGTGCGGGATGTAGGTCCAGAAGGTCTCGTACCCGGCGCTGAGGTGAATGGACGGCCCCAGGCTCTCGGCCTGCACCTCCATCCAGATGGCGCCGATGCGCTCGGCGGTCAGCTCGCCCTGGCGCCGCTCGGTGTGGACCCGCCGCTCGAAGGTGTAGAAGGCGGTCTGGCGGACCACGGTGTTGATCATGTCCTCCACCTTCTGGGCGAGCATGATCTTGCGGGTCTGCGGGGTTTCCGCCGCCGCCAGCAGCCGGCGGAAGGTGAGCATCTCGCCGAACACCGAGGCGGTTTCCGCCAGGGTCAGCGGGGTGGGGGCCATCAGCGCACCCTGCTGCCCCGCCAGCACCTGGTGGACGCCATGGCCCAGTTCATGGGCAAGCGTCATCACGTCCCGCGGCTTGCCCTGGTAGTTGAGCAGCACATAGGGATGGGCGGAGGGCACGGTGGGATGGGCGAAGGCGCCCGGCGACTTGCCGGGGCGCACCGGCGCATCGATCCAATTGTGATCGAAAAACTGCTTGGCGATGTCCGACATGCGCGGCGAGAAGGTGGTGTAGGCGCCCAGAACCGTATCGCGGGCCTCGTCCCAGCCGATGTCGCGGGTGGCGACCTTGGGCAAGGGCGCGTTGCGGTCCCAGAACTCCAGCTTGTCCTTGCCGAACCAGCGCGCCTTGAGGGCGTAATAGCGATGTGACAGGCGCGGATAGGCGCCCTGGATGGCGGCCACCATGGCATCGACCACCTCGCGCTCCACGCGATTGGCCAGATGGCGGGAATCCGCCACGTCCTCGAACCCGCGCCAGCGGTCGGAGATTTCCTTGTCCTTGGCGAGCGTGTTGGTCACCAGGCTGAACAGGCGCAGGTTTTCCTGAAAAGTGGCGGCCAGCGCCAGGCCGGCGCTCTTGCGCACGCTCTCGCTGGGATCCTGCATCAGGTTGAGGGTCGGCTCGATGGCCAGATCCTTGCCGTCCACATTGAAGCGCAGGGACGACATGGTCTCGTCGAACAACCGCCCCCAGGCGCCGCGCGAGGGGCTGGACTTCTCGTGGAACAGCTGCTCGACCCGATCTTCCAGCTGATAGGGCTTGTCCTTGCGCAGGTCTTCCACCCACGGGCGATAGTGCCCGAAGGCGGGCGCGGCGAAGGCGGCTTCCACCTGGGCGTCATCCAGGCGGTTCATCTCCAGCGTGAAGAACAGCAGGTGGGTGGACGAGTCCGTCAACTTTTCCTGGATGTCGCTGAAGAACTTGGCCCGGGCCGGGTCGGCGGTGTCACCCGCATAGACCAGGCTGCCGTAGGAGGCGAGGCGCCCCATCACGTCATCGATGGCCTCATAGCGCACCAGGGCTTCGCCCAGGGCCTCGCCGGCACCCGGGCCGGCGGCGATGGTCTCCAGCTTGCCCTTGTAGTCCGCCTCGAACGCCTTGGAGAGCGCGTCGGCGCGTGCGAGGTCTGCCGCCAGCTGCGGCGCATCCATGCTGGCGTAGAGGTCGGTGAGGTTCCACTCCGGCAAGGGCGTGGGCGCGGCGGAGGCGGTCGCAGCTTCCGGGGTCAAAGATGAAACGGGACCGAACATGAAGCCTCCAGGCGCGTCGAGAACGACTGCGCCGGTCATACCGCGCATCGCCCTGTCGCTTCAACGGTTGCGCGCGGTCTTTTGATGGGCGTGGGCGGGCGCAATGCCGCGTGGCTCCATCGCCGCCGGTCGTGTGGGCCGGGTCGGGAAAAGACGGGTTGGGCTGACGCTGGGGCGGAAAGCTGGGGGAGGCGGTTGGTTTCGTTAACCTCGCCCGGCGAAGCTTGTGGGATTCGTGCGTGACCGGATTCCCATGACAGCCCGTATCCTCCTGGTAGAAGACGACTTTCTCGAACGCGCCCGGCTCGAATCGGCGCTCACTCATCTCGGATTCGTGGTGACCGCCTGCGGTGACGGCGATGCCGCGCTGGCGCGCCTCGCGGCCGAACCGTTCGACCTGATGCTTCTGGACCTGGTGCTGCCGGGGCTGGACGGCATGGGGGTTCTGGGCGTGCTGAAGGCGAGGGGGTGTCCCATTCCCGTCGTGGCTGCGGTGACGCACGCCGGGCTCGATGGCGCCGCCTCGGCGCTGCGGGCCGGCGCCCGCGACTTCGTGGTCAAGCCGGCGGGCACACTGCGCCTCAAGGTTGCGATCACGAATGCGTTGGCGCTGGCTGCCGCCAGCAGCCCCCGCCCGGAGATGGTGGCGGCACCTGCGGTGCGGGAGACGCACCTGCGTCTCGCCCACGATGCCGATGCGCTCGCGTGGGACGAGGCCGAGGAAATGCAGTCCGCGGAGGGGATTGCGGAGACGCTGCCTCTTGTGGACGCTGGCGGCCATGCCCGTCCGTTGGAGCAATTGGAGGCGGAAGTGATTCGCGCGGCGGTGGCCCTCTACGGCGGCCGGATGACCGAAGTCGCGCGCCGGCTCGGAATCGGGCGCTCAACCCTTTACCGAAAGCTTACGGCTTTAGGATTGCCTGTGACCGAGCGTTTTGCCCCGCTGGCTGTGGCGGCTGAGTGACAGAGCGGTGAAAACCGTCTGCCACGAGGGGTTGTGAATTGAACATCGTGCGGGGGCGCGCGACCACCGTGGAAAGAGTTGCAGTGATGGAGCGTCCCTTGGAGCGTCCTCTTCCCAGGCCGACGGCCGGTCGTGTGTTTGCCGGGCTGATGGTTGGGGCCGTGCTGGCGGGCGGTGCCCTGTCCGTCCCAGGCTTCGTCTCCGCGGTTCGCGCCGAAGGCAACGCATCCGACGCCACCTTGCCGGGCACAACCGGCCCCGCGTCTTCTGCCGCTGCACCGGAGGCGTCGCACCCCGCGCCTGCGGCCCACGCTCCCGTGCCGCATGTCCCGTGGCCGCCCAATCACGTGGATGTGGTGCCCGGACCTGCGCCGGTTCCCGCTGACACGGCGACAGCGCCCCATGCCGTTCCTCCGGTCGCGCAGTCGGCTACGCCGAAGGCTCCGTCGACCGCGGCCGCCTCTGAACCGGTGGCACCCCAGGGCGAACCCGCCCGATCGACAGCTTCAGCGCCGGCCGATGGCCCCGCGCCGGCGCAACCGGTGGTGAGCGCGCCGGCCCAGACCTCGGCTCCCGCGACCGGGGCGGCGGAAGCCCCCGCGCCGCAGTCCGCACCCGTTGTGGTGCAGGCTGCGCCCCTGAGCCCGCTGGCAGAACAGGTTCGCCTCCTGCTTGCCTTGCCCTCGCTGGAGGGGCTCGGCATCACCAAGCGCGAGCAGGATGCCATCCAGGCGTTTTATGCCGCGCGCCAGGACCAGCCGGTGTTCGTGGATGACCACGGCCTCACCGCCGTTGGTCGCGGTGTCGAAGCGCGTTTTGCCGCGGCAGGGGAAGATGGGCTAGATCCGGCCGATTATGGTCGGGCCAAATTGACCGCCAGCCCCGATCTTCCCGCGTTGGCGCGGGCCGAGGTTCGGCTGGCCGCGTCGGCGCTGCTCTATGCGCGGCATGCCCAGGCGGGCCGGTTCGATCCGTCGCGCATCTCGGCGCAGATTACCCCGCTGCGCACCTTCCCTGAGCCGAATGCGGTCTTGGTGGGCCTTGCCGCGGCGCCGGATGCGTCCAAGGCGCTAGCGGCTTACAATCCGACCCATCCCGGCTATTGGGCCTTGAAGGGCAAATTGGCGACCGCGCAAACCCGCACCAGCGGTCCGGTGCCGGTGCATGTGCCGGCGGGTTCGACGCTGCGGCCCGGCGATGTGGACCCTCGCGTTCCAGCGCTGCGCGCCCGCCTCAACCTGAAGTCGGCGGTGGCCGGAGACCGGCTCTATGATCAGGCGCTGGCCGGCGCGGTGATGGCCTATCAGGCCTCCGCCGGTCTCAATGCGGACGGGGTGGTGGGCGCTGCGACGCTGGAGGCCCTGAACCGGGTGGAGAGTGCCGCCGACCGGCGCTCCGACATCATCGCCAATATGGAGCGCTGGCGTTGGCTGCCGCGGGATCTCGGCAACACCTATGTGATGGTGAACATTCCCGAATATGTGGTCCGGGTGGTGCAGGCCGGCTCCACCGTCCACCAGACTCGCGTGGTGGTGGGCAAGCCGGAGAACCAGACTCCGCTGCTCACCCACGACATGGAATATGTCGTGCTGAACCCGTATTGGAACATCCCGCCGTCCATCGCCCGCAAGGAAATGCTGCCGAACCTGCAGCGCGACCCCTATTTCCTCGCCCGCCAGGGCATGGAAGTGGTGCGCAATGGCCGGGTGGTGGATCCGGGCACGGTGAATTGGGCCCAGGGCGTGGGCGGCTATTCGTTCCGGCAGCCCCCTGGCGAGCGCAATGCGCTCGGACGCATCAAGTTCATGTTCCCCAATGACCACTCGGTCTATCTGCACGACACGCCGTCAAAGGCATTGTTCGCCAATGATCGGCGCGCGTACAGCCACGGCTGCATCCGGGTCCAGGATCCGCTGAAGTTCGCCGAGGTGATTTTCAACCTGGGCATGCCGGGGCAGAACTGGACCGACGAGAAGATCGGCAAAATGCTGGGCGGTGCGGAGCGCTATCTCACTCTGAAGCAGCGCATTCCGGTGCACCTGGTCTATTTCACCACCTTCGTGGACGAGAGCGGCCGGCTGGTGTCGCGCGATGATGTCTACGGCACCAATGCGCAGGTCAAGGAGCTGCTGCATCTCGATCCGGAGCAGAAGCTGGCCACGCGCACCGCGCCGGTTCCCCGCTGATCGCGACGGCTTGGGCTGCTGCCAGGGCTGGAATATGATTGGATTGCAAGAGATGGAGGTGCACTGCTGCCTCCATTTTGCCGCGATGAGGAGCGGTATCCTGTTGTATCCGGTTTAGGTGTGCAGAAAATTTTCCTGTTAACTCCGTGTGCTAGAGCTTGCGTGTATCTTGCATGACACGGGGAACTGGCACGATTTTGCCATAGTGGGCCATTACTCACGGCACCGTGACCTGGGAGCGACGGGCGTCAACGTGCCCTTAACCGAACCCGACAAGACTCCGTTGAGCTTCGCACCGCGCGTACGCGCGCGGCCTGGATAGACCTGAGCCCCGGGTTCCGACCTTTGCCCATTGATAACGCACTCTTCGCGCCCCTCCGCAGCCGCCTCCAAGCCTGGACCTCATCCGGCAGAGGCGTTGCGACGCTGAAGGTCGGTCGGTATGTGGCGGTGGCGGTCTCCGTGATGGTGGGAGGCTCGACCTCGCTCCAGAATGCGGTGGCGAACGGGGACACCCGGACTCTTTCCTTTACCAATGCCCATACGGGCGAAAGCGGCTCCTACACCTTCAAGAAGGACGGTCGCTACGACACCGAAGTGCTCACCAAGCTAAATTGGATCATGCGCGATTGGCGCAAGGATGAGCCGACGGAGATGGACCCCCACCTGTTCGACGTGATCTGGGAAGTCTATCGCGACGTCGACGCTTCAGCACCGATCACCATCCTGTGCGGCTATCGCTCGCCGCAGACCAATTCCATGCTGCGCTCCCGCAGCAAGGCGGTGGCCGAAACCAGCCAGCACATGCGCGGCAAGGCGATGGATTTCTATATCCCCGGCGTGCAGCTCTCGTCGCTGCGGGCCGCCGGCCTGCGGCTGCAGCGGGGCGGTGTCGGCTTCTATCCGTCCTCCAATTTCGTCCATATGGATACCGGCGGCGTGCGCATGTGGCCGCGCATGAGCCACGACGAACTGGCGCGCCTGTTCCCCGATGGCAAGACGGTTCTGGTCCCCAGCGATGGCAAGCCGCTCTCCGGCTACCATGAGGCGCTGGCCGAATTGGAATCCCGCGGCAATGCCCCCGCCGAAGTGGCCCAGGCCGACGGCCTGAAGGGCATCAAGAAGTTCTTCGCCTCGCTGTTCACCAAGCAGTTGCCGGAAGAGAGCGACGCGGGTGAAGAAGAGGCCGCCCGTCCGAGCCGCAGCCAGCGTCCGACCCAGGTGGCGTCCGCCGCTCCTGCCAAGCCGGCGCCGGCCCCGGTGGCCCAGGCCGCCCAGCCGGTGGTCACTGCGGTTGCCGCCCGGCCGCTGCCTCCGGCGCGCCCGGCGGAGATCGCCGCCGCGACCATGATGACGGCGCAGGCGGTCAATGCCCCCCTGGCCCCTCTGCCCTTGAAGCGTCCGGTCGCGCCGACCCAGGTGGCGAACCTGCAGATGCCGGGTAGCGTCCCGCTACCCGCCGTCATCACCCGCGGCGTCAGCGAGCAGTCGGGTACTGCCGGCACGACCTTGCTCGGCTATGCCGCAACCGGCGATATCATGGGCAGCTTGCCGGCCAATGCCGCCGTGGCGGCGGCGCCGCAACCCAAGTTGCGGACTGCCGCACGCTCGGCGGATATCCCCTTCGGCCGTCTGTTCCGCGCGCCGGGCCTGACCGGGGAGGCCTATCTGAAGATGCCGGAGACCCGCGTCTTCACCGCCTTCATCACCGCCCCGCGCGAGGTGGTCGCCACCGGCTTCGGCGCCGATCCCACCGGCGGGCTCTCCACGGCGCGCTTCAGCGGTGAGGCGGTGGTCTCTCTGCCCACTTATGTCTTCCAGGCTCAGCCGGTGCGCTTGAGCCAGCGGCTGCCCTGATAAGCTGCGTTGACCCTCGGCCTCGCCACGCGCGATCCCGACCGCACTGAACGATCTGCCTGCATTTGGGATCGGACGTGAAGTGTGCGGGGCGGGAGAGCGGTGCGGTCGCGTGCTGCTATCTCGATCCAACTGACACTGGGGCGATCCAGTCCGTCCCGTCCGCGGCGATGTCCATCATGGGGACCGATGCCCGCGTCCAGGATGCGTTTGGCTGCACACCAAGGGACGCCCAAGCGGAAGACCGCCGACAGGCGCAATAACCTTGCATCTACGGGAAATGGTATCTCCGGGAAATGCCTGTGCCCCGTGCGGGGACGGCGCGGCCCTGCGGCCGCGAGGCAGCCATCCGGCTGCGTCGGGCTCGGCGCTTTGATCGCCGGCGCGCGGCCGGCGTCACTCCTCAGACGAGGCCGAGGGCCTGCATGTAGAGTTCAAGGATCGCTTCCTGCTCCTGACGCTCCTGCGCGTCCTGACGGCGGATCTGCACCAGCTTGCGAACGGCCTTCGCATCGAAGCCGCGGGCCTTCAGCTCCGCATAGACATCCTTGATGTCGTCCGCGATGGCCTTCTTTTCCTCTTCCAGCCGCTCAATGCGCTCGACGAACTGCTTCAGTTCCTCAGCGGCAACGCCGGTATCCGCCACATCTGCCGTCATCGTCTCACTCCTGCTGCGCAGCGTGGCTGAAGCCACCATCGACCGTGCCGTGACCGGCGGGATCGATGCTGCATCGTCAAATTCAATCGGCGCGAACCTGGGACAGGTTCACGCTCCGCCCTGCAAACGGCGCGCTGCGCCGGACGCTGCGCTGCCCGTCTGCAAAGGCCGGAGGGCGAGGATAGAGGGGGCATTGCGTGGCCCACGTCAAGGAAGCGTCCCCGCAATCCACCTATGCGCGGCCGCCGACGGGCAAGAATCCTTTGCACCACAGGATTTCGGCAGGCGCCGGGCTCCGATGTGCGGCTTCAACGCCTCCCGCGCCGGCAGGCCGGGGCGCAACGGTCGGAGAATCGCTTCGCCCGGCGCCGCGGCGCCTGACCAGCCACGGAGGCTGGTCCTGTGGCGCCAAACTCAGTGCTCCGGCTTCGCCGCTTCGAACGCGGCTTTCTGGGCGGGGGTGGCTTCGCTCTGGTGCAGCGCCTTCCAGGCCTCATAGGGCATGCCGTAGACGCGCTCGCGGCTTTCGTCCTTGGTCACCGGCAATCCGTCCGCCTGTGCAGCCTCCAGATACCAGTTCGACAGGCAGTTGCGGCAGAAGCCGGCAAGATTCATCAAATCGATGTTCTGCACATCGGTGCGCTCGCCGAGATGCGCCACCAGCCGCCGAAAGACAGCGGCTTCAAGACGGATCTGCTCGTCGTCCGATAGGCGCGTCATGGACGGTCTCCTTCTGAGGGGGGCTCCACCAGGCGCGATCAAGGTGATCGTTGCAGGTATGGCGCCATGCTTGCTCTCTTCGGGATGTGGCGCGCGCGCGCCTTTCGTGCAAGCCTTGGCGCACCGGATCTGCCGCCACGACCTGAACGTCGCGGGCTTCGGTCCCGCCTTGGTGTCCTTCCTGCCGCAGGTTCGTGCGTCCGTGTTCATTCCCCTGCCGCCGCGTGGCTCCCAGCCGTGAGCCAAGTCCCCGCTGAGCCTTTGCGTCTGGCCTTTGGCGTCTCCGCTCTGGTGGCCGGGGCGCTGGCCATGGGCGCCTCGGTGCTGTTCGTGCGTCTGGCGGACGTCGGCCCGTTCGCCAGTGCGTTCTGGCGCACCGCCTTGGCGCTGCCGTTCCTGCTCGCCTGGGCCATGGCCGAGACCGGGCAGCGGCCCCCCTTGCCGGATCGGGCCTCGCTACTGGCTGGGCTGTTTTTCGCCGGCGACCTGATTTTCTGGCATCTGGCCATCCTCGGCACCACGGTGGCAAACGCGGCGGTTCTGGCCACCACCTCGCCCCTGTGGGTGGCGCTCTACGCCTTCCTGGTGCTGAAGGAGAAGCTGACCTGGCCGCTCGCCGCCGGCCTTTTGCTGTGCGTGGCCGGCACCTTGGCGCTGATCGGCGACAGCTGGCAGTTTGCCCCCGATAAGCTGCCGGGCGATGCCGCCGGGCTGATCACCGCCATGTTCTTCGCCGCCTATTTCCTGGCGGTGCGTCAGGCGCGGGGGCGGTTCGGCGCCGGGCTGGTGACGTTCCTGTCCACTGCCGTCACCTCCCTGGTGCTGCTGGCCGTGGCCCTGGTTCTGGAGCCGACCTTGATCCCCTCCAGCGTGTCCGGCGCCCTGGCGCTGCTGGCCCTGGCGGTGGTGAGCCAGGTGGGCGGGCAGGGATTGATGGCGGTGGGATTGGCGGTGGTGCCGCCGGTGTTCGGCGCCCTGGTGTTCTTCCTGGAGGTGGTGTCCGCGGCCGCTCTGGGCTGGCTGGTTCTGGGCGAGCGTCTGGGGGCGTTGCAGGGCGCGGGCGCGGGCCTCATCGTGCTGGGATTGTTCCTCGCCCGGCCGCGGGCCGTGCCCACCCCGCCGGCGTCCCTGCCATGAGCCGCCTCGCTGCCGCCGTGATCAGGCGAGAGAAGACAGCAAACCATGGATCCGTCGGCATGTTGACGACGGTCCCAGGCACGGGCACACACACATCCCGATGTTGCTTTCTCCGTCTCAGCGCTTGCCAGGCATGACCCGCTCTCAGCTTCTCCGGCGCATGGCCCATCGGCTGTTCACGCTCGTGGCGCTGGCGGGAACCGCCGGCCTGTTCAGCCTGGTGGCGACGCCGGCGGCGGCGGATTTCCGCCTGTGCAACCGCACCCAGAGCCGGGTCGGGGTGGCCATCGGCTACAAGGAAGGCGACATCTGGGCCACGGAGGGCTGGTGGAACGTCTCCGCCAACAGCTGCGAGACCCTGTTGCGGGGCGATCTCGTCGCGCGCTTCTATTATCTGTACGCGGTGGACTACGACCAGGGCGGCGAGTGGTCCGGCAAGGCGTTCATGTGCACGCGGGACAAGGAATTCACCATCAGGGGCGTGGAGGACTGCCTGGCACGGGGGTTCGACAAGACCGGCTTCCTGGAGGTGGACACCAACGAGCAAAAGGGCTGGACGGTGCAATTGACCGAGGGCAACCAGAGCCCGGCTCGCGTCTCCACCGGCACCCCGCCCGCCGGCATTCCCATGCCGCTGCCCGCGCCGCCGTCACGGGCGAAGACGCCATAGAAATCAGCTAAGCTCTGCCGCAAAGGCGGGATCAGGAGGGGCGATCATGAGACGGCAAAGGCGCACAAAGATCGTTGCAACCCTTGGGCCGGCTTCGTCCGACCCCGCCGTGATCGAGCAGCTGTTCCTGGCCGGTGCGGACGTGTTCCGCATCAACATGAGCCACACCACCCATGAGGCTCTGGGCCAGTTCGTCACCGACATCCGCGCCATTGAGGAGCGCTATCGCCGGCCGATCGGCATTCTGGCCGACCTCCAGGGTCCGAAGCTGCGCATCGCCGCGTTCCAGGACGGGGCCACCATCCTCAAGGCCGGGGCGCAGTTCGTGCTGGATGGCGACCCCACGCCCGGCGATGCCAGCCGGGTTCACCTGCCGCATCCCGAGATCCTGGCCGCTCTGGCGGCGGGCGATACGCTGCTGCTGGATGACGGCAAGGTCCGCCTGAAAGTCCTGTCCGCCACGCCGGATCGGGCGGTGACCGAGGTGGTGGTGGGCGGGCGCCTGTCCAACCGCAAGGGCGTGAGCCTGCCCGATACCCTCATCCCCGCCTCGGCCTTGACGCCGAAGGATCGCGCCGACCTGGACGCGGCCTTGCAGGCCGGGGCGGACTGGATCGCGCTGTCCTTCGTGCAGCGGCCGGAGGATGTGGCCGAGGCCCGCAAGATCACCCGCGGCCGGGCGGGCATCCTGGTGAAGGTGGAGAAGCCGCAAGCAGTGGCGCGGCTTGCCGAGATCATGGAATTGTCGGACGCGCTGATGGTGGCGCGGGGCGATCTGGGGGTGGAATTGCCGCTGGAGCGGGTGCCGGGGCTGCAGAAGCAGATGACCCGCGCCGCCCGCCGCTCCGGCACGCCGGTGGTGGTGGCGACCCAGATGCTGGAGAGCATGATCTCCTCGCCGGTGCCCACCCGCGCCGAGGTCTCGGACGTGGCCACCGCCGTGTTCGAGGGGGCCGATGCCATTATGCTGTCAGCGGAATCCGCCGCCGGGCAATATCCGGTGGAGGCGGTGGCGACCATGAACCGCATCGCCGAGGAGGTGGAGAGCGACCCCACCTATCGGGCGGTGATCGATGCCCAGCGACCGGCGCCGGAGCCGACAACGGCCGATGCCATCGCCGCCGCCACCCGCCAGATCGCGGAAACGCTGGATCTGGGGGCGGTGGTGTGCTGGACCGCCTCGGGCGCCACCGCGGTGCGGGTGGCCCGCGAACGGCCGCGGCCGCTGATCATCGCCCTGACGCCCAACCCCGCCACCGGCCGGCGGCTGACCCTGTCCTGGGGGGTGCATTGCGTGGTGACGGAGGATGCCCACGACACCGGCGACATGGTGGACCGGGCCTGCGAACTGGCGCAATCGGAAGGGTTTGCGCGGCCGGGGCAGCGGATCATCGTGGTGGCGGGGGTGCCGTTCGGGACCCCGGGGGCGACCAATATGATCCGCATCGCCTTCGTGCCCAGCGGCCCGGCCTAGGGGCGGGCAGGGGGCAGGCGGCGCGCTAAGTCCTTGTCCTGACGCGGTTTCCGCAAACCGCTTGGCGGCCCGGCTCAGATGCCGCGGCCGTCCACCTTGGTGGCGAGCTGGCTTTCCAGCTCCTTGGCGGCGGTCAAATGCGGGTTGATGGCCAGGGCCCGGCGGGCGGCCTCCAAAGCGTGGGCGTCATCGCCCAGTTCCCGCAGGATCATGGCCATGCCCAGAAGGATCGTGAAGTGGCGCGGCTCGCGGGCCAGGACTTCGCGAATATCGGCCATGGCGCCGGCATAGTCATCCTGAAGATAAAGCACCGTTGCCCGGCGGCTGAAGCCGGCCAGAGAGTCCGGATCCTGCTCCACCACTTCATCCAGCAGCGCCACGGAGAGGTCGTATTGCTTGGAGTCCGCCGCCAGATTGGCGCGGGCCAGCAGGATGTCGGCACCGGTGCTGGTGGTCTCGGACATCAGCGTGTCCAGTCGCTCCGCCAGGATCTTGGCGCTGGCCTCGTCCGGGGCGAGGCGCAGGGCCTCAAACATGGCGTCCAATTGGGCGCGCTTGTCGCGGGGGAGCTTGGGGCGGACGGGGGCCGGTTGGGCGGTGTCCGGGGCGGCGGCGGGCGCCTCGCGGCCGGATTTGGGCACCGGGCCGGTGGTCTGGGCGGCGAGCGGGAGGCTCAAGCCGACCAGAGCCGTCACCGCAATGGCACACAGGCGGATGATCGCGCTATTCCGGTGGGAAATACCGGGGAACAGAGGCGATGGACGCGCTGTTCCGGCATGCGACACACGGGGAATGCGACACACGAAATCCAGCCGCCGCACCGCGTCGAGAACGCGGGTGCGGGACAATCGGCGGGTAAAACCGGAAATCCGGAGGGCCGTGCGCGAAAGCATCATGGCTCAAGTTTCGGGCGCATCGGTGCGCCCGTCAACCGTTGTGTGGGCGCGCCACGCAACGGTGATCGCGCCGCCTGACGGCGGCGCGGATCATCAACCCTGGCGCGCCTTGTAGCGCTTCTGGGTCTTGTTGATGATGTACATGCGGCCCTTGCGGCGCACCAGACGGTTGTCGCGGTGACGGCCGATGAGGGACTTGAGCGAATTCCGGATCTTCATGACACTAGCTTTCGACTTGCCTCGGCCGACCGCGGCGCGCTGAACCGCGCGGCTCGTCAGACCCGTGGAATGGAACAGAGCCGGCGTGATACGGGCCGGCGCCGCCGATGTCAATGTCCGGGGCGCCGCGAAAGCGACCCCCGGCCCAGGTTGCGCACAGCCCCACCGCAGCGGGGCCGGCCTCTTAAAGCCCCAAAGCTTAAAGCCCCACTTGGGCCAGCGCCGCGCTTTGCCGTGCCGCCACCTGCTCTTGCGAGAAATCGCCGATGGCGGCCTCGAACAACTGATGAAAGTTCAGTTCCGCCTTCAGATGCAGGAACACCGCCCCGAGGCCAATGGCGGCGCGGTCCATGAACACGAATTCCCGCGGCACCGTCACCGGCCCCAGCCGCTTCAAGGCGGTGTGGACCTGGAACGCTTCCCGCCGGCCGTAATGGCCCGGCTCCACCCCATCGGCGATGGTGCGCACCCGGTCGTCCAGCAGCGGCCCATAGATAAAGCGCGCCCAGATGTTCAGCACCTCGATCAGTTCGCGGGTGAGGCCCTTGAAGCCCCAGGTCTCATAGGCATGCACCACGCGGGCCTCATCGCCGGAGCCGAGGCCCCGATAGAGATCCACCACCCCGGCCACGAAGCGCGGCGGGAAGATGCGGATGCAGCCGTAATCCAACAAATTGATGCCCTGCGGCGCGCCGGCCTCATCCACGAACACGGTGTAATTGCCCAGATGCGGGTCGCCATGGATGACGCCATAGCGGCTGAACGGCAGCCACCAGGCGGTGAACATGGCCTGCGCCAGCCGGTTGCGCTCCTCTAGCGAATGGTCGGTGAAGCCGAGGATCTTCTGCCCCTCCAGCCATTCCAGGGTGAGCAGGCGGCCGGTGGAGAGATCGGCGCGCACGCGCGGCACCCGGACCTGCGGGTCATCCGCCAGCATCAGGCGATAGAGATCGGCGTGCTTGGCCTCGCGGCGATAGTCCAGTTCCTCGCGCACCCGCGCGCCGATCTCGCCGGCGATCTCGCGGGTGTCGATGGCCGCATCCATGCGGCGATGGAGCGAGAACAGAATGTCCAATTGGTTGAGGTCGGCCTCCACGGCGGCCTGCATGTCGGGATATTGCAGCTTGCAGGCCAAAGCCTCGCCATCCAGCGCCACCGCCCGGTGCACTTGGCCTAAGGAGGCGGCGGCGGCGGGCTTGTGCTCGAACGAGGAAAAGCGGCTTTCCCAGTCGCGGCCCAGTTCGGCCATCATGCGGCGGCGCACGAACGCCCAGCCCATGGGCGGGGCATCGCTCTGCAGCTTCTGCAGTTCGGCGGCATAATCGGGCGGCAGCAGATCGGGAATGGTGGCCATCAACTGGGCCACCTTCATCAGCGGCCCCTTCAGCGATCCCAGCGCCGCCGAGAGCGCGGCGGCATTGCCGGCGCCGGCCCCGCCCATCAGCCGTGCGCCGGCCATGCGGGCGGCCACCCCGCCCACATTGGCCCCCACCCGCGCATAACGGGCGGCGCGGGCGGAGAAGCGGTTGCGTTCGGCATCGTCAGGGGTGTTGGGGGTATCGGAACCGGGAGTCTTGGACATGGGGCGCCTTATCTGTCCCCCTTGTTACGGCATGCGGCGCCGTGCGGATCGCCAGGTGAGGCCGAGCAGGATGAGCAGGGCCAGGGGGGTGAGCACATCCGTATAGAGAATGGGGCCTGCATTGCCCGCCGCAAGGTTGCCGGTGGTGGCAATCTGCACCACATGGCCCACGGCGGCGCCGCCGAGAAAGCCGCAGGTCATCACCGCCACCGCCAGCCGATAGCCCCAATCGCGATAGATCGCGCCGATCAGCCCGGCGAGGCCGATGCCGAGATTGGCCACCCCCACCTCGAACTGGAACGGGCTCGGCGCCCAGCCGATGCTGGCCGCCGCCTGGGCGCCGAACACGATATGCCCCAGCGCCGCCCACAGCCCCATGAGGCCGACGGGAAACAGCAGAATGCCGACGATCAGCCGATCGGCGATGAAGCCGAAGGAGCGCCGGCCGGGTGCGCGGACGATGGCGAAGACGGCATAGGCGAGGGCCAAGGCCCACATTAGCAGCGGAAACCAGAAAACCATTGTGTGCCCCCCCCGGCTGTGACGCCCCGGCGGCGTCGCGCCGGCATTGCCTGATAATATTCCGCCGAAATGCTGGATTAAGGAAAAAGCCCCGAATTGCTCCGGGGCTCTGTCCTACTTCGCTTTGCCCTTCGGAGCTTGCCAGTTGATTTTCTCTTTCAGGAAATTGTCCACCTCATCGGCGGCCATCGAAGCTGTTGCCCAATTTTGGTTGAGGGCGTCTTCTCGTTCAAGTGGCTGATGATTGTCCCAGTAGGAGCCGTAGATGCGCTCGGAGTCACCAACCTTGTAGGTAATACGATAACAGGGCTGATAGCCTCTGCCGGTCACCCCAATCTTGACTTCGGCGTTGCCGTGCTGTTTTGCGCAGTTCATCATTTTATGACGAACGCCCGCGACATACTCGCGGGGATTCTTGAGTGTTTCCCATACAGAAGCAACAGTCGAATATGGTGTGATATTACCTATCATATCTTCCTCCCAGGGCTCATTTTCGCGTGTCGAGGAAGGAAACGAAGAGCTTCTTTCGCTTCAGCCCGCCTGCTGCTTCCCAGTCCTTCTTGCGGTTCTTCACCGCTGTCTGGGTGACAGACATCTTGCGGCCCGCCGAGTTGTAGCCAGCACCCTGATCGAGAAGGCGGAACAGGATTTCCACGCCCTCAGGGGTCAGGTTGTGACCGTTTTTGTTGCGGGGGTCACGACAGTGCTCATCGGTGGGATCGTTGAAGTTGACGCCACCCGTTGGCGTCTTGGCCTCAGGAATGAGGCGTTGAAGGAGAGCGTCAAAGCTCCGTTCAACGCTAGCGTGTACGTCTTGCCGTGCGGCTTCGATGGCAGCGCGGAGCTCATCAGTTTGGTTCATAGAGAAAAACCTTTTTTCTCGGTGCCTTCGTGAGACCATCTCTCGAAGTGCTGAAAGAGCATATACCTATGCTCTACACTAAGTGCAATCCCTGAGTTTGTTTTTGGCAGTTTCAGAGTGACGTTCGTCCCGCAGGCGCTGGAATTTATGGCCGCCATTGGGGCGCAAAGCAGATGTCACTGAAAGCGCAGTCGAGAGCCGGTACGCGGCAGGGTATGCCTTCGCCTTCAGACCTGTAAGCGGAGGTTCATCGACACTGCCAGTCCAAGGCGGTCTCGGATCACGCCGGCCCCCACCCAGCCCCTGCGGCGCCTTCAGCCCTTGCCTCCCGTCATCAGCCGTCCTAAGCCCGCTGTCATGACGACGCGCAGCGGCACGGTGCAGGCGGTGGGCAGGTGGGTTTCCCGCCTGGTGCTGGCCTATGCGCTGCTGTGCCAGATGCTGGTGGGCGGCATCGCCGCCACCGAGCATGCGGTGGGTGTCGCCACCGGCGTGATCTGCCAGGGCCACAGCGAGGGCGGCTCCGATAGCGGCGATGCCGACCATACCGCCTTGTGCTGCGCCTTCGGCTGCCTGGCGGCGGCGGCACCCGCCGCGCTCGATCCGCCCGCGTCCATTGCCCTGGCCTTTCCCGAGCCGCAGCGGCTGGCGGCGGCGACCCCAACCTCCGAGCGCGCGGCAGCGCCGGTGCGGCATGTCTCCTTTGCGGCGCGGGGGCCTCCGGCGCGCGGCTGATCCCGTGCGCTTGAAACCCTCAAAAACCGTTCAGGAGACGTTCCATGTTCTCTCGCCCCATGTTTTCTCGCCTTGCCGCGCGCGCCCTTCCCGTGGCCGCCCTCGCTTCCGCTTTGATCGCCGGCCCCGCCGCCGCCCATGTGACGCTGGCCCCCAATCAGGCCCAGGCCGGCACCTCCATCCGCACCGCCTTGCGCGTGCCCCATGGCTGCGACGGCAGCGCCACCACCGCCATCAAGGTCACCATTCCCGAGGGCGTGGTGGGCGTGAAGCCCATGCCGAAGGCCGGCTGGACCGTGGCCACCGAAACCGCGCCTTATGCCAAGCCCTACACCTCCCATGGCAAGACCATCAGCGAAGGGGTGAAGTCCATCACCTGGTCCGGCGGCAACCTGCCCGACGCGCAATATGAGGAATTCATCTTCATCGGCTCGGTGCAGGCGGATGCCGGTGGGCAGAATTTGGCGTTCCCGGTGCTGCAGACCTGCGAGAAGGGCGCCACCGACTGGTCCGAAATGGCCATGCAGGGCCAGCCCATGCCGCCGCGCCCCGCGCCGCTGCTGAAGGTGGCCGCTGCGGCCGCGCCGGCCGGCGTCATCAAGGTGGGCGATCTGACCCTCGATGCCCCCTGGAGCCGGGCAACCCCCGGTGGCGCCAAGGTGGCCGGCGGCTTCCTGAAGATCACCAATACCGGCACCACCCCGGACCGGCTGGTCTCCGCCACCTTTGAACAGTCCGGGCGGGTGGAGATCCACGAAATGGCCATGAACAATGGCGTCATGACCATGCGTCCGCTGGCCGCCGGGCTGGAGATCGCGCCGGGCAAGAGCGTCGAGCTGGCGCCGGGCGGCTTCCACCTGATGTTCATGGACCTGAAGCAGCCGCTGAAGGAAGGCGAGAAGGTCAAGGGCGTCCTGGTGTTCCAGAAGGCCGGCAAGGTGGATGTCACCTTCGACGTGCGCGGCCTCGGCGCCAGCGCCCCCGCGGCAGCCGGCGGCCACCAGCATTGAGCCTCTTTCTCTCGCGATGACAGCGGGCGCCGGTTCCACCGGCGCCCGTTTGCGTTTGCGCATAGGCGCCGGCTGAAGCTGTTCTCCGACCAAGCTCTACCCGCCGTGCGGGCGGACCGGGGCCGTTTCACCCCCCTCCCCAGCCCTCCCCCGCACGGGGGGAGGGGGCGCGTTGCGTCGGGAGGGGCCGGCCCGCCATGCCGGGACGGACACCTCAAATCTTGGCGACGCCCTTGCGGATTTCACCCTCCCCCCTTGCGGGGGCAGGGGAATCGCATTTGGCAGTTGTCGATTTTGGCGAAACGGATTCGATTGGTGGGCGGCGTAGAGGAGGCGCCGCCGATGTCCTGTTTGATCTCGATCTTCGACGACATCCCCGATCCGCGTGCCGGTAATGCGCGTCATCGTCT